>JBBRLX010000009.1:0-118221 GCA_038231135.1 Candidatus Eiseniibacteriota bacterium | reverse complement strand
CCGAGCGCTGGTCAAGCACATCGGGCGCTATATCAAGGAGTGGAATGATCACCCGACCCCGTTCGTCTGGACCAAGCAACCAGCCGATGTCATTCGCAAGGCGGTCAGGCGTTAACATGACTTCTGAGTCGGAACACTAGACGGAGCGGTAAGCCTTCTTGCTTCGGCACGAACCACATCAACCGAGCAGCGATTAGAGCACGAACGTCTTTGGGTCGAGACTCTCCTCCAGGCGGGCCGTCCCCGAGAAGCCTGGAGACATGCCCTGCTTGGGCTGCGCGCCAGCTCGCGTCGTCCAATGCTTCGCCCCCGGGGTCGCCGTCTGGTTTCCAGGTGCCTCATCCGACTGGGGGATTATCAGCGCGCGGAGCGACAACTGGAACTGGCGTTGGTCGAGGTTCGTCGCCGAGCATGTTCCCCTCCGATCGAAGCCGGTATCCTCGGCAACCTTGCCCTTATCCATCGTGGCAAAGGGTCTCTGCGAATTGCAATCAAGCTCTACGAAGATGTTCTCGCCTTACTTGCCGGCAAACAGGAGTCCCGTGAGGGAGCCTGCCTCATTCTCAAGGATCTGGCACTCGCCCTGATTCATCTCGGCGATTTCGACCGGGCCGCCACCGCCTTGGGCCGTGTTCGCGAGGATTTGCCGTCGGACAGCCCCGTGGGAGTTCGAGCGCGCCTGGAGCTGTCGTTCGCGTTGCTTGCCTTGCACCAGCGTGATGACGCCTCCTGCGCGCGCGCGCTGGCCAATGCCGGCGAGATGTCCGGCGACTTGAATTCGCGCGAACGCATCATCCTGCGCGAATACACCGCAGACCTCGCGATCGCCGGGGGGCGCGCCTCGGAAGTTATCGAGGACCTCACCCACATGCTACAGGTGGCGCAAGCGGCCGCCCCACAGGGGGACCTTATTCCCGAAGTCGCACGCCGTCTGGGCACAGCACATCTCGAATCCGGCGATCCCGCTCGTGGTTTGGAGTACGCGATGCTCGCAGCGCGCACCGGGGCCACCGCCGACCGACTCGAATGGGCGGCCGGACTTCGCATCGCCGGCCGGTGCCACGCGGTACTCGGCAGGATGGACGATGCGAAAGCTGCATGGACGCAGGCCTTCACGGTGCTCCAGGCGACCGAATTCTTCGCCGAACGCGATCGACTCGGGGACACGGTCGCAGCCTACGGAATCGAGATTCCGGGACTCGCGGTCGCCCAGCCATCTTCGGGCTCGATTCGGAGCACGCGTCGACCCATAGATGCTGCTTCGCGCCTCGATCTCCGCGACGGACGCTTCCTGCTGACGACCGACGCACGCCTCATCGAGGACGTGACGCTCGCGGCTTCGGGTACTTTGCCCGTTCTACTCTACGGAGAGACTGGAACCGGCAAAGAGCTCGTGGCGCACCTGCTTCACGAGTTGGGACCCAGCAAAGGGCCGCTTGTCATCGTCGACTGTGCCGCGATCAGTCCGACACTCGTCGAAGCAGAGCTGTTCGGGCACCTGCGCGGTGCCTTCAGCGGGGCGCTGACCGACCGGGAAGGCCTGGTCGCTGCGGCCGACGGCGGGACGTTGTTCTTCGATGAGTTGCCGGAGTTGTCGCTCGAAATGCAGGCGACGTTGCTGCGGTTGGTTCAGTTCGGCACCTACCGGCGGCTCGGAGAACGATTCGATCGTCACGCTCGCGTCCGCATGATCGCGGCCGCCAATCGCCGGCCCGAGGCGCTCGTCAAGCAAGGCAAGCTCAAGCGCGATCTGTTCTTTCGATTGAACGCGCACCGCATCGACATCAGGCCGCTGCGCGAGCGTCCTGCCGACATCGCGGTCCTCGCGCAGGCTTTCGCCCGACAGGAGGGCCTCGGCGGGGTCTCGCCGCAGGCGGACGAGCTGCTACGGTCACTACAGTGGCGGGGCAACATCCGCGAGCTCGAGATGGTCATCCGCATCGCGGCGCGGCAAGTCGCGCCCGGTGGAATGCTGGACGAAGCCGCGCTGGAGCGCCTGCCGATCATGCGTGCCAGGACCAAGGCGCCGACCGACCTGCGCGCGGCGCGCACCCAAGCCGAGCAGGCGATGATCGCGAAGGCGATCGCACGGAACAATGGCAGCGTGAAAGCTGCCGCGCGCGAACTCGGCCGGTCGCCGCAGGCGATCTACAAGGCACTCAAGCGCAACGAGCCCGAGTAGAGGTCCGGCTGCTGGTGGATGAGCGTTCACTTCCACACCTAGCCGGAGGCTGGCCAGGCGGTCGTCGCCGCTACGCCGCCGACTCCCGCGCCGCGCCGTACATCGCCTCGATCTCGCGCGCGTAGCGCTCCACGATCACGCGGCGCTTCACCTTGAGCGACGGCGTCAGCTCGCCCGAATCCTGCGTGAACTCGTGGCCGATGAGATCCATCGTCTTGATCTGCTCGAACGGCGCGAGCGTCGCGTTCACGCGCGCGAGCTCGGCCTGGTAGATGGCCCGCACTTCCGGGTGCGCGAGCAGCGCCTGGCGGTCGCGGGGCCAGCCGCGCGCCAGGGCCTCGGCCTCGAGCCGCGCGAAGTCCGGCACCAGCAGCGCGACGATGCACGGACGCTGGTCGCCGAGCAGCACGGCTTCGCCGATCCACGGGCTGTCCTTGAGCTTGGCCTCGATCGGCTGCGGCGCCACCTTCTTGCCGCCAGCGGTGACGAGCAGGTCCTTGAGCCGGTCGGTGATCACCAGCATGCCGTCGGCATCGAGCCGGCCGATGTCGCCGGTGTGGAACCAGCCGTCCTGGATCGCCACCCGCGTCGCCTCGGGGTTGCGGTAGTAGCCCTGCATCACGTGGGGACCGCGGGTCAGGATCTCGCCCTGGTCGCCGATCCGCACCTCGACGCCCGGAATCGGTGGTCCGACCGAGCCGGGCTTCTCGCGCCCGGGCACGTTGAGGCAGATCACCGGCGAGGTCTCCGTGAGCCCGTAGCCCTCGAGGATCGGGATGCCGATCGCGAAGAAGAATTCGAGCACGCGCGACGACAGCGGCGCGCCGCCCGAGATGCCGTAGCGCAGCCGGCCGCCCATGCGCGCGCGGATCTTGCGGAACACCAGGCGGTCGGCGAGCGCGGCCTGGAACGCCGCGAGCGGCCCGAGCGGGCGGCTCTGGAAGCGGGCCCGCACGCGCTCCATGCCGCGCGCCAGTCCCCAATGGAACAGCTTCCGCGCCAGCGGCGGATTTTTCGCCGCGGCCTCGAGCACGCGCGCGTACACCTTCTCGTAGAAGCGCGGCACGCCTTCGAGCACCGTCGGCCGCACCTCGGCGGCGTTGGCCGCCACGGTATCCATGCTCTCGGCGTAGGCGATCGATGCGCCCGCCGCCAGCATTCCATAGAGCCCACCCATGCGCTCGAAGATGTGGGACAACGGCAGGAACGACAGCGCGAGGTCGTGGGGGTGGATCTGCATGACCTGCAGGCTGCTGTCGACGTCGAACGCGATGTTGCCGTGAGTCAGCACGGCGCCCTTGGGTTCGCCCGTGGTGCCCGAGGTGTAGATGATCGTGGCGACGTCCTCGGGCCGCACCCGGGCCGCGCGCTCGCGGAACGCCCCGGGTTCGCGGCTCCGCCGTTCGGTGCCCGCCGCGATCACCTGGGACCACGCGTGTTCCCGGGGTGTAGCGGCGACCCCATCCTGCCGATCCATCTGAACGAGTGCCTCGAGCGCCGGAAGGGTGTCGCGGACGGCCCGCAGCTTCTCGCACAGTGCCGGGTTCGACACGATGGCGGCACGGGCGCCCGAATCCCGCAGCATCGATGCGCACTGGGGGCCGGTCAGCGTGGGGTAGATCGGCACGGTGATGGCGCCGAGCCCGAGCACGGCCAGGTCGGCCAGCGCCCATTCGAGCCGGGTCTCCGACACGATCGCGACCCGGTCGCCGGCGGCGATGCCGAGGGATTCGAGCCCGAGCGCCAGGCATTCGACGGTTTCGAGCGCGGCAGCAGCCGACACCGGCTGCCACGTGCCCGCGACCTTGTGCAGGAACTGGTCGGGCTTGCTGTGGGTGTCGACGGTATCGAGGAACAACCGGATCAGCGTGCGCGACACTTATGGGTCTCCCGAATCGAGGCGGGCGGCCCCGGCTCGTTGCCGCGGGACCCGCTCAGTTGCCTAGAGAATCGGCCGCCCGGCCGCGCAAGACAAGCCCGATGCTTTGACACCTTCACGAGGCTGGAGGACAGTCGGTGGCCATGATTTCGAGCTGGATTCTCGGAGGAATCCGAACGCCGTTCGCCAGGGCCGGCACCGTCTTCAAGCGGATTCCCGCCTACGAGCTGGGCCGCATCGCCATGGCCGAGCTGCTTGCGCGCCAGGACCTGGACCCCGCGCGGCTCGACCAGGTGATCATGGGAAATTGTGCCCAGCCGGCCGAGGCCGCGAACATCGCGCGCGTCACCGCGTTGCGCGCCGGCGTCCCGGAGCGCGTCCCCGGTTTCACCGTGCACCGCAACTGCGCCTCGGGCATGGAATCGGTGGCCGACGCGTCGTACCGCATCGCCAGCGGCGACGCGCACCTGGTGCTCGCGGGCGGCATGGAATCGATGAGCCAGATCCCGCTGTTCTACGCGTCCAGCTACGCCGACTGGCTCGAGCGGCTGATGCGAGCGAAGTCGATGCCGCAGAAACTCGGCGTGCTCGCGGGCTTCCGGCCCGCGATGCTGACGCCGCGGATCGCGCTGGCCGAGGGGCTCACCGATCTCACCTGCGGGCTCAACATGGGGCAGACGGCCGAAGTGCTGAGCCGTGAGTTCCGGATCACGCGCGAGCAGCAGGACGAATTTGCGCTGCGCAGCCATCAGCTCGCGCTCGCCGCGCGGGAGCGGCTGCGCGAGGAGATCGTCCCGGTGCTGACGCCGCCC
The DNA here is from genome assembly GCA_038231135.1 of Candidatus Eiseniibacteriota bacterium. GTDB lineage: Bacteria > Eisenbacteria > RBG-16-71-46 > RBG-16-71-46 > RBG-16-71-46 > JANLWX01. Next base: position 113,348 of record JBBRLX010000009.1, on the reverse strand, counting down.
AAGTACGACATGGTACGAGATGATTTCGGCCCGCGCGAGGGCCAGACGCTCGCGGCGCTGGCGAAACTCAAGCCGTACTTCGACCGGCGTAACGGCACCGTGACCGTGGGCAACTCCTGCCAGGTCACCGACGGCGCGGTGGCGTTGCTGATCGGCGACGATGCCGCCGCCGCGGCGTGGCCGGCGCCGCCGCTCGGCCGCATCCGCTCGTTCGCGTTCTCCGGGCTGTCACCGCGGCGCATGGGTCTCGGCCCGGTATACGCGATGGCGGAGGCGCTGGACAAGGCCGGCCTCGGGATTGGCGACTGCGAGCGCATCGAGATCAACGAGGCGTTCGCCGCCCAGGTGCTGGCGTGCCTCGCGGCCGCCGGGTCGGACGCGTTCGCGCGCGCCGAGCTGGGGCGCGACCGGGCGCTCGGTGAGATTCCGCTCGGGAAGCTGAACGTGAACGGCGGCGCGATCGCGCTGGGGCACCCGGTGGGCTCGAGCGGCGCGCGGCTGCTGCTCACGCTGCTGCACGAGCTGCGGCGCCAGGGCTTGAAGCGCGGCATCGCGTCGCTGTGCGTCGGCGGCGGCCAGGGCGCGGCGTTCGTGCTGGAGCGCCCATGACGGCGATCGAGCCCGTGCCGGTGGCGGCGCGCGAACGGCGCGGCGCCGGGGTGTTTCACGTCGAGCGCGCCCACGGCGGCATCGCGCACCTGGTGATGAACGACCCCGAGCGCAAGCTCAACGTGCTCCACGCGGGCGCGCTCGCCGACCTCGAAGTGGCACTCGACGCCCTCGAAGCCGACCCGGCGCTCGCGGGCGTGGTGCTGCGCAGCGGCAAGCCGGGATCGTTCATCGCCGGCGCCGACGTGAACGCGATCGGCACCATGACCGAGGCGGATCAGGTCGTCACCATGGTGCGCCGTGCGCACGCCGTGTTCGGCCGGCTCGCCGCGCTGCGGGTGCCGACGGTGGCAGCCATCGACGGCGTGTGTCTCGGTGGCGGCACCGAGCTGGCGCTGGCGTGCGATTCCCGCATCGCATCCGAGGAGCCGCACACCCAGATCGGGCTGCCCGAGGTGATGCTCGGGATCTTCCCCGGGTTCGGTGGCACCACGCGGCTGCCGCGGCTGGTGGGCGTGGCCGCCGCGCTCGACCTGATCCTGACCGGCCGCTCGCTGGACGCGCGGCGCGCGGAGAAACTGGGATTGATCGCGCGAGCGGTGCCCGCCGCATGGCTGCTGGAGGCGGCGGATCGCCGGCTGGCGGAGCTGGCAAAGCGCCCCGCCCGGCACCGCCGTGACGCCTTCCGGCCGCGCGGGTTCGTGCCGTGGCTGCTCGAGACCCGCGCCGGCCGCATGCTCGCGTTCCGCCAGGCGCGCGCGGCGACGGTCAAGCGCACGGGCGGCCACTACCCGGCGCCGCTCGCAGCGATCGAGGTGATGCGCGAGGGCGTGCGACTGCCGGTCGACCAGGCGGTGCAGCTCGAGGAGCGCATCGGCGAGTTGGTGGTGGGGCCGGTGTGCAAGAACCTGATTCGAATCTTCCTGCTGTCGGAGCGCGCGAAGAAGGCGTCCCCCGTCGCCGACAAGACCGTGGTGCCCGCGTTCGTGGCCATGATGGGCCTCGTCGGCACCGGCGTGATGGGCGGCGGCATCGCGGAGCTGGCGAGCCGCAGCGGCATCCGGGTGCGCATGCGCGACGTGAAACCCGAATCGCTGGGCCGGGCGCTGCGCACGGTGCGCGAGCTGATCGACGAGCGCGGCCGCAAGCGCCGCTCACCGGCGTTCGAGCGCGACGGACAGCTGGCGCGCATCACGACCACGCTCGACATGGACGGCTTCGGCCTCGCCGACGCCACGATCGAAGCGGTGGTCGAGGATCTCGAAGTGAAGCGCCGCGTGTTCGGCGAACTCGAGGCCCGCATGAGGCCGGGCGCGCTGCTGGCGACGAACACGTCATCGCTGTCGGTGGACGAGCTCGGCGCCGGGCTCGCGCATCCCGAGCGGTTCTGCGGGTTCCACTTCTTCAATCCGGTCCATCGCATGCCGCTCGTCGAGGTCGTCCGCGGCGCCCGCACCTCGGACGCGACCATCGTGACCGCGGTCACGCTCGCGCGCCGCCTCGGCAAGACGCCGGTCGTGGTGGCGGACGCTCCGGGATTCGTAGTGAATCGCATCCTCACGCCCTATCTGCGGGAGGCCATGCACCTGCTCGAGGAGGGCTACGCGGTCGCCGACATCGACGCGTCGATGCGCCGGTTCGGCATGCCGATGGGCCCGTTCGAAGTGCTGGACGAGGTCGGAATCGACGTGGCGCAGAAGGCCGCCGGCGTGCTCGGCCGCGCGTTTCCGGATCGCATGGCTCCCGCGCCGGTGCTGGATGCGCTCGTAGCGGCGGGTCGGCTCGGGAAGAAGAGCGGCGCGGGTTTCTACAAACACCGCGGCCGCAAGCGCGAGTCGGATCCCGCGCTGAGGCCGCTGCTCGGGCTGGCGCGGCGCCGCAACCCGCAGCATTCGGACGCGCTGACCGAGCGCATGGTGCTCGCGATGATCAACGAGTCGGCCTACTGCCTCGACGACCGGGTGGTGGGGGACGCCGGGATGCTGGACCTGGCGGTGGTGTTCGGAACCGGCTTTCCGCCGTTCCGCGGCGGCCCGCTGCGCCACGCCGAGAGCCTCGGGATCGCGGCCGTCGTGGCGCGCCTGAACGCCCTGCGGGCCGAGCGCGGCGACCGGTTCCGGCCGGCGCAGGGACTGCTCGAGCGGGCGGAGACCGGGGAGACCTTCGGCGGCTGAGGTCGGCTCACGGGACCAGGGGCCCGAAGCCTGCGGGACGTTCTGCGCCAGGGGCGGGACACAACGCCACCGGAGAGGCTGTTGCCCACAACGCAACGACCCCGAGGAGTCTGCCTTCCTCGGGGTCGTCACTGTCTTGGAACCTTCGCATTGCCCTGCTGCTTGGAGGTGCCACACGCTCGCTTACGTGCGACAACCTATTAGACGTGTTTTCGTGGCAACAGGTTGCAAGTAAGGGTCAAATGTTAAGTGTTGGATGTGTAAACCTTCTCCTGCACGCCCGTTCACCAGCTCAGGCACCCGCGGGTCGGGGAGCGGGTGGGCGGAATGGCTCGATGCCCCCCGGGCCCTCGACTTTGGCGGGTTTCTCTTCGAGTTGGTTCTCGTGCTCCATCTTCTCGGCCTCGGTCTGGATCGGCTCCAGGACTTCACCGCGCAGCAGGCGCTCCAGTTGGTCGCCGTCCATCACCTCGCGCTCGAGCAGCGCCTTGCCGATCAGATCCAGCTTGTCGAGGTTCTCGCGCAGCAGCGTCAGAGCACGCTCGTACGCCGCTTCCACGAGCTGCCGGACCTCCTTGTCGATCAACTCGGCGGTCTGTTCGCTGTAGTCCTTGTGACTCGCGATCTCGCGGCCGAGGAACACCATCTCCTCCTTCTTGCCGAACGTGAGCGGCCCCAGGTTCTCGCTCATGCCGAGCTCGCACACCATCCGCCGCGCCAGCGCCGTCGCGCGCTCGATATCGTTCGACGCGCCGGTCGTGAGGTGGCTGAACACCAGGAACTCGGCCGCCCGTCCGCCCATCAGCATGCACAGCGACCGGAGCAGGTCCTCCTTCGAGCGCGAGTACCGCTCCTCCTTGGGAAGATACGACGTGATCCCGAGCGCCCGGCCGCGTGGAATGATCGTGATCTTGTCCACCGGATCCGACCCCGGCAGCAGCCACGCGACCAGCGCGTGCCCGGCCTCGTGATAGGCCGTGCTCCTGCGCTCGGACTCCGACATGACGAGGCTCTTGCGCTCCATGCCGAGCATCACCTTGTCCTTGGCGTCCTCGAAGTCGCGCATCGACACTTTCTTGTGATTGCGCCGCGCCGCGAGCAGCGCCGATTCGTTGACCAGGTTCGCGAGATCGGCGCCCGCCATGCCCGGCGTGCCGCGCGCGATCGCGCCGAGGTCGACCTCGTCCGACAGCGGAATGCGCCGCGTGTGCACCTTGAGGATGCCCTCGCGCCCGCGCACGTCCGGCCAGTCCACGACGATCTGCCGGTCGAATCGTCCCGGCCGGAGCAGCGCGGGGTCGAGCACGTCCGGCCGGTTCGTCGCCGCGACCATGATGACGCCCTCGTTGGAATCGAACCCGTCCATCTCGACGAGCAACTGGTTCAGCGTCTGCTCGCGCTCGTCGTGACCACCCCCGAGTCCGGCGCCACGATGCCGGCCGACGGCGTCGATTTCGTCGATGAAAACGATGCAATTGTGCGTGACGATGTTGTTCGCGATGAAGCAGTGATGCCGATCGAGACATAGGTCATAGACCGGCACCTCAGCATCCCGCCGTTCGATCCTCTCGATGCGCGCCCAGAGCACGGCGGACTCGGACAGGTCCTTGAGGCGCGAGAACGCCTCGGTGATGTCGACGGAGTTCTGGTCGCACCAGTCCTCCATCTCCTCGACCACAGTCTGAAGTGACAGGGACCTTTGCCCCATGCCCACTGAGCGACGGGCGTTGAGCAGCAGTTCGCCAGCCGGAATCGAATCGAGGCGTGACGAAGATCCCTCGCGCTGCTGCAGTACAGGCACGAGCCCGTCTAGCCGTTCCCGCCTGGCAGGATGATCCGAATATACGCGGCTGATGAAGCGCATCACCGACTCGCGACCCGTGATCACAACATTGCCATCACGACCCAGGCTCGCCGCCGGTGAAAGGTTGGTGACAATTCCTACGCGAAGCAAAGCGTCCCGAACGAGTTGGTTCGTAGGACGCTTCCACGCCGAGATGATCACTTGCGGCGATGAAGAGGTCGTCCGGACACAACCATCCCCGTCGAACATGCCGCGGAGCCAGGCCGCGACCATGTAATTCGGAAGCTCGAGAACGGATCGCTGAACAGAGCGCACGATCTCGCAAAGCAAGCGGTTGTTGAGGTGTGAGGTGTAGCAATCACGGAGATTCTTGGCCGTTGTTCCTTGCGGGAGCAACGCTTCGTAATGCTTGGCGTTCAGATGGCGCTTCGGCGAATAGCCGAACCACGTCTCGCAAATGCCCTGAATCCGGTCATGTAAAGCGATTTCGGTATTAACGAATGAAATCGTCCGGTAGCCCTCTCCCCCGAAATATCCGTCGGACGCGATCAGACCACACAGATAAGCGATGTCCTCGTGAAGATGTCTTGGGATCCGGGTCAGCGTCGAAGAGCAGAAGCCTCCGCCACCCATCCCAAACGACTCAATCTCGCCGTGTCTTTGGCGAATGTTCGGGATCTCGCTCACACGCGAGCGGCGAACATGCGATCTCTCCCCATGGAATCGCACCCACGTCGATTCGGGCAGGAAGCGATACATGAGCGGCGGGTATGAGTCCGTGCACACGACACGAGGCACGGCGACGCAGTCTCCCAGCTTCAGTTCATCCGCGCGAACCCACACCATTCCCGCGCCCCGCAGAATCGGGAACTGATGGTTGCCCGTGGACTCGATGGCGCTCGTCGACGTGGTGATCCTGAAGATCTCGGAACTGAGCTTTCGAGTGATGCCGATGACGTTCGCGTCCTCGAAGCCGAACTCCTCCGTCATTGCGGGCACGCGCACGCCGACCATGCGCTTGTCGAACATTTCTTCTATGGTCACCTGTCGTCCGCCGGTGAGGGTGACGACGGTATCGCCCGTCAGACATGGGGCATTGCGCTTGCCCTGTTCGAACAAATCCCGCACGCGGCTGTTGTGCAGCAGCACCGGCTTCTCGCCGCCGAAGAACGCTTCGTTGTCGCAGCCGCACAGGTCGTAGACGAACCCGTCGTAGGGAACCACGGTGACGCTGCGAACGATCGCGCGCTTGCCCTGCCGCTCGCGATCGCGGGCCAGCCAGTGGCGGGTCTTGCCGATGATCAGGTTCCAGGCCTCGCCGGCCGGCAGCGGCTTGCTCTTGATGACGCGGCCTGCCGGCTGCAGCGTGTGGGGGATGCCCGCCGGAATGCCGTGCATGGCGCACAGCCACGCGAGCTCGCGAATCAGCGTATGGCTCACCGACGTAACGCTCAGCTTGCCGGAAGTCGACACGTAGCCGTCACCGAGCGCATAGCCCGTCAGATAGGCCTCGAAGTATTCCCGCGGCAGATCCCACAGCACGTCGGGGACGTGCTTGTTCTTGCTGCCGGTGCCGCACAGGCGCTCGAAGAATCGGCCGAGCGGCGCGGAGTAGAACACGACCTTCGTGCTGTTGTCGGCGGTGTGCTGGAGCACACCTTCGACGCCGAAGATCTCCCGCACGCCTTCGAGCGCATCGTTGTACAGATCGGGCTCGTGCGTGCCGAACGTGAACTCGAGGCAGCCGTTCCCTCGCCCTTCCGCCGTGTAGTAGCCGAGCAGTTTCATCAGCCGGGGAGACAGCTCCACCTGCTCGGGCAGCACATGATCCGAATAGCGCGTCGACAGCGCCCGCGGCTCATGCTTCCCGGTCTGCCAGTTGCTCACGGTCATCTGGGACGCGCCGATCGCGGCGGCGACCTCGGCCTGCGACGACTGGCCGCGCTGCTCCACCGCGAATGCGTAACGCTCCTGCTCGCGCGCATCGTGCTCGACCACGCGAAGCGTGGGCGGCTCCTCGGCCCTGGGGAACGCGTGAGTCCGGGACGTATGCGGCGTGCCGTGATCCGCGGAGTACTCGCCGCGCACCTTGAGCGGCAACTGGACGAGCACGTCGCCGGGCTTGAGATCGCGCGCCGCCACGGACTTGATGCCGTCGCGCGTGCGCACGAACACGCTGTGATCGCCGGTCGTCCGCAGCGTGCCGCCGAGATACCGGATCTCGTGGATCTCGTTCACGCGATGGCGGAACACGCCACGCGCGCGCTTCCACGCGCTGCCCTTTACGAACGTCTTGCTCGAGCCCTTGAACTTGGAATCCAGCTCGTCGAAGCCGAGCGTCTCCACGTCCTCGACGGCAACGACGCCCTCGGCCCCCGCCGCATAGAACGAGTCGACGAACTCGCCGATCGGCACCAGGCGCGTCTGTCCCTCGTGACGCACGAGGATCGGCGTGTCACCCGTCACGCTCGCCCCGACACCGACGAACATTTCGACGAAGTCCGAGCCGCTCATCGAGAAGAACGGCACGCCCGCTTCGCCGGCGACGGCCTTCGCGAGCAGCGTCTTGCCGGAGCCGGGAGGGCCCAGCAGCAGCGCGCCCTTCGGAATGCGCCCGCCGAGCCGCTGGAACTTCTGGGGCTCCTTCAGGAACTCGATGATCTCCTGCAGTTCCTGCTTGGCTTCATCGCAGCCCGCGACGTCCTTGAATGTCACCTTGGGCGTGCTCTCGAGCAGCACGCGCGCCTTGGTCTTGCCGAACTTGAGCGCGGCGCTGCCGCCCGCCTGCATCTGGCGCAGCAGGAACAACCAGGCGCCGAAGATCATCACCAGCGGGAGCCAGGTGAACAGCAGCGACAGCCAGTTCACGCCCGCGGTACGGACCTCGATCTCGATGTTGGGATTGGTCAGCCAGACTTTCTCGGGCAGCCCCACCCCGTCGCCCAGGATGTTGGTCTTGAACGTCTTGAACGGTGTGTCGTGCCCGTTGGCGCTGAGCTTCGCTTCGCTCTTGAGCTCGCCTGTGACCGTGCGCTCGATGATCTGCATATTCGCGATGTTGCCCTTGTTCACCTCGTCGATGAACCGGGTATACGACAGGTCGACCCGCTGGGGCGTCATGAAGCTGCCCTGATACATGCGGTAGGCGACCAGGGACAGCAGCACCACCAGCGCCCAGAATGCCAGCGTGCGGAACGGCCGACCCGGTGGCACCGGCACGGGCGTGCGGCCGCGCGAGGGACCGTTGCCGCGATTGGTTCCGCGGCGTTGCTTGCGGCCGTCATCCGATCCGGGGTCCGAGCCCCGCCAGAGAACGTTCACGAACTATGCCTCCTCGAGGACACCTACATAGGGAAGATTGCGATAGCGTTCGGCTGCATCCATTCCGTAGCCGATCACGAATTCCGAGCCGATCCTCCAGCCAGCATAATCGACCGGCACCTGCAGCTTGCGGCAGGGTACCTTGTCCAGCAATGTCGCCACTTGGATGCTCGCCGGACCCCGCGAGCGCAACAGATCCAGGATGAACGACACGCTCAGCCCCGAGTCCACAACTCCTTCACACAACACGACGTGGCGGCCCGTGATCTCGCCCCGCAGGTCCGAGATGATCCGCACGGTGCCGCTCGAAGTGGTGCCGTGGCCATAGGACGACACCGACAGGAAATCGAGCTCGACATCGAGCGGCGTGGCCCGCGCGAGGTCGCACTGGAACATGCACGCGCCCTTCAGTACTCCGATGTAGAGCGGGCGTGTCGTGGTCAGCGAACGAGCCAGCTCGAGGCCCATCTCCCTCACTCGGGTCGCGATCTGATCGGCGGTGAACATCACTCGAACGGTGGGGTCCGTAACGGCATGGCTCTCAGTCATGGGGGGCTCCGATCGGAGAGAACCAGGGTGCTGGCGGACCGGCCGGCCCGGGGTCCGGTCATCGGTGCGCTCGCCTGGCTCCCGCTCGCGTTGCTGAGGGTGCTCGTCGACAATACAGCCAGTTTCGATCCCGCCACGCCAGTATACCGCCCGGAAGCTCCGCGCCCGAACCGGCCGGCGATTTCGCCGGCAACGCTTCGATGGCGCCGAGGTGGCGGAGCGTCAGGCCCTGGCCACCGTGAACGAGCTGTCTCCAGAGTTTCCTCAGGATTGCGCGGCGCAAGGCGAGCGGGCTCGCGGCCACGCGTTCCCAGTCGAGCCGGAACCCTTCCGGTTGGATGCGACAAACGTCCCCCAGCATCCGGTAGCACCGGCGGTCGAGCAGCGCCCGGGCCGAGCGGGTTTCGCGGGTCGCGGCCGCCGCGTTGCGTGCCAGTCGCGCTCGCAGCGCCGATGTTCGCGCCCGGGCGCCCCCGACGGTTGGATCGGCCGAAGCTGGGCCGGCCTTGACCCGGCGCGATGTCCCGGGTTCGTCACGTGCGGCCTCGACGAGTGCCGGGATCGCCAGGTGGCGGATGCGATTCCGGAAGTACGCGGGTGAGCGGTTCGAATCGTCCTCGCGCCAAGCGATGCCCGCACGGGTCAGGTCGCGCTCCACGTCGTCGCGGGTGGCCTCGAGCAGCGGCTTGATCCAGCGGCCGCGCCGCGGGGCCATGCCGCCGAGTCCGGCGAGCCCGGTGCCGCGCACGAGCCGCATCAGCACGGTCTCGAGCTGGTCGTCCGCGGTGTGCCCGGTCGCGATCGCGACCGCTCCCACCCGCGCGGCGGCGTCCATCAGGAATTCGCGGCGCAGCGTGCGCATGCCGGATTCGCCCGAGAGCCCGCGCGCCCGCATCAGGCGCGGCACATCGCGGCGCGCGGCCTCGAGCGGCAGCCCGAGCCGCTCGCACAGGGCACGGACGTGCGCGAGGTCCGCGTCGGCCGCGGCGCCCCGCACGCCATGGTGCAGGTGCGCGGCGACCCATTCGAGCCCGAACTCGTGAGCCACGCGGGCGAGACCCAGCAGCAGCGCCGTGGAATCGGCGCCGCCGCTCACTGCGACGAGCACGCGGGACCCCTCGGGCAGCCGGCAGCCGGCGCGCAGCGCGCGACGCAGCACCGGCTCGATCCGGCGCAACCGTGGAACGGGTCGCGCGCCGGGGGTGCTGAGGGGCCGGCGGCGCCCGCGTGGCGCCGCGGACAGGGAAACTGGTGGCGGCGCAGGGACTCGAACCCCGGACACAGAGATTATGATTCTCCTGCTCTACCAGCTGAGCTACACCGCCACATGCCGGCCATTCCGGGCGGAACGGCGGGCGACGAACGTTAGGAATCGCGACGCCGGTTGTCAAACCGCGCGGCGGCGACGCCGCGGCGTCGCTGCCCCACGGCTCCGCGCGTCAGCTCGCGGCCTGCTCCGGCGTCTTGTCCGCCTCGCGCTCGGGCTCGCCGACGTCCGGCTCGGGCGGCTCGTCCTGGGGCCGGATGCGGAAGATCCTCGACAGCTCGCTGCGCAGCTCGCCTTCGTTGAGCTTCTGCAGCAGCCGGCCGCGGTAGGCCACCGAGATGTCGCCGGTCTGCTCGCTCACCACCACGATCGCGGCGTCGGTCTCCTCGGACAGCCCGAGCGCCGCGCGATGGCGGGTGCCGAACATCGCGGCTACGCGCGGGTTGCTCGTGAGCGGCAGGATGCACGACGCGGCGACGACGGTGTCTTCGCGCAGGATCACGGCGCCGTCGTGCAGCGGCGAGCCGGGGCTGAACAGCGTCACGATCAGCTCGGCCGAAATCTTGGCGTCCATGCGGGTGCCGGTCTCGACGAAGTTGCGCAGGCCGGTGTTGCGCTCGACCGCGATCAGCGCGCCGTGGCGGCGGCGGGCGAGCGTCTCGACTGCGCGCACCACCTCGCCCAGCACGCCGTAGTGATCGCCGCGCAGGAACGACCGGAAATACCGGGTGCGGCCGAACAGCGCGAGCGCGTGCCGCAGCTCGGGCTGGAACAGGATCACGAACGCGATCAGCCACACGGTCTTCAGGCTGTCGACGATCCAGCGGATCGCGATCAGGTCGAATTCCCGCGCCACGAGCCCGATCATCACGATCACCAGCAGCCCCACGTACATCTGCGCGGAGCGGGTCCCCTTGACGAGGATCAGCAGCCGGTAGAACAGCACCGACACGAGCAGGATGTCGAGGACGTCGAGGATCCAGAGGTGGTGAACCGGAGTCATGATGCGTCCATGGTGTCTGAACCGGTCCCGGATTTCCAGCCCCGGCTGCGGCGCGCCGCGCGGATGCCGCCGGCGATCGCCAGCGCGCGCCGCGTCGCCGCCACGTCATGGGTGCGAACGATGTCGGCGCCGAGGTAGACGGCGATCGCGGTCGCCGCGAGGCCGCCCTCGAGGCGCTGGTCGGCCGGCAGGTCCAGGCGGCGGCCGAGGAAGCTCTTCCGCGACACCCCGATCACGATCGGCCGGCCGGGCTCGCGCAGCTCGCCGAGCCGCGCGAGCAGTTCGAGGTTGTGCGCCAGGCCCTTGCCGAACCCGATGCCGGGATCGATCGCGATCCGGTCGCCGGAAATCCCGGCGGCCAGGGCGCGATCCACGCGGTCGCGGAGGTGTTCCAGCACCTCGCGAGTGACGTCGCCGTAGTGCGGATCGAGCTGCATCGTCGCGGGGTCGCCCTGGATGTGCATGATCACGAGCCCCGCGCCGTGCCGCGCCACCACGCCCGCCATGCCGGGATCGCCGAGCCCGGTGACGTCGTTCACCACCTGGACGCCGGCGCCGAGCGCCCGGTCGGCGACCTCGGCGCTCGCGGTGTCCACCGACAGGCACGGCGACCCGCCTGTGGCGAGCCGCTCCAGCACCGGCTCGAGGCGGCGCCACTGCTCGGCGGCCGGCACCGGCACCGAGTTCGGCCGCGTGCTCTCGGCGCCGAGGTCGACCAGCGCCGCGCCCTCGGCGGCGAGCTCGCGCACGCGCGCCGCGGCCGCCTCGGGATCGAGGTGGCGGCCGCCGTCCGAGAAGCTGTCGGGGGTCACGTTCACGATCCCCATCATCAGCGGCCCCTCGTCCAGGTCGAAGCTCCGGTCCCGGCAGCGCCAGATCACGCCCGCAGCGCCTCCTTGAGCCGGCGGATCTGGGCGGCGTGGTTGTGCGCGTGATCGGCGTAGATGGCCAGCCAGGTCTCGGTCGAATAGTGGCCGGCCTCGGTGTGCCAGCCCTCGCGCGTCCAGTCGGCCTCCGCCATCAGCCGCAGCACCTGCACGGTGGTCGCGCGGGCGGCGCGGAACATCTCGAGCGACGGCGCGATCGGGCGCTGGTTGTAGCGCAAACGCTCGGCGAATAACTCCTGGTCGTAGCCTGAGATGACCGGCAACTCCTCGGCGATCAGGCGCCGCAGTCGCAACGCCGCGGTGCTCTCACTGTCGGCGAGGTGATGCGCGATCTCGGCGGCGCTCCACTTGCCCGCGATCGGGTGGGCGGTGAGCTGCTCGGGCGTGAAGCCAGCGAGGCTGTGGTCGACCTCCGCCGGGCCCGCGGCGTAGCGGGCGATCAGTCGTTCGCGTTCGTCCGATGTCATCGAGGTCTCCGGTGCTCAGGTGTGTATCGCATGGGTTGCCGCGGCGGTGGAGGACGCTCCGGCGTCGACGGGTCCGATCGCGGCAAACCGCCGGTATGCGTTGACCTTCCGTGGCGCCCGATGGTAGCACTTACCCCGAATCTGCCCGCGCCGGCTGTGGGACCGGAACCGCCGGAATACCATCCCCGTATCGTTCCAGCATCCACGCGCTGTCCGTGTTGCAAGGAGGCTCGTCCGCATGACGTGGTCGAAGCGCGCGGTCCTATCCGCCGCTCTGCTGATTTCCGCCGCTGCACCCGCTGTGGCCCAGGTCGCGGGACGCCCGTTCGAGATCTCGGGCGGTGCCGGCGTTCTGGGGTTCGATCACCGCGCCGGCATCAAGAGCGCGCCCGCATATACCCTGAGCCTCGGCTGGCGCCTCACGCCGTGGATCTCGTTCGAGGTGCCCGGTGTCGCCGCGTTCTCCAAGGCGTCCCGCTTCCCGGACGTGAAGGACGACTTCACCTACTACGGCGGCGACTTTCGCCTGAACCTGCGGACGTCGGACAGCCGCGCCGTGCCTTACATTCTCACCGGGGTCGGCTACGCCACCGACAAGAGCGACGCCCTCGCCCCGGTCAAGCTCAACAGCACCGCCGGCAGTCTGGGACTCGGGCTGCTGCTCAACTTCGCCGGCCCGCGCACCTACCTGCGGATGCAGGTGCGCGACATCATGATGCGCGATCGCACGCCCGATGTCGTGAGCCACTTCGCGGCGACCGTGGGGCTGCAGTACGTGCTCGGTGGCAAGTTCAAGGACGTGGATCTCGACGGCGTGCGCGACTGGCTCGACCAGTGCCCGAACACGCCGATCGGCGCCAAGGTCGACGCGCACGGCTGCCCGCTCGACAGCGATCGCGACAGCGTCTACGACGGCCTCGACGCCTGCCCCAACACCCCGTTCGGCTGCAAGGTGGACGCCAGGGGCTGCCCGATCGATTCGGACGGTGACGGCGTGTGCGACGGCATGGATCAATGCGCCGACACGCCCAAGGGCGCGACCGTGGATGCGAAGGGCTGCCCGCACGACAGCGACGGCGACGGAGTGTGGGATGGCATCGACCAGTGCCCGAACACGCCGACCGGCGCCAAGGTCGACGCCAGGGGCTGCCCGATCGACAGCGACAAGGACGGCGTGCCGGACGGCATCGACCAGTGCCCGAACACGCCGGCCGGGCTGCAGGTGGACGAGAAGGGCTGCGTGCTCGAGACCGTCGAGCGCGAGATCGAGCTGATGGACACCGGCATGATCCGGCTGCAGAACGTGAACTTCGAGACCGGCAAGGCCGACATCCTCGAGCCGTCGAAGCCGGCGCTCGAAGTGGTCGGCAAGGTGCTGTCGAACTGGCCCACGCTCCAGATCGAGATCGGCGGCCACACCGATCCCCGCGGCGGCCTCAAATACAACCAGAAGCTGAGCGAGGCGCGGGTCGTGTCGGTGCTCAACTACCTGCTCGCCACGTTCCCGCAGCTCCATAAGAGCCAGTTCAAGACGAAGGGCTACGGGTACTCGCGGCCGATCGCCACCAACAGCACCGAGGCCGGCATGGCGTTGAACCGGCGCGTCGAATTCGTCGTGCTCAACAAGGGCGAGCTCAAGAAGGAGATCGAGCGCCGGCGTCCGGCACGGAAAGACGAGCCCGCGGGTGGCGCGCCGGCCGACACCACGCGCATCGTGGCGCCGGGATCGGAAGGCGTGGCGCCCGGCGAGCCCCCGCCCGGTGGCGTCGTGCTGCCGCCGGGGGGCGAGAGCAAGCCCGCGCCCGGTGGAGTCGTGTTGCCGCCCGCCGGCGGCAGCGCGCCCGCGGACACGACCCGCAAGAAGTAGCTCGCTCGCAAGATGGTACGACGGAGCCGGTGGCGTTCGACTGCCACCGGCTCTAGTCTCATCGGGTGAGCTCATTGTTCGCCCGCCTCAGGTTCGCCCGCGCGCGGTTCGCGCCTGCCTGGTTCTCCCGCTCCGCCGCCGTCCCCGCCGCCGCCGTCCTGGGACTCCTGGCCGCGCTCACGAGCTGTGCTCCGGGCGTGCGCTACGACGTCGACGCGCGGGACGCGCGCTTGGGGTCGGTCCGTGTCGAGCTGCGTGTGCGTGGCGCCCCCCGCGACTCACTCGAGCTGCTCGGCCACGCCGCGACCGATGCGATGCGGCTCGCGGACGTCACGGTCGACGCGCCTGGCAGCGGCGGCTTCACGGTCGATTCGGTGCGGTCGAGCGATGTCCTGGGGCTCGCGCCGCGCCTCGTGCTGCGCGGCCCGCTGCCGCCGCTGCTCACCGTGCGGTACCGGGTCATGCCCGCACAGCGCGAGGGCGACGCGCACGTCGGCTGGACCGGCCGCAGCTTCGGCGCCGCCGGCGCGGGCGGCGTGTTCGCCACCGGCCGCTCGCTGTTCCTGGTGCCGGCCGGGGTCGGGAGCTCGTTCCGCATCGGCGTGCGCGAGGAGCACCCGCAGGGCTGGCGGGCGGTGACGCCGTGGCGCCGGCGCGACGACTGGCTGAGGCCCGGCATCGCGGGCCGGTGGGAGGCCGAGGACCTGCTGCTGTCGTCGCTCGCGTTCGGGACGTTCGACACCCGTGACCTGGTTGTGGGCCGGACGACCTACCATCTGGTGTTCGAAGCGACCATCCCCACCACCGAGCGCGCCCGCATGATGCCGGCGTTCGAGCGGGCGATCCGCTACATCCACGACACGCTGGGCCGGGAACTGGGGGCGGACTACACGGTCCAGGTGATGCCCGAGACTCCCGACGGCGACGTCCTGATCGGCGGCGGCTGGGCCAGCGGGCAGGGGGGCACGCTGGCGCCGCTCACCGCCGACCGCCTGCACACGTTCGCCACGCGGCTCGTCGACGCCATGCTGGTCAGCGCGCCGAACGCGCTCAAGCCGCATGCGCCGGACGAGCGCTGGGTGCTTCAGGGCGTCCGCGAGCTGGTGGCGTGGCGCGCAGTGGCGCGCGCCGGCCTGGCCGACGACACGCAGATCGCGCGCGATCTCGCGGGTGAATACGCCACGGCGCTCGTGGGGAACGACACCGGCGCCACGCTCGAGACGCCCGATCCGCATCCCGACGAGCTGTCGGGGCCGCAGCCGGCGGTGGTGACGCCGCTCGCGCTCCTGAGCCTCGAGCGCGCGCTCGTCGATGCGGCGCAGAAGAACGCGGTCGCGTCGGGCGTCGAGTGCGACGCGGCATCGCGCGCCCCGGTCGAGACCGCGATCCGCGCGATGTGCGCGTCCGCGGCTCCCGGCCCGTTCGGCTGGCTCGGGCGGGCGCTGCCGGCGCCGTCGTTCTGGGCCGGGATTCCGCGGGCGCTGAGGCCCGCGGCCGAGGCGTTCCGGTCGCGCTACGTGAGCGGCAGCCAGCCACTGCCGGCCGAGGGGTTCTTTCCGTTCGCCGCCGCGACGCCGGAGCCGGCCCCGGCCGGGGGACCGGTGCGCCGGCAGCTGCTGTTCGCGTTCACGGCGAACACCGAGGGCTACCTCGAGAACTGCGGCTGCAAGGTGCACCAGGCGGGCGGCGTGGCGCGCCGCGCGACGGTGCTCGCGCAGTTGCGCGCCCGGCACCTGCCGATGATGGTCGTCGACGCCGGCTCGACGTTCCCCGCACCCGCGCGCCGGTTCGACCATGACGCGCTCGCCGCCCTGGAGCAGCAGCTCTACCTGTCGACGCTGCGGGCGATGCGCTACGACGCGGTCGTGGTCGGCGCCACCGAGCTCGCGCAGGGGGTGGAGGTGTTTCGCGATGCCGCGCGCCCGACCGCGCTGCCGTGGGTGCTCGCGAACGTGCGTCACGGCGACGACCGCCCGGCGGTGCCGTTCCAGAGCACGCGGGTGGGCGGCGTGGCGGTGAGCGTGATCGGGCTGTTCGAAGCGCCGCGCGGCAGCAGCGCGGATCCCGCCGCCGAGCGCGCCGCGATCGGGCTGTCGATCGACGATCCGGTGGCGACGCTCAAGCGGGCATATCCCGCGCTGCGCGCCCATGCCGACCTGGTGGTGGTCGCGGGCCGGCTCGAGCCCGCGACGATAAGGCGGCTGGTCCAGGCCTGCCCGGACGTGGACCTCGTGATCTCGAGCACCGACCAGTCGGTGACGCGCACGGAGACCGACGGCGAGGTGTCGCTCGAAGAGGGCGACTCGCCCGGCTTCGTGGGCCGCACGCTCGTGCTGTACGCGACGCTCGACAGCTTCGGCGTCGGCAGCGCCGTCGTCGGGCTCGACGCCGCGGGCCGCGTGTCGTCGGCCGACATCGCGTCCGCGTGGCTCGGTGACGACGTGCCCGAGGAGCAGGCGATGCGCGCGATGCTCACGCGGTTCTACAGCCGGGTGGGCGCCAGCGACTCCGCGCAGGCGAGCGTGACGCCGCTGTTCCCGCACGACCAGGCGCGCATGACGGGCACCTACGTGGGCGCCGCGATCTGCGCGAGCTGCCATGCCGCCGAGACCGCGCAGTGGAAGACCACGGCGCACGCCAATGCGTTCAAGACGCTGCTCGACGTGCACCGCCACTACCAGCCGCGCTGCGTGGTATGCCACGTGGTCGGCTACGGCACCCCGGCCGGCTACCGGATCGGCGACCGCGGCGACAAGCTGGTGAACGTGCAGTGCGAGGTCTGCCATGGTCCGGGCGGCCGGCACGTGGCGCAGCCGTCACGCGCCACGATCCGCCGCGCGGTGCCGGAATCCGTGTGTCTCGAGTGCCATACCATGGATCACTCGGATCACTTCGTGTACGCCGACCGGCTGCCGCGCGTGACGCACGGCATCGCGACGGCGATCGCGTCGAAAGCGCCGGCGCCGCCCGATTCCGGGCGGGCGCGGTAGGTCAGCGGCCGGCCGCCTCCAGCACCCGCGGCGGTATGGCCGACTCGTTGGCCGGCGTGACAGGGCCGATCGAGAACGACTCGAACCCCGCGCGGCGCGCCGTGGCGAGCAGCGCCGGCAGCCGGCCGGCGTAGGGTGTGCCGTCGAGGGCGTGGCCCGCGATCGGCAACTCGAGCAGCAGCGGCGGCACGCGCTGCAGCGCCGCGGCCGGGATGCCGCGCTTCACGGTGGTGGCAGTGCGAACCTGCTCGTCCGCGCGCCAGCGCTCGATCGCACGGCGCCCGACGACCTGCACCCAGCGCTGCGGATCGCGCGCGAACGCGGGATCGCCGGCATCGGCGCGCACCACGATGCGATCCATGCTCTGCAGCATCTGGCCGAAGTTCTGGGCGGTCTCGCTCGACGCGCCCTCGGACAGCACGCCTTCAGAACCCCCCACGCGACCGAACCGGCATTCCGGCCGCCACGCCCGCACCGCGGCTTCGATGCCGGTGATCAGCCCGTCGACCGCCTGGGCGCGCTCGGCCGGGGTTGCGACGGGCCTGGACGCGAGCCGCTCGCCCGGCAGCAGCACGGCGTCGTCGTCGAACAGCACGCCGTCGATCGGCAGGTAGACGGCCATGTCGGTGAAAAAGTCTGCGGCGGCCTGACGCACGGCGGGCAGTTCCGGCGACAGCCGCGTTGGCCAGCGCTTCAGCGTGCGCGCCTCGAGCTCGTCCGCGCTCTCGCCGAACGACGAATTCGCGATTGGATGGGGATCGGCGCCGAGCCGCCATTCGGGGTGCCGCTGCCACGCCCACGTCAGGTTCATCGACGGGGCGCGCACCCACACCCTGAGCTTCGCGTTCGCCAGCTTGGCGGCGACCAGCGTCCACAGGTCGGCCCGCATCGGCGCCTGGCTGCCGGGCATGTAGACCTGCTCGAGCCGGCCGTCGGCGGCGGGGTTCGAGCACACGTCGAGCAGCACGTGCGTCGCGCCGATCGCGCGCAGCCGCACGATCATCGCGTCGAGCCGCGCGCGGCACACCGTCATGTCGGGGTCGTAGAGATCGTCGAGGCTTACCGCCGCCGCCCGCATCGTGCCCTGGGGCTGGCGCAGCCACGACAGGCTGGCGCCGGCGAAGCGCAGGTCCCGCGTCACCATGATGCGGGGCAGGCAGTGCAGCTCGAAGTCGCGCGGCTCGGCGTCGCGCCAGCCCAGCGCGAGCGTGGTATGGAACCCGTCCTGGTCCGCCAGGCCGCGCGCCATGTCGTTGTGGATGCCGTAGGGCCACACGAGTGCGGTGACGGGGTGTCCGAGCCGGGCCGTGAGCACGCGCTGCGATTCAGCGAGGTCGGCGCGGATGCGCGACCGGTACTCCTCGCGGGTCTCGTAGCGCTTCGTGGCGTCGAGCCACAGGCGCGCGGACACGCCGGGTGCGGTGTCGTGCACCGGGTTGTCGGTCTCGTAGTGGTGCAGATCGTGGGTGTGCGATGCCACCTCGATGCCGGCGTGCTCGGCCGCGCGGATCTGGTCCCAGCTCATGAGCGGCGGCAGGTTCGCCGGCGGGTGATCGGTGTACGAGGTGATGATCGCGATCGTGGCCGGCACGTGCTCGGACTCGAGGACCGGCAGTGCCTGGTCGTAGAAGCTGCGATAGCCGTCGTCGAACGTCAGCACCATGCTGCGCGGGGGCAGCGTGCCCTTGCGCTGGCGCTCGAGCAGGTCCGCGAGCGACAGGAACGTCCACCCGGTCTGCTTGCAGGCCTCGATCTGGGCCCGCAGGAACCTTGCCGGCACCGTCTGCAGCTCGGCGCCCGGGTCGTCCGACACATCGTGGTAGCAGAGCACCGCCACGAGCGGTGCGGCGCCGGGCGTGACGCGGGGCGCCGCGGCGCACGACGTCGCGACCAGCAGGACCGCAAGCGGCGCGAGGCTCGGGCGGAGCGGGATCACGGCTTGAAGAAGCTCCGCGACAGCGAGACCGCCCAGCGCTTCTGCTCGAAGCCGTTCTCGGCCGAGAGGTTCGAATTGCTGCGGCCGGCATCGAGCGCCAGCGTGGCGACGCGGCCGAGCAGCACCTCGGCGGTGGCGTTCAGGTTGTAGAACGATTTCGTGTTCGCGCCCTGTTCCTGCTGCCAGCCGGTGCGGGCGTCCACGGTGATCGACCAGATGCGCGACGGCTCCCACTCGAGCTCGAGCCCCGGCCCGCCCTCGGTGTAGCGCTTCGGATCGTAATAGCCGTGGTCGAGGTCCTGGTCGGTGCGCAGTTGTTCCACGCGTGCCGCCACGAACGCGCGCCAGCGGCGCTCGGCGTGCACGCGGCGGCGCGCCGACGCGGCGAGCTGCGTGGCGTGGTTGTCGTCGCTGTAGTCGCGGTGCCGCACGTCGGCATGCAGCTGCGTCGCGTCGTTCACGTTCCAGTCGACGCCGGCGACGAGCGTGCGCGCGGTGATGCCCAGCTCGGTCGACAACCGCGTGTCGATCGCGTCCTTCGAGATTCCGGCGTCGAGCCGCACGGGATCGGACGGCTTCCAGGTCAGCGACGCCTCGCCGAGGCCGAACGCCTCGGTGTTCGAGTCGCGCTTGTAGTAGGACAGGGCGCCCCGGGCGATCCACAGCTCGCCCCACGTGCGCTCGAAACCCGCGCCGTATTGCATCGGGTCGAACGTGCCGCCGGGATCGCGCAGGCTGGTCTTGCGCGCCGACAGCAGCAATGCCGCCTCGCCCGGCAGCGGCAGGCGCACGTCGAGCGTGCGCTGCTCCACGCGCAACTCGTCGCTGTCGTCGGCGCGGCCATAGCCGGCGGTGAAGCCGGCGCTGCGCTCGCGCGCCAGCTTGTCGGCCAGCTCGTGAGCCTCGGGATCGTTCGGCCGTCGCGCCACGAAGCGGTCGAGGGCCGTCTGGGCGCGTCCCGCGTGCCCGCTCCAGTACTGGGCGAACGCCAGGCCCTTGTCGGCCTCGGGATCGGAGGACCTGGACGCGCGCAGCGAATCGTAGAGCACGGCGGCGCGACGGTTGTGGCCGGCCCAGTTCTCGTTCTGGGCCACGCCGAACAATGCGGCCTCGCGGCCGGGGTCGCGCGCCAGCACCGCACGATATGCCGCGATCGCCTCCGCGTGGCGGCCCATCCAGCCCAGCGTGCGCGCGCGCTCGAGCGCCACGTCCAGGTTGTCCGGGTCCTCCGCCTGCAACTTGTCGTAGGCGGTGAGCGATTCCTTGAGCCGATTCGCGTTCGCGAGCGCCTGCGCGCGCATGCGGCGCGCATCGCGGTCGGTGGGATCCTCGGCGATGCGCAGGTCGAGATCGCGCACGGCGCCCGCCGGATCGTCGGCGGCCAGCCGCTCGCCCGCCAGGTCCATCCGCACGTCGCGCGCGAGCTCGGGGTGCACGGCAAGCAGCCGCTCGTAGCGCGCCACCGCCTCCTTATGGTTGCCGGACCCGCCGTAGACCGCGGCCTCCAGCCACGTCAGGTCCACGTTGCCGGGGTTCACGGCCAGCGCGCTGTCGAGCACCGCGATCGCCCGGTCGTGGTGCCCCGCGTCCGACAACGCATGCGCCTCGGACCACGCCGCCTTCACCGGATCCGTGGGTGCCGGGGCGGGCTGCGCCGATTGGGCCGACTTGCCGGCGGCGTGATGACGGCGGGTCGTGGGGCGCTTCGCCGGCGCGGCCCCGGCAAAGCCGGCGCACACGGCGAGCAGCAGCAGGGCCAGGATCGCGCGCTTCATCGCACCGTCCTCCACTGCGTCACCGCGCCCTGCCGGCGCGGCCGCAGCACACCGGCGGGGGTGGCGAAGAACGTGATCAGCGACATCAGCATCCAGTAGGCGATCGGATACGCCACGGCCACCGGAAAGTATTTCACGATGCTCTTGTCGTAGCGCGAATCGAGGAACACGCCGGTGAACAGCTGGATCAGGCACAGCGTGCCGATCGTCATGCCCCACCAGTTCGGGATCGGCGATACCCCGAGCGGTGGAATTCCGAACGCGTAGGACAGGATCCAGAACGTGGTGAGCACGACGAAGCAGTACGCCCACACCACCGACATGATCGACTCGTAGAACACCGGCCACAGCCGGCGTGCGCGCCAGCTCACCAGCACGCCGCGATAGCGGCGCATCACCTGCGCGAGCCCGAGCGCCCAGCGCTTGCGCTGGTAGATCAGGGCGCCCAGCGTGCGCGGCACCTTCATCCACACCAGCGCCCGCGGCTCGTAACGCACGTCGTAGGCGGCGCGCTGCAGCTTCCACGTCATGTCGATGTCCTCGGTCGCCATCTCGGGGCTGAACAGCCCGACGTCGATCATCGAGACCTTGCGGAATGCGCCGACGACCCCCGACATGGTGAGGATGCGCCCCCACACCCGCTGGGCGCGGCGCAGCAGGCTGACGATCGACGTGAACTCGACGAGCTGAAGCTGGGTCAGGAACGTGTCGCGATTCACCACGCGCGGATTGCCGGTGACGCCCGCCACGCGCGCCGATTCGAAGTGTGGGACCATCCACCGCAGAATCGCGGGATCCGGTGAGGCGTCGGCGTCCATGATAAGGACGATGTCGCCGTTGAGGCACGGGATCGCGTCGTTCATCGCCATCGCCTTGCCCTCGTTCTGCTCCTTGGCGATCAACCGCACGCGGCCGGCTTCCACGAACGGCCGCACCGCGGCGCGCGTGCCGTCGGACGACGCGTCGTCCACCACCACGACCTCGTAGTCGGGATAGTCGAGGCTCGTCGCGCATTCCAGCGTTTCGGCGATGACCTTCTCCTCGTTGAAGGCGGGGATCAGCACCGACACCTTGGGATAATGGGTGAGCACCTGCGGGACACGCGGGTCGCGTTCGTCCTCGCGCTCGCGGCGCAGGTAGAAGTACAGGAATGCGGTCGACACCCAGGTGATGGCGCTCACGACCGGGTAGAACGCGAAGAATATCAGCGCCCACCAGTACACCGGCCACGTCGGTACGACTTGAAGGAACTCGCGCATCGTCAGGAATCCTTTCCCGGCGTGGGGCCGGAACTCAGGCGGCCGGCGGGGGTGGAGCGTCAGGACGCATGGGTCGGTAGCGCTTGCGGTCCGGTTCGAACAAAATTCTCACGATGGGAGAGTTGCGCAGCGCGCGCTCGGGAACCTCGAACGTGACGGCGCGCCCCAGCGGATCATGGGAGTAGTCGAGCTTGGCATCACGCACCCCGGTGCGGGCGCCCTTGCGCCGGAAGATCATGCGGTTGTGCATCACCCACAGGCCCGTGACGGCGACACACACCACGAGCGACACGAGGATGAACAGCCCGGTGAACCGCATCTCGGACCGGCCGACGCGGTGGAGCACGATCCACCACCACCACGCGAATACCGCCCAGCCGGCGACCGCGATCAGGGTGTGGAACACACGTCGACCCGGGCTCGCGACCGTCGGTGGACGGACCGGGCTCGGGACCGGCTCGAGGCCGGGCGAAGGATCAGTGATCAAAGTGGAGACCTCCCCCGGCGTTGTCGGCAACATGCAGCCGGGAGTTTAGGCGGGCGGAACATACAGAGCGCCGCATCTTGCGAGGATCGTTCCGGCCTCGCGGAGGCGAAAACGCAGACTTCCCCGCCGTTCACGAAAATGCAAAAGTTGGCGCCATTCGGGAGCGGTGAGGACATCCGCGGGGTTCAACCGTCCATCATGAAGGGACCCCAATGGGAGTTCGTTCGCCGGCTGCACGATCGCAACCTGCCAGACAAAGGAGACCACCGGATGCGCAAACCCATGCTGATCTCGTTCATCGCCGCCGTCGTTTTGCTGATTGGCGCCACGGCATACCTGTACCAGCAGAACCAGCAGACCACCGCAGCGCTCACCGAGACCCAGCAGGCCGAGGTGACGGCGCGCACCAACTACGCCGACGCGTTCAACTCGATCGCCGAGATCCAGGACAGCCTCAACGCCATTTCCGTGAAGGACGACAATGTCCGGCTCGAGCAGCAGAGCGAGCGGCTGACGCAGCCCAATCGTGAACAGGTGCTGGCCAGCATTTCGCGCATGAACACGAGCATTCAGCGGACCAAGGAGCGCATCGGTCAGCTCGAGAGCCAGCTCGGCAAGAAGGGCGTGCAGGTCCGGGGTCTCAGCAGGCTGCTCGCCAACCAGAAGCAGATTCTGGCCGAGAAGGAGCAGGAGGTCGCGGCGCTCACGACCCGCGTGGATTCGCTGCAGACCCAGGTGGCCGGTCTCGAGACCACGGTGCACGAGGCGCAGGACACGATCCTCGCGAAGAACCAGGTGATCGACGACAAGCAGCGTGAGCTCGGAACCATCTACTACATCGTCGGGACGAAGAAGGACCTGTCGCAGTCGGGCGTGATCACCGCCAAGGGCGGCGTGCTCGGCCTCGGCAAGACCCTGCTGCTCACCGGCCGGCTCGACGAGAGCAAGTTCACTCCGCTGAACACCGACCAGGAGACCGTGGTCCGCGCGCCCGGCACGAAGGTCCGGGTGCTGAGCGCCCAGCCCGTGTCGAGTTACGAGATCAAACAGGAAGGCAACGTGGCCGAGATCCACATCCTCGACCCCGTCGAGTTCCGCAAGGTGAAGCATCTGGTGATCATGACCGCCGCCTGACAGCGGCGAATACGATTGGATGGAACGCGGACGACCCCGGGGGAGTGTCCCCGGGGTCGTCCGCTCGATGCCGACTCAATCCGGGACGGGAATGCTCTCGATCAGGAGTGCTCCGCGCCCCGTTCCCGCTCCAACTCCCGAACGCGCTCCTCCAGCCGGGCGACCTCGGCGCGCAGCTCAGCGATCTCCGCGGACAGAGCTCCGAACCGATCCGGCGCCGCGCCCCGCTCGGCCGCATGCGAGGGTGCCACCGACACGTGCGCCCCGTGTCCCGCGCGCTCGGCGGCCGCCGATGTCGGCCCGGCGTGGCGGGCCCGCAACTGCGACATCTCGTACTCCGGATAGAGTCCATGACTGACGATCTGCCCGCGCCCGGGAGGCGTGAGTTCGACCATCAGCCCGCGCGCGAGCAGCGCCGCGACGAGCGGTTTGAGCGCGGACAGATCCGGAATCGGCTCCATGCGCGCCGCGCGCACCCGCAGGTCGCCCAGCGACTGCTCGCCGCGCAGCAGCAGCTCCGTCATCACCGCGATCTCGGCCTTGTCGACTCCCAGCCACACGTAGCCGTGATGGCGATACTTGGTGACGCGGCCGCTGTCGTACACGTCGGTCACCACGCCCAGCGCGCGCAGCTGGTCGATCGCGCGTTCCACCTCGCCGTCGTCCAGCTCCATCACCGGCTCGCGGTTGCTCTTCTGATTGCAGCCGGTGACCACGCTGTTGAGCGTCAAGGGATAGGCGGCCGGCGTGGTCTTGGCCTTCTCGATCAGCACGCCCAGCACGCGCCGCTGAATGGATTCGAGCGGTTGCCATGCAGGAGCGGGGGGCGGGGCGGGTGCGCGTTCCGGAGGATGGCTGGAGGGCGGCGGGATCGTCATGGCCGTGATCCTACCGGGCGCGGGATGCGCGATCCAATCGGGGCCTGAACCCCTTCGCTCCCCGCGTGAAAGCGTCGGCTACGTCCGCTGCTTTTTCTTCTCCGCCGCCGGGAACAGCACGTTGTTGAGGATCAGCCGGTAGCCGGGGGAGTGCTTGAAGCGCGACAACTCGGTCGGAGGGTCGCCGACCATGTGCTGGTAGTCCTCGGGGTCGTGGCCGCCGAGGAACGTGAACGTGCCGCGACCGAACTGGCCGTGCAGGTACTTCACCTCGTCCGTGCCCTCGACCTCGCCCAGCACCAGCACGCCGCTCTTGATATTGCGACGGTGGAATCCGGTGGTCTGGCCGAGGAACTCCGCCACGGCGTTCACGTGGTCCTGGATCAGCATCGTCGGCACGGGGTCGTTCTTGGCGGAGAAATCGAACAGCGTGAAGAACGTGTTCGGGCCGCGCAGCGAGGCCTCCTGCGTGACGTCGATGTCCGAGAACTTGTAGACGAACGGGTCCATCTCGAGGCGGAAGTCCTTGAACGCCAGCGTGCGCGAGAAGTCGAGCTTGCGGTTCGCGGCCGGATCCGGCGGATCGCCGTCGTAGACGACGTCCGAGATGTCCACGCCGGCGGCGGCGAGCGCGATGTCGTAGGTGTCGGTCGCCGAGCACATGCCGAACATGAATCCGCCACGGCCGATGAAGTCCTTGATCGTGAGCGCCACGGCGGCCTTGAGCGCGCTGGCCTTGGGGAATCCGAGCTTCTTCGCCATGTCGGTCTGCACGCGCTCCTCCTCCTGGTACCAGGGGAACGAGTGATACGCGGCGTAGAACTTGCCGTGCTGCGCCGTGAAGTCCTCGTGGTGCAGGTGCAGCCAGTCGTACTTCGACAGATCGCCGCGGATCACCTCCTCGTCCCACACGGTCGCGTAGGGAATGTCCGCGTACTTGAGCGCCAGCGTGACGGCGTCGTCCCACGGCGGCGTGTTGGGCGGGATGTACACGGCCACCCTGGGCGCCTTCTCGAGGTTTACCGACTCCATGTTGTTGTCGGCGATCTCCGCCTTGATCGCGGATTCGTCGGCGGTGCCGATCGTCTCGGTCGCGACGCCGCGGATGTTCGCCTCGCGCTGCGTGTCGGGGTCGTCCGGCAGCAGGAACGACCCGCCGCGATAGTTGAGCAGCCATTCGGCCTTGGCGCCGCGATTCAGCACCCAGTAGGTGAGGCCGTACGCTTTCAGGTGATCGGTCTGCTTGTCGTCCATGGGGACGAGCAGCTTGGCGTGCGCGGGCGCGGGCGCGAAGCCCGCGGCGCCGAGCATCAGCGCGGCCGCGAACACGATCGGCAGTGCCTCCACGATCTCGGCGTACGACCGCCGGTCGCCGGGCTCGTCCGGTTTCCGGTCCGATCCCGCCGCGGTGTCCGCGCCGGCCGCGCCGGCCGGGTCCCGAGCCGCGTCGGCGCGCACGGCGCCGGAACCGTGGTCGCGCGCGTCGTGCATCCGGCCGGCGCCGCCCGCGCCGCCGAACGGCGGCCCGCCCAGCGGCCCGCCGAACGAGCCGCGCTGCACCCGGATGCGGCCGCGCGTGAACAGCAGCGCGATCCCCAGCGTGACGGCCGCCACGAGCGCGAACGCCACGAGTCCCAGGATGGTGCCGACCACGGCGACCGGGTTCCACCCGCGCAGCGACCGGGCGTGAGCCCGGAACGGGTGTCGCGCACCGTGCAGCGTGCGACCGAACGGGCCGCCCCACCGCGGGTCCTGGCCTCCGAAGCTGCCGTTGAAGTTCGTCATCGGGTACCGGTTCTCCCAGCGGCCGCGTGCATGAGTGTCATCAGAACCGCTTGTCGCGCCGCATCAGTTCCACGCGGCGGCGCACTTCGGCGGAGTTCCAGGCCCTGGGGTAGCGGGCCAGGCATTCCTCGTACTGGGCGAGCGCCTTCGCGTCGTCCTTGAACTGTACGCGATACAGATCGCCCGCGCGCTGGCGTGCGGCCGACGCCAGCCGGTCGTCGGGCAGCGAATCCGCCACCGCGAGCGCGGCGCCGAGCGCGCCCTTCGCGTCGCCCGCCTGTTCGCGGCGCGCGCTCAGCAGCAGCGCGGCCTGCGCCCACAGCGGCCCGCGTGGCAGGTCGCGATACAGCGATTCAGCGGTCGCGCCGGCCGCGCGATTGCCGCGCCAGGTCTCGTAGGCGAGCCGGCCGAACGCCGGCAGCGCGTCCTTGGGATCGGCGTCCTCGATCAGGTACAGCCGCTCGAACGCGGCGCCGGTGAACGGACTCTGGGTCTGCTTCACCACCAACTGGTACTGGGTCAGCGCCGAGTCGGCCATGCCCGCGTAGAACAACGCCTCGGCATACCGGAACAGCGCCTCGGTCGACACCTGCGACGCGGCGGCCAGCGCCGGCAGCGCCTTCGCGGGCGGGCCGTCGCGCAGGTCGGCGAGCGCGCGTTCGAGATTGGCGCCCGGCACCACCGAGGGGTCGTCGCCGTGCACCGCCAGCAGCGCGCGCGAGTCGTTGGTGCGGCCCGCCTCGCGCAGTCCGCGCGCGACGCCCAGCAGCACGTGCGAATCCCACTGGCCGGGCGGCTGGTCCGAGAGCGCCTTCTGCATGAGCGGCGCCACCGCGGCGCGGTCGTTCCGCAGCTCGGCCAGGTTCCACGCGCGGCGGGCCGCCTGTGTCCGCTCGGGCGGCACGCGCGACGGATCCCCCGCCAGCGCCACCAGCGCCTGGACCGCCGCCGACGAATCGCGGCCGTTGCCGGTGCTCAGCAGCTCGTCGGCGAACATCCAGCGCCACGACGGCTGGCGGCCGCTGCGATCGGCGATCGCGAGCGCCTGCAGCGCCGCGGGGACGTCGCCGGTGCGCCACTCGATTATCGCGAGGCCGCGTTCGAGATCGGCGCGGCCGCCGCTGTTCGCGGCGGCGCGGCGCACGGTCTCGAGCACACCCTTCGTGTCCGCGGCCGTGAGCCGCAGCAGTGCCGACGCCGCCCATTCGGCCTGGTCGGGTGTCGACACCCACACCTCGAGCGCCGTGGCCACCGCGTCGCGGGTGTGGCCGAGCCGCTCCTGGGCGAGCTCCAGCACCACGCCCAGCACCAGCGAATCGCCGGCGGCCTTGCGTTCGGCCTTCGCGAGCTGCTCGGCGGCGGTGAAGTTCTTCATGTCGAGATACACCTGCGCCAGCTCGCCGAGCACGATCGGATGATGCGGCAGCTCCGCCGACAGCGCGAGCAACTGGTCGCGTGCCCGGTCGAACATGCCGTTCTGATGGAGCGTCTGCGCCTCGCGCAGCTTCCCGAGCTGGGCGCCGGTCATCGGCGGCATCGGACGCTCGGCCTGGGCGCGCAATGCGTCTCCGCGCAGCACCATGATGCTGGGCCGGACCTGCGGCGGCAGCTGGGAACCCCCGGGCGGCGGACCGGTCTGGGCGCGCGCGACGCCCGTGGCGGCGGCGCAGGCCAGCGCCAGCGCCGCGACGCGGCCCGCGAGCCGCGGCACGATCGCGAACCGGCGGCGGATCATCGCCGCGGGCCGTTCAGCGACTTGAGGTAGGCCTCGATGAACGCGCGGTACTGGGCCGGGTAGCGATCGGCATCCGCCTTCAGCAGGTCGAGTCGCAGGTGATCCGTCTCGTGCAGCAGATCCGCCGGGATCTCGGCGGCCGACCGCACGG
Organism: Candidatus Eiseniibacteriota bacterium; assembly: GCA_038231135.1. Taxonomy (GTDB): domain Bacteria; phylum Eisenbacteria; class RBG-16-71-46; order RBG-16-71-46; family RBG-16-71-46; genus JANLWX01. The sequence continues at coordinate 85,270 of JBBRLX010000009.1, read as the reverse complement.
ACAGCTCCTGGCCCGGCCGCGATTCGCGCTGCGGATCGAAGTCGCGCCGGTTCACCGACCGGTTCGCGTCGAGCAGCCGCGACAGGATGCGCGTCTGCTTGTCCTCGAGATCCCCGCCGGTGTTGCCCTGGCGCAGCGCCTCCTCGACGTCCTGCATGTCCTTCTGCGCGGCGTCGAGGCGGCCCAGCAGCTTCTGGCGCGCCTGGTCGTCCTTCTGGATCTGTCCGAGCTGCTCGCGCAGCCTCGACTGCTCCTGTGCCATCCGTTGCAGCTCGGCCTGGTCGCCGGTCGAGATCCGCAGTTGCTGCGACAGCCGCTGCGCCAGGTTCTTCGAGCGCTCGTTGAGCTGCGACTGCTGCTGGCCCAACGCCGACATCCGCTGGCTCATGCCCGGCTGCTGCCCCTGGCCCTGGCCGGGCTGCTTGCACATCGAGGCCTCCGACGCGCGCAGCTCGAGGATCGATTCGTTGAGCGCGGTGCTGCCGTCGTGGCCCAGTTGTTCGCCGCGGGCACGATTGCCGGTGCCGAGATCCTTGCCGGACTGGGACAGGCTGTTCATCGCGCGGCCCAGCGACTGGGTGAGCTTCTGGCTCAGGAACGGCGTGTGCTGGCCGAGCACGCCCAGCGAGTCCGCGACCCGCGCGACGCCCTCGGACAGATCGGTCTGCTGGTTTGCGCGCTCGTCGTTCGGGTGCCCGGGCTCGAGGCTGCCCTCGCTCTGGCGCTGCAGCGACACCAGGTCCTGCGCGGCGCGCCGCACCGCCGCGAGGTCCGCGCCCTGCTGCTGCTGCTGGCTCTGCTGCGCCATCTGCTGCAGCGCCTCCGACGCGTTTTTCAGGCCTTCGCTCGCCTTCTGGCCGCTCTGTTTTGCGTTGCCGCTCTGCTTTTGCTGCGCCGAGTGCGCGGCATCGTGCTGCGGGTTCGCGGCCTGTTGCTGGAGCTGCTCCGACACCTGCGCCATCTGCTGCTGCTGCTGGGCCTCGCTCTGCTGCGATTTCGCAAGGTCCTTGAGATCGCTCGCGAGCTGTTCGGTGTTCTTCGCCGCCTGCTCCTGCTGCTCCGCGGTCTTGGACTGCGCGTCGGACTTCGGCGCCTTGCCGGAGGTCTCCTGCTGCTCGTGCGCCGCGTGCTGCTGATTGAGCTCGTCCTGCTTCGCCTTGAGCTCGTCCGCCCGCTTCGCCAGTGCGTCGAGCTTCTCCTCCTCGCGGAGCTTCTTCAGCAGGTCCATCGTGCGCTCGAGATTCTTCAGCATGTCGCGGTTGTCCTGCTTCCACTGCGGCAACTGGCTCTCGAGCGCCTGTTTGTCGAGCTTCTCCATCGCCTGCTGCATGCGGTCGAGCGCGTCCTTGAAGTCCTTGGACTGGATCTGCTGCATCAGCTCCGACATCTCGCGCAGCTTGCGCTGCAGCTCGTCGTCGAACGCGTGCCGCTCCTCGGCCTTGCTCACACTCTCGTTCAACTGCTGGGCGGCCTGGTCGAGCTGCTTCGCCAGATCCTGCTGGCGTTCGAAGCTGCTCTTGAGCTCCTCGCTGCGCTCGAACGCCGGGCTGGTTTCGGTGGCGGCGCGCGGCTGCTGGCGCGCCAGCTTGTCGAGCGACTTCTGCAGATCCTTGGCCTGGTCCGCGACCTTCTCGAGCGTCTTCTGCACGGTGCCCTGCGTCTGGTTGATTTGCTGGTAGAGGTCGGCCAGCGACGGGAACTTGAGCTCGAACACCGGGCTCTCCGCGCGGCCGCGGCCCAGGGCGTTGTCGTCGTACAGCACGAACCGGAACGTCGCCGTCTGCCCGGGCAGCAGGCCCAGCGACGAAGCGTCCCAGCGCGACCGCACCTCCGCCTCGCGCGGATGGGCGCCGAACTGGGCGAGCGGCAGCGGCCGCCACGCCGTCTCCGCGTCCTTGCGGTACTCGAGCGTCAACTCGCTGAGTCCGAGATCGTCCTGTCCCTGAACCTCGAGCGGCACCTGCTGGCCCGCGGGCAGATCGACGTCGCCGCCGGGCGTGCGCACCGCGATCACCGGCGGGGCGTCCGCGAGTGGTTGCAGGCGGTAGCGGTAGGTCGCCTCGCCGGCGCTCGCGACCGCGTGCAGCGCGTACTCGCCCTCGCGGTCGAGCGTGACCGTGCCCCGCCAGCGCCGCGCCGTGAGCGGCTGCCACGCCGCGGTCGCGGTTCCCGGCACCGCCGCCTCGAGCCGGCTCAGGTCGCGATCGAACGTCACCTCGACCATCGCACGCGTGCCGCGCAGCGCGCTCAGGTCGCCGCGCAGCGCCGAGCCCTTCTGCACCGGCAGCCGCGCGTAGGCCGGCGAGCGGTATTCGATCTCGAAGCTGACCGGCAGCGGCTCGCCCGCGAGCGAGATGTGATAGGCCGGGCTCTGCGCCGAAAGGACCCGCACCCGGTAGTCCTGCGCCCGCGTGAGCTGCACCAGGTCGAACCGCCACAGCCGCGAATCGCCGGTGCGGCCGTCGGCCACGCCGTCGACCGGCCGCTCGCCCGAACGCAGCAGGCGCGGGGCGTGGGTGGTGCCGGTGACGTGGGCGTAGACCGCGAGCGAGGCGCCCGGCGTGATCTTCACCGAGCCCGGTTCGACGGTGATCGCGATCGGCGGCGTCGCGGCGGCGGGATTCCACAGCGTGGCCCACGAACGCTGGATCGCCTGCGGCGCGAGCCATACGGCGGCGATCAGCACCACGAGCCCGAGCGCCATCGCGCCGGCCGGCCGCGCGGGCGCGAGCCGCGGCGCCAGCGATTCGATCGGCAGCCCGTCGAGCTTGCGCACGGTCTCGCGCGTGACCGCGTCCGCCAGCTCCGCCGAGGTGCCGGGCGTCGGGCGTGGCGACGCGAAGTCGACGGCATTGCGCACCCACGACCGCACGTCGGGGAACCGCTGTTCGACGCGCTCGAGATAGGCGTCGAACGCCGGCGCCTCGCGCAGGAATCTGCGCACCGCCCAGGCCGTGCAGGCGGCGCAGGCCGCCGCCACCAAACCGAGCCGCGCCCAGGCCATGCCGGCGCCGGCGATCGCCGCACCCGCGAGCACGGCCAGCGTGATCACGGCGGCGCACGCCGCGGCGGCGCGCAGCGACAGCCGCAGTGCAAGCGCCCGCCGTAGCGCCGCATGGCGCCGGGCGAGCGAGGAGCGGATCGAGCCGTGAGGTAGTGGAGTCGTCATGAGGTCGCTGTCGAGCCGCGGTTCGGGTGGGTCAATGGGTGAGCACGTACTGCACGATGTTCAAGGACATCCGCATGGCGGCGTCGCGTAGTTCGGGGGGATCGTGATGGACCTCCTCGTCCTCGATGCCGTCGCCCAGGTCGGTGTCGAACGTGTAGAGCACCACCAGGCGGCCGTCGTGCATGATCCCGAACGCCTTGGGCGGTCCGCCGTCGTGCTCATGTATTTTCGGCAATCCCCGGGGAAAGTCGTAATGGGCGTGAAAAATAGCGTGGGAAAACGGCAGTTCCAGCAACGCCCCGTCCGGGAAGATCCGGTGCATTTCGCGCCGGAACGACACGTCGATGCCGAAGTCATCGTCCACCCACAGGAAGCCGCCGGTGTCGAGGTAGCGCCGCAGGTTGGCCGCCTCCGCGTCGGTGAACTTCATGTTGCCGTGCCCGCTGGCGAACACCAGGGGGTACTGGTAGAGCGTCGCCGAGCCGGGCTCGACCACGGCCTCCCGGTCGCCCGCCAGGGAGATGCCGAGCCGCTCGCGGGCGGCCCGCAGCAGGTTCACGAGCGAAGTGCGATCCTCGTACCAGTCGCCGCCGCCGCCGTATTTCAGGCGGGCGATCCCGAACTCCCGGGCGCCGGGGGGCACGACCTGGTCGGCCGCCGCGAGGGCGCCGAACGGCAGCAGGCAGGCCAGGATCAGGGTGAGTCGACGGAGCTTCATGGCATCTCCTGAGATGCAAAAAGGCGCGGATTGCTCCGCGCCCTGTGAGCCCCTCGATTGTACACCCCCCGGAGGCACGGAATGTCCCGCGCTCGTCCGGAGGTTTCCGGCGTCAGAACCCTCGAGGTTTGCGAATTCCGGTCAGCGGATGCCGCTGGGCGAGGGTGCCGCCGCCGCCGCCACGGACGACCGGCAGCACGTGTGGCAGGATGCCGGCGCCGAGCGCGAACCGCTCGTATTCGTCGTTGTCGATCGCGTTGTCCGAATCGCCGTAGGAGTAGGCGATCAGCCGGCCCGCCGCATCGATCGCGGACACCCGGCCCAGGTACTGGCCGGGGACCATCTCGCGGTTGGTGAGCACGGTGCCGACGAACGGCTGATGGTGTCCGATCCGCTGTGGCGTGGTCGTGAACCCGAGGAAGAAGTCGCGCGACTGCCCCAGGTAGAGCGGCTCCGCCGACCCGCTCAGGATCTTGACGACCGGCTCCACCGGGCGCAGCTGGTAGATCTGCGCGATGTAGAAGGCGGCGCCCGGCACGGCGTTCCACAGGATCGTCGTATCGCCCGGGAACGTGATCGGGATGTCGAGCGGCGGCACGGAGTCGGGCGAGGCCTCGTTCGACAGCGGCGACTGCGAGCCGATGTCGCCGCCGATCAGGCCCCGGCCGATATAGCGCGGCCCCGGAATCGGCTGGGTGTCGGCGAATTCGTAGGCCTCCCACTTGCCGTCCAGCCAGCGGCGCACCGGTGAAAACATGAAGTCCTCGATGGCGCGCAGGCCGCCGTTCTGCTCGCGGCGCAGTACCTGGTACTCCGAGGCCGAGGTGCCGTCGAGCACGACGCCGCGCACGGTGCCGACCGGATCGCGGCGATAGACGACGCTGCGCAGCAGGTTGTCCTCGGGGCCGGGGCCGATCGGCGGGATGTCCTTGTAGCGCAGGGCCGTGTTGGGGCCCGAACGCCATACGATGAGCCGGGACAGGCTGGACGCCGTGCCCTCGGGGGTCGAGAAGCTCGGATCCACCCCGGTCAGGTGCTTCGAGCACGACACGATGAACAGGGCGGTCATGGCCAGCGCCGCGGCCGAGGTGACCGCGAGCGAAAGACGCGTGCGAACGTTCATGAAGCTCCTTGCCCGGCTTATTCGGCCGAGATGCCCTTGCGGCGATCGAGGCTGATCCAGATGTCGAGCGCCAGCGCGCTCGCGACGTATACCGAGGAGTAGGTTCCGAAACCCACGCCCACCAGCATCGCGAACGAGAAGTCCCGCAGCACCTCGCCGCCCCAGATGAACAGCGAGCACGCCGTGAGGAACACGGTCAGCGAAGTGATGATGGTGCGGGACAGCGTTTCGTTGACGGCGATGTCCATGGCGCGCGAATGCTTTTCCTTGCGCAGCGCTTTGGACCGCTCCCGGATGCGGTCGAAGACCACGATCGTGTCGTTGATCGAGTAGCCGGCGATCGTCAGCAATGCCGCCACCACGGTCAGCGACACCTCACGCCCGGTGAAGCACAGGAGCCCCAGCGTCACGAATACGTCGTGGAACAGCGCCACGACGGCTCCCAGAGCAAATTTGAACTCATAACGGATGCCCACGTAAAGGAGAATCCCCAGCAGGCTGCCCACCACCGCCCACACCGCCTTCTGCTGCAACTCCTTGCCGACCTTGGGGCCCACCTGCTCGGTGCGGCGCAGCTCGACCGGGGTGCCCGGGAATTTGGCCTCGATCGCCCGCTGGACCTGCGGGAACGGATCCACGTGGGCCTCGGCGGGCCGCAGCCGGATCAGGTATTCGTCGCGATGGTCGCCGGTCATCTGCTGGAGCTCGAAGCTCTTGAGCCCGCCCGCGTCGAGCGCCGAGCGCACCTGGTCGGCGGCCAGCACCTTGCCCAGGCGGACCTGCAGCAGCGTGCCGCCGGTGAAGTCCACCGAATAGCGCGGGCCGCCGTGGATCACGAGCCACACCGCGGTCGCGAGGATCAGCGCGCCCGAGAAGAAATACGTGTAGCGGCGGAACTTCATGAATGGAACGTTGGTTCCGATCAGCATCTGAAACATGGGGACGCCTCTAGATGCTGATCCGCTGGGTCTTGCCCCCGCGGCTCAGCCAGTAGTCGAAGATCATGCGGGTGAACAGCACCGCGGTGAACATGTTGGCGATGATGCCGATGGACAGCGTCACCGCGAAGCCCTTGATGGGCCCGGTGCCGAACTGGAACAGGAACAGCGCGCTGATGAGCGTGGTGACGTGGGCGTCGAGGATGGTGCGGAACGCGCGGTCGTAGCCGAGCTCGACGGCCTGCCGGATACTCTTGCCGCTGCGCATCTCCTCGCGGATGCGCTCGAAGATCAGCACGTTCGCATCCACCGAGATTCCGATGGTGAGCACGATGCCCGCCAGGCCCGGCAGCGTCATGGTGGCGCCGAACCCCGCCATGCACGCGATCAGGTAGAACACGTTGAGCACCATGGCGATGATCGCGACGATGCCCGACAGCTGGTAGTAGACCGCCATGAACACGACGACGAGCAGCGTGCCGATCCAGCCGGCGCGCAGGCCCTCCTGGATCGAGTCCGAGCCCAGCGACGGTCCGACGGAGCGCTCTTCGATGATCCGCACCGGCGCCGGCAGGGCGCCCGCCCGCAGCACGATCGCCAGGTCCTTGGAGCCCGCGAGGTCGAAGCTGCCCGTGATCGAGGCGTCGCCCGACGGGATCCGCTCGCGGATGTTGGGCGCCGAGCTGACCACGCCGTCGAGCACGATCGCGAGCTGGCGGCCGACGTTGTTGCCGGTGACGCGCGCGAAGTCGGCGCGGCCCTTGGGCGTCATCTTCATGCTCACGCCCCAGGCGCCCGGATTCGTCTGCTCGAGGCCGACGCGCGCCTCGGCGGCGGCGACCGACCCGCCGCTCATCTCGGGCTCCCGCTTGAGCACGTACAGATACCGGCCCGACGCACCGCCCGACACCTCGGTGCCGCTCCAGGCCAGCTGTGAATCGTTCGGGATGATCGAGTCGAGACCGGCGGTGGCCAGCAGTCGCTCGACGGTCGGCGCGTCCTGGTCACGCACGAACGCCGCGTTGCCCTCGGCGCCGAGGAAGTGCCCGGTCAGCGGAATCCGGCGCAGCGCGGAATCGGGGAGCTGGGCGCCGGCGCCGCGCGACACCAGGTAGGCGTCGAGGCGCTGGAACACGTTCTGCGCCTCTTCCGACGTGCGGACGAGCTTGAATTCGAGCAGCGCCGTCTTGCCGATCAGATCCATTGCGCGCTGGCGATCGGTCAGGCCGGGAAGCTGCACGGTGATGCGATCCTCACCCTCGCGCTGGATCAGCGGCTCCGCGACGCCGAACTGGTCGACGCGGTTGCGGATGATCTCCATCGCGCGATCCGTGGCGTCCTTGGCCTCGACGGCGTTGAGCTTCGAGCGGTCGACTTCGAGCACGAGGTGCATGCCGCCCTGGAGGTCGAGCCCCAGATGGATCGCCTTGGCGCGAACTTTCGCCAACTCGAGGGGCGGCAGAGCCTGGCGCTGCGCGGGCGACAGCGAGTAATAGCGGTAGGACGGGTAGAGCAGCCAGAACGAGGCCACGGTCGCCACCAGTACGCCGAGCAGCCGCCATTGATCGCGGGTCATCGAATGTCTCCAGAGAGTTGGCGCGGGCGCAACGGAAACGAGCGTCCCTGCCCAACGGGCGGACGCCGCTAAGGTGTTGAGGCAAAATGAGGCGGGCAGTCTACGGGCGCCGGAGACAGGGTGTCAACGAATGCGCCGGTGCCGGGCGTGACGGGCCGGGACAGGGGCCGGTTGGCGGCCGGCCCCTATTGAGGTGTTGCCTGTCTTGGTGGGAGGGTCGGGGTGAGGATGGGTTTCGAGGAGTCGAGGCGGGATCCCGGTGGACTGCGATGCCAGACAGGGCAAGTGGCGTTCCCGGGTCCATGCGGCCGCAAGTCGCTGCGGTTGCACGCTGCCCATCCTCGCCGCCGTCCGGCGTGCGTCGCCTGTGACCCCGCATCGACACCGGCGGCGACATGGTGGGTCCTGAAGGGGGGGCAGAGGGGTCCTTAAGGGGGGGGACAGAATCACTTTGGAGTGAACGGGGTCATCCTGCTTTGGAACGGCACCAATTGCTGCGACGATTGACACTTGCGGAAGCGCTCTCCTATAGTGCCGCGCTCCGTCGCACCGGGCCCTTCCCCGTTTCTTCCGTCCGGAACAGGAGCTGCCTTTTCCCATGAATGCTCGTATCCGCTGGGTGGGCTTCGCCGTAGCGGCGCTGCTCGCGATTGCTGCCGTGTCCCGGGCCGACGACGCGGGCTATCGCGCCGGCAAGGGTGGCATCAGCTTCCAGGTGGGCGGCGCTTCGGTGATCGGCGACGCGGACTATTCCGCCGGCGCCAAGTCCCGCCTGATGTTCAGCGCCAGCTGGCGCTACGCGCTCGCTCCCTGGCTGCGCTGGCAGCTCAGCCCGGAATTCACGTGGGCGGGTTATCTCAAGAAGGAGCCGGCGCCGTTCCGTGACCCCAATTTCCCGTCCGACAGCACCAAGGCCGACTACCTGACGCTGCTGCTGCCGATGACGGCGCAGCTCCAGTTCACCAAGAGCCACGGCAGCTGGCTGTTCTATGCCGGCGGCGGCCCCGGGGCCTACCGGGTGTGGATTGAGAACCATCGCAAGGTGCTCAAGGACCCGCTCTCGAAGAAGCTCCATCGCGGGGTCTACCCCGGCGCCACGGTGCAGATCGGCGTCGAGAAGTTCCTCAAGTCGCTGTCCTCGACCAGCCTCGAGCTCTCGGTCGGTGCCCACTACGTGTTCGCCGAGCGCGCCGAGCAGTTCCCGTCGGGCTTCGATTCGAAGCTGACCGACGTGGGGGTCCGGTTCGGCGCGACCTACTACTTCGTTCCGAACTTCGGCAAGAAGAAGGACGCCAGTGCGCCGGGGGCGTTGCCGAGCCCCTGACCCTTGAGGGCAGTTCCGCGAGCCCGTGCGGTCGCGGCGGGCCCGTCCTACGGAAGACGGTGAAGGCGTGAAGGATCGGGTCGAGTGGGGCGACAAGGTCGGCCCCGAAGCGCTCACGTTCGACGACGTGCTGCTGGTTCCGAGCCTGTCCGAGATCCATCCGCGCGAGGTCGACGTCCGCTCGCGGTTCACCCGCAACATCACGGTGAACATCCCGGTCGTGAGCGCCGCCATGGACACCGTCACCGAGGCGGCGCTGGCGATCGCGCTCGCGCGCGAGGGCGGCATCGGCGTCATCCACAAGAACCTGCCGATCGACGAGCACAGCGCCCAGGTCGACCGCGTGAAGCGGTCCGAGAGCGGCATGATCGTCGATCCGGTGACGCTGCCACCCACGGCCACGGTGTCCGAGGCGCACGCGGTGTGCGCGCGGTTCCACATCTCGGGCGTGCCGATCACCGAGGGCGGGCGGCTGGTGGGCATCCTCACGAACCGCGACCTGCGGTTCGAGGACGATCCCACGCGGCGCGTGTCCGAGGTGATGACGCGCACCGAGCTGGTGACGGCGCCGATCGGCACCACGCTGGAACAGGCCCGCGCCACGCTCGCCCGCCACCGCATCGAGAAGCTGCCGGTGGTGGACGCGGACGGCATGCTGCGCGGCCTGATCACGGTGAAGGACATCGAGAAGCGCATCCGTCACCCGTACGCCTGCAAGGACTCGCTCGGCCGCCTGCGCGTGGCCGCCGCGATCGGCGCGGCCGGCGACTACCTCGAACGCGCGGCCGAGCTGGTGCAGGCCGGCGTCGACGCGCTGGTCATCGACAGCGCCCACGCCCATTCGCGCGGCGTGTTGATCGCCACCGAGACCGTGCGGGAACGCTTCCCGAACGTGGACCTGGTGGTGGGCAACGTCGGCACCGCGGACGGCGCACGCGCGGTGGCCGCGGCCGGCGCCGATGCGGTGAAGGTCGGCATGGGCCCGGGCGCGATCTGCACGACCCGCGTCGTCACCGGCGCGGGCGCGGCGCAGATCTCCGCCGTGCTCGCGGCGGCCGCGGCGCTCGAGGATCTTGGCGTGCCGGTGATCTCGGACGGCGGCATCAAGTACAGCGGCGACCTGGTGAAGGCGATCGCCGCCGGTGCCCACACGGTGATGATCGGCAGCCTGTTCGCGGGCACCGAGGAGAGTCCCGGCGAAGTGGTGCTGCTCGAGGGCCGCTCGTTCAAGGTGTACCGCGGCATGGGCTCACTGTCGGCCATGGCGAACGCGCGGGGCAGCCGCGAGCGCTACTTCCAGGACAGCGCCGACGAGATGTCGAAGCTGGTGCCCGAGGGCATCGAGGGCCGGGTGCCCTACAAGGGCCCGCTCGCGCAGTCGGTGTTCCAGATGACCGGCGGCCTGCGCTCGGGAATGGGTTACTGCGGCGTCCGCACGATCGACGAGCTGCGCACCCGCACGCGGTTCGTGCGCATCAGCTCGGCCGGGCTCCGCGAGAGCCATCCGCACGACATCACGATCACGAAGGAAGCGCCGAACTACGAGATCCGCTAGCTACGGCTCGGCAGCAGCACCGCCGCCTGGAATGAACAACGGAGCCGCCGATGATTGCGCATCGCGGGCTCCGTCGATCTACGGATGTCGGTATGGACGTCAGATCTTCGGCAGCTCGAACTTGAATTCGGGATTCAGCATCCGGATCTCGCTCACCACGCGTTCGAGGTTGAGCTCGGTCTCCTTCGACGGCTCGTCGCGCCACCGGGTGTAGAGCTCGAGCAGCTCGTCCTGCTTCACGCGCAGCATCTCCTGCTGCTGGTGCTCGTCCACCGAACGCTCGAGGTGGTAGACCTCGCCGCTCGACAGCCGCCGCATCAGATCCAGGTATTCGCCACGCATGTGCGACAGGATCCGGATGTACTTGTCGAAGCCGACCGACAGCTTCTCGAGCACCTCCGACACGCCGGCGTTCTTGCGATGCACCTGCTGCGCGTAGGAGTAGGCGAAGTGGTAGTACGTCTTGCCGCGCCCGATGTACGCCTCTTCGCTGGGCTGCAGCTTGCTGCGATGCGTTTCGGCCGCATTCGCGTTGTCGAAGATCCCGATCGACACCAGGAGGAAGTCCGCGTTGGTCTTGTAGATCAGGTACTTCAGCCGCGCGTCGGTGGAGGTCGACATGCGCCGGAACACGTCGCTGTCGTACTTCGACAGGAACTTGCGTGACTGCTCGACGTATTCGGGATTGATGAACGAGTGGAGGAGGTGCGCCAGATAGACGTTCACGTCCTCGTCGTAGAAGTCCTGATTGGAGACGAGCCCGGTCTCCATCCTGCTGTAGAGCAGGCAGTTGATCATGAAGTAATACGTGGGCTGCAGCTCCCGGCTCGTATCCTTGAGGTCGACATAGTGACGCGGATTCATGTGCGACACCTTTCGGAGCGGGTCGTCTTTCACCGAGTGCACGGTGGAAGGGTTCTGACCCGGATCAGTGCATCGCGCGTGCCACCGGTCGTGATTTGCCCCAAGCTGCTGCGAACACGGCGCGACGGCATTGCACGGTCGAATCGGACGCGGCACAGAACCCTCATGGTGAAGCGCACTTGGTGTGACCTGGCGCAGGGCGTGGGGGAACCGACCCGAATTACGCACCTCGCGGGCACGCCACCCGGTGCGCGGTTGACCGTGCGAGTCGCGAGCCTCAGGTGCATCGAACCCGCAATGGTTTCACGGGCCTCAATGGCGGCTCGTGGCGGCGATTGCCACGCAGGTGCAATGGTGCCAGTCAAATGCCGGTGAACCCGCGAAACGCGAACGCCGTTGCGCTTTGCACGCGCGGCATGGTCCCCTTGTTACTGACCCGAACCCATGCTGCGGAACCGCGTCTGCGCCCCGCAGGGCATGTGTCTTGCGAAGACGGAGATCGTGAAGCACTCCAACAGCATCGCCGGTTGCGAGCCGAGCTCGTGACCGCGCCGGACGAGTCCGGCGCCCAGGGGGCCGGATCCGCGCTGCCGTCGCGGGCCGGTCTGCGCTTGCGGCTGTGGGTGGGCACGCTCGCGGGCTCGCTCGTCACCGTCGCCGGGCTGGCATGGGTGATGTGGAATGGGTGGCCCGATCCGGTCGCGTTCCTGCGTGACCCCGCGGGTCTCAGGCTGGGAATCATCGCGATCGCGAGTTTCGTCGTGGCGCTGGCCGCTGCCGCATGGATCGACCGGGGCGTGGTGTCGCGCGTCCGCCGGCTCACCACGAGCACGCGTGCCGCCGACTCGACGCCGCTGCTCGATCCGTTCTCGGCGTCCGGTTGGGGAGAGTTGTCCGACCTCAGGAATCATGTGAGTGCCTTGATCACCCGATACCGCCAGGCCGTTCGCTCGGCCGATCAGCTCCAGTTGCTCGAACGGCAGCTCGACGACACACGCCAGCGGGTGCAGTACTGGATCGAGACCGAACGCTGGTCCCGGCTGCCCGCCGCCGGCGCGCTCGCGGAGCTGACCGCGGTGCTGAACCACGGCATCACCCGGCGCATCGAGGTGGACGAGCAGAACGAGGAGGCCGCCCGCCAGGTGGAAGCCGGCATCGCGGACGCCGTACGAATCGCGCGCGAGACCGCCGAGCAGTCGGAACGCGGCTTCGTCGAAGTGACCGCACTGCTCACCACGGTGCGGGAGCTCGAGCGCCTGGGCGCCGAGCTGCACCTGGCGCTCGGTGCCCACGCCGTGCCATCCGTCCCCGAGCGCACGCCCGCAGCGACACCGGTGACGGGGAGCATGGAGGTCGTGACCGATGCGTTCCGCGAGCTGGTCGAGGCGGCGTCCGGGAGCGTCGACGATCTGGCGGCGGGACTCGGCCGCGTGCAGGAGCTGTCGGACCAGGTCCACGTGCTCGGCAACCGCTCGACGCTGATCGCGCTCAACGCGCTGGTCGCGGTGCGGCGCGGCGAACCCGACGTGGCGGCGATGTCCGCCGACGAACTCAAACAGCTGGCCCGCGAGGCGCGCGTGGCCACCGATCGAGTGCGGGAACTCGCCGCCGACGGAGCCGCGCAGGTGCGGCAGGCCCGCGAGCGCATGCAGGCCGTCCGTCTGCTCGTCACCGCGCGGCTCGCGGCGCTGCAATTGCCCGTGACAACGGCACCGGCAGCGGCCGTACCTGCGGCGCCGGCGTTCACGCCTGGCACGCTGCGGGCGCTCGACCGTGTGCGCGAGATGATCTCGGACGCGGCGCGCAAGGCGGAACGGCTGTCGGCGGCGGGCGAGCATGCCTCGCGCGCGGCCGACCGCCTGGTACTCAGGCTCGACGAGGATCTGCGCGACGTGCAGGGGCTCGTGGTGCGGCTGTCGCCGATGACCGAGCCGTCGCCGGCCGAACGCACGACCGAAACCACCGAGCCACGCCGCTTCGACGTGATCGGACCCGAACGCCGCATTCCCCCCATCGCCCCGGGCGGCGAACGCCAGCCCGGAGCCGAGGAGCGCCCATGACGACGCCGGTGCCGAACGAAATCGTGCAGGCCCTGACCGGAGCCGTGCGCGGAGCGCTCGATGCCCCACTTGAAGGCGACGGGCTGCCCGCGGCGCGGGACGTGGCGCAGGTGCTGGGGCTCGACGGCCTCGACCGCGCGCTCGACGTGTGCCGTCCCGGCGACCCCCGGACGGATGCGATCGTCCGCCGGTTGCGCGCGCTGTGCGACCTGGCCATCGCCGAGGCGAGCCTGGCGCCGTTCATGACCGCCGACACCGAGCTCGCGAAGCTCGCGGTCGAATGCGGCGAGGTGATCGAAGGCGAAGCCCGCATGTCGTTCGAAGGCACGCTCACCGCCCTGGAGGCGCTTGACGACCTGCCGCTCGCCGACGATGCGTCGCGCGCGACCGCGGCGCGCGTCCGGCTCACGGCGCAGGTCGCCGCGGCGCTCCGCGCCGCGCTCGACTGGCTCGGTGACGGTATGGCGGACCCCAGCCACATCCGGCTCCGTGCCGAGGATTCCGCGCTCGAAGTCGCGCTGCCGCGCGTGAACATCGGCGGCGTCGCCGCCGCCGCCAAGGTGATCGCGGCGATCGGCGGCAATCTCGGTCCGGTGGCCACGACCGGACGGGCCGCGGGCGTGGCCCCGGCGGGCGGGGCGTGGATGCTGCGCGTACCCATCGCCACCTCGCGCGCCACCTATCTCATGGTGTCGCAGAACGGCCTCGAGCTCGCGCTGCCGTGGCACGCCGTGCTGCGGCTGTGCATGACGCCGCGTGCGGAGTTCGACGCGGGCGTGATGTCGCTGGGCCTGCCGCTGCTGGCCCCGCTCGTGCCGCTCGAAACCGGCGCCGCCGAATATCCGGTGGTGCTGGTCGCGCACGGCGTGAAGCGGGCGTACTTCGTGGCCGACCGGCTGGTGTGGCGGCTGCCGGCCGAGCCGTGCGAGACCGGCCCCGATCCGCGCGCGCCGCGCCTGATCCGGACGGTGCGCACCGATGACGGCACCGTCTATCGCGTGGCCGACCCGGCGGTGCTGCTCGACGCGGTCGAGCCGCTCACGGTCGAACCGGCGCCCGCCGAGCCCCGCCCGGTCGAACGGGAGTCGCGGTCCGCTCCGGCGGCCGACGACTCGCGCACGATCCCGTCACCGTCGCATGCCCGCGGTCGGGATTCCGCCGCCGCGCCGGCCGTCGCCGTACTGGCGGCGCCGGAACCCGGGTTCGCCCGCGACGTCGCCCCGTTCGACGGTGAGGAGCTGCCGTTCGTCGATCCCGCGCGGGTCTCGCCGCTCGCGTTGCGCGCGCTGATCGCCGAGGACTCGATCTCGGCGCGGCTCGGACTCGTGAGGCTGCTCCAGGACCAGTTGCTCGACGTCCATGCCGTGAGCACCGCGCGGGAACTCGCCGACGCGCTCGAGCTCGGACCCTGGGCGCTGGTATGCGTCGACGCCGAGCTGCCGGATGCGCGCGGCGCCGACTGGCTGGCCTCGGTGCGCGCGGCCGCGCACGGGCCGGACTGGGACGCCGACGTGGTGGCACTCGTCCGGGACGGCATCGACGAAGCCGCCGCGATCGAGGGCGGAATCGTCCATACGTTGCGCAAGCCCTGGGGCCGGGCCGCCGTCGAGCGGCTGCTGGACCAGCTGGACCTGTCGCCGGAGTCCGAATGACCCTGCCGATGCCGCGCGTCACCGCGGAAGAGCTGATCCTGGTGATCGACGACGACCGCCGGGTTCGCGAGCTGCTCGAGATCGCGTTCACCGCCCATGGCTACCGCGTCATCACCGCGGTCGATGGCGAGGACGGCATCCGCAAGGCGCTCCACGAGCGGCCGGACCTGGTGGTGCTCGACGTGCGGCTGCCGAAGCGCAGCGGGCTCGAGGTGTGCGAGGCGCTGCGTGCGGATCCCGCCGGCGGCGAGGTGCCGATCATCCTGGTGTCGGCCGCCGCCGAGAACGAGACGCGCATCGTGGCGTTCGCCCGTGGCGCCGACGACTACCTGGTGAAGCCGTTCTCGCCGCGCGAGCTGCTGGCGCGCGTGAAGCGGCTGCTGGCGCGCACCCAGGCGCTGCGCCAGGCCCGCGACCAGATCGGCACGATCGAGCGCGATCTGTCGCGCGTGAACGAGGAATCACGCCGCAGCCACCTCGCGGCCGGACGCGCGCAGCAGCTGCGCGACCTGGCATTCGGAATCGGTGCCGAGCTGCATCGCACGCGCGACCTCGACGAACTCGCTCGCCGGCTGCTGCGCGGCGTGCAGGCCCAGATCGACACTCCCGCCATCGTGTTGCTGCTGCGCGACGGCGGCCAGCTCGCGCCGTGGTCGGTGCGCGGCGACCTGTTCGACCGCGGCGCGCGCCTCGTGGTGCCGGGCGGCGGCGAGCTGGCGACGTTCCTCGCCGGACTCGGGCGGCCGGTCTACCGCCACGCCCTCGAACACCTGCCCGAACTCGAGCCCGCGCTGCGCGTGTTCGCGGCGGCGCGCATGGACCTGCTGGTGCCGATCCGCAGCGAACACGGCCTCGAGGCGCTGATCGCGCTCGAGGAGCCACGCGGCGGCACGCCGTCGCGCGCTGTATTCGAATCGCTCGAAGCATTGTGCGGGCTCGGCGCGATCGCGATCTCGAACGCCCGCGCCGACCGCGTGCGCGCGATCGAGACCGTGGAGCTGGCGTTCGGCGAGCCGGGGACCGCCCGCATCGAAGCCGCCGAGCTGCTGGCGCGCGCTGCGGGCTTCGTGCCGCTGGCGCCGACCGCGGAGTCGATGGTGCGGCTCGGGGTTCGCATCGGACGCGCCGCCGCCACGCCGGCGGGAGCGGAGCTGCTGCGGCGTACGATCGCGCTCGACGCCACCCGGTTCGTCGCCGAGTTCGCGCGCATCGTCGCCGGTGCCGTGCCGGCGGGCGACGCCGGTCCGGAGCACGAGTCCGCGAACGAACCCGCTGGCGCCGGCCGGGAATTCGCCGCCGACTTCACCGCCACGCGCGAGCTGATCGGGCTCGGCTGGCAGCTCGCGGAAGCTCGCGAGCAGGGCGTCGGGCCCGCGCAGGCCGTGGCGAGGGTCCGCAGCGACCGGGCGTCGCTGGTGCACGCGCTGCGCCGCGCCGTGGACGAGGCGCTCGAGGCGGCCCCCGAGGACGTGAGTTTCTAACGCCCTGCCGCGCGACCGTTCGAACATCGAGGCCGGGCTCCGAAGGGAACCCGGCCTCGTGTGTGTCCGAGCGCGGCACGCGAACCGCGCGCCGCGCCGCCCGCTCAGCTCAGTGTGCGGTCTGTGCGCTGTCGCGCCGCAGCGATCCGAAGTCCACCTTGGGCGCCGCCTTGTCCTGCTCGGGCACCGGATAGTAGATCGCCGGCTGGAAGTTGAACGCCGCCGCATACAGGCTGGTGGGAAAACGCTTCACCAGCACGTTGTAGCCCTGGACTTCCTCGTTGTAGCGCATGCGTTCGGTGGCGAGCCGGTTCTCGGTGCCTGCGATCTCGTCCATGAGCTGCACGAACGCCTCGTTGCTCTTGAGCTGCGGATAGTTCTCGACCACCACCAGCAGCCGGCCGAGCGCCGAGTCCATCGCCTGACCTGCCTGCACGCCCTGCGCCGGCGTCCGGGCGCCCGCCATCTGCGCCCGCGCGTTCGCGATCTGACCGAAAACTTCCTGCTCCTGGATCGCCGTGCCTTTCACGGTCTCGACGAGGCTCCCGATGAGGTCGTTCCGGCGCTTGAGCTGGTTGTCCACCTGTGCCCACTTCTGATTCACGGCCTCACGATTGGTCACGAGCCCGTTGTAGTTGCCCACCAGACAGCCGCCGACCATCACGAGCAGCACCGCAACCACCGCAAGGATGATGAGGGGACCGCGTTTCATCGATTGCTCCTTTCGTGCGTTCGCACGTGGACTCCAGGTCATGGCGCGATGTGCGCCGACCTCGTATCAGGACCAGCCAGTCTTCAAACCGGCCGGGGACATTACCAGTTTCCGCCACCGCCGCCACCGCCACTGCTGCCGCCGCCAAACCCGCCGAACCCGCCGCCCCCGCCCCCGAAGCCACCCCCGCCGCCGCCGCCGAACCCGCCACCCATGCCGCCGAGACCCATGAGGGTGCCCCAGCCCGGGCCATATCCGCCGCGGCCCCCGGGGCCGCCCCGGCCGCCGCTCATCACGATCACGAGCACGATGATGATGCCGAACACCAGCAGTGCGGGGATCAGGCCGCCAGTCCTCGGCTGCGGCATCGAGTAGCGCAACTCGGCGCCGTTCCACTCCAGCGTAACGCCCTTCTCGGCGGCGATGCGCTGCGCGCAGGCCAGCACGCCATCGGTGATGCCGCCCGCGAAATCCTGGGCGCGGAACTTCGGCGCCATCACCGTACGGAAAATGCGGGACTCGAGGCCGTCCGGCAGTGTGCCCTCGAGCCCGTAGCCGGTCTCGAACCTCAAGGCGTGCTCCTGGGCCGAGAGCAGCATCAGCAGCCCGTTGTCGTCGCCCTTCTTGCCGATCTTCCACGCCTGGAACACCCGCACCTTGTACGCGCTGGGATCTTCGGGCGCCGTGGTGGGCACGGTGAGGATCGCGAATTGGGCGCCGGTCTTCTTCTGGAGCTGGTCAAGGAACGCTTCGAGCTTCGCGCGGGTGTCCGCGTCGAGCACGTTCGCGCGATCGTTGACGTAGCCCGCGTACGCCGGAATCGGCGCGAGCCCGCCGGGCGTGGCGGGGGCCGTGGTGGTGGCTGTGGATTCGGGCCCCGCCTGGGCGCCGGCGCGCGGCGCGACGAGCAGCGTGGCGGCCGCGACGACGGCGAGGGCGAGGCGCAGTGCGCCCCTTAGTCTCATGGAACGCGCAGCGTGTCGATGGCGGTGATCAGGCGATCGAGCGTGTCGAGGAACTGGACGTAGAGCGCCGACACCTCCGCAGCCGAT
This sequence comes from Candidatus Eiseniibacteriota bacterium, assembly GCA_038231135.1. Taxonomy (GTDB): domain Bacteria; phylum Eisenbacteria; class RBG-16-71-46; order RBG-16-71-46; family RBG-16-71-46; genus JANLWX01. Next base: position 67,046 of record JBBRLX010000009.1, on the reverse strand, counting down.
TGCTTGCGCCCGCCGTAGCGCGTGACGTGGGCGCCGATCAGCGCCTCGGGTTCGAGTCCGAACACGTCCGACACCCGCTCGACCACCTGCGCGGACGTTGCCGGCACCGTCTCGCCGCGCAGCCGCAGCAGCGTGCGGAACAGCGCCGCGAACCCGCTCGCCGCCGTCGCCAGCGTGCGCTCGAGTTCGGCCGGCCGGTTGTGGTGCTGGAGATACGCCTGGCGGAGCTGGATGAACTTGCCCCGCAGCTCGTGCTCGCACTGCAGCCGCAGGTAGTTCTGCGTCACCTTGAGACCGGCGACGACATCGTCGCCCTCGAGCAGCAGGTGGCGCTCCTGGATGTCGAGCCATTCGATCGGGAACGAATCGAGCGACTTCTCGACGTTCGAGCGCGTCAGGAACAGCGGATCGAAGTGCGGGCCCGATTTCGACCCGGGCGGCAGCGCGCGCGCGATGGCGTGGAGGATCGCGCCGGTCAGCGTGCGCGACACCACGAGCACGTTGATGCGCGACTTCCGGGCGTCGAACCCGTCCATGAGCACGCTGCCCGTGAGGTAGGCGGCCACGAACTCCGGGCCCAGCGCCGGCCGCACCTGCCCGAGCCACGTGCGAGTGGCGGCCAGAAGCTCGGCCGACGGTTCGATGCGGAATTCGCTGCGGGTCACCATGCACGGAACGCTAGAACGGCGCGGGAGCGGGGGTCAAGCGGGCGTGGGGCCTGGGGGCGCCCGGCCAGTTGCTGCCAGCATGTCAGCACAACGGCCGTCGCGCAGGATTCTGACCAGCCGTTCGACGCTTGCAAGATGCGCCAAATGTTATTACTGTTATTACATGAAGACTTCGAAGCTGAAGGTTGCGCGAATCGGCAATTCGCGCGGAGTACGCCTGCCAGCCGCGACATTGCGACGCTACCGAATCGGCGAGACCGTCGTGATGGAAGAGAGAGCGGAGGGGATCCTGCTCAGGCCGACCGCGGTGGCCGTGGAAAAGTTGTCGTGGGAGGACACGGCACGCGAAATGGCCGCAAGTCACGAGGACTGGAGCGCGTGGGACAAGACGGCAGGCGATGGGATGGATGACCTGCCCTGGCAGATCGACAAGAAGGACCGGGTCGCGGAGCGGCCGGCCCGCTATGGCGCCAAGCGTCTCCGGGCCAAACGGCGATGAAGCGATACGATATTCGTTGGGCGGTCCTGGATCCGATTCGCGGTTCCGAAATGGCAAAGACCCGCCCGGCGGTGATCGTCAGCCTGGACACATTGAACCAACGCCTGCAAACGGTCACGGTATGCCCGCTGACGAGTGAGTTACACCCGGCCTGGCGCTCTCGATTGCGGGTGCGTTGCGGTGGCCGACCAGCGGAAATCGCCGTCGATCAAATCCGAACGGTGAGCAAGTTGCGGCTCGGTGACAGGATCGGTTCCCTGAGTAAAGACGAATCCGCTGCCCTGCGCCGAATCATTACCGAGATGTACGGCGAATGACCGTGCCCCGGCCCCAACCCATGGCTCCCATGCCCTACTCCGAAAAGCATCGCACGAACAACATTGGCTGGATGCGCGCGGCCGTGCTCGGCGCCAATGACGGGCTGATCTCCACGAGCAGTCTCGTGGTGGGCGTCGCCGCCGCGCAGACGTCGCGTGACCCCGTGCTGCTGGCCGCGCTCGCCGGACTCGTCGCGGGCGCCCTGTCGATGGCGGCGGGCGAATACGTCTCGGTCAGCTCGCAGGCCGACACCGAGAAGGCCGACCTGGCCCTCGAGCGCCGCGAGCTGGCGGCCTCGCCCGAGTCCGAGAACCAGGAGCTCGCCGACATCTATGTCGCGCGCGGCCTCACGCCCGAGCTCGCTGCCCAGGTCGCGGACCAGCTCATGGCGAACGACGCCCTGGCCGCACATGCCCGCGACGAGCTGGGCATGTCGGATGCGACGCGCGCCCGTCCGACCCAGGCGGCGTTTGCCTCGGCCGCCGCGTTCGCGTCCGGCGCGGCACTGCCCCTGCTCATCGTGCTGCTGTTGCCGCTGTCCAGCGTGACCTGGGCCGTGGCGGGCAGCTCGCTGGTGCTGCTCGCGCTGCTGGGCGCGCTCGCGGCCCGGCTGGGCGGGGCGCCGATGACGCGCGGAGCGGTGCGCGTCGCGTTCTGGGGTGCGGTGGCCATGGCGTGCACCGCGTGGATCGGGCATCTGTTCGGCGCGAGGGTGTAGGGCGGCGCGACCGCGAGGGCTTTCACGTATCGTTTCGAGGCACTACCTTCGATCCCGGTCATCTTCCTTCCGCGCGGAGGTCTTCTGCACGACGTCGTGATCATCGGGGGTGGGCCCGCGGGGCTCACCGCTGGCATGTACTGCCGCATGCGCAAGCTGTCGGTCCTGGTGCTCGACGCGGGCCGCGTCGGCGGGCAGCTCGTGTCGCTGTACGGCGACAAGCCGGTGCACGACTGGCCGGGATACACGAACATCATCGCGAACGACCTGGCGCAGCATCTGATCGATCACGCGGTCGAGCTGGGTGTCGAGATGACCGGCGGCTTCAAAGTCACGGGGCTCGAACGCGCGGGCGAAGGCTACGAGGTGCTCGGCCACGACGTGCTGACGAACTCCCCCGCCCGGCATCCCGCGCAGGCGGTGATCGTGGCGATCGGCGGCGGGGCGTTCGAGCCGCGCCGGCTCAAGGTGCCGGGCGAGGACACGCTCGACGAGGACTCGCTCACCTACCGCATGCCGGATCGTGCCAGGGTGCCGGGCCGGCGCGTGGTGATCGTCGGCGGCGGCGACTCGGGGCTCGAGGCGGCGCACAGCGCCCGGCAGGCGGGCGGCAAGGTCGTCATGCTGCAGGTGCTCGACCGTTTCACGGGAATGGAGACGAACATCGACCTCGTGAATCAACTGGAGATCCCACGGCACTTCAATACCCGCGTGAAGTCGCTGGAGCTGGCCGGCGGGCGGATCGCCGCGGTGATCGCCCAGACGAAGGGCGTTCCCGAGCCGCTGCGGATCGAGACCGACTACCTGGTGGTCAACATCGGGGCCGCGGTGAACCTCGACGCGGTGAAGAGCTGGGGGATCGAGATCGAAGGCAGCCAGATCAAGGTCGGCGGCAACATGACCACCTCGCTGACGGGCGTGTTCGCGTGCGGCGACATCGTGACCTACGATGGCAAGTACAAGCTGCTGCTCACGGCGTCGAGCGAGGGCTGCGTGGCCGCGAATTCCGCCTACGTGCACGTGCGCAAGCCGCAGCGCGTGACGATGGGCGAGCTCTATACCTGAGGCGACATGACATCCGAGCGTGGTTCGAGAACCAACGACTTCAGCCTCCACATCGCGACGGTGAACGGCTCCGGCAGCCAGACCGCGAATGCGGTGCTGCTGCGCGCGATCTTCCAGATGGGCATTCCGGTCAGCGGCAAGAACCTGTTCCCGTCGAACATCGCGGGGCTGCCGACGTGGTTCACGATCCGCGTCAACCGGCACGGCTACATCGCGCGCAGCAAGCACAACGACGTGCTGGTGGTGATGAACCCCGAGACCGCGGCGTCCGACGTCGCCGCGATGGGGCCGGGCAGCGTGATCGTGCTGAACGAGGCGATCAAGGTGCCCGACATCCCGGCGGACCGGTTCGTGTACGCCGTGCCGATGCAGCAGCTGATCACGCCGATCACGCAGGACGTGAAGCTGCGACGGCTGGTCGTGAACATGATCTACGTCGGCGTGCTGGCCGAGCTGCTCGGCATCGCCGAGGACGAGATCGAGCGCGCGCTCGACGCGCTGCTCGGCCGCAAGCCCAAGGCGCTCGCGCTCAATCACCAGGCGGTGCGCGCCGGCTGGGAATGGGCGCGAGGCACGCTCACGAAGCGCGATCCCTACACGCTCGAGCGCATGAACGCGACCGCCGGCAAGATCCTGATCGACGGCAACACCGCGGGTGCGCTGGGGGCGATGTTCGGCGGCGTCACCGTGGTGACGTGGTATCCGATCACGCCGTCGTCGAGCCTGGTCGAGGCGCTGATCGGCTTCCTCCACAAGCACCGCAAGGATCCGGTCACCGGCAAGGCCACGTTCGCCGTCGTGCAGGCCGAGGACGAGATTGCGGCGATCGGCATGGTGCTCGGCGCGAACTGGGCGGGCGCCAGGGCGATGACCTCGACGTCGGGGCCCGGCCTGTCGCTGATGACCGAGTTCGCGGGCTACGGTTACTACGCCGAGATCCCGGCGGTGATCTGGGACATCCAGCGCATCGGTCCCTCGACCGGGCTGCCGACCCGCACGTCGCAGGGCGATCTGTCGTTCGTGTGGTCGATGTCGCACGGCGACACGCGGCATCCGATTCTGCTGCCGAGCTCGGTGCGCGACTGCTTCGACTTCGGCATGCAGGCGTTCGATCTGGCCGAGCGGCTGCAGACGCCGGTGTTCGTGCTCAGCGATCTCGACATCGGAATGAACAACTGGATGAGCGACCCATTCCCGTATCCCGAGCAGCCGTGGGACCGCGGCAAGGTGCTCACCGACGCCGAGCTGGCCGCGCTGCCCAGGTTCGAGCGCTACAAGGACGCGGATGGCGACGGCATCCCGTCGCGGACGCTGCCCGGAGTGAAGGACCCGAAGGGCTCGTACTTCACGCGCGGGTCGGGCCACGACGAGGGCGCCCGCTACACCGAGGACCCCGAGACCTACGTCCGCGTCATGGACCGGCTGGCGAAGAAGTTCGAGACCGCGCGCACGCTGATGCCGAAACCGGTGATCGACGACGTGCCGGGCGCCGAGGCCGGACTGATCGCGTTCGGCTCGACGCACTGGGCGATCGTCGAGGCGCGCGACCAGCTGGCCGCGAAGGGCATCCCGACCGGCTACCTGCTGCTCCGGGCGCTGCCGTTCACGCCGGAATTCGCGGCGTTCGTCGCGCGCTACCCGCGGCTCTACGTGGTCGAACAGAATCGCGACGGTCAGATGGCCCAGATCGTCCGGCTCGAGACCGGATTCGATTCCGAACGCGTGCGGTCGGTGCGTCACTACGACGGCCTGCCGATCGACGCGCATACCATCACCGACGAGATCCTCCGCCAGGAGGGGCGCCGTGCTCCCCGGGCGGAAGCCGAGTCCATCGTCGGGGCGAGGGAGGACCGCTGATGAGCGTACCCATCTTCACGGTGGACGCGTTCGCCGAACGCGCGTTCGAGGGCAACCCCGCGGCGGTGTGTCTGCTCGAGGCTCCGCAGGACGAGTCGTGGATGCAGAGCATCGCCGCCGAGATGAAGCATGCTGAAACCGCGTTCCTGGTGCCGCATCCCGGCGACGGCTTCGACCTGCGCTGGTTCACGCCCGAGGTCGAGGTGGCGCTGTGCGGCCACGCGACGCTCGCGAGCGCGCACGTGCTGTGGGAGAGCGCGACGGTGGAGCCGCGTGCCACGCTGCGGTTCCATACGCAGAGCGGCGTGCTGTCGGCGTCGCGGAAAGGCGCGTGGATCGAGCTCGATTTCCCGCTCAAGCCGGTCGAGCAGGCCCCGGCGCCCGCGGGTCTCGCGGCGGCGCTCGGCGTGAAGCCTTTGTACGTGGGCAGGAACGTGTTCGACTATCTCGTCGAGGTCGGTTCGGAGGCCGACGTGCGCGGCGTCCAGCCCGACTTCGCGAAGCTCGCGAAGGTCGAGGCGCGCGGCGTGATCGTGACGAGCCGCGCGGATTCCGCCGGAGTCGATTTCGTGTCGCGATTCTTCGCGCCGCGCGCCGGCGTGCCTGAGGACGCCGTCACCGGCTCCGCGCACTGCGCGCTCGCGCCCTACTGGGGTTCCAAGCTCGGTCTGGCCGAGATGGTCGGCCACCAGTTGTCGGCGCGCGGCGGCACCGTGCGGGTGCGCATCGACGGCGACCGCGTGATGCTCGGCGGCCAGGCGGTCACGGTGCTGAGGGGCGTGCTGGTGTGAGGCCGCGCGGCGGGTGGAGCGCAACGCTCGTGGCGCCGGCCCTCGCCGCAATCCTGGTTGGCGTCCAGCCCGCAGCGGCGACGCTGCGGCTCGACCACGTGCCGATCGTGGTCCACGACATCGGCCTCGCCGACCGCACGTTCCGCGACAAGCTCGGGTTCACGATCAAGCCGGGGCGGCTGAACGACAACACCCTCCGCGACGACCTCGTGAAGTTCTTCGACGGCACGTCGCTGGAACTGATCACGGCCGCGAGGCCCGAGGACGAGACCGCCGAGGGCTACGTGAACTTCCTCGCCGCCGGCGAGGGCCTCGACGGGTTCGCGGTGGCGGCCGGCGACGTCGATTCCGTCGCGGCGCGCATCCGGCCGCTCGCGCCGCGGCCCAGCGTCGTCTCCGCCGGCCCCTACAGCTTCCTCGTCCCGCAGTTGAGCGGGTCGCACGTGTTCTTCATCGACTATCGTCAGACGATGGTAGAGCCGGTGGCGATCACCACGCACGCCAACACGGCGCGGGGATTGCTCGCCGTCTGGGTGGCGGCGGACTCCTCGGGCCCGACGCGCCGGTTGCTGGAGGCCGTGGGTGCGAAGACCGTCGCCGACACCACGCTGCCGCTGGCGCACGCCGGAGCGCGTCGCGTCGAACTCCAGAACGGCGCCGTGTACCTGACCGGCTGCCCGGCGCGGCAATGCGGCCGTCCCGCGCATGCGGTGCTCGGCATCACCGTCGAAGTCGGGAGCCTCACGACCGCGACCGAAGTGCTCGAGCGCAACCTGCGCCGCCGCTTCGACGCCCACGCCGACCGCCGCGGGCGCAGCGTGCTCGTGCCGCCGTCGATCGCCCACGGCATCTGGCTCGAGCTGCTCGAGCCGGCCCCCGCGCCGGGCAAACCGCGCACCGGCCCCTGGCATCCATGACGCCGCCCGACCTCGAGGAGACCCGCGCCGCGATCGAGGCGCTCGACCGCCGGCTGCTGGCACTGCTCAAGGAGCGCATGACGCTCAGCGAGGCGATCGCGCGCGGCAAGCTCGACACGGCGACGCCGTTCCGCGATCCGATCCGCGAGGACCAGGTCATCGAGCGCGTCCGGCACCTCGCGGTGGAGCTGAAGCTCGACCCCCACGAGATCGAGCGGCTGTACCGGCTCATCATGGAGATGTCGATCGCGCGCCAGCAGGCGTTCGTCCACGCGCTCGAGACGGTGCCGCTGCGTGTCGCCTATCAGGGCATCGAAGGCGCGTTCAGCCACCTGGCGGCCCAGCGCCGTTACGGCGGCCGCCCGGGCGGCGCACTGCTCCTGGGCTTCGACACGTTCCGCGGCGCGGTGGCGGCGGTGACGAGCGGCGCGGCCGACGTGGCGTTGCTGCCTGTCGAGAACACCACGGCGGGCGGCGTGAGCGACACCTACGACCTGCTCGGCGAAGGCAACGTCACGATCAACGCCGAAGTCGTGAGCCTGATCGAGCACTGCCTGCTCGCGATGCCGGGCGTGGTGCTCGAGGACGTGCGCATCGTGCTGTCGCACCCCCAGGCGCTCGCGCAGTGCGAGGAGTACCTGGCGGCCCGGCCGTGGCTCGCCGCGCGCGCCGAATTCGACACCGCGGGCTCCGCGCGCCGGGTGCGCGACGCCAACGACCGCACGCTGGCCGCGATCGCGAGCGAATCCGCGGGCCGCGTGTACGGCCTCGCGGTGCTGGCGCGCGGCATCCAGACCCAGCGCGGCAACTACACGCGGTTCGTCGAGATCGCGCGCGAGGCGGCGCCGGTGGCGGACGGTGTCCTGTGCAAGACGTCGCTGCTGCTCGTGCTCTCCGACCACCCGGGCGCGCTGGGCGAGGTGCTCGCGCGGTTCAGCGCGCGCGGCGTGAACCTCACGCGCATCGAGTCCCGCCCGCTGCCCGGCACGCCGTGGCAGTACCGGTTCTTCCTCGACCTCGAAGGCCACGCGGCCTCGGCGCCGGTGTCCGCCGCGATCGGGGACGTGCGGCCGCTCACGGTGGACTTGCGGGTGCTGGGGACGTATCCGAAGGCGGACGCGGCCACGGGCGGCTGAGTTGGGACGGGCTGGACGACCTGTGTACTATCGTTGCCCGGACGCACCCAACGTTCTTCCAACGACGAGAGCCTCATGACCGAAGCACCCAGCGCCCCCGCGGGGCGGAATCGAATCGGGCTGACGCGCGCCGACTACGACGGCGCCAGGACCACGCTGTGCCCGGGCTGCGGCCACAACGCGATCACGGCGGGGATCATCCAGGCCGCCTACGAGGCGGCGCTCGAGCCGCACCAGGTGGCGAAGCTGTCGGGCATCGGCTGCTCCAGCAAGACGCCGGCGTACTTCATCGGGCAGTCGCACGGGTTCAACGCCGTGCACGGCCGCATGCCGAGCATCGCCACCGGCGTGCGCATCGCGAACAAGTCGCTGCTGCTGATCGGCGTGTCGGGCGACGGCGACACCGCGAGCATCGGGCTCGGGCAGTTCTGCCACCTCGTGCGCCGCAACGTGCCGGTCGTGTACATCATCGAGAACAACGGCGTGTACGGGCTCACCAAGGGCCAGTTCTCGGCCACCGCCGACGTCGGCAGCACCATGAAGACCGGACTCGCGAACGACCTGATTCCGATCGACTGCTGCGCCATCGCGCTCGAGCTGGGTTGCGGGTTCGTGGCGCGGTCGTTCTCGGGTGACCAGAAGCAGCTGCGACCGCTGCTCAAGGCGGCGTTCGCGCATCGCGGCACGGCGGTGATCGACGTGATCAGCCCGTGCGTGACGTTCGCCGACCACGAGGGCTCGACCAAGTCGTACGCGGCGGTCAAGCAGAGCGACTCGCCGCTGCACGACATCGAGTACGTGCCGTACTTCGAGGACATCACGGTCGACTACGCGCCCGGCACCACGCGCGAGGTGCGGATGCCGGACGGCTCCCACATCTACCTGAAGAAGCTCGCGACGGACTACGACGCGACCAACCGGGACGCGGCGTTCGCGGCGCTGCGCGAGGGCAAGCACGAACACAAGCTCGTCACCGGTCTGCTGTACATCGATCCGGCGACGCGTCCGTTCGACGACGAGCTCGAGCTGACCGACACGCCGCTCGCGCAACTGCCGCTCGAGGTGGTGCGGCCGTCGCGCGCGGTGCTCGACGAGGTGATGGACGGCTATCGCCGCGGCAGCGTCGCGGTGCCTGCGGGGGGCGGATGAACGCGTTTCCGGAATGTCCCAAGTGCCGCGTCGCCATGGAGCGCGGCTATCAACTCGATCACTCGCACGGCGGCCAGGTCGCGGGTGAGTGGGTCGAGGGTGCGCCCAGGAAGTCGTTCTGGACCGGCCTGAGCACCAGCGGCCGCCAGCACATCGAGATTACGGCGTGGCGCTGCCCGCAGTGCGGGTACCTCGAGAGCTACGCCGTGTCCGCCAGCCAACCCTGAGGGAGTGGCCCATGTCCGAAGAGTCGAGCGTCGTCACCGCCGAGCACTTTCGCTACATCGCCGAGCGCACCACGCGCGAGGACGCGTTCCTCGCGGACCTCAAGGCCGCGGCGCGCGTCGCGGGGATTCCGTCGATCTGGGTCGCACCCGAGCAGGCGAGCTTCATGCAGATCCTGCTCAAGCTCGCGCACGCGCGCGAGGTGGTCGAGGTGGGAACGCTGGCGGGCTATTCGGCGATCGCGATGGCGCGCGCGCTGCCCGCCGACGGCCGGGTGCGCACGATCGAGCTGGAGCCGAAGCATGTCGAGTTCGCGAAGGCCTGGATCGCGCGCTCCGACGTGGCGGCCCGCATCGAGGTGCATGCCGGCGCCGGCATGGACGTGCTGCCGAAGTTCGCGGACGGCTCCGCCGACGCCGCGTTCCTCGACGCCGACAAGGGCAGCTACGGCAAGTATCTAGAACAGTGCCTGCGCATCGTGCGTACGGGCGGCCTGATCATGGCCGACAATGCGTTCGCGTTCGGCCAGTTGTTCGACAAGAACGCGACCGACCGCGAGGTTCCCGCGGTGCGGGCGTTCAACGAGACCATGGCCGGGTCCAAGGGCGTGGACGGCATCATCGTTCCGATCGGCGACGGGCTGTGGGTCGGCGTCCGGCGCTGAAGCGGGCTGGCTCCGTCGGCGCATGGGCGGCGGACGCCCCGGCGCCGGATCGGAACGCCGGCTACGAAGTACCGAAGCGCTTCGCGCTGCGCTCTTGCGCCCGTTGCGCCTCGATCTCGCGATCCCTGGCCGGCGCGTTCGTCACCAGCTCGTCGAGCAGCCGGCGCGCCGCCTCCGAGACTTCGTCCACCGCGCGAGCGAACACGGCCTCGTTCGCGCGCGACGGCGCCGTGAATCCGCTCAGCTTCCGCACGAACTGCAGCGCGGACGCGCGCACCTCGTCGTCCGACGCCGGCGGCGCGAAATTGTAGAGAGTCTTGATGTTCCGGCACATGACGAAGCCTCCCCTGGACCCGCCTACGGGAACACCCGGTTGCCGTCGTCGTCCTCGATCACGATCGCCTGGCACGGGCACGCTTCGGCGGCCTCGATCAGCAGTTCGACCGGGGCGGCTTCCGGATCCAGCACGACGGCCTTCTGCTGGCTGTCGATCGCGAATACGTCGGGAGCGATCTCCCTGCATGCCGCGTTGCCGCAGCATTCCCGGCGGACGATGTGAACTTGCATTCTGGTTCGTGCGCTCCTAGCGTCAGGTTCGAGCCATGCAGCGTACAGCATCCGGCGCGATCGGAAGAACATCATTCCCCAAGCCGGCTGCACGTGCCGGCGGCGGTGTCCCCGCCCGTCGCGCCGCAACCTCGAACCTCCCGACGGAGCCCGAATATGGATGCGCTGACCCGCTATCTCGAAGATCACCGCGAGGCGTTCCTCGAATCGCTGAAGGCCGTGCTGCGCATTCCCAGCGTCAGCGCGCAGGCCGAGCACAAGGACGACGTCGCGCGCTGCGCGCAGCACATCGCCGACCGGCTGCGCGCGATCGGCATGACGCAGGTCGAGGTGGTGGCGACCGCGGGCCACCCGATCGTGTACGCCGAATGGCTCGGGGCGCCCGGCAAACCCACGGCGCTCGTGTATGGCCACTACGACGTGCAGCCGCCCGAGCCACTCGAGCTGTGGAAGTCGCCGCCATTCGAGCCGACGCTGCGCGACGGCAAGCTGTTCGCCCGCGGCGCCGTGGACGACAAGGGCCAGGTGTACATGCACCTGAACGCCATCGAAGCGCACTTCGCCGTCCACAAGACGCTGCCGATCAATCTCAAGCTCGTGATCGAGGGCGAGGAGGAGGTCGGCAGCGACAACCTCGCGGCGTTCCTGCGCGCGCAGCGGGCGCGGCTCGACGCCGATGTGATCGTGGTGAGCGACACCGCGATGCTCGGGCCGGATCAGCCGGCGCTCACGTATGGCCTGCGCGGCATCCTGTACACGCAGATCGAGGTCACCGGGCCATCGCACGACCTGCATTCCGGCCACTTCGGCGGCGCGGTGCAGAACCCCGCGAACGCGCTGTGCACGATCATCGCGGCGCTCAAGGACTCGGACGGCCGCGCCACGCAACCCGGGTTCTACGACGCGGTGAAGAAGATCGACGCCGCCGAGCGCGACCTGCTGCGCGCGGCGCCGTTCGACGAGCCGGCGTACCTCGCGGAGAGCGGCGCGCCCGCGCCGTTCGGCGAGGCCGGCTACACCACGCTCGAGCGCATCTCGGTGCGGCCGACGCTCGATGTGAACGGCATGTGGAGCGGCTACACCGGCGAGGGCAGCAAGACCGTGCTGCCGTCGTTCGCTGCGGCGAAGGTCAGCATGCGGCTGGTGCCCGACCAGGACCCCGAAGCGTTGTTCGGCAGGTTCGAGGTGCACGTGAAGCGGCTCGCGCCTCCCGGCGTGACCGTCGTCGTGAAGAACCTGCACGGTGGCGCCCCGTTCGTGACCGATCCGCGGCACCCGATGATCGAATCGGCGAGGCGCGCGTTGTCGCGCGCGTGGCCGAAGCCGGTTGCGATGATGCGCGAGGGTGGCTCGATCCCGGTGATGGCGACGTTCCAGGCAACGCACGGACTGCCCTGCATCCTCATGGGGTTCGGCCTCGACGACGACAACGTGCACGCGCCGAACGAGAAGATCTCGCTGAGTTCGTTCCACGGCGGCACGAACAGCGTGGCCTACCTGTACGAGGAGCTGGGCGCGGCCGTGCCGGCCGTGCGGTGATCCGGGAGCGACGGAGGTTCGCGGCGACGCTGATCGCGTCCGTGCTGCTGGCGCTGTCGGCCGCGGCCGCGGTGGCGCCGCCCCGCGCGGGCGCGCGCCCGGCGCTGCCGGCGGCGTCCGGCGCGCGCCCGGCGCCGGCACGAACCACCGCGTCCCGCGCGGCCGCGCATACGGCGCCGGCCGCGGATTCACTGCCGCCGGAATCGTTCGACAGCCATCCCCCGGCGAATCCCGGGATGCTCACGTTCCGCGGCCGCGTGCTCGACGACGCGGGGCACCCGCTGGAGTTCGCCCAGGTGTTCCTCGAGGGCACCCGCCGCACCGAAGTCATGACGTCGAAGGCCGGCGCCTACTCGGTGACGGTGCCGCTCGGCGGACTCGACGGCATGCTGCGCTCGCCGGTGACGCTGTGGGTCGACGCGCGCAAGGCGGGGTACCGGGTGGGACTCGGCAGCGGCGCGTCGCGGCTGCGCATGAGTCTCACCGCGAGCGACGACGCCCGCGGCGCGCGGCACATCATCATCGGGTCGAACGACCAGGGCGTGACGAACCAGCTCGCCCGCGCGCTGGCGGACGGTGTGCTGCGGGACACGGTGCGCGTGTCGTTCCGCGGCATTCCCGGTCACGAAGGCGAGCCGGAGGACGTGCAGGCGAGCCTCATGGCCGATGTCGTGATCTCGCCCGGACGCCCCGATTCCTCGGGCGACGACGACTCGACCGCGACCGGGTCCGCGGTGGGCGCGATCGCGGCCGCGCCGCAGGGACCCGATTCGTGCACCTGCCGCATCGAGGGCACGATCGAGGTGCAGTGGGACCAGCCGCTGCCCGAGCGCGTGCCGGTCGCACTGTGGCTCGAGGACACGCCCACCACCCGCGACTCGGTCGAGCTGCTGCTGGGTTCCCCGCGCGCATTCCAACTCCAGGCCACGACGTGCGGCCCGCACGCCATCGCCTACGAGACCTATTCGCGGCTGCGGTTCCGGCTGCGCACGCCGGCGCCGGTGGTCGATTGCGCCGGCGCGCGGCTGCGGCAGGTGCGGATCGTGATCGAGCCGGCGAGCCGGCTGCGCCCGGTGCGCTGAGGCGTCCCATGGTTCCCGACCCGCCGCTGCCGCCGATCGATTCCGAAGCGGCGCTCGTGCTCACGCGCCGGCTGGTCTCGATCCCGAGCGTGAGCCCCGATGTCGGCGCGGAGACGCGCTGCGCGGAGACGCTCGCCGCGCACCTGCCGGCGGAATCGGTTCACGGCATGTGGTCGCTGCCCGACGGCCGGCCGGTGGTATGGGCGCTGCTCCAGGGCCGCTCGCCACGCACCGTCGTGATGCTGGGCCACTTCGATACCGTCGGCGTCCCCGAGTTCACATCGCTCGGCGCGCCGGGCGGGCAATCGATCGCGTTCCATCCCCGCGAGCTGCGCGAGTGGCTGCTCGCGAGCCGGCGCGAGGGCCGGCCGATGCCGCCCGACGTGATCTCGGATCTCGACCGTGAGCTGGCCGCACCCGGGACCTGGATGTTCGGCCGCGGGGCGCTCGACATGAAATCCGGTCTCGCGGCCGGCGCGGCGGCGTTCGAATCGCTGGCGCGCACGCGGCTCGACGGCAACGTGCTGTATGTCGCGACGCCGGACGAGGAATTCGAATCGGCCGGCATGACGACGGCGGCCGCCGAGCTGGTGCGGCTGCGGGATGCGCGTGGCCTGGACTACGTGGGGGCCATCAATCTCGACTATGCCGGCAAGCCGTGCGGGTATCACGGGCTCGCCGGCAAGCTCGCGCTCGGGTGTCTCGTGCTCGGCGCGCCCACGCACGCCGGGGCGCCGTGGGACGGCACGGACGCGGCGCAACTCGCGGCGGCGATCGCGGTCGAGGCGACGACCTCGCCGGCGCTGCTCGAAACCGTGGCGGGAACCGAGCGGCTCGCGCCGCCCACGGTGCTCCAGCTTCGCGATCTCAAGCCGGGCTACGACGTCCAGACCGCCGCCGAGGCGTTCGTCGAGTTCAATGTGATCCGCGCGGACGCCTCGCTCGACGCCATCTTCGACGCGTTCCGCCGGGTGGTGGAACGCGCCCATGCCGGGATCCGGGAGGGGATGGACGCGCTGTGGCTCCGGGGCCAGGGGGTCTTGAGCCCCGGCGCCACTCCGGCGCGGATCGCTCCGGCGCTGGCCGTCCACGTGCTGCCCGACCTGATGGCGGCGGCCGTGGAGTCCGCGGCTCCGGAGGCGCGTCCGGTCTCGTCCGCCCCCGCCATCGCCGCCGGGCTGCTGCCCGCGCGCCGATACGCCCTGGAATTCGTGCGCCGGATCGCTCGCGAGGCCGCGCTGCGGCGACCGGCCGTGGTGGTGTTCCTGCTGCCACCGTTCTATCCATCCGCGGCGCCGCGTGACAGCGCCGTGGGCCGTGCGCTGGCGACCGTGCTCGCGGACGAGGGGCTGCCGGTGCGCGGCCGGTATCCGTTCATCTCCGACGCTTCGTACGTGGCGTGGCGCGCGGAGACCACGCAGCAGCTGATGCGCCAGCTGCCGGGGTGGGGCTCACGCTACCGGCCGCCGCTCGAAGCCGCCGGCGCGCTGGATCTCGACGTGGTGACGCTCGGCCCCTGGGGGCGCGGCGCCCATGGACTCTACGAACGCGTTCACGCTCCGTACGCGTTCGAGACGCTGCCGCGGCTGCTCGTTCGAACCGTGCTGGAAGCCGTGCGCGCCTAGTTCGAGCGGAAGTTCCCGAACTTGAGCTCCACTTCCAGGTCCTGCTGTTTCAGCAGCGCCATCACGCCCTGCAGATCGTCCTTGCTCGGCGACGACACGCGCACCGTGTCGCCCTGGATCGACGCCTGCACACGCTTGAGCTTCGCGTCCTTGATGATGCGCGCCACCTCGCGGGCCTTGTCGGCGGTGAGGCCGTCGGTGATCGCGATCTCCTGCCGCACCGAGCTCGACGCCGCGGGCTCGGCCGTGCCCGGCACCAGGTTCTTGAGCGGCACCTGGCGCCGCGCCATCTTGGTCTGCAGCACGTCCCAGATCGCGGTGAGCTTGTAGTCGTCGGGCGCCGTCAGGACGATCTTCTTGTCCTTCTGGTTCAGCTCGATCCCCACCTTGAGACCCTTGAAATCGTAGCGGGTGGTGATCTCCTTCGTGGCCTGGTCCACCGCGTTGTGGACCTCCATGAAGTCCACGCCGGTCGTCACGTCGAACGAGCTGGTGCTGGCCAAGTGCTACCTCCGGAAGTCGAATCTGCGCATGCCGGGTTGCCATGGATGACCCACCGGCGCATGGAAATGCATTGTATGTGACGGGGGGCGGGCACAAAATAGCCGGGTTGCCCTGCGATTCACGCGGGGCGCGCAAGGAGTCCGCATGGCCGCAGTCAGGTGGTTCCAGGGCACGGGTGTGCCCATGCGCAGCATCGATCGTGGCTCGAGGTGTCGTTCCGCGCTGTCCGCGGCGGCGCTGGCGATCACGTGCGCAGCGCCGCCGGCCGTCGTCTCGGCGGCTCCCGCTCCCGACGGCAACTGGCTGGTGATTCCGCCGAGCGTCTCCGCGCCCGCCCGCGCCAATTTCGCCAGCGCCTACGACACGCGACGCCATCGGTTCGTAGTGGTGGGGGACGCGAACCACATCGACCTGTGGTCGCTCGGGTTTGGATCGTTTCCCAACTGGGACTCATTGACGGCGACGGGGACCCCGCCGGTCCCGCGCATCGGGGCCACGGCGGTCTACGATTCGGCCGCCGACCGGTTGCTGCTGTTCGGTGGGCTCCATGACGGCATCCTGCTCGACAGCGTCGACGTGGTGTCGTTCGCCGGGCTGGGTCCCACATGGTCGGTGCTCGCCACCTCCGGCACGCCGCCGCCGCCCCGCTGGATGCATGACGCGATCCTCGATCCGCGCCGCCATCGCATGCTGGTGTTCGGTGGCCAGTCGGAGACATCGATCGAGAACGATGTGTGGCAACTCACACTGGACGGGATTCCCGCGTGGAGCCGGCTCGAGACCACGGGGGCCACGCCCGCTCCGCGATACGCTGCCTGTGCTGCCTACGACGCCGGCAGCGACGCGGTGGTCGTGTTCAGCGGCCACAACGGCGGGATCGCGGGACTGCTCGAGGACACCTGGGCGCTGGATCTCTCGAGTACGCCGACGTGGCGCGAGGTCCATGGTCCGCATCCCGACGGGCGCTGGCAGGCCGGCGCCACCTACGACAGCCGCCGGGGCGCGACGTTGGTGTTCGGAGGCTTGTCGAGCGTGTCGGGCGCCGATTCGAGCGAGATCCGCGACGACGTGTGGAAGCTCGACCTCCGTACGGGATCGTGGACGGAGATCGGCGGCGGCGTGCCCGGAGGCCGGCGATGCTCGTCGTTCGGGTTGTGCTACGACGATCTGGGGGATCAGCTCGTGGTGTTCGGGGGGGCGTCGCCGACGGGCAACATCGACCTGACCGTGGGCCTCGACCTGAGTAATCCCATCTCCTGGACCCGCCTCACGCCGCGGACGGTCCCTGCGCCGCGCCGCGAATCCACGGCGGTGCTCGATTCGGCCGGAGGCCGGATCATACTGTTCGGCGGCGTGCTCGCCAGCCGATCGATCACGAACGAGACCTGGATCCTGTCCACCGGCGCGACGGTGTGGACGAAATCCACCGCGGGCCCCGTGGGTCCGTCGCTCGCCGGGCACGCGGCGGTGTGGGATCCGTTGCGGAGCCGAATGCTGGCCGTGGGCGGAGGGTTCAGTCCCGACGTGTGGGCGTTCAGCCCGGACCTGGGCTGGTCCCGCCCGCTCGTCATCGGGGACACGCCCGGGTCACGTTCGCGCCCCGGCATGATCTACGACCCCATCGGAGACCGGCTGATCCTGTTCGGCGGCCGTGGAGTGACCCGTGAGCTGGGTGATCTGTGGGAGCTGCCGCTCGCGGCCGGGTCGCCGCTGTCGTGGTCCATGATCGCTCCCGGCGGCGATTTCACGCCGCCGCCCATGTCGGGTTTCACCATGACCTACGATGCCGCGCGGCGCCGGGCGATCGTGTTCGGAGGCAACAGCGACGGCAGTCTCAGCAGCTTCGTGTGGTCGCTCGATCTCACCGTCGACCCGCCCGCGTGGAGCCTGATTTCGCCCGGCGGCACTGCGCCGGAGGCGCGCTGGCAGCAATCCGGTGTGATCGACGCTGCCAATCACCGCCTGCTGGTGCTGGGAGGCCAGGGTCTGCGGAACACGTTTTCCGACATGTGGGAGCTGACAATCGGGGACGCGCCGGCGTGGCGGCAGCTCGCGCCCACCGGGCCGCCGCTCGGCACGCGCGTGCTGGCGCCCGCGGTGTACGACGCGGCCGATACGCGGGTGTGGATGTTTGGCGGCTTCGATGGCGCCCACGGGACCTACCTCGGCGACACGCGTGTCCTGAATCTCGATCGCACGACCGGCGTGCTGGTGTCGCTGGCGGGGGCGGACGCCGCGCCGGATCGCGTGGACCTGCGATGGGACGTACCGGGTGCGTCGCGGGTGCAGGCCCTAGTCGAGCGCCGCATCGGCTCCGAAGCCTGGCTGCGGCTCGGGACCCCGGGCCTGCTCGGCCGCGATCGGCTGGAGTTCGAGGATCGCGCGGTCGAGGCGGGTGCGACCTACGAATATCGGCTCGAGGTGACGTTCGAGGACGGCAGCCGGTTCGATTCGGACGTCACGGTGCGGATTCCGCGCCTGCTCGGATTCGGGCTCGCGGGCGTCCACCCGAATCCCGCGGTGGGCGACGGCCGCGTCACGTTCTCGCTGCCGGACGCGGCGCCCGCGCGGATCGACGTGCTCGACGCCGGCGGCCGGCGGTTGGGCTCGATGGCGGTCGGCGCGCTCGGCGCTGGAACCCACACGCTGCCGCTGCCGTTCGACCGGCGGCCCGCGCCCGGGCTGTGTTTCATCCGGCTGTCACGCGGCGGCGAATCGCGCGTCGCGAAATGGGCGATCGTGAACTGACCCGCGGTCCCGCGGGCGCGAACGGCACCTCGAGCGCCGTCGCGAGCGCCGGCCGGGCCAGGATCTCGCGTGCGACCGCCACGAGCCCCCGGCGCTGCGCCTCCCACAGGTAGAGTGCGGCGGCCCTGGGCGCCGGCAGGAAGCGGAACGCGTCGTGCTCTCGGGAGAGCAGCACGCGGTCCCGCGGGCCGACCTCGGCGGCGAACAACGGCAGCAGGCGAACCCGGTCGGCCGCCGCGTCGAAGTAGACGGCGACCGTTTCGAGCGCCCAGAACCTGAGCGGCGTGAGGCCGGTCTCCTCGGCCAGCTCCCGGGCCGCCGCCCGCACCGCGCGCTCGCCCGGGCGGCGCTTCCCGGTGACCGGCTGCCAGACCCCGCCCAGGGTCCGGTCGGGCGTGCGCCGCAGGCACAGGAATTCCACCGCCGCGCGGCCCCCGCGGCCCCGGGGCGGACGCCTCCTGAACACATAGATTTCGACATGGGACTGCCCCGCGATGGCCATGGCCGGGCAGCCTAGCCGAGTTTCGGCTTGACCGCTCGGGCGGGTTTCTTTACATTGCTTCCGCTCGCGCCAAGAGCATTGATTTCAACAGTTAGCCGCGAGCTTGTGAAAAGTTTCACCGGGGCGGACAGCATGCCGGCACCGCGCAAACCCAACGATTCGTTTTCAGGTCTGCGCAAAGGCGGTTTACTGCTCGCCATTCCAACGCTGCTCATCGTCTCCCCGATGGTGGGATTTCTTCTGGGCAACACGCTGGATCGGTGGCTGAAGACCCCTCCCTGGTTCGGAATTCTCGGGCTCATCCTGGGTTTCGGCGCCGCCGGTCGAGAGACCTTCCTCATCTACCGCCGCTATCAGGACGAAGCGGAACAGGAGCGCACGAGGCCCCGCTAGGCGCGGCCCTCGACCACGACATGGGCCTCGAATTCCTCCGACGTGTCCGGCGCAGCACCCTGTGGCTGGGGCTGCTCGCGGCGCTCACGGTCACCACCTATGCCGGAGTCCGTCCGGGCCTGGGGCTCGCGCTCGGCATCGTGTGGTCGCTGGTCAATCTCGCGCTGCTCGAACGGCTGGTGGTCGCGATCACCAGCCCCGATCGCGGCACGCGGCCCGCGCTCCGGCGCGCGAGCCTTGCGTTCGGCGGCATGCTGGCGCTGTTCGGCGCCGGCGGCATGCTGCTGACCGCGCTGCCGCCGATGTGGCTGCTCGGCGGGTTCCTCGTGCCGTTCGCGGTGCTGGTGCTCAAGGCCGCGTCGCTGCTGCTGCTCGAGTCCGCGGCGTGGCGCTGGGTGACCGCCAGCCCGTGGCGCGCGACACTGGTCGTCGCCACGTTTGTCGTCGCCGCGTGGTGGGTGGTGCCGGGCTCGCTGCAGCCGGCGCCGGCCGCGAACGCGGCGGTGTCGCGCCACGCGGCCGCGCCGCCCCAGGCGGACCACGTCGCCGGCGAGGCGCCGGCCAGGTCCGAGGCCGGATCCGGCGAGGACAGCGGGCCCCAGAAGTTCCCCAACTTCATCACGGTCATCGCGCGCGGCAACCCGCACGCGGGCTGGGCGCACCTAATGCACGAGAACGAGGCCGTGATCTTCGCGTGGATCGTGGGGCTGCTGCTGATCGCGGCCGCGTTCTTCGCGACGCGCAACCCGCAGATGATCCCGGGACCGCTGCAGAACCTGGTCGAGATGCTCGTCGAATTCCTCTACAACTTCATCGAAGGCATCATCGGCGATCGTCACGCGGCGCGATTCGTGCCGTTCCTCGGCACGCTCGGCATCTACATCTGGGCCATGAACCTGTTCGGCCTGATCCCGTTCATGGATTCGCCGACCTCGAGCCTCAACGTCACGTTCTCGCTCGCGATCGTGGTGTTCCTCTACGTCCAGTACGTCGGCATCCGCGGCCTCGGCCTCGGCGGCTACGTGGACCACCTGATGGGCCAGCCCCGCAACCTGACCGGCTGGCTGCTGGTGCCGCTGATGCTGCCGATCCATCTGCTCGGCGAGCTGGCGAAGCCGATCTCGCTGTCGTGCCGGTTGTTCGGCAACATCTTCGGCGAGGACATGCTGCTGGTGGCGTTCGTGTCGCTCGGCGTCACGACGCTCGCATGGTCGCATCTGCCGTTCGGCCTGCCGTTGCAGTTGCCGTTCCTGCTGCTGGCGCTGCTCACCAGCACGCTCCAGGCGCTGGTGTTCATGGTTCTCAGCACGATCTACATCCTCCTCATGCTGCCGCACGATCACGGGCATCACGAGGGCGACGCGCACCCCGCGCACTAACAAGGAGGAACACGATGGACTTCCACGCAGCACTCGGACTCGGACTCCCGCTCGGCATCGGCGTCGCCGCGATCGGCTCGGGCGTCGGCCTCGGACTGATCGGCCAGGGCGCCATGCAGGCGATCGGCCGCCAGCCGGAAGCCACGGACAAGATCCAGCTCGCGATGATCATCGTGGCCGCGCTCGCCGAGGCGCTCACGATCTACGCGTTCGTTACCATGTTCCTGCTGTCCAGCAAGATCTGACGCTGCGGAATCCGGCCGGCGCGGGGCCTCGAACCCGCGACAAGGAGTGCGCATGGGAAATCTGATCGATATCCGCCAGGTCGCCACCCAGATCCTGGGCTTCCTCATCCTGCTGTGGGGGCTGAAGAAATTCGCCTGGGGCCGGGTACTGGGCACGCTCGAGGCGCGCCGCAGCAAGATCGCGGGCGAGTTTGACCTGGCCGCGCGCAAGCAGGGCGAGGCCGACCAGCTCAGGAGCCGCTACGAGCAGGAGCTGCGCGGCATCGACGCGCAGGCCCGCGCCAAGCTGCTCGAGGCCGTCGCGGAAGGGCAGCGGGTATCGGCTGAGATCAAGGCGCAGGCCAACAAGGACGCGCTCGACCGGCTGGCGCGTTCCGAGGACGAGATCGCGCGCGAGCGCGAGAAGGCCAAGGAGCTGCTCCGGCAGCAGATGGTGTCGCTGGCGCTGCGGGGCGCGGAGAAGATCCTGCGCGAGGAGATCGACGACGCCGCGCAGCGCAAGCTGGTGGGTGAGTTCATCGACGAGGTGGAGGCGCTGCCGTGAAGGATGCCGGCATCGCCGCGCGCTACGCGAAGGCGCTGTTCCTCGTGACCGAGAAGCGCGGCGAGACGGTGGCCGCGCTCGCGGACATGACGAGCATGGGCGCCATGATCGCGCCCGGCACGCGGGTGGGCGCGCTGCTCGAGACGCCGCTGGTGCTGCTGGCGGACAAGCGCAAGGTGCTGTTGCAGGTGATGGAGGGCCGGGCGCTGCGCACGGTGACGCTGTTCGTCGACCTGCTGCTGCGCAAGAAGCGGCTCGGCGAGTTCCCGGCCGCGCTGCAGCAGTTCGAGCGGCTGGTCGAGCGGCAGCAGGGCATTCGCCGCGCGCAGGTGGTGAGCGCGGTGCCGCTCACGCCCGGGGAACTGGCGCGCATCCAGGCGCAGCTCGAGCGCAGCACCCACGGGAAGATCGTGCTCACGAGCGCGGTCGACGCGTCGCTGATCGGCGGCGCGCTGGTCCGGATCGGCGACCGCGTGGTCGACCGGTCGGTGAAGAGCCTGCTCGAGGCGCTCGAGGAGCGGTTGCTGGCGGTGGCGGTATGACACGGTTCACGAGCCCTGCCGCGCCGCGCGGACGGGCGGGGCGCGGCGCCCACGGGGCGCACGTGACAGGCTTTCGTCCTCAACCCAATCGGGGTTCGCATCATGTCGTTTCGACCTGAAGAAGTGAGCGCCGTGCTGGCGCAGGAGCTCGAACGTTACGAGGCCAAGCTCGAGACCAGGAGCGTGGGCACCGTGCTCAGCGTGGGCGACGGCATCGCGCGCCTGTGGGGGCTCGAAGACGCCATGGCGGGCGAGCTGCTCAAGTTCCCGGGTGACGTCACCGGCATGGTGCTGAACCTGGAAGAGGACAACGTCGGCGCGGTGCTGTTCGGCTCCGACAAGAACATCAAGGAGGGCGACCGCGTCGAGCGCACCGGGCGCATCGCGTCCGTGCCCGTCGGCAAGGCGATGATCGGCCGCGTGGTGAACGCGCTGGGCGAGCCGATCGACGGCAAGGGGCCGATCGGCGCCGACAAGTTCCGGAACATCGAGATCAATGCGCCGTCGGTGATCGAGCGCCAGCCGGTGAAGGAGCCGCTGCAGACCGGCATCAAGGCCATCGACTCGATGATCCCGATCGGCCGCGGCCAGCGCGAGCTGATCATCGGCGACCGCCAGACCGGCAAGACGACGATCGCGATCGACACGATCATCAACCAGAAGGGCACCGGCGTCATCTGCATCTACGTGGCGATCGGCCAGAAGGAGTCCACGGTCGCGAACGTGGTCGCGTCGCTCGACAAGCACGGCGCGATGGACTACACGATCGTGGTCAGCGCGTCGGCGTCGGAATCCGCGCCGCTGCAGTACATCGCGCCGTATTCCGGCGTGACGATGGGCGAGGAGTTCACCTACAACGGCGGCCACGTGCTGTGCGTGTACGACGACCTGTCGAAGCACGCCGCGGCGTACCGCCAGCTGTCGCTGCTGCTGCGCCGCCCGCCGGGCCGCGAGGCGTATCCCGGCGACGTGTTCTACCTGCACTCGCGGCTGCTCGAGCGCGCGTGCAAGCTGTCGGACGCGAAGGGCGCCGGCTCGCTGACGGCGCTGCCGTTCATCGAGACGCAGGCCGGCGACGTGTCGGCGTACATCCCGACGAACGTCATCTCGATCACCGACGGCCAGATCTTCCTCGAGGCCGACCTGTTCTACGCCGGCACCCGGCCCGCCGTGAACGTCGGCATCTCGGTGTCGCGCGTCGGCGGCAACGCGCAGATCAAGGCCATGCGCCAGGTCGCCGGCCGCCTGCGCCTCGACCTCGCGCAGTACCGCGCGCTCGCGGCGTTCGCGCAGTTCGGCTCGGATCTCGACAAGTCGACGCAGGCGCAGCTCACGCGCGGCGAGCGCATGGTGGAACTGCTCAAGCAGGGTCAGTTCTCGCCGATGGCGGTCGAGGCGCAGGTGGTGTCGATCTGGGCCGGCGCGAACGGCCATCTCGACGATGTGCCGGTCGAGGCCGTGCAGCGGTTCGAGAAGGAGTGGCTGGCGTTCGTCGACAACCGCTACGCCGAGGTCATGCACGGCATCCGCAAGGACCAGGTGATCTCGGACGAGGCGACGAAGCGGCTGGGCGAAGCGGTGAAGGTGTTCAAGAGCCAGTTCACGGTCTAGGACCCGTCCGGGCGCGCCGCCGCACGACGCGGCGCCGCGCGGCTGGGTTCGCAGGGCAGCCGGGGAATCCACATGGCGTCACTCAAGGACCTGCGCCGGCGCATCCGGTCGGTGAAGAGCACGCAGCAGATCACCAAGGCCATGGAGATGGTGGCCGCGGCGAAGCTGCGCCGCGCGCAGGCGCGGGCGCTCGCGGCGCGGCCGTACGCGGCGAAGCTGTCCGAGATGCTCGGGAAGCTGGCGAGCGCCGCCGCCGAGCTCGAGAATCCGCTGTTCAACGCGCGCGAGGTGAAGACGACGGCACTGCTGCTCGTCACCTCCGACCGCGGGCTCGCCGGAGCCTACAATACGAACCTGATCCGCGCGGCGGAGCACCGGTTGCGCGCCGCGGCGCCGGGTTCGCTCCAGCTCGTGGTGATCGGCAAGAAGGGCCGCGACTACTTCAAGCGCCGCCGCTATCCGGTGCTCGGCGTCCACGCCGACGTGCCGGCCGAGGTCAGCCTCGAGTTCGTGCGGACGCTCACCCAGGAGCTGATCGGCCATTTCGTCGCCGGCACCGTGGACCGCGTGGAGATCCAGTACACGCAGTTCATCTCCGCGCTCAACCGCCGCATCACGACCGAGGTGTTCCTGCCGGTCGGGGGCGGCGAGGCCAAGACCGGCGCCGACAGCGACACGATCTTCGAACCCGACGCCGCCACCATCTTCGCCGAGCTGCTGCCGCGGTACGCCACGGCCCGGCTGTTCGCGGCGCTGGCGGACGCGCTCGCGTCCGAGCACAGTGCGCGCATGGTCGCGATGGGCTCGGCGCGCAAGAATGCCGGCGAACTCGTCGACGCGCTCACGCTGCTGCGCAACCGTCTGCGGCAGGCCACCATCACGAAGGAAATCTCGGAAATCGTCGGCGGCGCCGAGGCGCTGAAATAAAGGAGCCAGCATGAGCACCGGACATGTCGTACAGGTGATCGGTCCCACCGTGGATCTCGCGTTCGAGCCCGATCAGCTGCCCAGGATTCTGAACGCGATCCGCATCGAGGACGCGGCGAAGGGCATCAAGCTGACCGTCGAGGCCGCGCTGCACATCGGCGACAACATCGTGCGCTGCATCGCCATGAGCTCCACCGACGGGCTGGTGCGCGGCATGCCGGCCGTCGACAGCGGCGCACCGATCACCGTGCCCGTCGGCGAGGAGTGCCTCGGCCGGATCTTCAACCTGCTCGGCGACACGATCGACAACAAGGGTCCGGTGAAGACCAAGATGTCGTTGCCGATCCACCGTCCCGCGCCGTCGTTCGCGGACCAGGACGTGACGACGCGCATCTTCGAGACCGGCATCAAGGTCGTCGACCTGCTCGCGCCCTACCAGCGCGGCGGCAAGGTCGGCCTGTTCGGCGGCGCCGGCGTGGGCAAGACGGTGCTGATCCAGGAACTGATCCGCAACATCGCCACCCAGCACGGCGGGTTCTCGGTGTTCGCCGGCGTCGGCGAGCGCACGCGCGAGGGTAACGATCTCTACCGCGAGATGACCGAGTCCGGAGTCATCGCGAAGACCGTGATGGTGTTCGGCCAGATGAACGAGCCGCCCGGCGCCCGGCTGCGCGTCGGCCTGACCGGCGTGACGATGGCCGAGTACTTCCGCGACGAGCAGGGCAAGGACGTGCTGTTCTTCGTCGACAACATCTTCCGGTTCACGCAGGCGGGCTCCGAGGTGTCGGCGCTGCTGGGCCGCATGCCGAGCGCCGTCGGCTACCAGCCGACGCTCGCGACCGAGATGGGTGCGCTGCAGGAGCGCATCACCACCACGAAGAAGGGCTCGATCACGTCGGTGCAGGCGATCTACGTGCCCGCCGACGACCTCACCGATCCCGCGCCCGCGAACGCGTTCGCGCACCTCGACGCCACGACGGTGCTCGACCGCGCGATCTCCGAGCTGGGCATCTATCCGGCCGTCGATCCGCTGTCGTCGACGTCGCGGCTGCTCGATCCGCTGGTGGTCGGCGACGAGCACTACGCGGTGGCGCGCAGCGTCCAGAAGACGCTGCAGCGCTACAAGGACCTGCAGGACATCATCGCGATCCTCGGCATGGACGAGCTGAGCGAGGACGACAAGGTCACCGTGCAGCGGGCGCGCAAGATCCAGCGGTTCCTGTCGCAGCCGTTCTTCGTCGCCGAGGCGTTCACCGGCACGCCGGGCCGCTACGTGAAGCTCGAGGATTCGATCAAGGGCTTCAAGATGATCGTGAACGGCGAGCTGGACGAGCTGCCGGAGCAGGCGTTCTACATGCGAGGCACGATCGAGGAAGCCATCGAGGCCGGCGAGAAGCTCACGGCGGGGGTCGCGTAAGTGGCGCACACGTTCACGCTGTCGATCCTGACGCCCGAGAAGCCGGTGTTCGAGGGTGCGGTGGAGTACGTCCAGGTGCCCGGCACCGAAGGCTACCTGGGCGTGCTCGCGAACCATGCCGCGCTCGTCACCGCGCTTGCGCCGGGCACCCTCACGATGCGCACGGCGGACGGCATCGAGTCGAAGCTCGCGCTGACCGGCGGGTTCTTCGAGGTGAGTCACAATCAGGCCACGGTGCTCGCGGACGCGGTCGGATAGACCGCCAGGGCTCAGCGGAACACCAGCAGCCGCAACCCCACCGAAGCCAGCGCGAGCGCCAGCGCGCGCACGATCCACGTTCCCGGCACGCGCGACGACAGCCTGGCGCCGCCCTGCGCGCCCGCGAACGCGCCGATCGCCAGCGGGACGATGCGGCCCACCGCCGGACCCAGGGACCCGTTTCCCGCGTGCACCAGCACTCCCGCGAGCACCACGATCGCGAGCACGAAATGCGAGGTCGCGGTCGCCACGT
Organism: Candidatus Eiseniibacteriota bacterium; assembly: GCA_038231135.1. Lineage (GTDB taxonomy): Bacteria > Eisenbacteria > RBG-16-71-46 > RBG-16-71-46 > RBG-16-71-46 > JANLWX01. The sequence goes on along the minus strand of JBBRLX010000009.1, from coordinate 40,903 downwards.
GGACCGGAAAGCCCAGCGCATACGCCATCAGCGGCACGTGCACGATGCCGCCGCCGATGCCGAGCAGGCTGGACAGGAATCCGACGCCCAGGCTCAGCACGGCGCCGAGCGCGATGCGCGGGGTATAGGAATGCCGCGTGCCGTCGGTTTCGATCAGCGTGCGCGTGCCGGTCGAGGTTTCGGGCGGGGTCGCGCGCGACGATTGCACGAACAGGACCGCTCCCGCGAGCACCAGCATCGCGCCCAGCAGCGGGTCGAACGACCGCCGGTCGAGGAGTGATGTGACGCGCGCCCCGGCGATGGCGCCCGGGACGCCGGCGGCGGCGAAGATCAGGCCCGCGCGCACGTCGATCCGCCGCATGCGGGCATAGGCGAACGATCCGGACAGCGCGTTGACGAACGCCACGGTGAGCGAAATCGCGGTGAGCACGTCCGCGCGGTCGTGGGGGTAGAGGAACACCAGGAGCGGCAGCAGCAGGAACCCGCCGCCGGCGCCGATCAGCGTGCCGAAGCCGCCCACGACCACACCGATCAGCAGGAATCCGACGAATGGCCAGGACATGGTGGGGGGTGCCGGGACGTCTGCCCGCCGAGGGATCGTTCCCCGGGGCCTGCCCGCGCGCGAAGGCTGCAAGCGGTCGGGGTCGATGGGGTCACGTCGGGATGCCGGGCTCTCCTCCCAGGGCGTTCAACAGCTCGATGATCTCGTAGCGTGCCAACAGCGGATGCTGCATGGGGACGTTGCCGCGCACCAGGTACGCGTTGTTGCGCCCGACCCGCCTGCGCTCGACGCAGCCCCGTTCCATCAACTCGGTCAGGATCCTGAACGTGGCGCGCTCGGTGATGCCCACGCGCTCGGCGATCAGCCGGACCGTGAGGTCCGGTTCCCGCCAGATCTGGATGAGGACCAGGGCGTGGTTGGTGAGGAACATCGATGGTTTCGGACGGTCCATGGAGGGCCGAGACTATGCTCCGGAACGAGCCCGAGGCAACGAGCCGTCACGCCAGCCGGGCAACGCGTCGATAACCAGGTGCCGCGAAACTCATCCGGGGTGTTCATGGCAAATTGCATCCGGCGCGTTGCCGACCGCAGGAAATCGAAGTCGGAAGGCATGAAATCGACAGCAGGTCATTAGGGCCATCTCGTTGCAGCGACGGTGCTTCGCAGTCGTGGTATGGCGGTTGCGTTCTAGTCCTACTGTTTGAGAGACGGCCCCTCGTTCGTTTGGAAAAGGAGACCCTTGTGACCAGGACACAGAAAGGCTTTACGCTCATCGAATTGATGATCGTGGTCGTGATCATCGGAATTCTCGCAGCCATCGCGATCCCGAACTTCATCGCGATGCAGAACCGCGCGAAGGAAGGCAGCACGAAGTCCAACATGCACACCTTCCAGTTGTCGTCGGAAGACTACGGCGTGCAGAACGACGGCACCTACGCGGACACGGCGCCCCAGGTCGCCGCGCTGCTCCCGAGCGCCGGAGCCAGCTTCAAGAATCCGTTCACGAACGTGGTCCTGAACTCCTACGAGGATCGTACGGTCAACGTATCGCCTGCCAGCACGACGGCCGGCATTACGTCCTACTCGGATTCGCTGGGCACCTCGTACAACATCAAGGGTCACGGTAAGTCGGCCGCACTGAGCTTGATTCTTTCCGCCGGTCAGTAGACAACCCGCCGAATCGACGACAGCCCGGTGGGGGCCTCAGGGCCTCCGCCGGGCTCGTCGTTTTTCGCGCGTCGCGAACCCCCGTGACGACGTGGCCGGGTTCGTGATCCCGGGACCCGACGACGTTTCCTCGAAGTAAACAATCCCCTCGCGAACGCCGGAATCATCACGACGTCGCAAAGAAAAGTCTTTCAAGATGCAAAGGTCATGGATATCTTCCGCGAATGTCCGACTTTTGTGTCAGGAAAGGCTCGGCCGATATCGCGTCCGAGCCTCGCAACGGATTCGGGTCCCGATCCCGGCGGATCGGCGTTGCCTCGACCCTCGTCGTCGCGGCGATCGTGTTCGCGTATCCCGTTCCCGCGTCCGTGCCTGGCGTGAAGGTTGCGCTGCTCCCGGCGAGCCTCGTCGTCGCCCCCGGTGATTCATTCGACCTCACGCTCCAGGTCACGCGCGCGGGATCCGCGTTCAACGCGTTCGACGCCTACATCGGCTTCGACCCCTCGGCCCTCACCCTGATCCAGCGAACACCGGTCTCGCTGCAGGAGGGCGCCTACTTCACCGCCGCATGCGGCAATCGCTTCCACCGGTTCCAGGCCGGTGTCGATCGCGACACCATCACCGACGTGCTGCTGTGCGCCAACACCTCGCTCACCGGTCCCGGCGCCATCTACAAGCTGCGGTTCCGGGCGTCGAACCTTCCGCGGGCCACCGTCGTGAGATTCCTGCCGGGGCTGCAGTTCTACAACGCCGGCACCAACGTGAACCCCGATAGCTCGAGCAACGCCGTCATCGGCATCGGCGTCGCCGCTGGGGTCCCGGCACCCGTGACGGCTCCTGCGCTCAAGCTGACGATCGCGCCCAATCCGGCGCACGGCCGCACGAGCTTCATCGTCGAATCCGATCGCGCCGGCGAGCAGCGGCTGCTGGTCGTCGATCTGCTGGGGCGGGTCGTGCGCAACCTCGACAACGACGTCGTTCCCGCGGGAACGCGCACCGTGGCATGGGATGGCCGCAACGATTCGGGCCTCGTGGTACCGCCCGGACGCTATTCGGCAATGCTGAGAGTACCAGGCAGAACGTTCCAGAAGACGTTCACGATTCTGAAATAGCCTTTTCGCCGTTTTCATCCCAGCCGCGGCCCCGTCGGGCCCGATGGGCGTCCGCTGCAAGAACCGGAGAGGTAGCCATGTACAGGTCCCCGCTCAAGCCCGCACCGATCACTCCCTGGCTCGCCACATTCGTGACCGTCGTCGCGGTCGCGTTCATCATGGCGCCCGCGGCAATGGCCGCGCAGACCGGGCATCCCGTCACCGGCAGCATCGGGTTCTCGCGCACGGTCGCGGACATGATGCAGCTGGAGCGGCAGCATCCCGGCACCCCGGCGCAGCCGATCCTCGTCCCCGACCACGAGGGACCGGAGCGCGACGGCCTGCCGGTGAACCCGCGCTCGCCGCGCGTGGCATCGGTGCCGAACCTGCCGCCCGACATGCTCACCGGCTACCGCCGGGACAAGGGCCTGTCGATCCGGACGCTCAGCCCGCAGACGGTCGGGCCCAACTTCACGGCCGCGACGCTCAGCGGCGCCAATCCGACGAACGCGTTCCCGCCCGACTGCGACGGTGCGATCGGCCCGGCGCAGTACATCGTGGGCGTCAACGGCCGCGTGGTGTCGTTCAACAAGACGACCGGCGCCGCGGACGGCGTGCTCAACCTGTCCACCGACAACTTCTTCAACTCGGTGCGCGGCGCCTCCGGCACGAGCGATCCCCAGGTGCGCTACGACCGGACGTCGGGCCGCTGGTTCCTCATGATCATCAACGTGCCCGCGACCAGCAACAGCGTGCTGATCGGCGTCAGCGACGCCGCCAGCGCCGGCGTGATCTCGCCGAGCACGGTGTGGACGTTCTTCTCGTTCAACGCCGCGGCGATCTCGCCGTCGATCTCCAGCAGCTGCTTCGCCGACTACCCCTCGCTCGGCGTCGACGCCAAGGCGCTGTACATCGGCACCGACAACTTCTGCCCCAGCTTCACCAGCACCGACGGTTTCGTGGTGCGCAAGAGCTCGGTGCTGGGCGCCGGCCCGATCGTGGTCACCGCGTTCCGCGGCCTGATGACCGCGACCGGCGGTTTCGTCGGCCCGTTCGCGCCGCGCGGCGTCGACAATACCGATCCCACGGCCAACGAGGGCTACTTCATCGGTGTCGACGGCGCGACGTTCGGAACTCTCGACATGTACCGCATCGCCGATCCCGGCGGCTCGCCGACGATCTCCTCGAACATCCCGATCACGATTCCGATCACGAGCAACCCGCTCAAGGTGCCGCATCTGGGCAACACCGGCGGTACGAACGGCAACGTCGACGCGCTCGACGATCGCAACTTCTATGCGCACATCCGCAATCAGCAGCTGTGGACGGCCCAGAACATCGCGGTCGACAACACCGGCGTCGTGAACGCCACGCCGGCGAACAACACCCGCGACGGCTCGCGCTGGTACCAGTTCAACGTGCCGCTGGGCGCGGGCACGCCGACGATCGTCCAGTCGGGCATCGTGTTCACCCCGAGCGCCACGAACGTCAACGACCAGCGGCATTACTTCGTGCCGTCGATCGTGGTGTCCGGCCAGGGTCACGCGGCGATGAGCCTCGGTGCCGCGGGCACCGCGGAGCGCATCAACGCCGCCACCGTGGGCCGTCTCGCGAACGATCCGCCCGGCACCATGGAGACGCCGGTACTGCTCACGAGCAGCGCGACCGCCTACAACCCGCCAGGTGACACCGGCGCCTCGCGCGGCTCGCGCCGCTGGGGCGACTACTCGGTGATGTCGCTCGATCCGCTCGACGACATGTCGATGTGGTCGGTGCACATGTTCTGCGACGCCGCGAACTCCTACGGAGTGCGGGTCGCCAAGCTGATCGCGCCGCCGCCGGCAGTGCCTAGCGCGCTCGCCGACGTCGCGGCGGGCTATCCGAGCGTGAGCGTCACGCTGACCGGCCTGCCCACGGGTGGCGCCGGCTTCTACGATCCGGGCGCGGACATGGTGGGCGTGCCGGCGTTCAGCCACCTGTCGGCGACGGTCACGAACGGCGCCGCCTCCGGCACGCCGCCCACCGTCGTGTCGGCGACGTACGTCGACCCGACCACCGTGAACCTGGTGCTCAACACCTCGTCTGCGACCGCGAACCTGCCGGCCGAGAAGTACACGATCAACATCACGAATCCGGACGGCCAGGTCGCATCGGCCGCCGTCGTCCACGTGGTGTCGGCGACGACCTACACGATCACCGCGACGGCCGGATCCGGCGGCTCGATCTCGCCGTCGGGCAGCGTGTCGGTGCTGAGCGGCAACAACCAGTCGTTCACGATCACCCCGTCCGACGTGTGCCACGCCATCGCGGACGTGCTGGTCGATGGCGTGTCGGTCGGCCCGGTCGCCTCGTACACGTTCAGCAACGTGACGGCGAATCACACGATCGACGCCAGCTTCACCCTGCTCGGGCCGTACACGATCACCGCGTCCGCGGGCCCGAACGGCCAGATCACGCCGGCCGGCAGCATCTCGACGGCGTGCGGTACGAACGTCCCGTTCCTGATCGCAGCGAATGCCTGCTACCACGTCGCCGACGTGCTGGTGGATGGCGTCTCGGTGGGCGCGGTGACGAACTACACGTTCAACAACGTCACCACCAACCACACGATTGCGGCGAGCTTCGCGATCAACCCGGTGGTGGGCCCGGTCACGACCCTGGTCGCCGCGCAGGTCAAGACCGGCAATGGCACCAGCGGCACGACCAGCATCAAGCTCACGTATATCGCGCCGGGCACGGCCACCAGCGTCGAAGTGTGGCGCAAGGGCTACGGCGACTACCCGCTGTATGCGGCGGGCTCGGTGCCGCCCGCGCCCGGGTCGTATCCGCCGGCCGGCTGGACGCTGACGCCGGTGGCGAGCAGCGGCGACTTCGACCAGCCGGGTACGCGCGATTTCTGGTACTACGTCGCCTATGCCAAGGACGCGTGCAGCACCGTGTCGACCGTGTCGAACGTGACGGCCGGCACGCTCGACTACCACCTGGGTGACGTGACCGACGGCACGACGCCCGGCCAGGGTAACAACACGGTGAACACCGCCGATGCGTCGCTGCTCGGCGCCCATTACGGCGTCTCGGGCGGCGCGCTCGCCGGATTCGAGTATCTCGACGTCGGACCCACGACGGACTTCAGCACCGACGGCCGCCCGACGCCCGACGGCGTCACCGACCTCGACGACCTCGTGATGTTCGCGCTGAACTACACGCCGGTCGTGTCACTGGCCTCGAAGGGCCCGGTGGTGAACGGCGGCGCGACGTCCAATTCGATCTCGATGAAGGCGCCCTACGTCGTGACGGCCGGCGACATCGTCGAGGTGCCGCTCGAGCTGACCGGCGCCGGCGATCTGCAGGCGGTGTCGGTGACGCTGGGCTGGGACCCCGCGGTGGTGACGCCGATCGATGTCGCGACGGGCGAACTCGTGGCCTCGCAGGGTGGCGTGATGTTCTCGCCGGGCCCGGGGCGCGCGGATGCGGCGCTGCTCGGACCCGGACGCAGCATCGCGGGCACCGGCGTGATGGCGACCGCGCGGTTCAGCGCGCTCACCAACGGGGATCCGCAGTTCGTGTTCCACAAGGTGGTGGGGCGCGATTCCCACAACAAGCCGGTGACGATCACCGCACACAACCCGCTGGTCCACGACGGCGTGGTCACCGAGACGCTGCTGCTCCCGGTGATTCCGAATCCGTCGCGCGGGACGTCGGTGCTGCAGTACGCCCTCGCGAAGCGCGGGGCCGCGGAACTCTCGATCTACTCCGTCGATGGCCGCCACGTGAAGACGCTGGCGAAGGGCGTGCAGGAGGTCGGGCGGTATCACTACACGTGGAACGGAACGGATGACCGTGGAACGGTCATGAGGTCGGGTCTGTACTTCGTCCGGCTCGACGCGGCGGGGACGCGCAAGATGCGTCTGATCTCGATCGTTCGGTAGGCGGGGAGCACATGAAAATCATTCGAGATTTCGCACAGACCGCGTCGTTCAAGCTCAATCGTCATGACCTCCGGAGGTCTTGCGTTATGAAGAAGTTCCTTGGTTTCTCGTGGGGCACTGGCTTGCTCCTGCTGGCGGCAATGTTCGCCCCGGCGACAGGATCCGCCGCGGTGAGTTCCGCGGCCCGGCCGTGGGTCGCCGCCGGCGATCGGGGCCCGACCAGCATCGACGTCAGCATCCCCGGCAAGGGCACGGTTGCGCTGAAGGCAACCCCGGTACCGAACCAGATCGAGGCGGGCGGTTGCACGTTCACCGTTCTGCCGAACGACAATTCCACGTCGGGGAATGAGCGCGCCCCCACACTGCGCAACCGGTTCGGCCGTTCGATATATCTCATCACCGCTTCCGAACTGGCCGCCAACGGGCTCGTGTCCGGCTCGATACCCACAGGTATCGGCTGGAACTACCAAACCGCTCAGGGACTCACCGGATCCGGGCCGCTGATCGTCTATCTGCAGAACACGTCTGATGTCACGAACAACAAGAGCACGACGTGGAGCACGGCGATCACGGGCATGACGATCGTGCACAACGCCACGACCACGCTGCCGAGCGCGGCGGGCCCGTTCGACATCACGTTCTCGGGCGGTTCGCCGCTCACTTATACGGGTGGCGGTCTATATGTCGCATTCGACATGCAGTATCCGGTGGGCACCCTATCCGCCACCACCGTGGTCTGGTGCAACAGCACAGGCCTGGCGAACGGGTTGCTGGGTGCTCAGGGCGCCGCGGCTCCGACCACTCTCGCGGCTTCCCCGTTCCGTCCCGAGACGCGCTTCACGGCGCCCGTGGTTGCCAATGACGCGAGTGTCGATGTCGTCGTGAACTACGGAGTAGTGCCGCTCGGCCTGACGAGTCCGCTGGCGATTCAGGCGGTGGTCACCAACAAGGGTCAGAACACCCTTACGAACCTGCCGGTCACGCTCACGGTTTCGGGCGCAGAGTCGTTCACGGACACCCAGACGATCGCGTCGCTCGCGAGCTGCGGGGGTCAGACCACGGTTACGTTCGCGCCCTTCACCCCCAGCCTTCAGGGCAACGACGTCGCCACGGTCACCGTGCCGGCCGATGACGTGCCCGCCAACAACTCGAACAGCAAGCCGTTTACCGTCGGTATCCCGAACTTCTCGTACAAATATCCAGGATCCACGGCCGGCGGCGGCGTCGGACTGACGGGAGCGGTGGGTGCGTTCATGGCCAGGTTCAAGACGGCCGTGGCCACCAACGTCACGCAGGTGACCCCCGAATTCGCGGCAGCCAGCGCCACCACTTACAAGGTGGCAATCTATGCCGACGGCGGGACCGGCACACCCGGCAACCTGCTGTATCTGGATGCGGCCAACCGTACGGTCTCCGCGGCGGGACCGGTTACCATCACGCTTCCCACGCCGGTAGCGGTGGGTCCCGGCAACTTCTTCGTCGGCATCCAGCAGACCAATACGACGAACGCGAGCCTGGCGTTCGACACCGAAGCTCCGATTCGGGGTGGGGCGTTCTTCCTCGCCGGCCAGTTGCCGCCTACGACGTGGGTCGACTTCTTCCCCGGGAACAACTTCAAGCTCGACATCGGCATCACGCTCGATCGCTGCAACATCGCGCCCACGGCCTCGAACAACGGGCCGATCTGCAACGGCGCCACGCTGCAACTCGCCTCGTCCGCGGCGGGTGCGGCGTCCTATAGCTGGACGGGTCCGGGCGGCTACACGTCAAATCTGCAGAATCCGAGCATCCCGAACGCGGGTCCGGCGAACTCCGGCAGCTATACCGTCAAGGTCAACGGTTGCGCCTCGGGCACGTCGACCAACGCGGTCGTGAACGGGCCGTACACCGTCACCGCATCGACGGGGCCCGGCGGCGGCATCTCGCCGGTGGGCGCGGTCAGCGTGAACTGCGGCGCCTCTCAGACGTTCAACTTCATGGCGAACCCGTGCTTCTCGGTCGCGGACGTGCTCGTCGACGGCGTGTCGGTCGGAGCCCCGGCGCTCTACACGTTCAGCAACGTGTCCGCGAACCACACGATCTCGGTGAGCTTTTCGCAGGACACCTACACGATCGTCGCGTCGGCCGGCACCGGCGGCTCGATCAGCCCGAGCGGCAGCACGGTCGTGGGCTGCGGCAACAACCAGCTCTATGCGATCACGCCGACCGGCGGCTACCAGATCGATGACGTGAAGGTCGATGGCGGCTCGGTGGGCGCGGTGGCCAGCTACACGTTCTCGAGCGTGTCGGCGAACCACACGATCGCCGCCAGCTTCTCGCTGATCTCGGCCACCATCGCCGCGCAGTCGACGGGCACGTTCATCTGCCCGACGAACGCGTGCGTGACGATCCCCGTCAACCTGACGCGGGTCTACACGAACGGCGTGCTGGCGTTCAGCGTGTCGTTCCAGTTGTCGCCCAACCTGTCGCTGTGCTCGGGCACCTCGAGCATCACCGAGGGCACGTTCCTCAACTCGACCGGCAGCACGCTGTTCAACGTGGTCGACAATGGCGGCGGCTCGTACACCGTGGACTGCGCGGTGGTCGGCACCGGTTGCGGCCCGATGACCTCGAACGGCAATCTGTTCAACATCGCGGTGACGAGCAGCGCGCCCGGCGGCTCGGGCACGATCACGCTGTCGACCGTCAAGATGCGTGACTGCGCCAACGCGCCGCTGGCGGTGTCCGCCGGCGCGCCGGCCACGGTGCCGATCGACAATCAGGCGCCGGTGGTCGTGGTGACGAGCCCGAATGGCGGCGAGGTGTGGCCGCTCGGTTCGGTGCATGCGATCGGCTGGACGGCGACCGACAACACGGGCGTCGCGAGCGTCGACATCGCGTGGTCGACCGACGGCGGCGTCACCTATCCCAACGTGATCGCCACGGGCGCGCCGAATACGGGATCCTACACATGGACGGCGCAGCCTCCCGAGACGAATCAGGCGCGCGTGCGCGTCACGGCGCACGACGTCGCGTGCAGCAGCACCAGCGACGCCAGCGACGCGAACTTCACGGTCGGCGCGTATGCGATCACGGCCTCGGCGGGCGCGGGCGGCACGATCAACCCGAACGGCGCGGTGACGGTGCCGTACGGCGCCAATCAGGCGTTCACGATCGCGCCCAGCTCGGGCTACCAGATCGCGGACGTGCTCGTCGACGGGTCGTCGGTGGGGCCGGTCGCCAATTACACGTTCAACAACGTGATCGCGGACCACACGATCGCGGCGAGCTTCTCGCTGATTCCGGCCTACATCCAGGCGCAGTCGACGGCGACCTACCTGTGCCCGAGCAATACCTGCGTGACGATGCCGGTGGAGTTGTTCCGCCAGTACACGAACCCGGTGCTCGCGTACAGCGTGACGTTCAAGCTGTCGCCGGAGCTGACGCTGTGCTCCGGAACCGGCAGCATCACCGAGGGCACGTTCCTCAGCTCGTCCGGCCCGACGTCCTACCAGGTGATCAACAATGGCGGCGGTTCTTACACCGTCGACGACGCGGTGCTCGGCGCCGGATGCGGCCCCACCGGGACGAACGGCGTGCTGTTCAACGTCGCCGTCGCCAGCTCCGTGCCGGGCGGCACGGGCAGCGTCACGGTGACGTCGACGACGCTGCGTGACTGCTCGAACGATCCGCTGCCGGTGGTGCCCGGCATTCCAGGCACGGTGCCGATCGACAACGAGGCGCCGATCGTCACGGTGACGAGCCCGAACGGCGGCGAGAGCTGGCTCATCGGCTCGTCGCAGAGCATCACGTGGACGGCGACGGACAACACCGGTGTCGCGAACGTCGATCTGGCGTATTCGACCGACGGCGGCACCACGTTCCCGAACGTGATCGCCACCGGCGTGCCGAACACCGGCGCGTTCGGATGGACGGTCCCGAACACGCCGACCGCGCTGGCCCGCGTACGGGTCACGGCGCACGACATCGTGTGCAGCAGCAGCAGCGACGCCAGCGACGCAAACTTCACGATACGCGACCCGGTGATCACGGCGTCGGCGGGCCCGGGCGGCTCGATCAGCCCGAGCGGCGCGGTGTCGGTGCCGTCCGGCACCAACCAGACGTTCGCGATCTCGCCGGCCGACGCCTGCCACGCCATCGCCGACGTGCTGGTCGACGGTGTGTCGGTGGGCGCGGTGGCGAGCTACACGTTCACCAGCGTGACCGTCGATCACACGATCGCGGCCTCGTTCACGCTGCTCGGACCCTACGCGATCACCGCGGCGGCGAACCCGCCGGCCGGCGGCGCGGTCACGGGACCGGCATCAGTGGCGTGCGGCGGCAGCGCGACCTACACGATCACGACCAACAGTTGCTACACGCTGACGGGCGTGGACGTCGACGGCGTCGATCAGGGGCCGATCACCACCTACACGTTCACGAACGTGCACGCTCCGCATACGATCACCGCGAACTTCACGGCGAACAGCCCGTACACGATCACCGCGACGGCGGTTCCGGCCGCGGGCGGCACGGTGACCGGCCCGGCGACGGTGCCGTGCGGCGGCAGCGCGACCTACACGATCGCGGCGGACCCCTGCTACCACGTCACCGACGTCAAGGTGGACAACGTGTCGGTGGGCGTCGTGCCGAGCTACACGTTCAGCAACGTGCAGGCGAATCACACGATCGAGGCCGACTTCGCGATCAACACCTACACGCTGACTGTGCCGATCGTCGGCAGCGGCACCGTGACGAAGTTCCCCGATCAGGCGACCTACGATTGCGGGACCAAGGTGATCCTGACGGCCGTGCCGGCCGCGACCTGGGCGTTCACGGGCTGGAGCGGTGACGTGACCAGCACCACCAACCCGTTGTCCGTGGTGATGGACGGCAACAAGACGATCACCGCCACGTTCGAAATGGCCACGGCGGTCGTGGTGTCGATGTTCGAAGCCGAGACCGTGAACGAGGGCGTCACGCTGCGCTGGAAGTTCAGCGACGCGACCGACCTGGTCGCGTCGGCCATCGAGCGCGCGGAGACGGTCGCGGGTCCGTGGATCCGGGTGACCGGGGACGCGCAGGACGTGAGCGGCGTCGAGACCATCACCGACCACGCCGTGCAGGCGGATCACGATTACGTCTACCGGTTGATGGCGACGGTCACCGGCGGCCGGTCGGTGGCGCTGACCGCGATCACGGGCAAGGCGGGCGCCATGGTGACCGAGTCGAAGCTCGCGAAGGTGTGGCCGAATCCGACCACCGACTTCGCCCGGATCGACTACACGGTGGCGCGTGAGATGCGCGTGCAGGTGACCATCATCGATCTACAGGGCCGCACGGTCGCCGCGCTGTTCGACGGCGTGCAGCGGCCGGGACGTTATCAGGCGTCGTGGAACACCAACGCCGGACATCGCATTCCGTCGGGCGTGTACTTCGTGCGGTACCAGGCGCCGGGCATCACCCAGGTCCGGCGAGTGCTGCTGGCTCGCTGATCGAATCCAGCGGAACGCAGGGCGGAGCGATCGCGATGATCGTTCCGCCTCCGCGTTCGCTGATCATGATAGGCAGCAGTTCGGAGCGGTCGTGCCCCGGCCCCAGGGCCGGCGACGCCCAGTCGATTCGTCACATGCGTTCGTTCGAGAGTTTCGAAGTCGGATGATTCCGGGTCCGGCCGTCACTGCCACCGTGGAGGTTCGCGTGCAGCCTATTCACAAGTCGTTCCGTTCGGCCCTCACCCCATGGGCTGCGGCGAGCCTGCTGCTGCTCCCATTGCCCGCGCTCACATCCATCGCCGGCGCCGCCACGGCCTCGGCGCCGCCGGTACGGGTCGGTCAGCCGTACACGGGATCGGCCGGGGTTCAAGAGACGACGGCGGATATCATGCGGCGCGCCGCGTCCGACAGGGGACCTGCGCAGCCGGTGCTCATCCGCGAGCTCGAAGGCCCGGACCGTTCGAGGCTGCCGCAGAATCCCGCATCGCGCCGGGTGGCGTCGGTGCCGGAGCAGCCGACCGACCGGATCATCGGCTACCGGAACTCGAAGGGCATCGGCGTCCTGCCGCTCACGCCGCAGACGATCGGGCCGAACTTCACCGCGGCGACGCTGTCCGGCACGAATTCCACGGGCTCGTTCCCGCCGGATTGCGACGGCGCGGTCGGGCCGACGCAGTACATCGTCGCCGTCAACGGCCGCATCGTGTCGTTCAACAAGACGACCGGCGTGGCCGACGGCGTGATGAACGCCACGACGAACTCGTTCTTCACCTCGGTGCGCAGCGGCTCGGGCACCAGCGACCCGATGGTGCGCTACGACCGGCTGTCCGGCCGCTGGTTCATCTCGATCATCAACGTCTCGACGCCGAACCGCTGGCTGCTCGGGGTGAGCGACGCGGCGAGCGCCGGCGTCATCACCGCGGGCACGGTGTGGACATACTACTTCTTCATCCCGGCGACCACGCCGCCGACGATCTCCAATGGCAGCACCTGCCTGTCAGACTATCCGTCGCTGGGCATCGACGCGAACGCGGTGTACATGGGCGTCAACGAGTTCTGCGGCAGCGGTCAGCCGTTCCAGCAGACCGATGGCTTCGTGATCCGCAAGAGCTCCGTGCTGAGCGGCGGTCCGATCGTGGTCACGGCATTCCGCGGCTTCATGACCGGCCCGACGTACGTCGGGCCGTGGTCGCCGCGCGGCGTGGACAACCTGGACCCGGCCTCGACCGAAGGCTATTTCCTCGGCACCGACGGCGCGTCGTACGGCACGCTGGACATGATCCGCATCACGAGTCCCGGCGGCACGCCGACGGCGTCGGCCAACATCCCGATCACGGTGCCCGCCACGGACGGGCCGCGGCCGGTGCCGCACCCGGGCAACACCGGCGGCTACTGGGGCCGGCTCGATCCGATCGACGACCGGCCGTTCCTGGCGGTCATCCGCAGCAACCAGCAGTTGTGGACCTCGCACAACATCGGCGTCGACAACACCGGCATCAGCCAGGGCACCTACCTGGGTGATACGCGCGTCGGCAGCCGCTGGTACCAGTTCAACGTTCCCGTCGGGGCCGGCACGCCCACGATCGTCCAGTCGGGAACGGTGTTCGCACCATCGGCCAGCAACGATTCGCTGCAGAAGAACTACTTCATTCCGTCGATCATGGTGTCGGGTCAGGGCCACGCCGCGCTGGGCTACAGCACCGCCGGTGAGACCGACAACGCCAACTGCGGCACGGTCGGCCGGCTCGCGAACGACCCGCCGGGCACGATGGAAACGCCGACCGCGCTCACCAGCAACGTGAACACCTACAACCCGTCAAGCGATCCGGGCGGCATCAGCGCCGGGCGGCCGCGCCGCTGGGGCGATTACTCGATCACCACGCTCGACCCGCTCGACGACATGTCGATGTGGACCGTCCAGATGTTCTGCGACGTCAACAATTCCTACGGCGTCCGCGTGGCGAAGCTGATTGCGCCGCCGCCCGCCGCGCCGTCCGGGCTCGCCGACATCATCGCGGGTCAGCCGTCGGTGAGCGTCACGCTCACGGGTGTGTCGTCCTCGGGCTCGGGTTTCTACGACCCTGGCGCGAACCTCGCCGCCCCCGCCCTGGCATTCAAACACCTGAGCGCCGCAATCACGGTCGGCGCCGCGTCGGGCACTCCGCCCACCGTCACGTCGGCGACGTACGTGGACCCGACCACGGTGAATCTCGTGCTCAACGCGTCGTCGGCGACGCCGAATGCCACCGGCCAGAAGTACACGATCACGATCACGAATCCCGACGGCCAGACGTCGGCCGCCGCGATCGTGCACGTGATCACGGGCGTCACCTACACGATCACCGCGACCGCCGGCTCGGGCGGTTCGATCTCGCCGTCGGGCGCCGTGATCGTGCAGAGCACCACAAATCAGACGTTCGCGATCACGCCCAATGCGTGCTTCGGCGTCGCCGATGTGCTGGTCGACGGCGTGTCGGTGGGGCCGGTCACCACGTATACGTTCACCAACGTGAACAACGACCACACGATCGATGCCAGTTTCGTCGCGCTCGGGCCATACACGATCACGGCCTCCGCCGGCGCCAACGGAGCGATCGCTCCGAACGGGCCGACCGTCGTCAACTGCGGCGCGAACCAGGCGTTCACGATCACGCCGGATGCCTGTTACCACGTGTCGGGCGTGCTGGTGGACGGCTCGTCGGTGGGCGCGGTCACGACGTTCACGTTCTCGAACGTGACGGCGAACCACACGATTGCGGCGAGCTTCGCCGCGAACCCGCTGCCCGCGGCCGTCACCGGCCTCGCGGCGGCGCAGGTGAAGACCGGCAACGACGCCAGCGGCACCACCCGCGTGACGCTGACGTACACGGCGCCCGGCGGCGCCGCCTCGACCGAGGTCTGGCGCACGGGCTTCGGCAACTATCCGACCTACTCGGGGGGTGGGGCGCCCCCGTTGCCGGGCTCCTACCCGCCTTCGGGATGGGCGCTGACGCCGGTGACCGCGAGCGGCCAGGCCGATCAGCCGCCCACGCGCGATTACTGGTACTACGTCGCGTACGCGAAGGATGCCTGCGGCAACGCCGGCCCCGTGTCGAACCTGACGGGCGGCGTGCTGGGCTACCATCTGGGTGACGTGAGCGACGGTATTACTCCCGGCCAGGGCGACAACAAGGTGGCCACCGCCGATGCCTCGCTGCTCGGCACCCACTATGGCGCGAGCGGCGCGACTCTCGCCGGCTTCGAATACCTGGACGTCGGGCCGACGACGACGAACTCGGTCGACGGGCGTCCCACGGTCGACGGGGTCGTCGACTTCGAGGACCTGGTGATGTTCTCGATCAACTGGTCGCCGCGGGTGTCGCTGGTCGCGGGCGGCACGCCGGCTTCGGGCCCGCATGCCCACGACGAGTTGTCGCTCCAGGCGCCATACGTGGTGACGGCGGGTGACGCGGTCGAGGTGCCCATTCAGATGACGGCCACCGGCGACCTGCAGGCGATGTCGGTGTCGCTCAACTTCGACCCGGCGGTCGTCGCGCCGGCCGATGTGGTGGCCGGCGACCTGGTCGCCGCGCAGGGCGCGCTGCTGCTGTCGCCCGGACACGCGCGCGCCGACGTCGCGATGCTCGGGCTGGGCGCCGGCCTCGCGGGCAAGGGCGTGCTGGCGACGATGCACTTCAAGGCGATCGCCAGCGGCGATCCGCAGTTCGCGTTCGGCAGGATCATCGGCCGCGACGCCGCGAACAAGCCGCTGCTGCTCAACGCGCGGAACCCGATGGCGTTCGAATCCGTTGTGACGATCACCGAGCTGCAGCCGGTCATTCCGAATCCGTCGCGCGGCATCTCGGTGCTGCAGTACGGACTCGCGCGGCGCGGCGTCACCGACCTGTCCATCTACTCGGTCGACGGCCGGCGCGTGAAGACGCTGGCGCACGGTGTCCAGGAGGCCGGCCGCTACCACTTCACGTGGAACGGCACCGACGAGCGCGGCAACGCGCTCAGGTCGGGCGTGTACTTCGCGCGGCTCGAAACGGCGGGAACGCGCAGGACGCGCCTGTTCTCGGTGATGCGGTAACCGCCCATGACCACTCACGACTCGAAGCAGCGCCCGAACGAACACCCCCGCCGCCGGGATGCCATCACGCGTGCGTTCACACGGCCGGGGACTACATCGCTGGTTGAGGAGGCTGATATGAAGCGAGTGCCCCGTTCCATATTCCAGTTCGCGCGGGCGCTCGCCGTGTTCGGCGCGATCGCGATTCCCACGCTCGCGTCCGCGGCGCCGGTGCACAAGCCGGCGACCGCGCCGCTCGCGAACCCTGCGGCGCAGCAGAGACTGCGGGATCCCGACGCGATCCAGCCCGCATTCGTGGCCCCGGGCACGACCGTGCCCGGCAACACCATGAAGCTCAGCGGTTCGGCGAAGGTCAATCTCACCGACCTAGCGCGCACGGAGGCCCGGCAGCGGTCGATCCAGGGCGCGCCGCCGGTGCGGGTGCTCGTTCCGAACGAGTTGAACGAATCCGAAGAGCAGGCGCCTCCAACCGGCCCGATCCCATTCATGCCAACGATCATCACACCCCGGCTGAACATCGCGTCGCCATCGCCGTCCAACAGCTTCATCGGCCTCGACGACATCCCGATGGCGGACTCGAGCTACATCATCATCCCGCCCGACGTGGGCGGTGGCGTCGGTCCCACGCGCGTGATGGACACGTTCAACAACAACTACCGGATCCAGGACAAGATTACCGGCGCGACGGTCCTCACCGTCGGCACCGCGACGTTCTGGAACCCGGTCGTGGCCAACAAGACGCTGCTGAATCAGCTCACCGATCCCCGCACGACCTACGATCCCATTCAGAACCGCTGGATCGTGTGCATGCAGACGGTGAACAACCCCGGCTTGATCCTGTTCGGCGTCTCGCAGACGAGTGACCCCGCGGGGAGCTGGTTCCTGTATGCCGTGACGCCGGGGTTTACCAGTTCGCCGCGACTCGACTTCCCGGTGCTGGGCTTCAACAAGAACTGGATCGCGATCACGATCAACGCCTACAGCGCGGGCGGAAGCTTCAACCGCGGTGGCTGCATGATCGCCAACTATCCCCTGGCCGCGGCGGGCACGCTCGCGAGCGTGACGAACGTCACCCAGGCAAGCGGCACGCACTTCTGCACCGCCCCCTGCGTGACGATCTCGGCGACCGAGGACACGCTGTTTGTGCTCCGGAGCACGGCAGGCGCGAGCGCAACGTACGAACTGGACCGCATCACGGGCACCCCGGCGGCGCCGACCTACACCAGCGGCGCGACGAACAGCCTCCGCACGGGCGGCGCCTGGGCCACTCCGACGGCCGGCAATCTGCTCCCGCAGAGCGTGCCGAACTCGGGCGCCAGCTCGTGCGGAGCAACGCCGTGCAAGATCGAGACCCAGGACGACAACATTCGAACGGCGCCGATGTACCGCGTGGACGCGACGACCGGCCGCGGGTTCATCTACTACGCGCAGTCCGTCGGCCTTCCGTCTGCCGGCCAGACCCACGTCGCCGCCCAGTGGACGAAGATCACGGCCGGCGCTACGCCGGCGTTCGCGGATGGTGGTCGCATCGAGGACGCGACCGCGACCGTGTCGAACGGCGGCAAGTGGTACGTCTACCCGCACATCGCGACGAACTCGCTCGGCGACTTCGTCGTCGGCTACTCGCAGTTCTCGTCGGCCCAGCACCCGTCGGCCGGCTACTCGTACCACGATCACACCGACGCGCTGGCCAGCACGCGCGACCCGTTCATCTACAAGGCGGGTGAGGACTACTACCAGAAGCAATTCGGCGCCGGCCGCAACCGCTGGGGTGACTTCAGCACCGCGCAGGTGGATCCGTCGGACGACAAGACCATCTGGGTGCTGCAGGAGTACGGCAAGACCCGCACCAGCACGGATGACAACACGACGGGTTCCAACGGCAGCAAGTGGAGCACCTACTGGGCCTCGGTCGTCGGCCAGCAGTTCACGATAACGGCGTCGGCGGGGGCGGGCGGCACCGTCAGCCCGAGCGGCTCGGTGCTGGTCACCGCCGGTGCGAACCAGACGTTCACGATCACCGCCAACTCCTGCTTTGCGATCGCGAACGTGATCGTCGACGGAGTGTCGCAGGGTGCGGTCGCCTCGTTCACGTTCACCAACGTGACCGCCAACCACACGATCACAGCCTCGTTCTCGGCACTCGGGCCGTACACGATCGCGGCCTCGGCCGGCACCGGCGGCGCCATCAGCCCGTCCGGCAACGTGTCCGTGAGCTGCGGCGCGAACCAGACGTTCGCGATCACGCCCGATGCCTGCCATACGATCGCCAGCGTGCTCGTCGACGGCGTGTCGCAGGGCGCGATCGCGTCGTTCACGTTCTCGAACGTCCAGGCCAATCACACGATCTCGGCGACGTTCAACGCGATCACCTACACGATCACGGCGTCCGCAGGCGCAGGTGGCGCGATCAGCCCGAACGGCGCCGTGGGCGTCGTGTGCTCGAACGACCAGGCGTTCACGGTCACCCCGTCGACCGGATACTCGATCGCCGACGTGCTGGTGGATGGCGTGTCGGTGGGTGCGGTGGCGTCGTACACGTTCTCGAACGTGACCGCGAACCACACGATCGCCGCGAGCTTCGCGCTCACCCCGGGCACGATCTCCGCGCAATCGACGGCGACCTACCTGTGCCCGACCAATACCTGCGTGACGATTCCGGTCAGCCTGTCGCGCACCTACAACAACCCGGTGCTCGGCTTCAGCGTGACGTTCCAGTTGTCGCCGGATCTGACGCTGTGCTCGGGCACGGGCAGCGTCACCGAGGGCACGTTCCTGAGCGCCGCGGGCGCCACGCTGTTCAACGTGGCGGACCATGGCGGCGGCTCGTACTCGGCCGACGGCGCGGTGCTGGGCGGCGACTGCGGCCCGACCGGGCTGAGCGGTCTGCTGTTCAACATCGGCGTCGCGAGCACCGCGCCGGGCGGCACGGGCACGGTCACGATCACGTCGGTCAAGCTGCGTGACTGCGGGAACGGCGTGCTGCCCGTCAACGCGGGCCCGCCGGCGACGGTGCCGATCGACAACGAGGCGCCGGCCGTGACGGTCACGAGCCCCAACGGTGGCGAGAACTGGCCGATCGGGTCGTCGCAGACCATCACGTGGACCGCGACCGACAACACCGGCGTGGCGAACGTCGATCTGGCGTATTCGACCGACGGCGGCGCGACGTATCCGTTCGCGATCGCGACGGCCGTCGCGAACTCCGGTTCCTACGCATGGACGGTGCCGAACGCCCCGACCACGCAGGCGCGGGTCCGCGTCACGGCGCACGACGTCGTGTGCGCGACGGGCAGCGACGCCAGCGACGCGGACTTCCGCATCGGCGACCTGGCCATCACCGCCAGCGCCGGCGCCGGAGGCACGATCACGCCCAGCGGCGCGGTGGCGGTCGCGTACAATGCGAACCAGTCGTTCGCGATCGCTCCGGCCAGCACGTGCTACATCATCGCGGACGTGCTCGTCGACGGCGTGTCGGTGGGCGCGGTCTCGACGTACACGTTCAACAACGTGATCGTGGACCACACGATCGCCGCCAGCTTCACGCTGCTCGGCCCGTACACGATCACCACGAGCGCGGGCCCGAACGGCTCGATCACGCCGACGTTCTCGGTGGCCTGCGGGTCTCCGGCCAACGTCACGATCACGCCGGATCCCTGCTACCAGGTCGCGGATGTCCTCGTCGACGGGGTGTCGGTGGGGCCGGTGACGCTCTACACGTTCACCGACGTGCACGCGAACCACACCGTGTCGGCGACGTTCGCGGTCAATACGTACACGATCACCGCGAGCGCGGGCCCGAACGGCTCGATCAGCCCGACCCAGACGGTGAACTGCGGCGACAAGGCGGCGTTCACGATCACCGCGGATCCGTGCTACCACGTGGCCGATGTGCTGGTGGACGGCGTGTCGGTGGGGGGGGTGACGAGTTACTCGTTCCCGAACGTGCAGGCGAACCACGCGATCTCGGCGACGTTCGCGCCGAACGCGGTGACGATCACGGCGGTGACGGGGCTGGGGGCGACGCAGGTGCGCACCGGCAACGACGCGGACGGGACGACGAAGGTCACGCTGGCGTTCACCGCACCCGGGGCCGCGGCATCGGTCGAGGTGTGGCGGCGTGGCTACGGCAACTATCCGCTGTATGACAACGCGCCCGGCTCGGGCTCGGTGCCGGCGGCGCCGGCGTCGTATCCGCCGGCGGGCTGGACGCTGACGGCCGTCACCGCGACCGGACAGACGGACGAGCCCGCGACGCGTGACTACTGGTACTACGCGGCGTATGCGAAGGATGCGTGCGGCAACGCGTCGCCGGTGTCGAACGTCACAGGGGGCACGCTGGATTATCACCTGGGTGACGTGACCGACGGCACCACACCGGGCCAGGGCAACAACCAGGTGACGACGGCGGACATCTCGCTGCTGGGCACGCACTACGGCCTGTCGGGCGCGGCGCTGGCGGGATTCGAATACCTGGACGTGGGACCGACGACGGACGCCAGCGTGAACGGGCGGCCGACGACGGACTCGAAGACGGACTTCGAGGACCTGGTGATGTTCGCGCTGAACTACTTCCCGGTCGCCAGCACTCCATCGCGGGTGCCGGTCGCAACGCCTGCGGCGGCGAACGTGCTGCGGCTCAGCACGCCGGCGCGGGTGAGCGTCGACGAGGGGGTGGAGGTGCCGGTGGAACTGCAGGGCGCGGGCGACCTCAAGGCGTTGTCGGTGACGCTGGGCTGGAACGCCGCGGTGGTGGTGCCGGTCGACGTGGTGACGGGCGACCTGATCACCGCCCAGGGTGGCGTGATGTTCTCGCCAGGTCCGGGCGCGGCCGACATGGCGCTATTGAACCCGGGCGGACCGGGGATGACGGGCCAGGGCGTGGTTGCGACGGTGCGGTTCCGTGCGATCGCGGCGGGCGACCCGGGGTTCACGTTCGCGAAGGTGCTGGGCCGTGACGGGGCGAACCAGGCGGTGACGGTCACGACCGGCATCGCGCTGGGTGTCGACAATCTGGTGACGGTGACGGACCTGAAGCCGGTGATACCGAATCCGTCGCGCGACCGGTCGCTGGTGCAGTACGGGCTGGCGAAGCGGGGTCCGGTGGAGCTGTCGATCTACTCGGTCGATGGGCGCCGGGTGCGCACGCTGATGCGGGGCGACCAGGAAGTCGGGCAGTACCGGGTCACGTGGGATGGCCGCAACGAGGCCGGCACGGCGGTGCAGTCGGGGGTGTACTTCATCCGGCTCGACGCCGCCGGGGTGCGCCGCACGCGCCTCATCACGATGATCAAGTAATCGCAGCCGCAGTGTCACGACGGCCGCCCGGGCAGCACTCCCGGGCGGCCGTTCTGTTGGTGCCCCCACCCCGGACCTGCTAGTCTTTCTGGTTCGCCGCCGCGAGATCCCGCAGGCCCCGCGCCTCCTGTTCCGCCCTCCTGAACCACGGAATTCATGACCGAAGCAGCACGCACCATCGAAACCCTGCCGCGCGAGATGATCGAGTCCATTCGCCAGGATGCCGGGCACTTCCCGGTGTACGTGCGCAATCGCGGGCGTGAATACCTGGTGTGGGGCCGTGTCGGGTCGCTCGAGATCAGCGACGGCCTGGTGCGGGCGTCGGTGAAGGGCACGCGCACCTACCGCACCGGCTGGCGCTGGACCGACGGCAGCGCGGATCCCAACTGCACCTGCCCGGTGGCGCCGCTGTGCAAGCATGCCTACGCGCTCGCGCTCGCGGTCGTGGCGGCGCATGCCGAGGCCACCGGCCGCCCGGTGCCCGAGCTGGAAACCGGCTCCGACGTGCCGGATGAACACCAGCGGGCGGGCGCGGCCGTGCATTACGACCCCGACATCGAAGCGCTGCGCGCCGCCGATCCGTGGAATCGCGCCTACACGTTCGGCCGCGTGGTCGCTGGCTCGCACGGTCGCGGCATCTACCTCAATCCTTACGAATTCCGCGAGATTCTCGAGGATCCCGATCCGGATCTGATGTGCTGGCGGCTGGCGCAGGAGATCCCCCAGCGCGCGAACGGCTGGGTGCCGCGCGGGCTTCTGCCGTTCCGTGACCGGCCGGATCTCGCCGAGCGCGCGGCCGGGCGGTCACGCCGCGAGATGGAGGAGGGGCTCGCGCGCTGGGCGATCCGCCACGCCACGACGCCGTCGCGCAGCCTGCGCGTGCTCCTCGGGCTCGGTCGTGACGAACGGGGAACGGCGTGCGTCACCATGGAGGCGCGGGTGACGAGCGGGCGGCTGCAGGACGAGCCGCGCACCGCGATGCAGCTCGTCCAGCTCGGCAACGAATTGCGGCGCGATGCCACGCTGCTGTCGCCGCCCCACGCCCGGCTGCTGCGCGCGCTGACCGGCGGCTTCCTGCCGTCGGCGCGCAGCTCCAACGACCGGCGGTTCGAGCTCGTCACGGGCAGCGTGAACCGGCTGCTCGACAACTTCGCCGACTCGGCGCTCGCCACCTGGGGTGATCACCTCGACCCGGAGCTGGCGGCACGCGCCGGGATCACGCCCGGCAAGCGGCTCGACCTCGAGGACACCGCACTCGACATCCTGCCCGCGTGTCTCAACGACGCGGGCGGCATGCGCATCGCGCTGGCCGCGCGCTGGCCCGACGGCCGGCAGCTGCCGCTCGACACCGTGGTGTTCCTGGCCGCGGACGACGACCTGCACCCGAGCCTGGTGCTGGCGGACGGGGTGTTCTGGCGGGTGGGTGAGGAGCCGCCGCACGACCTGCTGCAGCGGTTCGCCGCCACGGGCAGCCTGCCGGTGCCCGAGACCGGCCGCGAACAGTTCCTCGAGATCCTGTCGGCGAGTTTCGCGAGCGTGGCGGAGGCGCTGTCGCCGCATACCCGCCGGCACCGCGCGCACCCGGTGGCGGCGCTCGATCTGCACGACGACGACTGGCTCGAGGTGAGGCTGTTCGCCCATTCGAGCGACAAGGAGTGGCGCCCGGGCATGCCGATCGGCGCCGAACCGGTGTTCGAGTTCACGCGCGAGAGCCGCTGGGCCCGGCTGTTGGGGCCGTCGGGCGCCAGCACCGAGGAGCTCGAGACGTTCGCGCCCGATCGGCCGGCCGCCGCCGAAGGCGCGCCCGCCACGGACGACGAAGCCGCCGCCGTTCCGGTGGACGCGTCCGACACGGCGCCGGGCGGCGCGGGAGACGTGCCGGCCGAGATCTGGCTCGACGCTCCCGATCCGGCGCAGGTCGATCCGGCGCGCGACTGGCTGCAGTCGTTCGCGCAGGGCGGCGCCGACGGCCGCGGCGGGCCGCCCGAGCTCAGCTCCGACGAGGCGCGCAAGTCGTGGTGGCTCAGGATCAACGCGCGCAATCTCGAGACGTTCGCCGAGGCGTGGGAGAGCCGCCCGACCGGTGTCGCCTATCTTGGCAACCGCCGCATGCGCGAACTGCTCGGCGGCGCCCGCAACGTGCGCCCGCGCGTGAACGTCACCGCGAGCGGGGTGGACTGGTTCGCGGTGTCGGCCGAATGGGAGTCGGAGGGCATGCGGCTCACCGACGCCGATCTCGCGAAGCTGCGCGGCGCGCGCACGCGGTTCGTGAAGCTGCAGTCGGGCTGGGTGCGGCGCGACGTGGCCGACCACTTCGACCAGGACGCGGCCAGCCTCGCCGACCTGGGGATCGAGGTCGGCGGGGGCGAGCAGCGCGTCACGCTGTGGCAGCTCGCCCAGGCGCGGCCGGACAGCCTGATGGCGCTCGAGGACTTCGGCGCCGACAGCGCCGCCGCGCAGGAGCTGGAGCGGCTGCGCGAGAAGGTGCGGACGTTCGAGGGGTTGCCGCGCACCGAGCTGCCGCAGGGCCTGGTGGCCGAGCTGCGCCCCTACCAGCACGAGGGCCTCGACTTCCTGTCGTTCGTCACCGGCATCGGCCGCGGCGCGGTGCTGGCCGACGACATGGGGCTCGGCAAGACGGTGCAGGCGCTGGCGTGGCTGCTGCAGTTGCGCGAGCGCGAGCCGGGGCTGGGGCCGGCGCTCGTCGTGTGCCCGGCGTCGGTGGTGCACAACTGGGTGCGCGAGGCGGAGCGGTTCACGCCCGGGCTGCGCGTGCTCACGCTCACGAGCGGCGAGGAGCGCCACGAGCTGCGCGGCGAGATCCCGAATCACGACCTGATCGTCACGAACTACGCGCTGCTGCGGCGCGATCTCGAGCAGTGGATCAAGGTGCCGCTGTCGGCCGCGATCCTCGACGAGGCGCAGAACATCAAGAACCCGGACGCCGCGATCAGCAAGGCCGTGCTGCGCCTCGACGCGCGCCACCGGCTGGCGCTCACCGGCACGCCGCTCGAGAACCGCGCGCTCGACCTGTGGAGCATCATGGAGTTCGTGAACCCGGGCTACCTCGGCAACCGCGCGAAGTTCGTGGCGCGCTACGACCGTCCCGACACGCCGCCGCACCTGCGGGCGCTGCTCGCCGCGCGGCTGCGCCCGGTGGTGCTGCGCCGGCTCAAGCGCCAGGTGGCGCGCGACCTGCCGGACCGCATCGAGGAGCGCCGCGACTGCCAGCTCACCGTGGGCCAGCGCCAGCTCTACCTCGCCGAGCTCGCGAACAGCCGCAAGCTGGTCGAGCGCATCTCCACGAACGGCGACGGCGTGCGGCGCCACAAGATCGAGATCCTGGCGGCGCTGACGCGGCTGCGGCAGGTGTGCTGCCATCCCGCGCTCGCGGGCGGCAAGCTCGAGCTGGGCTCCGGCAAGTTCGACGCGCTGTTCGAGCTGCTGGAGCCGCTGCTCGCCGAGGGCCACAAGGTCCTCGTGTTCTCGCAGTTCGTCGAGTGCCTCAAGCTGCTGGCGCAGGACATGACACGGCGCGGCGTGCGCCATCACATGCTGACCGGCGCCACCACGCGGCGCGAGGCGGTGGTGGGGGCGTTCGAATCGGATCCCGAGCCGTGCGTGTTCCTGATCTCGCTCAAGGCCGGCGGCACCGGGCTCAACCTGACGGCGGCGAGCTACGTGGTGCTGTTCGACCCGTGGTGGAACCCCGCCGTCGAGGCGCAGGCGATCGACCGCACGCATCGCATCGGCCAGACGCGCACCGTGATCGCCTACCGGATGCTGGCCGAGGGCACGATCGAAGAGAAGATCTGGGAGCTGCAGCAGCGCAAGGCCGCGCTCGTGAGGGACGTGATCGGCGAGGATGGCTTCGCACGCACACTCACGGGCGCGGACCTGGATTACCTACTGCGCGACGCTTAGGCCTTCGCGCGGAACTTGATCCCGCAGCCCAGCGCCTTCGTTTCGGCGACCGTGACCGTCCTGCCGGCCGTGACCGCATCGACCGCCTTGCGCAGGTAGGGCTGCTTCACGGCGGCGGGCTGGTGCGCGTTGTCGTCGATGGTGCCGTGGTAGACGAGCTTGCCCGACGCGTCGAACAGGAACGCCTCCGGCGTGCGCGTGGCGCCAAACGCCCGCGCGAGGTTCGAGGTCTCGTCCATCACGTACGGATAGTGGATGCCCAGCTTCTTCGCGCGGGCCACCATGCCGTCGAACGAATCCTCGGAGTTCACGTCCGGGTCGTTCGCGTTGACCGCGATCACGCCGAGGCCGCGCTTGACCGCGGCGTTGCCGATCGCCGCGATGCGGGTCTCCCACGCCTTCGCGAACGGGCAGCCGTTGCAGGTGAACACGACGAGCGTGCCCTTCTTGCCGGCGACGTCGGCGATCGCGATGTCCTTGCCGTCGACGCTCTTCATCTTCACGTCCGCCATCGGGGCGGTCGCGCCGATCGCGAGTGCCTGCGGCGCGTCGTCGTCGGCGAGGGCCAGGGTGGCGGGAACGAGGCCGAGGGTGAGCAGACAGAGCGTGTGGAACCAGCGGAGCTTCATGGAATACGTCTCCTTGAGGTGTGGAACGTGGGGAAGCGTACGGGGGCTATCGGGACATCTCTGCGGAGCAGAATCTCGGAGCTGCCGGCGGGGACCGGGACCTTGGCCCGGCGCTGCGACTAGCGAACGCCGCTCAATACGTTGCTCACCTCGGTCTCGAATCGCGTGGAATCCGCGGCGCCCTCCCAGAACCGCACCTGGGTGCCCGTGGAGTCGTAGACGAACGTGGCGGGCAAGGCACCGCTCCAGCGCGGCTCGAACGCCTTGATGAACGCCTGATCGTCGTCGTGCTTGATCCACGACGCCTCGGTGACGCCCTGCTTCGCGAGGAATGCGCGCACCCGCGACAACTGGTCCGGGAAATCGGCCGACACGAACACGACCTTGACGCCGCGCGCGCGGGCGTCGCGCTGGAAGCGCACGAGATCCGGGAACTCGGTGCGGCACGGGCCGCACCAGGTGGCCCACACGTTGACGAGCGTGACGCGGGGTCCGGGCTGCTTGATGGCGGCCAGGATCTGGCTGGCGCTGGCGGGATGGACGGCCGGAGCCCCAGCCGCCGGCCTGCGCGGGGCTGCCGGGGCCGGGCGGGCGGTCGCGCCCAGCAATGCAAACAATGTCAAGGACAAGCCGAGCCCCGGGATGAAGGTCCGGCGGCGGAGCCATCGAGGCGCGGAATTGCGGGACGGGAACGGTCGGGAGAATGGGATTTTCATGACGGAGTACGGTGCCCGATTTCGGCGTTCTGGATGTTCTGGGGCCGCAAAACCAAGCCGTTACCGCGCCCCCAACCGTTCAAACCGTTCAACGATCCTCTGGCACGGCACGTCCGACCCCTGTAAGCTGGATCATGGTTCGGCCGCGCCCGGAACCGGGGCCGATCCGGCCGATTCGCCATCCATGGTTCCGCTGGCTCGAATGGACGCGATTCGCAGCCGCTTCTTTGGAGATACCCCCTTGCCGCAGATGGTCAGGTCCGTTCGCCACCCCTCGGACTCACAGATTCGTCGTTCGCTCCGCAGCCTGGTGTTCACGCTGGTGATGCTGTCCGCGGCCGCCGCGGCCGCGCACGCCACCACGTACTACGTCGACAACCAGAATCCGCTCGCGTCCGATTCCGGTCCGGGAACCCTGGCCACGCCGTACCGCACGATCGGCGCCGCGGTCTCGCAGCGCGGTGGCGCCGGAACGACGATCCAGGTGCAGCCGGGCACCTATCGCGAACAGGTCAGCGTCAGCAGCTCCGGCATCGCGGGCAGTCCGTTCATGTTCCAGGGGACGCCGGGCGCGATCGTCGACGGCTCCGATGATTTCGGCTCGGCATCGCTGTGGGCGCCATTCTCGGGCTCGGTGTTCCTCGCGAGCTCGGTCACGTGGAATCCGGTGCAGGCATTCGCGGACGGCGGCCGCCTGGCGATCGACACCACACTCGTGTCGGTGGGCCTCATTCCCACGGGCGCGTTCCGCTATGTGGCGGGCCAGGGGCTCTACGTCAACCTCGGCGGCGCCAATCCGGGCGATCATGCGGCCAGGGTGGGGCGCCGGAGCTATGGCTTCACAGTGTCGAGCCGCAGCTGGGTGACCATCGCCGGGTTCACCGTCACGCGCTCCGACAGCAAGGGCATCTACGTATCGGGCACGTCCTCGAACGTCACCGTGTCCGGCAACACCGTGACGTTCGCGCGCAACTTCGGCATCCACCTGAACGGTGCCACCGCGTGCACGGTCGCGAACAACATCGTGTCCGATCACGGCGATCATGGCATCTACCTGAGCGTCGGCGTCACGCAGTCTCAGATCACGGGCAACGAATCGTTCCGTAACGCGCGGCCGACGGTGCGCGCGGCGAACGGCATCCAGTTGTACGGTTCGTCGGGCAACCGCATCGAGGGCAACCGGCTGCACGACAATCAGGACACGGGACTCCAGATCAACGCCGGGTCCAACGACAACGTGTCGGTGCAGAACGTGTCGTGGAACAACGGTGACCACGGCTTCGATCACCTGACGTCATCGGGCACGATCCACATCGGCGACGTCGCGTATGGCAACCATAAGGACGGATTCTCGATCGAAGGCACGTCGCCCGGGTCCCAGCTCTACGACTGCATCGCGGTCGAGAACGGCCTGACGACGAACGAGTACGACCTGTGGGTCGACGACACGTCGCTGCCGGGGCTCGTCACCGACTACAACATCTGGTGGAACTCCACGGCGCAGTCGCCGGTTAAGAACGCCACCACGATCTTCCCCACGATCGCCGGGTACACCGCTGCGAGCGGCAACGATGTCCACGGCGTGCAGTCGAATCCCCGGTTTGTGAATCCCACCGCGGGGGACTTTCATCTGTCGTACGGCTCGCCCGCGATCGACGATGCCACGTCCGCCGTCGTCGACTGGCCGCTCATCGACTTCGCCGGCAACATCCGGTTCGACGACCCCGCCACGGTGAACCACGGCGCCGGCCCGGTGCCGTACGCGGATCGCGGCGCCTATGAATACATCGGTACCGGCACGAGCGGCGACCGGCCGCCGCTGGTGACCGCGCCGGGTGCAGTGACCGTGAACGAAGGCGCACAGTTGCGCGTGAACGTCACCGCGTCCGATCCCGACGGCAATACGATCACCTCGCTGACCGCCGATCTATCCGGATTGCCGGCGGGCACCAACGCGCACTTCACGCCCGGCGGCGGCAACCTGTCCGGCGTGCTGACGTGGACGCCCGGGTTCTCCAACGCCGGCTCCTACTCCGTGACGTTCCGTGCGGCGAACGCGCTCGCCGGAACGGCCACCACGCGCATCACCGTGAACAACGTCGATCGCGCGCCCGTCGTGACGGCGCCGGGCACCGTGCGCGTGAATACCGGCGGCACCGCGACGGTCAGCGTGACGGCGGCCGATCCCGACGGCCAGCCGATCGCTTCGCTCACGGCCGATCTGTCGAAGCTGCCGGCCGGCAGCTTCGCCACGTTCACCACCAACTCCGCCCACACCACGGGCACGCTGACGTGGGTTACGCGCACGGGCCAGGCGGGTACCTACGCCGTGAAGTTCACGGCTGCGAATGCGCTCTCGGGCTCGGCGTCCACCGACATCCACGTGCGCAAGCGCGGGCTGCTCGAGGTGCTGCCGACCGCCCAGTCACTCGTGGCACGGCCGCTGTCGCTGTCCAACGCCATGCCGGTGCCGTCCGCGGCGGAGGTCACGTTCGCGCTCGAGTTGCCGGACGATGGCCCCGTCGACTGGTCGGTGTTCGACGTGCAGGGCCGTGCGGTCTGGCACGAGTCACGGGTGCTCGAGGCCGGGAGCCATACGCTGCGCTGGGACGGCGGCACCTCGCGGGGCGCCCGCGCCGGCATGGGTGTCTACCTGGTCCGGGTCCAGGTGGCGAACCAGACGTTCCTGCGCCGGATCGTGCGACTGTAGCGCCACTCGCCGCGATCGATCGCGCGCCCGGGCCGGCTGGTTTCGGCTCGGGCGCGTGTTCGTATACCGGACGACCCGGGCTGGCGACTTGGTTCTGGCGCAGGCCGGGTGCGGCTGCTATGTTCCGCAACCGTAGCGTTTTGGACTGGATCGCCACCGCGGCTTCAACCCCGCCGCTCGCCGCCGTTCCCCGAACGAACATAGGCCGATCATGACCGCGATGGCTGCCGATCACGCCTCCGAATCGCACGAGAAACAGCTCCGTCCCGCGGGCGCGCGCGAGTTCACCTGGCGGGCCGTGATCGTGGCGATGCTGGTGGCGGCCGTGATTGGCGGCTCCTATCCCTATATCGTGCTCAAGCTCGGCTTCGGGCCCAACATCTCGGTGGTGTCGGCGTTCTTCGGCTACCTGGCACTGGGGCTGATCTTCCGCGATTTCAATCGCTGGGAGAACAACATCGTCCAGACCGCCGGCACTTCGGCGGGCCAGACGGCGTTCCTGTGCGTGCTGATGGCGGCGTTCGACCTGCTGCACCAGGACCCCGCCGCGCATTTCGCGTTCACGCTCACGCCGCTGCAGTCGTTCCTGTGGCTCACCACCGCCGGCATCCTCGGCGTGCTGCTGTCGGTGCCGATGCGCCAGCACTTCGTGATCGACGAGAAGCTCACGTTCGCCGACGGCGTCGCCGCCGGCGAGACGCTGATCGTGCTCGATTCGCACGGCAAGGAATCGCGCGGCGCGGCACGGTCGATGGCGGTGAGCGGCCTGGTCTCGGCGGTCACGTTCGCGTTCCGCGAGGACGCCCGGCTGATCGGCCAGGCGTGGTATCGCATTCCCGAGATGCTCGCGGTGGGCGCGAACGGCGCGCTCATGAACGTTGGCGTCAGCTGGAGCCTGCTGTCTGCGGGGTCGGGCATGCTCGTCGGCATGCGCATCAACACCAGCATGGTGATCGGCATGATCATCGGCTGGGTGATGTTGCCGCCGCTGCTGCTCCAGAACGGGCTCGTCGCGCACATGGCACGCCGCGAGATGCTGCTGTGGGTGATGTGGCCGGCCACCGGCATCCTGGTCGCGGGCGGACTCACGGCGCTGGTGCTGCGCTGGCGGGTGCTGATCAAGACGTTCCAGAATCTGTCGGGCGCCTCGATCAGCAGCGGCGACTTCCCGATGCGCTGGGTGATCTGGGGCTCGATCGCGAGCGCGGTGGCACTGATCGTGGTGCAGAAGGTGTGTCTCGGAATGTCGCCGTGGCTCACGTTCGCAGCGATCGTGTTCTCGATCCCCCTGATGCTCGTCGGCATCCGCGTGCTGGGCGAGACGAACTGGGGCCCGATCAGCACGCTGTCGAACATGATGCAGGGCATCTTCGGCGTGCTGGCGCCCGGGCAGATCCTGCCGAACCTGGTGTCGAGCGGCGTCACCGGTTCGGTGGCGACCCAGTCCGAGGGGCTGATGCAGGACTACAAGACCGGCGACATGATCGGCAGCACGCCCCGGTACCTCACCTACGCCCAGTTGTTCGCGGTCCCGATCGGCGCGGCCACCGTGTCGTACGTCTATCCGCTGCTGCGCAACACCTACGGCATCGGCGGCGACCACGGCCTCCAGTCACCCATCTCCCAGCGCTTCGCCGGCTTCGCG
The DNA here is from genome assembly GCA_038231135.1 of Candidatus Eiseniibacteriota bacterium. GTDB lineage: Bacteria > Eisenbacteria > RBG-16-71-46 > RBG-16-71-46 > RBG-16-71-46 > JANLWX01. The sequence goes on along the minus strand of JBBRLX010000009.1, from coordinate 9,746 downwards.
CGCATCCTCTCGCAGGGTCTGTCGGCGCTGCCGCACGGCGCCGTGACGGCGCTGCTGGTGGGAGTCGGCGTGGGCGTCGTGCTCACGCTGCTCGAGAACACCCGCCACCGCAACTGGGTGCCGTCGCCGACCGGCATGGGCATCGGCATGCTGGTGCCGGGCAGCGCGATCCTCACCATGTTCCTCGGCGGCACGGCGGGCGAGATCTGGAAGAAGCTCGCGCGGCGCTCCTACGACAGCAACGTGACCCCGGTCGCGTCCGGATTCATCGCCGGCGAGGCGATCATCGCGGTGCTGATCCCGATCCTCGTCGCCATCGGCATCGTCAAACTCCAGAACTAGCCCGCGGGCTCCTCCGGCTGCGTCAGAAGCTCCTTGCTCCGGCAGGAGTTACAAACGTGCGTCCTCTCGGACGCGGCGCCGCGTGGCTACGCCGTCATTTGCGGAGTATTCGGCGATGGCACGACGAATGCCAAGGCGGAGCCAACCCCTCGGCTCGGGCATCGCAAGCGCGGTGCTCCCTACCCCCAGCCACGAAGACCGCAGCCCGCCAGCTCGGATCGCCGGGGTCGCCCATCCTGGAGGACGCCGTGAATCCCCGCATCGTCAGCCGCCTCAACACCCATGGAACACGACACCTCCGCAGCTCTGTCGCACGGAGTTTTATCCTGGCGACCTTTGTCGCACCCGCCATGCTGATGACGCTCGCCGGTGCCGCCGCCGCGGCGAGCTACTACGTCGACAACCAGAATCCCGCCGCCACCGACGCGGGCCCGGGCACCCAGGCCATCCCGTACCGCACCATTTCGGCGGCCGTGAGCCAGCATGGCGGAGCGGGCACCGATGTAACCGTGCGGCCGGGGGTCTATCGCGAACAGGTATCGCTGAGTGCCTCGGGCGTCGCGGGCAGCGCGTTCGTCGTCCATGCCAGCGGCCCCGGCGTCATCGTCGAGGGCTCGGACGACTTGGGCGGCACCGGCCTGTGGGCGACCGTCGCCGGCAACGTATTCCGCTCGACGACGGTCGCGTGGGCGCCGGGTCAGGTGTTCGCCGACGGCCAGCGGCTCGCGATCGACACGACGCTCACGCCGGCGTCCAGCCTGCCGTCGCGCACGTTCCGCTACGTGCCGGGATTGGGCCTCTACGTGAACGCCGGCGGCGGCAATCCCGGGGCTCACGGCACGCTCGTCGGCCATCGCCCGTATGGATTCACGATCTCCGGCCGGTCGTACGTGGTCCTCGCCGGGTTCGATGTGCGCCACAGCGACAACAAGGCCATCGAGATCTCGAACCTGTCGTCGAACTGCGAGATCCGCGAGAATTCAGTGTCGTCCTCCCGGTTGTACGGCATCCAGGTCGCGGGAGGGTCCAACTTCTCGATCCTGCGCAATCGCGTGTTCAACAATGGCGACCACGGCATCGCGCTGACCAACGGAGCCACCGGGTCCACGCTCGCGGGCAACGAATGCTACCGGAACGCGCGTGTCACGGCGCGGGCCGCGAACGGCATCAACCTGTTCGGCGCGCCCGGCAACCGCATCGAGCGCAACCTGCTCCACGACAACCAGGACACCGGCCTGCAGTTCACCGCGGGTTCGAACGGCTGCGTCAGTGTGCTGAACCGGTCGTGGAACAACGGCGACCACGGGTTCGACCACTTGACCTCGGCGAACGTCGCGCACGTCTGCGATGTCGCCTACGGTAATGTGAACGATGGATTCTCGTTCGAGGGCAATTCGCCGGGCGGCCAGGTGCACGACTGCATCGCCGTCGACAATGGCCTCGCGACGAACGAATTCGGGCTGTGGGTGGACGGCGCATCGTCCGTGGGATTTGCGTCGGATTACAACCTGATCTGGAATCACACGGCGCAGGTGCCGATCAAGTTCGTCACCACACAGTATGCGACCATGGCCGCATTCAACGCCGTCACCGGCCAGGAGGCGCACGGCGTCCAGGCCGAGCCCCGGTTCGTGAATGCCGCGCCCGGCGACTTTCACCTGCTCGCGGGCTCGCCGGCGATCGACGCCGGCAGCTCGGCGCCGGTGGGGTGGCCGGCGCTCGATGCCGAAGGCCACACGCGAGTCGACGATCCCGCGACTCCCAACCGCGGCGCGGGCGCCGTGGGCTACTCGGACATCGGCGCGCTCGAGTACGCGCCGTCCACCGGCGGCGGCGTCCTGCCGCCGCTCGCGGAGCTGAGAGTCAGGCCGCCGCTCGGGGCCGCGCCGCTCGCCGTGGTCGCCGACGCCTCGGAGTCCCGCGACTTCGACGGGCGCATAGTGTCGTATCGGTTCGATTTCGGCGACGGGACCGTGCTGCCCGCCCAGGCCCAGCCAACCGCCACTCATACGTATGCGGCCGGCACCTGGAAACCGCAGGTCACGGTCACCGACAACGACGGACACGTGGCGCTGGCCGGAGCGCTCGTGATCGCGGCGAAGCTGGGCGGGATTCCGCCGCTCGCGGTGCTGACCGCGAAGCCCGCGCTGGGGTTCGCCCCGCTGGCGGCGACGCTCGACGCTTCGCTGTCGCATGACTTCGATGGCTCGATCGTGTCCTACACGTTTGATTTCGGCGACGGCACGGGGGCGGGACCGCAGACCTCGCCGAGCGCGACGCACACCTACGGCACCGGGGCGTGGACCCCGCACGTCACCGTGAAAGACAACAGCGGCCTCACCGGTTCGGCGGCGTTCCCCGTGGTGGCGCTGCCGAGGGGCGATCGGACCCCGATCGTGACCGTGGCATCGCGGATGCAGGTGGATGAGGCGCACGGTCTGGCGGTTCACGTCTCGGCGTTCGACCCGGATTCGCAAGTGATCGCTTCGTTGACCGCGGATGTATCGGGATTACCGAAAGGCAGCGACGCCCGGTTCTCCGTCGACGGCGCGGACACTGCGGGCACATTCCGCTGGACGCCGACCTACGACGACTCCGGCAGCTACGTGGTGCGGTTCCACGCCGCGAATGCGCGGACGGGCAGCGCTGCCATGCTGATCCACGTGAGCAACGTGGACCGCGCGCCGGAGCTGAGCGCGCCGAACAATCTGTTCGCGGCGCCCGGCTCGATCCTGACGATCCGCGTGACGGCCCAGGATCCCGACGGCGACGCCATCCAGCAGCTAGATATGCAACCGTTCCACATGCCGGCGAACAGCGGAGCGGTGTTCGTCGCGAACGCCACCCGCACCGGCGGCACGCTGACCTGGCCGCTGGGCGGATTCGCCGGCAACTTCAAGCTGATGTTCCACGCCGCGAACAAGCTCAGTTCGACCGTCAGCACGAACATCCACGTGAAGTCGAAGGGCGGATTCGACAGCCAGCAGCCGATGGACGGCATCCCGGCCACGCTCGCGCTGTCACCCGGGTTCCCGAATCCGTCCGACGCGACCGTCGACTTCGCGCTCGACCTGCCGCAGGACGCGCGCGTGGCGTGGGCGGTGTTCGATCTCGCGGGCCGCATGCTGTGGTCCGAGGATCGAACCATGGGAGCGGGCCGCACGAGTCTGCGCTGGGATGGCATCGACCGCGGGGGGGTCCGGGCGCGCGCCGGCGTCTATCTCGCGCGGGTGCGGGTGAACGGCACCGAGTTCACGCGCCGGCTGGTGCGACTGTAGCGCCGCCTGCGGGCGGCGGGGTGCCTGGCGGGTCCGTTCTCGTAAGAGGGGGACGGCCCGCGGGCGCCCGGGTACCGTGAGGTGCCAGGGCAGTCGAGCGGCGGCAGAGCGGAGTGCTATGCTGCCGTCCTGCTGGCCACATTCCAATCGTCCCAACAGGACGCGCCGCGCGAGGAGAGCTGCCATGCCCCAGGTCATGAACGAAATCGAGAGCCGTGGTTACGTGCACCCCGAAGTGCTGGTGACGACGGACTGGGTTGCGGCGCACGCGAGCGACCCCGGAATCCGCATCGTCGAATCGAACGAGGACATGCTGCTCTACCCCTCGGGCCACATCGCCGGGGCGGTGCAGGTGGACTGGACGGCCGACCTCAACGATCCCGTGCGGCGCGACTATCTCGACCGCGCCGGATTCAACCGGCTCATGTCCCGCATTGGCGCGACGCGCGACACCACGGTGGTGTTCTACGGCGACAAGAACAACTGGTGGGCGTGCTACGCGTTCTGGATCTTCCAGCTGTTCGGCCACACGAACGCCAAGGTGATGGATGGCGGCCGGCTCAAGTGGGAGAAGGAGAAGCGCCCGCTCACGCGCGACGTGCCGCAGTACGCCGCGACCTCCTACGACGCCCCGGATCGCGACGACAAGAAGATCCGCGCGTTCCGCGACCAGGTGCTCGAGCACATGACGGCGAAGCGGCCGCTGGTCGACGTGCGCAGCCCGCAGGAGTACTCCGGCGAGCGCACCCACATGCCCGAGTATCCGCAGGAGGGCGTCCTCCGCGGTGGCCACATTCCCGGCGCGAAGAGCGTGCCGTGGGCGCGCGCCGCGAACCCGGAGGACGGCTCGTTCAAGAGCGCCGCGGACCTGCGCGCGATCTACGAGCAGGAGCAGGGGCTGTCGCCCAAGGACGACGTCATCGCCTATTGCCGCATCGGCGAGCGGTCGAGCCTGACGTGGTTCGTGCTCACGTACCTGCTCGGCTATTCCAAGGTGCGCAACTACGACGGGAGCTGGACCGAATGGGGCAACTCGGTGGGTCTGCCGATCGAGAAGTGACGGGCGGCGCGCCGCCCGAGGCGCCGCTCGAAGCGCTGGCGCGCGAGTTCGAGGACTACGACCGGAACGAGCGCGCCGAGATGCTGATCGACTACGCCGACCGGTTCGTCGAGGTGCCGCCCGCGGTCGCGACCCGTCCGTTCGCCGAGGCGAACCGCGCGCCGCGCTGCGAATCGGACGCGTACGTGTGGGCCGTGGACCAGCCGGACGGCACGCTCGCGTTCCATTTCGCGGTCGAGAACCCGCAGGGGCTGTCGGCCAAGGCGTGGGCCGTGATCCTCGGCGAGACGCTGTCCGGACGGCCGCTCACAGAGATCGCGAGCCAGCCCGGCGACGCGATCTTCCGCATCTTCGGCCGCGACCTGTCGATGGGCAAGGGCCAGGGCCTGCTCGGCATGCTCGACCTCGTGCAGCACGAGGTGAAGCGTCGGCTGGCGGCGCGGCGGGGGTAGGGGGCGCTTCACGCTACATCGCCCGGAACACCAGCACCCCGTTGTGCCCGCCGAAGCCGAACGAATTCGACATGACGATGTTCACCGGGGCGCGCCGGGCTACGTTCGGCACATAGTCCAGGTCACATGCGGGGTCGGGCTGGTACAGGTTGATCGTGGGGTGGATCACGCCGTCGCGGATCGCGAGCACCGACGCGACGGCCTCGATCGCCGGCGAGGCGCCGAGCGAGTGCCCGGTCATCGACTTGGTCGCCTGCACCGGAATCCGGTACGCGTGCTCGCCGAATACGTCCTTGATCGCCTGCGTCTCGGTGGCGTCGTTGAGCGGCGTCGAGGTGCCGTGCGCGTTGATCAGGTCGACGTCGGCCGCGGTGATCCCCGCGTCGAGCAGCGCGCCGCGCATGGCGCGCACGGCGCCGAGGCCGCGCGGATCGGGTGCGGTCTGATGATGGCCGTCCGAGGACAGGCCATAGCCCGCGACCTCGGCGTACATCGTGGCGCCGCGGGCGCGGGCGTGGTCGTACGATTCCAGCACCAGGATCCCGGCGCCCTCGGCGATCACGAAGCCGTCGCGGTCGAGGCTGAACGGCCGCGATGCGCGCTGCGGATCGTCGTTGCGCGTGGACAGCGCCCGGAGCTGGCAGTAGCCGTCGACGGCGAACGGCGAGACCGTGCACTCGGCACCACCGGCCAGCGCCACCGCGGTGCGGCCGGAGCGGATCAGGTCGACCGCGGTGCCGATGCTGTGGGCGCCGGCCGCGCACGCGGTGCTGACGCACAGGTTCGGCCCCTTGCAGCCGGTCTCGATCGCGATCATGCCGGCGGCCATGTTGGGGATGATCATCGGCACCGTGAGCGGCGCGAACTTGCCGGGGCCGCGCTCGAGGAACACCTGGTGCTCGCGTTCGAGCATGTCGAACCCGCCGATGCCCGAGCCGACGACCACCGCCACGTCGTCGCGGCCGTCGAGCGGCACCGCGGCGTGCTCGATGGCTTCCAGCGCCGCGACCAGCGCGAGCTGGGTGAAGCGCGCCGAGCGGCGCAGCGTCTTCGCATCGAGCCGTGATTCGGGGTCGAAGTCGAGCACCTCGCCGGCGATCCGGCTGCGCAGCGCCGACGCGTCGAACAGGGTGATCGGCGCGATCCCGGAGCAGCCGCCCTGGAGCGCCGTCCAGAATTTCTCGACCCTGCTCCCGACGGAGGCGCACACGCCGAGGCCGGTGACGACGACACGGGTGTGGGGCGGCATCATTCCATGGCGAACGTGCGCGACCACACCAGCTCGAACGAGAACGTCTTCGCGGTGTTGCGGCTCTCGATGTACTCCGCGACCTTCTGCAGCCGCGTGGGGATCGACAGGATCTTCTCCTGCGCCCTGCGGCCCAGCTCGCCGAGGCCGGTCAGCGAATCGATGCGCCAGAACCGGATCTGCTCGTCGACGATCTTGAGATAGTCGCGCGGGCCATAGATGCCCGCGCGCCGCACGACGTCGGCGTAGTCCTTGAATCCCGGCATGCTGATCCCGGGCATGTCGATGCTCGGCATGATGCGCGCCGCCGCGTCGAGCGCCCGGTCGGGATCGCGCGCCAGCACCTCCGCGAACACCTGGCGGTAGAACGCGTAGTGCCGCGCCTCGTCGCTGGCGATGCGCGACAGGATGTAATGGATCTGCGGTTCGTATTCGGCGCACAGCGTGCCGGTGTTGGCGTGCGACATCTGGGTCGCGCGCTCCTGCAGCGTGGTGTAGACGAACACCCGGTAGGGATCGCGGTCCCACTCGGGATGAAAGCCGTTGCGGATGTAGTCGAACTGCAGGCGGTCGAGGCTGCGCGCGTGCAGGATCCGCGATTCGCGGCAGTAGCCGTGGAGCACCGAGCCGTGCCGGTCCTCCTCGGCGGTCCACAGGTTGTTCCAGCGGCGCCAGAACGAATCGTCGTCGAGATACACGGCCAGCAGCCGGTGGAAGTGCGGCAGCCCCTCCTCGGTGATGATGTTGAGCGCGATCGCGATGCGGCACGGATCGGGCATGCCCTTCGCGCGCTCGCGCACCGCCTCGGGGCGCGCCTCGGGGCGGCCACCCTCCTCGTCGCCGAACAGATCGCTCGGCCACCACAGCTCGCGCTTGGCCTCGTGCTGCCGCATGAGGTCGTCGACGATGCTCTCGAGATCCGCGAGGACCTCGAACTTCGCCAGCATCTCGAGCCGCGGGATCGGTTCGCTCACGACGCGGCCACCGTCGCATCCTGCAGGTCGTAGAGCGGCTGATACTTGTTCCACAGGTACTGGAGGTAGGGCTCGATCGACATCGGCGATCCCGTCACGCGCTCGATCAGCTCGGACGCGGTGAACTTGGCCCCGTGCTGGTAGACATTGTCGCGCAGCCAGCCGTGCAGCACGTCGAACCGGCCCTGCTCCACGTCCCTCGGAATGCCGGGGTGCGCCTCGACGGCGGCCTGATGGATCTGGGCGCTCAGGATGTTGCCGAGCGTATAGCCCTGAAACGCGCCGCCGATCATGCCGCCGTACCAATGGACGTCCTGCAGCACGCCATCCTTGTCGTCCGGCACCGGGATGCCGATGTCGCGCTGGAACCGCTCGCGCCACGCGCCGGCCAGGTCCTTCACCGCCAGCTTGCCCTCGAGCAGGTCCAGCTCGAGGTCGAACCGCAGCATCACGTGGAGGTTGTACGTGACCTCGTCGGAATCGGTGCGGATCAGCGAGCGCTCGACCTTGTTGATCGCGCGGTAGAACGTGTCCACCGGCACCGTGCCGAGCTGCTCCGGGAACGACGCCTGGAGCTGCGTATAGAAGTGCGTCCAGAACCCGCGGCTGCGGCCGACGAGATTCTCCCAGAGCCGCGACTGGCTCTCGTGCACGCCGGATGACGTGCCGTTCGCGAGCGGCGTGCCCTCGAGCTCCATGCGGATGCCCTGCTCGTACATCGCGTGGCCGGCCTCGTGCAGCGTGCTGAACAGCGCATCGGTGATGTCGTTGTCGCGCACGCGCGTGGTGATGCGCACGTCGCCCAGCGAGAACTTGGTCATGAACGGGTGGTGCGTCTTGTCCTGCCGGCCGCGCTCGAAATCGTAGCCGAACGCCTTGATGACGCCGACGCCGAACGCGAGCTGGTCCGCCTCGGGCACCGACTGCTGCAGGCAGCGCGAGTCCGCGGCCGGCCGGCTCGTGATCGCCTGCACGATCGGCACGAGGCGGGCGCGGAGCTGCGAGAACAGCGTGCGCACCGTCGAGGCCTTCATGCCGTAGTCGGAGTAGTTGATCAGCGGGTCGGCGATGTGCTCGTAGCCCGGGAAGCAGTTCGCGAGCTCGCGGCTCAGCTCGAGCGTCGTCTCCAGATACGGCCGCATCGTGGCGAAATCGTTGTTCGGCCGGGCCACCGTCCAGGCCTGGTAGGACTCGGCGCTGTGGCTGTTCATCCGCGACACCAGATCGGACGGCACCTTGACCGCCTGGTCGTACTCGCGCCGCGTCACGCGCACCAGCGCCGCGTCGTCCGACTCGAACGGCTGCTGCGCCGCCCATGGTTCGAGCGCGTCGAGCAGCCGGCCGATCTCGGGGTCGGTGAGCCGCTCGTGCGCGAGCTTGCCCAGCAGCGCCGTCTGCCGGCCCCGCGCTGCCGCGCCGCCGGACGGCATGTAGGTGGCCTGGTCCCATTGCAGCAGCGAATTCGCCATGCTCAGGTCGTAGATCTCGAGCAGGCGGGCCTTGAGGGGATCGAGCTTTGGGTTCATGATGCCTTTCCGCGGCGCGCGCGACGCGTTCGCGTATGAGGTGACGTCGGATGCGGGAGGCCTGCCAAATCCGCGGGATTATGACAGAGAGCCCGACATCGACGCGAGCCCGGCCGCGCCGGCGATCGAGGGTGTGTGGAAAGCCGGTGCTGGCGATCCGGCGCCCTACCAGCATGCGCAGCACGCCAACGCAGGATCCGGGGAGAGGGTGGCCAGATCCCGCGTTTCCCTCCAATGGACAGGCGACATGTAATCCCTCTCGGTGATAGGGTCGGGTCGTTTCTCGATTCACGCTCCGTTGTGAGGCCGCCTGCAAAGGAGGATCCGTGCTTCGTCCACGGTTGGTCTTGATTTGTCTGTCGCGATGCCGCTGTTGGGCTGTTCGAGTAACCGCACCGTCGTGAAAGCACCGGAAGTAGCTGCGGCCCCAATTACCTGCGCTGAAGTGACCCCGCGACAGGTCTCTGGTCCCGCGATGGCACATGACTTCGAAGACAAACGCGTCCAGTTCACGGCGATTTTCGGGCAGATAATGCCGGGAATTGGGATCGCAGGCGTGGAGAAGTACGAGAAGACTCACGTGATGGTCGCGCTCTCCGGGGAGGATGGAACCCCACTGCCGTATGTACTCGTACGCGCGAACGAACCTCTCTTACAGGCTCCTCTCACATTTCGGTAATCACGGGACGATCCGAGCCCAGGGGTCGCCGAAGTAGCGCCACATCCCCGGTGGCCACCTCAAAGTCCTCCACCTGTGGCCGGGTCAAAGTCCTCCACCCCGGTCGGCGGCGGAACGATGGGAAGTTAGGTCTGGGTTGTCCTCCTCGCAACCCGGGTGGCGGCTTCTCTCAGTCGCCAGCTCTTG
>JBBRLX010000008.1:0-137613 GCA_038231135.1 Candidatus Eiseniibacteriota bacterium | reverse complement strand
GGCCGGACATTGCGGCGCAGGTGACGCCGCTGTCGGCGCGCAAACAGCAACCGTCCCCGGGGACGGTTGGGGCGCCCTTCGAGTTGGAGTCCCCTCAGACAGTCCAACCGTCCCCGGGGACGGTTGAGGACTTCACCGCCCTGCGGACGAAGGTCATGCCGCTGGCACCCGAACGGTTCGGATTGCAGTTCACGATCGGCCAGGCCACCTACGACAAGCTTAAGTATGCGCGTGACGCCGTCGCAATGGGTGGCGAAACGAGCATCGCAGCCATGCGGTTGCGGTGCCGGGCACACAACCAATACACGGCCGAAAGCGAGTTCGGCGTTGAATTCATGACCCGCAAGCGAGAGCTCGCGCGTGAGGCGACGTCCAACAGGCGAACGCTGGCCAGAGCCAAAGAGAGCGACGTGATTCCCTGGATCCGGCGCCTCGGGTTCCGGGCAGACGAGGCGCGCCTTGCGGCCGCACATTGCGAGACTCTTCCAGGCGCCTCGCTCGAGCATCGCGTTCGTGCCGCACTGGCGTTCCTGGGATCGAACTCGACTCGTGGCGTCCGGCGGGCGACCGTATAGAGGGGAGAGCCGACTGTCCGGTTGTGGGACGGCTGAATCCCACGGTCGAACATCCGCGTAGGCAAGGGAAGCGAAGCGCAATCCCGTAACTCAATGCGCAACAGTCCAGTCGCAGCTTCGACGACCATGGCACGCTTCTTCTATTGCAAGTGCGTGAAATTCGCACGAAGTGCCGCATGGGCTTCGACGTTCGAACCGGAGGTCGTCCTGGACATCCTTCGTCCCAAGCGTCCCGATCGCCGCGCCTGGTTCTATGGGGGCGCGGCGCTCGCCGTTGTGCTCGTGACCGTGGGCTTCAGCCGGCTCAAGCCGGCGGCGCCGACGGTGGAAAAGGGCACGCTGTGGACCGACGTCGTGAAGCGTGGCGCGATGCTGCGACAGGTGCGCGGCACCGGTACGTTGGTGCCGGAGCAGATGCGCTGGATCCCCGCGATCACGGCCGGGCGCGTCGAGCGCATCCACGTGCACGCCGGCGAGAAGGTCGAGGCGACGACGCTGCTGTTCGAGCTGACGAACCCCGACGTCCAGCTCGAGGCGCTCGATGCGGACCGCCAGCTCACGCTCGCCCAGCAGGGGCTCGCGAGTCTCGAGGCCTCGCTGGCATCCGACGTGCTCTCCGAGCAGAACGCGGTCGCCACCGCCCATACAGAGTTCGAGACCGCCCAGCGCGCGGCCGTCGCGGCGGAGCGGCTCGCGAAGGACGGGCTGGTGTCGGGCAACGAGCTCGACAACGCGCGCGATCGCAAGGATGAGATGTCCACGCGCTACGACGGCGAGCAGCAGCGCCTCGAGGTGATCCGCAACAGCTCCCGCACCCAGCTCGCGCTGCAGAAGGCGCAGGTCGAGCGGCTGCGGGCGATCGTGGCGTTCCATCGCAGCCGCGTCGGCTCGATGCAGGTGCTGGCGGGCGCCCGGGGCGTGCTGCAGGAGATGAATCTCGAAGAGGGCCAGTGGGTGAACCCCGGCCAGTTGCTCGCCAAGGTCGCCCAGCCGGAGCGGCTCAAGGCGGTGGTGCGCATTCCGGAGACGCAGGCCAAGGATCTCGCGCTCGGGCTGCCGGCGGTGGTCGACACCCGCAATGGCATCGTGAAGGGCCGGGTCACGCGCATCGACCCCTCGGTGCAGGACGCGACCGTGGCCGTGGACATCACGATCGACGGTGCGCTGCCGCAGGGTGCGCGTCCCGACTTGAGCGTCGACGGCACCATCGAGATCGAACGGCTGCCGAACGTGCTGTACGTGGCGCGCGGGGCCGACGGCCAGTCCGAAACGACGCTCGGGATGTTCAAGCTGGTGGATCGCGGCCGGGGGGCTGTGCGGGTTCCCGTCGGGCTGGGCAAGGCGTCGGTGAACACGGTCGAGGTGCGGAGCGGCCTCGAAGTGGGTGATGAAGTGATTCTTTCGGACATGTCCCGATGGGACGGCGTGGACCGCGTGCGGATCCGCTGATACGAGGAGGAGACATGATCGCCATGACGGAAGCCGCGGATCGCTTGAAAGGCAGTCTTGCGCCGCTCGACGGGCCGCAGCGTGAACTGAAGAAGCCGACGGGACAGACGCTCATCAAGCTCGAGAACGTCACCAAGGTGTTCTACACCGACGAGGTCGAGACGCACGCGCTGTCGGGCATCCATCTCGAGATCAAGGACGGCGACTACCTGTCGATCGCCGGGCCGTCGGGCTGCGGCAAGTCCACGCTGCTGTCGATTTTGGGTCTGCTCGATTCGCCGACCGACGGCCGGCACTGGCTCAAGGGCCAGCCGATCGAGACCCTCAAGCTGTCGGAGCGCGCGCGCATCCGCAATCGCGAAATCGGGTTCATCTTCCAGAGCTTCAACCTGATCGGCGACCTGTCGGTGCAGGAGAACGTCGAACTGCCGCTGACCTATCGCGGCATGAGCGCCGGCGACCGCAAGGGCAAGGTGAGCGACGCGCTCGAGCGCGTGGGCATGGCGCACCGCGCGCGGCACCTGCCGAGCCAGCTGTCAGGCGGCCAGCAGCAGCGCGTCGCAGTGGCGCGGGCGCTGGTCGGCGAGCCGTCGATCCTGCTCGCCGACGAGCCCACCGGCAATCTCGATTCCCGTAACGGCGAGCAGGTGATGGAGCTGCTGCGCGAGTTGCACCGCGCGGGCGCCACGATCTGCATGGTCACCCACGACATGCGCTTCTCGCGCCACGCCGACCGCACCGTGCAGTTGTTCGACGGCCGCGTCGTCGAGGATCGCGCCGAGGTGCGGTGATGGACGCCCTGCTGCAGGACCTGCGCTACGCCATCCGCGCCCTGCGCAAGTCGCCCGCGTTCACGGCGCTCGCGGTCGTGTGCCTGGCGATCGGCATCGGGGCGACCACCACGATCTTCAGCGTGGTGAACGCGGTGCTGCTCAAGCCGTTCGACTTCCGCGATCCGAGCGCGCTGGTCGAGATCTCGGATCATCACGCGAAGAGCGAGGCGCGGGGCTTGAGCGCGCTGTCGTATCCCAACTACCTCGACCTCAGCCGCCAGGCCGGGTCGTTCTCGGAGATGGCGGCGAACACCGGACTCAGCATGACGCTGTCCGACGGCCAGGAGCCCGAGCGGTTCGCGGGCAGCGTCGTGTCGTGGAACCTGTTCTCCATGCTGGGTGTGCGTCCGGTGCTCGGCCGCGACTTCCGCGCCGACGACGACCGGCCGGGCGCCGCGGGCACCGTGCTCATCTCGAATGGCGTGTGGCAGCGTCGCTATCACTCGGACCCCGCGATCGTCGGCCGGGCGATCCCGGTGAACGGCAGGCTGTGCACCGTGATCGGCGTGATGCCGCCCGGATTCCGATTCCCGGCACGGCAGGACCTGTGGATCCCGCTCACCCCGCTCCACGCCGCCGATGCGCGCGGCGATCGCACGATCGGGGCATTCGCCCGCCTGAAACGCGGAGTCACCGTGGACCAGGCGGCCGTCGAGCTGAAGACGATCTCGGCCCGGCTCGCCCAGGAGCATCCGGACGACAACCGTGGCTACACCACGATCCTGCGCACGCTGCGCGAGTCGTACAACGGGCCCGACGTCACGCTCGTGCTGATCGCGATGATGGGCGCCGTGATCTGCGTGCTGCTGGTGGCGTGCGCGAACGTCGCGAACCTGCAGCTCGCCCGCGCCTCGGCGCGCCACCGCGAGATCGCGATCCGGTCCGCGATCGGCGCCGGGCGCGGCCGCATCGTGCGCCAGCTGCTCACGGAGAGCGTGCTGATCGCGCTGATGGGCGGCGTAGGCGGTGTGCTGATCGCGTTCTGGGGGCTCGACCTGATCACCGCCTCGCTGCCGCCGGACAACCTGCCCTACCTGCTCCACTGGAGCATCGACGGGACGTCGCTGCTGTTCACGCTCGCGGTGTCCGTGGCCACCGGGCTGTTGTTCGGCCTCGCGCCCGCGCTGCAGGCGTCGCGCGGCAACCTGCAGGATTCGCTCAAGGAGGGCGCCCGCGGCACCGGCGCCGGCGGCCGGCGCAGCGGAATCCGCAACGCGCTCGTGATCGCCGAGGTCGCGCTGTCGCTGGTGCTGCTGGTGACGGCGGCGCTGTTCGTGCGCAGCTTCTTCGCGCTCCAGCACGTCGATCCCGGCTTCGACACCGCCCGGCTCATGACGATGCGCCTCTACCTGCCCGGCGACGTCTACAAGAACGACAGGGTGAAGCAGCAGCGGCTCGCGGACGTCGTGCGCCGCGTCGAGGCGCTGCCGGGCGTGCAGGCCGCGACGGCGTCGAACACGATCGTGTTCGACGGCGGCGGCAGCTCGGACGGCATCGTGGCCGACGATTCGAAGGCGGCGCCGGGCGAGGAGCCCGTGCTGCCCTATACCGGCGTGACGTCGCACTGGTTCCGCACGCTTGGCGTGCCCCTGCTGCAGGGGCGCGACTTCACCGACAGCGAGGCATCGGAAAGCACGGCGGTCGCGGTCGTGACGCAGAGCTTCGGCCGCAAGCTGTGGGGCAAGGACGCCCAGCCGCTCGGGCGGCAGTTCCGGCTGCGGACCGATTCCGCGCATCACGCGTTCACCGTGATCGGCGTGGTGCCGGACTTCAAGCTGAACGGCATCGACGCGCGCGAGCCGGCACGCTGGGCGTTCCTGCCGTATCCGTGGGTGCCGGCGCGCAACAACGGCATCACGATCCGCTGCGCCGGCGATCCGGCGCGGATCACGAACCTGGCCCGGCGGGCGATCCGCAGCGCGGATCCCGCGTTGCCGGTGTTCGGTACGCTCACCATGACGGAGCAGCGCCGGCTGAGCTTCTGGCAGTACGGACTGTTCGGCTCGATGTTCGCGGTATTCGGCGCGGTCGCGCTGCTGCTGGCGGTGATCGGCGTCTACGGCGTCGTGGCGTACGGCGTGAGCCAGCGCACCCACGAGATCGGCGTCCGCATGGCGCTCGGCGCGCGCAGCGAGGACGTGCTGCGGATGATCGTCGGTCAGGGCGCCCGGCTCGCGGGGATCGGCATCGTCATCGGTCTGCTCGGCGCGTTCGGTGCCGGGCGCGCCGTGGCGAGCCTGCTGCGCGAAACGAATCCATCCGATCCCGTGAGTTTCGTGGTCATCGCGATGCTGCTCACCGCCACCGCGATCCTCGCGAGCTACGTGCCCGCGCGCCGCGCGGCTGCGGTCGATCCCATGGTGGCGCTGCGCGACGAGTGATCGTCTCCGAGTAGGAGGGTTTCGAGATGCACGGGGTGTGGCAGGACGTGCGGTACGCATGGCGCACGCTGGTGAAGAATCCAGGCTTCACGATCGTGGTGGTGCTCGCGATGGGGCTCGGGATCGGCGTCAACGCGAGCATCTACACGATCGTGCGCGGCGTGCTGCTGCGCGAGCCGCCGTTCCCCGCGCCGGACCGGCTGGTGTCCGTCGAGACCACGTCGCGCAAGACCGGCGAGTCCGAGCCGTTCGGCTGCTCGTACCCGGACTATCTGGATTTCCACGATCGGGCCCGCACGCTGGAATCCCTGGGCGCCTACACCGAGACCACCACCTACCTCACGCTCGGCAGCGAGCCCGAGCGGTTCAACGCCACGTTCGTCACGGCGTCGCTGCTGCCCACGCTGGGAATCCGCCCCGAGCGCGGCCGGCTGTTTTTGCCCGAGGAGGCCGAACTCGGCAAGCAGTACACCACGATGCTGCTGAGCCACCGGGTCTGGAAGGACCGTCTGAACTCGGATCCGGGCGTGATCGGCCGCACATTCAACGTCAACGGCCGGCAGCGCACGGTGATCGGCGTCATGCCCGACCACTTCAACTTCCCCGAGATCGCCGACTTCTGGCTGCCGATGGCGTACGCGGCGAACGAAGACACCCGCGGCGCGCACTATCTCGACACGGTCGGCCGGCTGAAGCCCGGCGTCACCCTGGCGCAGGCGAACACCGAGGTCGCGGGAATCGCGCGGCAGCTCGCGAAGGACCATCCAAAGACGAACGACGGCATCGGCGCCGTGGCCACCGACCTGCACGTGAAGCTGGTGCGGCACGTGCGCACGTCGATGATCATGCTGCTGTTCGCGGTGATGTTCGTGCTGCTGATCGCCTGCGCCAACGTCGCGAACCTCATGCTGGCCCGGGCGTCGACGCGGCAGCGCGAGATCAGCGTGCGCGTGGCGCTGGGCGCGAGCCGCGGCCGCATCGCGCGCCAGCTGCTCACCGAAAGCGTGCTGGTGTCGCTGCTCGGCGGCGTGCTGGGCGTGTTCATCGCGTACTGGTCCAACGATCTCGTGCTCGGCTCGATACCGATCGAGCTGCCCTACTGGATGACGTTCACGATCGACGGCGGCGTGCTGGCGTTCACGGTCGCGATCTCGGTGACCGCCGGGTTGCTGGCGGGGCTCGCACCGGTGGTGCAGGGCACGCGGCGCAACCTGTTCGAGTCTCTAAAGGAGGGCGGGCTCCAGGGCGGAATCGGTGGGGGCCATCACCGGCTGCGCAACGGCCTCGTGGTCGCCGAGATCGCGCTCGCGATGGTGCTGCTCGTGGGTTCGGGGCTGATGATCCGGAGCTTCCTGAGGCTGCAGGAGGTCCACGGCGCGTTCGACCCGCAGGGCGTGCTGACCGGCTCGGTCACGCTGCCGGTGGCCGTGTACCCCCGGCCGGCCGACCGTATCCGGTTCTTCGAGGAGTTGTTGCCGCGGCTGCGCGCGCTGCCTGGCGTCGTCGACGCGAGCGCCGCCGCCTACGTTCCGCTGATGCGCAGCATGTCGACCACCGGCATCACCCGCGAAGGGCACGAGGACGACGGACCGAGCCGGTTTCCGCTGACGAATTTCTCGTTCGTGATGCCCGACTACTTCAAGACGCTGCGCATCCGCGTGCGCGCCGGCCGCGAGTTCACGGCGGCGGACGGCCCGACCGCGCAGCGCGTGGCGGTCGTCAACCAGTCGGCGGCGAAGCTGCTGTGGCCGGGCGAGGATCCGCTCGGCAAGCGGTTCGAATTCGGCGCCGACGACACCGCCGGCTGGTGCACGGTGATCGGGGTGGTCGATGACGTGCGGGCGCACGCCACGAATCCCCGGGTGGCGCAGGTGTTCGTGCCGCACGCCCAGAGCCCGGGGCAGACCATGAATCTGCTGCTGCGCAGCAGCGGCGACCCCGCCGCGCTCGCGCCGTTCGTGCGGAACATCCTGCGCGCTCGCGATCCCAACCTGCCGTTCTACGACGTCCGGACGCTGCCCGAGGGCATCCGGCAGGCGATGTGGGAGCAGCGGCTCTACGCCTGGCTGATGGGCGCCTATTCGCTGATCGCGCTGGTGATCGCGGCGCTCGGCATCTACGGAGTGATGGCGTACCGCGTCGCGCAGCGCACGCAGGAGATCGGCATCCGCATGGCGCTGGGCGCGCCGCAGAGCGCGGTGCTGCGCATGGTGGTGGGCCAGGGGTTGCGGCTGACGCTGCTGGGGCTCGGCCTCGGACTCGCGGGCGCGTTCGTGGTGACGCGCTTCATGGCGAGCCTGCTGTTCGGCGTGGACCCGAACGACCCGCCGACGTTCACCGGCGTCGCCCTGATCCTGGGGGCCAGCGCGCTGCTCGCGAGCTGGCTGCCGGCGTGGCGCGCGTCGCGCGTCGACCCGATGACTGCGCTGAGGCACGAATGACCGCCGCCACGCTCCACGCCCGCCGGCTGCGCGCGGCGCTTGCGCTGCTGGCACTGGCCGCCGGCATCGCGCTGCTGCTGCTGGCACTGGTGCCGCTCGCCGGACCCGGCGCGGCCCGCGCCGCCGAGGCGCCCGACCTGATGGAGCGCGGCCGCTGGAAGGAGGCCCGCGCGCTACTTGTCCCGCGCGTCGCGGCGCACCCGGACGACGCCGAGGCGGCGTGGCTGATGTCGCGCGTGCTCGACGCGTTCCGCGATGTGCCGGGCGCGCTGAAGCTCGCCGAGCATGCGGTGGCGCTCGACGGCAAGGACGCCCGCTACCACGAGCAGCTCGCGATGGTGGTCGGCGAGTCGGCGCAGCGCGCGAATCCGCTCAAGCAGCTCGGTCTCGCGCACCGGTTCCGCAAGGAGGCCGAGGCCGCGGTGGCGCTCGATCCGCGGCGGTTCGAGGCCCAGGACGGCCTGCTCGAGTTCTTCCTGATGGCGCCCGGCATCGCCGGCGGCAGCAAGGACAAGGCGCGCGACAAGGCCGAGGAGATCGCGAAGCTCGATCCGCTGAAGGGCGCCTACGCCCGCGCCCGCATCGCGCTCGCGAATCACGATTCGACCGGGGCGCTCGCCCAGTACCACAAGGCGGTGGAGTTCGCGCCCGGCGACTACGGGGCGCGCATCACTCTGGCCGGAGCATGTGCCGCCCACAACGACGCCGCGGGCGCGGAGCGCGAGGCGCTGGAGGCCCGGCGCATCGACGCCGGCCGCGTGGGTGCGTACGTGGTGCTGGCGGCGGTCCGCGCGCGGCAGCAGCGCTGGGCCGAGCTCGACTCGACGCTCGCCGAGGCGGAGCGCAACGTGCCCGGCAATCTGGCCGCTCACTACCAGGCCGCGCGCATCCTCGTCGCCGACCGGCACGAGCCGGCGCAGGCGGAGCTGCTGCTGCGCCGCTACCTCACCGTAGAGCCCGAGGGCGGCAACCCGCCGTGGTCAGGCGCCCACTGGCGGCTCGGCCAGGCGCTCGAGCTCGAGGGCCGCAAGCCCGAGGCGATCGCCGAGGTCGAGCTCGCGGTCAGGCAGCGCCCGGACTTCGAGGACGCGAAGAAGGATCTCAAGCGCATGAAGAAGCGGGGGTGATCGCATGGAACCGGATGCGCTGCTGCGGCTCGAGAACGTCGAGAAGGCCTACGGGGCAACGCCCGCACGTGGACCTGAGGAATCGCAACATCGGCTTCGTGTTCCAGCAGTACCACCTCATCGACGATCTCACGGTCGCCGGACGCCGCCCGCCACCGCGCTCGGGAGTAAATGACGCCGCGTTGGTAAGCCCGCATTCTCGAACGCCGGGGCGGCTGCTAGGCTTTTCGGTCTGCCGCACGAGCCCGACGCCGGTGCGCGATGGGCCAGGCGGCGACCGTACCGACCGGGTCATCCCTGGGCGTACCGGCCCGTCGCCGCCGGGGCGCCCCACTCGAGGAGACACTACTCATGACGGTTCTCACCCAGCATGCCGCCGGCACGTTCAGCTGGCCGGAGCTCCACACCACCGATCCCATCGCGGCGAAGAAGTTCTATGGCGACCTGTTCGGCTGGAGCGCAGTCGACAACCCGATGCCGGCCGGCGTCTATACGATCTTCCAGAAGGACGGCCGCGACTCGGCGGCGGTGTGCCCCATGATGCCCGAGCAGGCCAAGGCCGGCGTGCCGCCGCATTTCAACGCCTATATCACGGTCGCGAATGTCGATGACGCGGCGACCAGGGCGAAGCAGCTCGGCGGCACGGTATTGATGGAGCCGTTCGACATCATGGACAAGGGACGCTCAGCCGTCATCCAGGACCCCACCGGCGCCACGTTCTCGCTGTGGGAGCCCAGGACCCACATCGGTGTCGCTGTACTCGACGAGCCGGGCGCCATGTGCTGGACCGAGCTGACCACCGGCGACACGGCGAAGGCGGCGGCGTTCTACACCGCGCTGCTCGGCTGGAAGACCCAGGAGATGCCGGGACCGAACGGTCCGTACACGCTGTTCCAGCGGCTCAACGGCACGAACGCCGGCGGCATGATGAAGGCGACGGGCAAGCTGCAGGGCGTGCCGCCGAACTGGCTCACGTACTTCCAGGTCAAAGACATCAAGGCCACCGCCGCCCGAGTGCCGCAGCTCGGGGGCAAGGTGTTCGTGGAGCCCACGCCGATCCCCGGCACCGGCACGTTCGCGGTGCTATCCGATCCGCAGGGCGGCATGTTCGGGGTGCTGCAGGGCCCCAACTAGGAGTCGTGGCGCGGCGCCGGAGCCCGTCCGTCGGGCTCCGGCGCTTCTGTTACCCTCGCCCCATGGTGCCCAGCGAGACCGCGCCCCGCATCCTCGTCGCCGACGATCAACCGGACGTGCTGCAGGCGCTCCGCCTGCTGCTGCGCGGCGAGTCGTGGGAGATCGAAACCGCCACCTCGCCCGCCGGCGCCATGCGCGCGCTCGAGGCCGGCGATTTCGATCTCGTGCTGCTCGATCTCAACTACACCCGCGACACCACGTCGGGCCACGAAGGGCTCGATCTGCTGCAGCGCGTGCAGGCGCTCGACGCGTCGCTGCCGGTGGTGGTGATGACCGCGTACGGCAGCGTCGAGGGCGCCGTCGAGGCGATGCGCCGCGGCGCCCGCGACTACGTCGAGAAACCGTGGGACAACGCCCGGCTGATCACGACGCTGCGCACCCAGGTGGACCTCGGCCGCGCGCTGCGCGCGGGCGCGCGGCTCGCCGCCGAAAACCGGCTGCTGCGCCGCGAGGGCGAAGTCGAGATGATCGCGCACTCGGCGTCGATGCGGCCAGTGCTGCAGCTCATGGAGCGCGTCGGCCCGTCGGACGCCAACGTGCTCGTGACCGGCGAGCACGGCACCGGCAAGGAGCTGGTGGCGCGCTGGCTGCACTTCGCGTCCGCGCGCGCGGCGCGCCCGCTGATCACGGTGAACGCGGGCGGGCTGCCGGAGGGCGTGTTCGAGAGCGAGCTGTTCGGGCACGTGAAGGGCGCCTATACCGGGGCGCGCGCCGATCGCGCCGGCCGGTTCGAACTCGCGGACACGGGCACGCTATTCCTCGACGAGATCGCGAACCTGCCGCTCGCGCTGCAGGCCAAGCTGCTGCGGGTGCTGCAGACCGGCGAGCTCGAGCGCGTCGGGGCGTCGCGCACGCGGCGCGTGAACGTGCGCGTGGTGTCGGCAACCAACGCCCGGCTCGCCGACGAGGTCGCCGCGGGGCGGTTCCGCGAGGACCTGCTGTTCCGGCTCAACACCGTCGAGATCCGGCTGCCCGCGCTGCGCGAGCGCCGCGAGGACATCCCGCTGCTCGCCGAGCACTTCCTGCGCCGCCACGCCGCGCGCTACGGCAAGGAACTCGCGGGCTTCGACCCCGGCGGCATGCAGGCCATGCTGTCGCACGCCTGGCCCGGCAACGTGCGTGAGCTGGACCATGCGATCGAGCGCGCCGTGCTGCTGGCTGCGCCGCCGCTGGTGCGCGCCGTCGATCTGGGCCTGCTGGCCACTGCCGACGGCGCCGCGCGACTCGAGGACCTGACGCTCGAACAAGTCGAGCGCGTGCTGATCCAGAAGGCGCTCAAGCGCTACGACGGCAACGTGAGCGAGGCGGCGAAGGCGCTCGGCCTGTCGCGCAGCGCGCTCTATCGGCGCCTCGCGCAGCATGGCCTCTAGCGGCCGGCCGCGGCGGCGGCCGGCGCTCGCCCACGACGTGCGGGTGCTGCTGCTGGCGCTCGCGTCGGGATTGCCGGCGATCGTGGTGGCGATGGCGCTGCTGTGGTTCGGCGATCATTCACCCAAGGTGCAATGGACGCTCACCACGCTGGTGATCGGCGCGTGGCTCGGGTTCGCGCTCGCGGTGCGCGAGCGGGTGGTGCATCCGATCCAGACGCTGTCGAACATGCTCGCGGCGCTGCGCGAGGGCGACTTCTCGATCCGCGGCCGCTCCACGTCGCGCACCGAGCCGCTGGGCCTCGCGTTCTGGGAGGTGAACACGCTGAGCGAGACGCTGCGCCAGCAGCGGCTCGGCGCGCTCGAGGCGTCGGCGCTGCTGCGGCGGGTGATGGAGGAGATCGACACCGCGGTGTTCGCGTTCGACGGCGCGCGGCGGCTGCGCCTCGTGAATCATGCGGGCGAGAAGCTGCTCGGCCGCCCGGTCGAGCACCTGCTGGGCCGCCCGGCGGGTGCGCTGGGGCTCGACGACGCGCTCGGCGAGGGCGAGGACACCGGCGTCGAGCCCACGCAGGTGACCGATCTCAAGTTCGCGGGCGGCGCGGGACGGTTCGTCGTCCGGCGCAGCGGATTCCGCCAGGCCGGGCAGCCGCACCGGCTGCTCGTGCTGTCGGACGTGAGCCGCACGCTGCGCGAGGAGGAGCGCCAGGCGTGGCAGCGGCTCGTGCGGGTGCTGAGCCACGAGATCAACAACTCGCTGACGCCGATCAAGTCGATCGCCGGCAGCCTCAGCTCGATGCTGGCGAAGACGCCGCGGCCGCCGGACCTCGAGCACGATCTCGCGACCGGCCTGCAGGTCGTGTCCGCGCGCGCGGAATCCCTTACCCGGTTCATGTCCGCCTATGCGCGGCTCGCGCGATTGCCGCGGCCGCGGCTGGGGTCCGTCGAGGTGGAACGCTGGATCCGGCACGTCGCGGGACTCGAGACCCGGGTGCCGGTGAGCGTCGACCGGGGGCCGGCATGCTCGGTCGTGGCCGATGGTGATCAACTCGACCAGCTGCTCATCAATCTCGTGCGCAACGCCGCCGACGCGGTGCTGGAGGCCGCGGGATCCGCCACGGCGCGGGCAACCGGCGACGCTCCGGTGCGGATCGGCTGGGCGGTGCACGGTGGCGAGCTCGACGTGTGGGTCAAGGACGAGGGCCCGGGGTTGTCCGACACCGACAACCTGTTCGTGCCGTTCTTCACAACCAAACCCGCCGGCTCGGGCGTCGGTCTGGCGCTCAGCCGCCAGATCGCCGAGGCTCACGGCGGCAGCCTGGTGCTGGCGAACCGCGACGATGTCCGCGGCTGCATCGCGCGCCTGCGCCTGCCGCTGGTGCCGGGCCTGGAGTCGGCCTGACACCGCACCCGGGGCGGGGGTACGCTGCCATGCATCTGCATGGGTGCCACCCAATCCGGAGGCGGTCAATGAATCACGAGCTCAAGGTCTTCCTCGACACCTGGAACAACGAAGCCAAGAAGACGACGCAGTTGCTGCGCGCCCTGCCCGAGGGCAAGTACGACTTCCGGCCGTATCCGGAATCGCGATCCCTGGGCGAAATGGCGTGGCATCTCGCCGAGAACGACGGCTATACCGCGTTCGGTGTGGCGCAGGGCAAGTTCACATTCGAGGAGAAGCCGCCCGGTCTCGAGCGGCCGAAGACGATCGCCGAGCTGGCGACCGGCTACGAGCGCGTGCACCGCGACGCCGTGACGTGGCTCGAGAAGGGGGACTTCTCCGACATGAACAAGACGATGTCGTTCTACGACGGCCGCCCGCTGCCGTTGAGCACGATCCTGTGGGAGGGGCTGCTGTTCCACCTGATTCATCACCGCGGCCAGCTCGCGATGATGGCGCGCATGGCCGGCGGCGTGCCGCCCGGGATGTACGGTCCGAACCGCGAAGAGATGCTGAAGATGCGGGAGGCGATGAAGGCGAAGGCCTGAGATTCTTCAGGACGCGATTGCGGGCCGGAGCGTGCTCTGGATGAGCGGCTCCGGCCCGTTCGTTCCTGCGCCGGGTTTCAGCGTCAGTCGAAGACGGCGAGCCTTCCCGTCACGGTCGAGCGCTCGCCCTGCCCGGACACCAGCGTTCCCCGGTAGAGGTAGACCCCGGGAGCCAGGCGGCCAATCCGCCACGTGCCGCGCTCGCCGGTGGCTACGCTGAGGTGCTCGCGCTGCACGACACGCCCGCTCGCATCGACCAGCGTCAGCTCGAGCGAGCCGGATCGCTGGGCCACGTACTGCAGGCTCGCCGTGCGCGCCGGGTTGCCCTGCGGTGCCAGCTCGAGCGCCTGAAGCATTGCCGGCCCGTTGCCAACGGCCACGATCGGCGCTCCCGGCTCGATCTGGTCGATGCCGCGATCGGTGTGGAGCGTCGTCCCGCCCGGCCGCGGATCCTTTTCGCCATCGTCGCGCACGATGGCGTCGTGGGTGTCGGGAGCGCCGTTGCCCACCGTGATGCCCCAGCGCGTGCTCGGCGTGTGCAGGGTGCCGAGATTCTGCAGCCGGAAGAAATCGGGGTTCGTGAAGCCCGGGGTCAGGTTCCAGCTGCGGTTCAAGAACGCGGTATCGATCTCTGACGTCGGCCGCAGTACGTAAGTGGCGTCGCCCGGGCTCGAGCGCGCGATGGCTTTGACGCCCGTCATGTTCTCCTCGAAGCCGGCATCAGCCAGCGACGTGTTGTGGCTGGTCACGACCGTCACGCCGGTCGCGATCGCGCTGCGCCAGGCGAACGGCTCGTTGGGAGGGGGGAAGTCGGGGAAATTGCAGGCGATGTTGTTCCGCAGCACGACGTACGAACCCGCGGTCGCAAACGCCAAGTCGATGCCCGCCGCCGAGTAGTCCGACACCACGTCGTTGTAGAGCAGCAGCGAATGCGTGGGGTCGCCGCTCGCGACCGCGTGGATGCCGATCGCGACGCCGCCCGCCTGCCGCGAGAAGCACACGGTGTTGCGCACGATCACCCGCGAGGGATTCAGGACGTCGATCGCGTTCTTGGGGTGTAGTTGGTCCGCGGCGCCGCCCAGCGACCCGATGCGGCAGCGCTCGATCGTGATGTTGCGACTGTTCTCGACGATCACCAGATGCTGGCCGTTCACCGCGTTGCGCAGCACGTCGAGACTCTGGAGCATCACCCATTGCGCGCCGTGGATGCGGACGATGCTGGCGAGCGAATCGGCGCCGTCGTTCGTCGACAGGATCCGCGCCCGCGCCAGAGCCGGTCCCGGCCTGATCACGAGCTGCACGGCGGGGCCGAAGCCGCTGCCGATGTCGATGGTGTTCGTGATCGACAGCTCGGCGTTGATCCGGATGACGTTGCTGGGGTTCTGTTTGACGGCCGCGTCGTCGATCGCGGACTGCAGCGTGGGGAACGACACGCTGGGCACGTCGTAGACGCCGGCGTGCAGCGGCGCGGCGGCGAGCGCGCCGGCGAATAGTACGAACGCCGCGAACGTCGCGGAACGATCACAGTGAACCGGGGCTGGCGGGCGAATCCGTTCGGCGGCCATGCAGGGAGGTTAGCACAGGTGGGGCGGCTTTTGGACGGCGATGCGTCGCCTGTGATAAGCCCTCCGCGCCAGGATGCAGGCAGCGCGCGGATTCACCGCGGAGCGGCCGCCCGCCTCCGCCCGAGGTCCCATGGATCAGCTCGAGTCGCATCTCGACACCGCGAGCGCCGAATTCCAGGCCAACGCCGCGCATCACCGGGCGCTGGCCGCGGAGCTGCGCGACCGCCACGCGGCCGTGCGGGCGGGTGGTGGCGCGGAGCTGGTGAAGCGTCATGCCGCGCGCGGCAAGCTGTTCGTGCGGGACCGCATCGAGCGCCTGCTCGACCCCGGCACCGCGTTCCTCGAACTGTCGCCGCTGGCGGCGCACGGCATGTACGACGGCGGCGCGCCGGCGGCCGGGATCATCACCGGCATCGGCACCGTGCACGGGCGCAACGTGCTGGTCGTGGCGAACGACGCGACGGTGAAGGGCGGCACCTACTACCCGATGACGGTGAAGAAGCACGTGCGCGCGCAGGAGATCGCGCTCGAGAACCGGCTGCCGTGCGTCTATCTCGTGGATTCGGGAGGCGCGTTCCTGCCGCTCCAGGCCGAGGTGTTCCCCGACCGCGACCATTTCGGCCGGATCTTCTACAACCAGGCGCGCATGTCGGCGCTCGGGATCCCGCAGATCGCGGCGGTGATGGGCTCGTGCACCGCGGGCGGCGCGTATGTGCCGGCGATGAGCGACGAGGCGATCATCGTGAAGAACGAGGGCACGATCTTCCTCGCCGGCCCGCCGCTCGTGAAGGCGGCGACCGGCGAGGAGGTGACGGCCGAAGAGCTGGGCGGGGGCGACGTGCACACGCGCATCTCGGGCGTGGCCGATCATCTGGCCGACGACGACGGGCACGCGCTCGAGATCGCGCGCGACATCGTGGCGCACCTCGGCGGCGTCACCTCGACGCGGCCGGCGCTCGACCTGCGCGAGCCGGAGGCGCCGCGCTACGATCCCGACGAGATCTACGGATTGCTGCCGCGCGACCTGCGCACGCCGTACGACGCGCGCGAGATCATCGCGCGGCTCGTCGACGGCTCGCGGTTCCACGAGTTCAAGGCGCGCTACGGCGCCACGCTCGTGACCGGCTTCGCCCACCTGCACGGCATTCCGGTCGGCATCCTCGCGAACAACGGCGTGCTGTTCAGCGAGAGCGCGCTCAAGGCGACGCATTTCATCGAGCTCGCGAGCCAGCGCGGCACGCCGTTGATCTTCCTGCAGAACATCAGCGGGTTCATGGTCGGCCGCCAGTACGAGCACGGCGGCATCGCGAAGGACGGCGCCAAGATGGTCCATGCCGTCGCGAACGCGACGGTGCCCAAGGTCACGGTGATCGTCGGCGGCAGCTTCGGCGCCGGCAACTACGGGATGTGCGGGCGCGCCTACCAGCCGCGATTCCTGTTCATGTGGCCGAACAGCCGCATCAGCGTGATGGGTGGCGAGCAGGCCGCGTCCGTGCTCGCGTCCGTGAAGCAGACGCAGCTCGAGGCCACGGGCAAGCCGATGACCGACGCCGAAGTCCGCGCGTTCAAGCAGCCGACGCTCGACAAGTACGAGGCCGAGGGCAGTCCCTACTATTCCACCGCGCGCCTGTGGGACGACGGGATCATCGACCCCGCCGAGACCCGCACCGTGCTGGCGCTGTCGCTCGCGGCCGCGCTCAACGCCCCGATCCCCGAGATGAAGTTCGGCGTGTTCCGCATGTAGGAGGGCCGGTGGCGATGGCACGAGGGCTGGGCATGCCGTGAGGCACGGGTCCGCGGTCGGGCAAGCGTGACTCCATTCACGCTGGCCCTCGTGCTGGCCTCGGCGATCCTCCACGCCACCTGGAACCTCTGGACCAAGCAGCTCGGTCCCGGAGTTCGCAGCGCGCCGTTGATGTGGCTGCTCACCGCGATCTCGGCCGTGGCCTACTCGCCGTTCGCCTGCGCGGCGATCGTGCATGACGGCTGGCGCCCGACGCTGCCCGTGCTCGGCCTGTTGTTCGGCAGCGCCGTGATCCACGTGGGCTACTTCCTGATCCTGTTGCGTGGCTATCGCGTGGGCGACCTGTCGCTCGTCTATCCCGTCGCTCGCGGCACCGGTCCGCTGCTCGCGTCGCTGGGCGCGATCGTGCTGTTTGGAGAGCCGCCGAGCGTGCTCGCGATCGCGGGCGTGCTGCTGGTGGCGTCCGGTGTCGTGATCCTCACGGCACGCGCTGAGTTCGCGACCAACCGCAAGCTCGCGGCCGGACTCGGTTACGGGCTCGCCACCGGCGTCACGATCGCCATGTATACGCTGTGGGACGGCGGCACGGTGAAGCGGGCCGCAGTGCCGCCCCTCATATTCTATTGGGGCGGCGAGGTGATTCGGATGCTGCTGTTCTCGCCCGCGGCGTTGCGGGATCGGGCCGGCGTTCGGGCGGTGTGGGCCGCTCACCGCGCGCGGGTATTCGGGATCGCGCTGCTGAGCCCGCTGTCGTACATCCTGATCCTGATCGCGTTCCGCCACGGCGCCCTGAGCCACATCGCCCCCGCCCGCGAGTTGAGCATCCTGATCGGCGCGTGGCTCGGCGGCCGGGTGCTGGGCGAGGGCGAGCGGACCCGGCGCCGGTTTGCGGCGGCCGCATTCGCCGCCGGCGTGATCGCTCTGGCGCTGGCCTGAGGGTCGGCTTCCACCCGCGGGCGGATTGCGGTATCGCTATGCGCGCGGGCGCACCCCGTGCCCGCGAATCGCGACACGATCGTGTTCCCCCCTCAGAACGGTAATGATGATGGAAGTGACGGAGAGGAAGTGACGATGACCGCGCCGATCGAGGTGGACCGCGCCGCCGGCGTCGCCCGGGTGTGGTTCAACCGGCCGGAGGCGCACAACGCGCTGTCGCCCGACCTGGGCCGCGCGCTCACCGACGCGCTGCGCCAGCTCGCGCACGACGACGGTGTGCGAATAGTGGTGCTCGGTGGCCGCGGCCCCTCGTTCTGCGCGGGCGCCGACATCAACATGATGAAGCGGTCTGCGAACGCGTCGTTCGACGACAACCTCACGGAAGCCCGGCAGCTCGGCGCGATGTTCGCGGCGCTCGCCGACCTGCCCATGCCCGTCGTGGGCCGCATCCACGGTGGCGTCTACGGCGGCGGCGTCGGGTTGTGCTGCGCCTGCGACATCGCGGTGGCGTCCGACGACGCGCGCTTCGGGCTTACCGAAGTGCGGCTGGGAATCATCCCCGGGTTGATCAGTCCCTACGTCATCCGCAGGCTCGGCGAACGCAATGCCCGCGAATGGATGCTGACCGGCGAACGCTTCGGGGCCGCCGACGCCTTGCGCTGGGGCGTGGTGAATCATGTGGTGCCCGCGGCCGATCTCGACGCCAAGGTCGACGAGCGTGTTGGGGAGCTCTTGAAGGGCGGCCCCATGGCCCAGCGTCGCATCAAGGAATTGTTCTCACGTTGGGGGAACCTGGGCCTCGACGAATATCGCGCGAGCCTGCCCCAGACACTCGCCGAAGTCCGGTCCGGCGATGAAGCCCGGGAGGGCCTGGGTTCCTTCTTCGACAAGCGCAAGCCCAGCTGGGTTCCGTGAACCTCGCTCTCGAGCGGGACGAGGAGTCGGGCGGGCATGCGTCCGCTGAGATCGTCGGCTAGTATCGGCGGATGTTCCGCAAAGTCCTGATTGCCAACCGTGGCGAGATCGCCTGTCGAATCGCTTCGACACTGCACGAGATGGACATTCGTGCGGTGGCGGTGTTCTCCGAGGCGGACCGTGGTGCTCTGCACGTTCGGGCCTGCGATGAAGCCGAGTTCATCGGTCCTGCGGAGCCGCGGGCTTCCTATCTGAACATCGAAGCGATCCTCGATGCCGCACGGCGCGGTGGGGCGGAAGCGATTCATCCGGGGTATGGGTTCCTGGCCGAAAATGCCGCGTTTGCGCGGGCGGTCGAATCGGCGGGGCTGGTGTTCATCGGCCCGACCCCCGAGCAGATCGAAATAATGGGGGACAAGCGCGCCGCGCGGCGTGTGGCGCAACAGGCGGACGTGCCGATCGTGCCGGGGGCGGAGGGGCGCGATGCGGATGCGCTGGTGGCGCAGGCGCGCAAACTCGGCTATCCGGTGATGGTGAAGGCGGCGCTCGGCGGTGGTGGCAAGGGTATGAGCGCCGTCACGGACGAGGCCGGGCTGCGCGAGGCGGTGGACAGCGCGATGCGCATCGCGGCGTCGGCGTTCGGCGATGCGGCGGTGTACGTCGAGCAGCGGCTCGAGCGCGCGCGCCACGTCGAGGTGCAGGTGCTGGGTGACGGCGCGGGCGGCGCGATTCATCTGTTCGAGCGCGAGTGCTCGCTCCAGCGGCGCCACCAGAAGGTGGTCGAGGAGGCCGGCGCTCCGACGCTCGACGACGCGCTGCGCGGCCGCATCACCGCGGCGGCGGTGCGGCTCGCGCAGGCGGTGAAGTATCGCGGCGCCGGCACGATCGAGATGCTGGTGAGTCCCGAGGGCACGTTCTACTTCCTCGAGATGAACACGCGCCTCCAGGTCGAGCATCCGGTCACCGAGTTGATCACCGGGCACGACCTGGTGCGCGCCCAGGTGATGGTGGCGGCGTTGGGCTCGCTGCCGATCCACCAGCAGGACGTCACACGCCGTGGTCATGCGATCGAAGCGCGCGTCTACGCGGAGGACGGGGCGCGGAGTTTCCTGCCGCAGGCGGGCACGGCGCTGCGCGTGCACTGGCCGCGCGGGCCGTTCGTGCGCGTCGATGCCGGGATCGAGGCCGGCGACGCCGTCACCGTGCACTACGATCCGCTGCTCGCGAAGATCGTGGCGTTCGGGCCCACGCGCGACACGGCGCTCGAACGGTTGATCGGTGCGCTCGACGCGGCGCTGGTGCACGGCGTGGTGACGAACCTGCCGTTCCTGCGCGCGCTCGCGCGCTCAGCGGCGATGCGGTCCGCCGCGTTAGACACCGAATGGATCGAGCGCGAGTTCCTCGGCGGCTTCGCCACGTTGATGATGGCGCCGGCTCCCGAGCTGGCGCTCGCGGCCGCGGCGCTCGCGGAAACGCTGGCTCCCGGTCGCGACGGCACGGAAGCGGCCGGCGGCGCACGCCGCCCGATCAGCCCGTACGAATCGGCCGGCGACTGGCGGCTGGCGGGACTCCGCGCGTGAAGAGCCTCTGGCGCGACGGCGACAACCGCCGCGAGGTCGAACTCACGCGACTCGACGCGGGCCGCTGGCGTGTGCGGGTCGGCGCGTCCGAGTTCGAGCTGGGCGCCGAGCGGCTGCCCGACGGACGGTTGCGGCTCACGACGGATGCCGGGACGACGGTGGCGCTCGTGACCGCCGCCGGGTCGCGCAGGTTCGTGCGGTTGGGAGCGCTCGACTTCGTCGTCGACCGCGACGCGGGCGGCGAGCCGCGGAGCGGCGCGGCGCTGGCGGGCGGCCTCGAGGCGCCGATGCCCGGAGCCGTGTCGCGCGTGCTGGTCAAAGCCGGCGACGCGGTCGTAAAAGGCCAGCCGCTCGTGGCCGTCGAGGCCATGAAGATGGAGCACCTGATCCGAGCGCCGCGCGACGGAGTCGTCGGCCAGGTGCGCGTGACGGCAGGTGAAATGGTGACCCCGGGCTCGGCGCTCGTCGAGCTCGTCGAGGAGCCGGGCCGCTAGCGTTCGCAACCGGACCCACCCCGCAACGGACTTCCGCTCCGGCGTGGTGTCCCGACATCCAATATCCGCCGGGCCTCGTAGCAGGTACACGGGCGGGGGCGAACCGCGTTCTCCGCGCACTTGGGATCTCTAGATCGCAGGAGAACACGCGATGCGAACTCAGCTTCGGATTGGATTGGCGGTGGCGGGCATTGTCCTCGCGGGGCTCGGCGCACGGCACGTGCGCGCCTCGGACCACCGTGACTCGCCCTCCACGCTCATCGACCATGCGACGGACATCACCGACCTCTACGCGTTCCGCAGCCCGACCGATGCCAACAACCTGGTCGTGGTCCTAGGGGTGAATCCGTACCTTCCGGGCGCCGCGCCGTCGCCGATGTTCTCGACGAACGCGCGGTATCTGATCCACGTCGACAACAATGGCGATCTGAATGACGACGCCACGGTCGTATTCACGTTCTCGGGCAGCCCGCTCGCATGGCGCGCCGAAGGCCTGGGGGCGAACGCGATCACGGGCCAGGTGACGCCGGTCGGGCAGGCGCCGATCGTCTACGACACCGGCGGCATCAAGATCTTCTGCGGCCCGCGCGACGATCCGTTTTTCTTCGACCTCGACGGGTTCCACCAGTTCCTCGCCGGTCCCTACAAGCTGACGGCGGGCCATGGCCTGCGTCACGCCAACGAGGTTCCTGCCGACACCTTCGGCGGCGCCAATGTCGCCGCGATCGTGCTGGAGTTGCCGATCACCGCACTCACCGGCGCCGCG
Organism: Candidatus Eiseniibacteriota bacterium; assembly: GCA_038231135.1. Classification (GTDB taxonomy): domain Bacteria; phylum Eisenbacteria; class RBG-16-71-46; order RBG-16-71-46; family RBG-16-71-46; genus JANLWX01. The sequence goes on along the minus strand of JBBRLX010000008.1, from coordinate 116,257 downwards.
AACGCGAACACGGGCACCATCAAGGCCTGGGCGTCCACCGAATCCCGCAATTGACCACGTGACTTCAGGAGGAATTGATTCCATGAACCGATATTTCGTGGGTTTCGCCCTGCTCGCGCTGGTCGCGGCGGCGGGGTGCTCGAAGAACGACAAGGTGCTCACGCCCGGCGTTACCTACACGCAGGCCGATCGTGTGGGAATTCCGGCGATCAACACCGCGCTCATTCCGCCGGCGTCGAAGAACGCATTCAATGCCGGCAGACCCTCGACCGACATCGTGAACTGGCGCCCTACGGCCCAGGCGACCATAGTCGCGTTGCGCGCGGCGGTGCTGGACAGTCTCGGCCCCGAAGACAGCCCCGGTCTGACGCCTGCGACCGTGGCGTCGGTCGTGATTCCGGATATCGTGACGATCGATTTCTCGCAGCCGGTCCAGTTCCCGAACGGCCGCAGACTGCAGGACGACGTCATTGATGCGGCGCTCAGCCTGGTGCTCAATCGCGGCAATATTCTCGGCGGTGGTCCCGGCGTTTCGGATGGGATCGACGCCAACGACGTCGGATTCTCGGGCACGTTCCCGTATCTCGCGACCGCTCACTAGTTGAACCGGTTCGCAAGGGCGGTACTCATTGCGGCGTCGGCGCTGTCGCTGTTCGCGGCAGTCGCCGGCGCACACGAGTTCTGGCTGTCCCCGTCCCGCTATCGCTGCGTAGCCGGCGACACGCTGGCGATCGACGCACGCGTCGGCACCGGATTTCGCGGTGAGTCGTCACCCTTCGCGCCGACACATACCGAGCAGTTGCTGCTGCATGGTGCGGGTGCGCAGGACCTGAAACGGGCGGGCGTCAACGGGGCATTTCAATGGGCGCGCTGGGTCGCCGCCGACGGCGGCGGCGCGCTCGTCACATACCAATCCACGTTCAAGCCCATTCAGCTCGAGGCGAAGGCGTTCGACGCCTACCTGAAACTCGAGGGCCTGGACTCCGTCGTCACCGCGCGTGCCCGGTTCGGCAGCTGGGCCGGGCCCGGCCGCGAACGATTCGCCCGCTGCGCGAAGCTGTGGATCGCCGGGATGGACGCGCAGCGCGCCACGCGTCCCGCGGGCATGCCGCTGGAGTTGATCCCACTCGACGTCCCCGGCACCCGTCCCGATCTGCGAGTGCGTCTCCTGTGGTGCGGCCGCCCGCTGGCGGGGGCCCTCGTGCGCGCCTGGGTGCAACGACTGGATGCGGGCGAGGTCCCGGTGGGCGTGGGGTCTCGCGATTCGGTGGGCGCCATCGTCTCGGTGCGTACCGCCGCCGACGGCAGTGCCCGAGTGCCCGTGCCGCGCCACGGCGAATGGCTGGTGAATGCCGTCCACATGGTGCCGTCCGCTGCCCGCGGCGTCGCCGACTGGGACTCGTACTGGGCGTCACTGACGTTCGCGAGATAAAACTACCCGTAAATCCCCGCCATGGGCCCGCCGATACTTTCCGCGACGCACACCGTTCGTCTGCATCAAATTGACCGGCTGGGGGCTGCGTGGTACCGTGACATTGCCGTCTCGGACACGAATCGCGACCCGCGTTGCCGAGCTCACGAGACGAGGTAAGTCACTGGATAATCAGCGGTTGCTTCGCAAACGCAGCTTCCATATCGATGACCTCGCTCTTGGCCTGACCCACCCGTGGGTCGTTCCGGTCAAGAGCTTTGCGCTTTTCGGAGACCGTGAGTTCGGCCCGGCCGCATGCCGAGGGGATGGGGCTGATCCCCGACGCGACGCCGTGGCACCGGAACTCCGCCATTCGCAGTCCGTGACTCCGGCTGCAGACGAAGCCCCATCGAGGATCCGACGTGATCGTTCGTAAATTTCCGATCGAACATCTCGACCCGATCACTCTGCTGGGTCAGAACGATTCCAACCTGCGCCAGATCGAGCGCAGCGTCGCCGTGCGCATCACGCTCCGCGACGGCACCGTGACGGTGGCCGGCGAGGAGGACGCGGTGGAAACCGCGTCGAAGGCGCTCAAGGAACTGGTCGAGCTCGCCGAACGCGGCAAGGTCGTCGAGGAAGCCGATGTGTCGGTGGCGCTCGGGCTCGGTCACAGGAACGGCAACGGCAAGCCGCTCGCCGAGTCGTACGAAGGCGCGCCCGGCTGGTCGTTCGAGCGCAAGAGCGTCAAGGCGCGCACGCCGATGCAGGCCGAGTATCTGAAGGCGCTGCAGGATCACGACGTCGTGTTCGCGATCGGGCCCGCCGGCACCGGCAAGACGTACCTTGCCGTCGCGGCCGCGGTGCACGCGCTGCGGGCGAAGAAGGTGGACCGCATCATCCTGGTGCGTCCGGCCGTCGAAGCGGGCGAGAGCCTGGGCTTCCTGCCGGGCGACATGCAGGAGAAGGTGGATCCGTATCTGCGCCCGATGTACGACGCGCTCGCGGATCTCATGTCGTACGACAAGATGCGGCGGTTCATGGAACTCGGCGTCATCGAGATCGCGCCGCTCGCGTTCATGCGCGGGCGCACGCTCCACAGCTCGTACGTGATCCTCGACGAGGCGCAGAACACCACCGTGCGCCAGATGAAGATGTTCCTCACCCGCATGGGCTCGAACACCAAGGTGGTGGTCACGGGCGACGTCACGCAGATCGATCTCAAGGATCCGGCGTCGTCGGGGCTGGTGCGCATCCAGGCGATCCTGAGCCACCTGCCGGACGTGAAGTTCATCTACTTCCATCCCGAGGACGTGGTGCGGCACCGGCTGGTGCGCGACATCATCCGTGCGTTCGACCAGTACCACACCCGCGCGAACGGCAAAGCGGAGGACGGCGTCGGCGAGTCGCTGGAGCCCGGGGTGCACGTCGCCGACGCGTTCGAGAGCGGGGGCGGCCCCGAGGGTCACGCCACGCGTGCCGACCTGGGCGCGGACGACACTCGCGAGGATTCCGGCTCCGACCTGCGGCGGCCGTCGCATTAGTGCCGGCGGGGCGTCGTGCGGCGGCCCGCCGGCGCCGCGACGGGCCGCCCGGGCGTCCGCAATCACCCGTGATTTCGGTTAGGATTCGCGTGCGATGACCGATCCCGAGTCCATACAACTGCCGGCCCTGCCCGACCGCGCCCGCCCGGTGCGCTGGGGCTACTACGCCGTGCGTGCGCTGCTGCTGCTGTTGCTGCTCGGCGTGGCGGCGGTGCTGCCGACCGGCCGCGGCATTCCCGACAAGTACCGGTTCCGCGAGGGCGAGATCGCGCGTGAGCGCGTGGTCGCGCCCTACGACTTCCGCGTGGAGAAGGACGAGGCGCGGCTGCGCCACGAGCAGGAGCTGGCCGGCGCCGCGGTCGCGCCGGTGTTCGCGGTCGATTCACGCGTGCCATCGGACATGCTCGGCCGGTTCGCGAAGTTCCAGGAGCAGGTGCTGGCGGTCGTGCTGAACACCGGCATGGACCCGGCCGAGCGCGTCACCCAGCTGCGCGGACTGGGCGTGCCGCTCGATGCCGAGGGCGCCACGGCGCTCGCGGGGCCACAACGCGCCCGCCGCGTGCTGAGCGAACTCGGCGCGTGGTTCCACGAGATCTACGACGCCGGGGTGGTGGGCGAGAAGCACAACGACCTGGTGCAGGGCTATTCGGTGATCACGCTGCGCGACGGCGGCACCGAGTCGCCGCGCGCCGCGTCGCTGGTGTACGACCGGCGCGCCGCGCTCGATCTCGTCGACCGCCGCGCGCGTGCGGCGTTCGCGGGCGATCCCGCGGCCGTGCGGCTCACCGCCGCGATCGCGGCGGCGTTCGTGCAGCCCAACGTGGTGTACGACCGCGCCGAGACCGAATGGCGGCGCATCCAGGCCCAGGGCGTGGTGCCGTCGACGATCGGGTTCGTGCAGAAGGACGAGATGATCGTGGACGCCAACCAGCGCGTGACCCACGACCAGCTGCTGCGGCTGCGGTCGCTGCGCAATCTCGAGCTCGCGCGCCGCGGCAACACCGAATACATCTATCCGCCCGTCGCGCGCATGCTGCTGATGCTGCTGTTCATCGCGGTGTTCATGGTGTACCTGCGCGTCGAGCTGCCGGTCGTGTTCCGCGACAACTCGATGCTCGCGATGTTCGCGCTGTTGACCGCGCTGGTGCTCGGCGCTGCCGTGACGCAGGTCGAGATCTTCGGCCTCAATCCCTACACCGTGCCGATCGCGCTCGCGCCGCTGGTGGTGGCGTCGCTGCTCGACAAGCGCCCGGCGCTGGTCTACGCGCTGGTGCTGGTGGTGCTCGTGACGGCCGTGGGCGAGCTGCCGGCGCTGTTCGTGCCGGTGGCGGTGATGGGCTGCGTGACTGCGGTGTACTCGGTGACGCGCCTGCGCCATCGGTGGCACTTCGGCCGCGCGTTCTTCACGATCGCGCTCGCGAACACCGCGGCGATCCTGGCGTGGGACCTGGCGCGCTCGGATTCGTTCACGTCGGTCGCCAAGGATGTGATGTGGGGCGGCGCCGGCGCGTTCGCGGCCGTGACGCTCGCGTTCCTCGTGCTGCCGTGGGTGGAGCACGCGTTCGGCCTCACCTCGGACATCACGCTGCTCGAGTTGTCGGACCTCAACCGGCCGATCCTCAAGCGCCTGCAACTCGAGGCGCCCGGCACCTACCATCACAGCATGGTCGTCGGCAGCCTCGCCGAATCCGGCGCCGAGGCGATCGCCGCGAACTCGCTGCTGGCGCGGGTGTCGGCCTACTACCACGACATGGGCAAGCTGTCGAAGCCCGAGTACTACGCCGAGAACGAGCCGGCTTCGACGCGCAGCCGCCACGACAAGCTCACGCCGAGCATGAGCACGCTGGTCGTGAAGTCGCACATCACCGAGGGCCTCGAGCTGGCGAAGAAGATGCGGCTGCCGAAGGCCGTGCAGTGCGCGATCCCCGAGCATCACGGCACGATGGTGATGGCGTTCTTCTATCACAAGGCGCTGGAGCAGGACCCGATGACCCGGCGCGAGGACTACAGCTATCCCGGCCCCAGGCCGCGGTCGCGCGAGACGGCGATCCTGATGCTGGCGGACGGCGTCGAGGGCGCGTCGCGCGCGCTGCAGGAGCCGACGCCGAGCCGCATCCGCGGCCTCGTCACGCGCATCATCTCGGAGCGCGTGTCCGACGGGCAGCTCGACGAGTGCGGCCTAACCATGCAGGATCTGGCGCGCATCCGCGAGGCGTTCATCCCCGTGCTCACGGCGATCTTCCACGTGCGCGCACCGTATCCCGTCGATCCGCGGAAGGGGCGCACCGAAGCCGAGGCGCGGCGGGACGGATGACGCGGGCGGCGTCCTGACGCCCGTCGTGGTATCGGGTGCCCGCGGCTTGGGCCGGCTCTCGGGCCCGTTGCGTTCCATCGTTCGCGCCACGCTCGCGGCCGAGGGCTCGACGCCCGGCGAGATCTCGATCGTGCTCACCGACGACGCGGCGCTGCGGGTGCTCAATCGCGAATGGCGCGGCATCGACCGCGCGACCGACGTGATCAGCTTCGCCTACGACGAGCAGGGCCCGGGAGAGACGGTACGCCCGCGGTATACGGGACGCGCGCTGGACGCGGATACAGGCGCCCGGCGTCGCGGTATCGGAGCGCGGACGCGACGCGCGAGCGTGACAGCGCCGGCCCCCGCCGCGGTGAACGGCGACCTGGTGATCTCCCTTGACCGGGTGCGTGAACAGGCCAGGCGCTTTGGCGTCACCGAGGGCGCGGAGCTGGCGCGGCTCGTGATCCACGGCGTGCTGCACCTTGCCGGCCGGGACCACCAGCGCGCCGCCCAGCGCCGGGACATGCGGGCGCGGGAGGACGCGGTGCTGCGGGCGTGCGGCGCGGCGGTGCGAGCCATCGATCCTGGCTCGCCGTGACTACCAAAATTTCGCTGCGCCGGTTCGCAAACAGGTGTAAAATCTCCGGATACCTTCCCCTGAAAGGCCGTCCCATGATCGCACGCCCCGCGATCGCAGCATGGCTGTCGCTTGTCCTCGTTTGTGGTTCGCTCGGTGCTGTCACCCGCGTGGCGAACGCCGGCAACCCCGCGCCGATGATTCAGGATGCGAACGGCGTCTGGAGAGTCTCCAGTACTCCACCGACCGTTCCGCTGCCGATCCTTCCGCCGGCGCGAAGCTTTGAAGGGGCGGTGTGGTGCCCCGGTCACGATTTCATGCTGGTCCAGGGCGGCAGCAACGGGATGACGTTCTACGCGGACGTGTGGGCGCTGACGCCCGCGCATCACCCCTCATGGCAGCAGATCGCGCCGGGCGGAACTCCTCCTGCCGCGCGCAACAAGCACAGTGCGATCTACGATGCGTCGCGGGATCGGGTCGTGATCTTCGGTGGCATCGGCGCGGCCGGATCCTTCAACGACGTCTGGGCGCTGTCCCTCGCGGGCACTCCGGCATGGAGCGAGATCACGCCGGCGGGCACGCTGCCGTCGAAGCGTTCGGGTCACTGTGCCATCTACGACTCCGCCCGGGATCGCATGGTGGTGTTTGGAGGCCGTGCGGGAACGCTGAGCGCCGAGGTCTGGTCGCTGAACTTCTCCGGACCTCCCACGTGGTCGAAGATCCTTCCAGTGGGAGGGTCGCCGCCTGCCGGGTCCGGTCAGGGGGCCGTTTACGACGCGGCGCGCGACCGGATGGTCGTATACGGCGGCATCAAAGGCGCGGGTGTCTCCATCGAAACCTGGGCACTCGACTTCGCCAGTTCATCGTGGACGATGCTCGACTCCGCGGGCACCAACGTCGCGACCACCACTCCGGTGGCGCTGGATTCGACCCGCGATCGAATGATGTCGATCGAAGAGCAGACGCGCGCGTTCGATCTCGCTTCGGACACGTGGAGCACGATTCCGGTCGGCGGTGGGGTGCTGACGACCTCGATGGTCTACGACCCCCAATCCGACACCGCGATCGGATACGGCGGCGGAGACGGCACGACGACGTGGTTGCTGCCCCTGTCCCAGCCCTTGCGGTGGATTCCATTCCCCATCCCCCGTCCGGGCTACACGTCGTCGCCCATGTACGGCGGCGCGGGCTGCTACGATCCGGTGCGCGGCCTGATGCTGATGTGGGACCGCGCCGATCAGAACCTGCACGTCTGGGACTTCGACATGTCGGGCGTTGCTGCCTGGAACTACGTGACGTTCGCCGGCCACCCGCCGGGAATCCGCAAGGACCAGCGGATGGTGCTCGATGCCCCGCGCGATCGCATGCTCGTGTTCGGTGGGCATTACCTGGATGACCCGAACGTCGTATTCAACGATGTGTGGTCGTTCCCGATCGGTGGCCCGTTCGCGTGGCAGCGGATCGATCCGGTCGGCGGAGCACCGGTCGGGCGCTATCGCGCGGGAGTGATCTACGATCCGATCCGCGACCGTCTCGTCGTGACCGGCGGGATCACCCACACGGGGATCGCCGCGGATACGTGGGGATTCTCGCTCGGCGACGCCACCTGGACGCTGCTGTCGCCGACCGGCACGCCGCCGCCCGGCGGCGGGTGCAACGCGGTCTACGATGCCGCTCGTGATCGCATGGTGGTCGTGGGCGCCGGCGGCGAATGGGCGATGACGCTCGGCGATACCCCCGCATGGACCCACCTCTCGAATTCGCCCGCTCCGGGTCTGTCGATCGCCCTGGATCCCACGCGTGATCGCGTGCTGGCGGTCAACGACGACCCGGTTGGGACCCTCGCCGGGCTGCAGGTGTGGGCGTTCGGGCTCGCCGACTCGTCGGGCTGGAATCAATTGGCGCCGTCGGGTCCGATTCCGCAGGGGCGGCAGGGCTGCACCGCGATCTACGATCTGCGCCGCGACCGGATGTTCATCACGGGCGGCGTCACCACGGACGGCTTCACGTTCGAGACGCGGGTGGGCGGCGACTTCTTCCTCGAATTCGGTGCACCCGAAGTGAACTGCGCGACCGCGGTGCAGGTCGCAGCGTTCACGCAGGGCACGGGCACCTCGTGGCCCTACCCCGACGACGCGCTCGGCGCGGCCGACTACTACCCGCTCACGCTGGGCACTGGCGGCAGCGTCACGTTGCGGCTCGATCATCCGGTCGCGGATGGCGCGGGCATCGACTTCTACGTGCTGGAGAACGGCCGGCTGGTGGGTGACGTCGACGAGAACTATCGCGTCGAGGGCAGCCCCGACGGGGCCGTGTATACGCTCGTGGGTGATGCCGCCGGCGGAGCGCATGGCTTCGATCTGGCGGCCGCGGGTCTGGCGACGGCCCGCTACCTCCGCATCAGCGATCTCGCTCCGGCGGAGGCCGCGGCGCCGGGCATGGCCGGCGCCGACATCGACGCGGTCGAGGTCGTGCACTGCGCCACGACCACCGATGTGCCGGGCGTTCCGGAGCCGGTGCGCGGCAGCATCCTCGCAATGGTCCGGCCCAACCCGGCCCGCGAGGCGCAGGTGTTCGAGGTTCGCGTGGCGCCCGGCGCCTCGGCGCGATCGCTCGCGATCTTCTCCGCGGCCGGCCGCCGCGTGTGGCAGCGGGACCTCGCCGGGCTCGCGCCGGGGTCGCATCTGCTGGTGTGGGACGGCCGCGACGCGTCCGGGCGCCGGGTGCCGCCGTCGATCTATTTCGCGAGGCTCGAGACCGCGACCGGCGCCACGGTGCGGCGCGTGGTGCGCATCGAGTAACTCCACGGGTGCGGCGCGCGGCGCGCATCGATTCGCGCGCCGTGCGGGCACCCCCGCGCCCCACGCAACGCTCCGCGCGTCGCGGGTGCACGCGCCGCACGCCGTGCCCGCCGCGTGACGCTCGCCACCCTTCGCGCTACAGTCCGCCGCGTCCATCCTCGTTCCCACGGTGGAGGTGACGGCATGATGCGCGATCGCACGACCCCAGGCGGTGAGTCACGATGAACTGGATTCGCGCCCGGCTGCTCGCGGGCCTGCTGGTGCTGGCCCCGTCCGTGATCACCATCTGGATCCTGTACCGGCTGCTGAACTGGATGGACAACCTGCTCGGCCGCTACCTGCGGTTCTCGTTCGTCGACTACCACCGCATCCCCGGCCTCGGGCTGCTCGCCACGCTGCTGCTGCTCGTGATCGTGGGCTCGTTCGCCACCTGGCTCGGCGCGGGCCCGCTCGCGCGGCTGTGGGACCGGCTGCTCACGCGCATTCCGGGGATCGGCATCGTCTACGGCTCCACCAAGTCGCTCGGCGAGGCGCTGCTCAGCCAGAAGGAGCAGGCGTTCAAGCGCGTGGTGCTGGTGCCGTGGCCCCACACCGGCATGTGGCGGCTCGGGTTCGTCACCGGGCGCGCGGGAGCCGAGTTGCGCGCGCGGTTCGGCACCGAGATGGAGGTGGTGTTCGTGCCGCATACGCCGAACCCGGCGTCGGGATTCGTCCACTACATCCCCAAGGCGGACGTGATCTACCTCGACTGGCCGGTCGAGGAGGGGCTCAAGGTCATCGTGTCGGGCGGCGTCGTGCAGCCGCGGGAGACCCCGGTGCCCGCTTCGGTCTGACGGGCCCGGCGCGCTGCGGTACACTCGCGGCCTCCATGGCGCTCACCCGCAGCGAAGGCATCGTGATCAAGACCCACGCGCTCGGCGATACCAGCCGCATCGTCGTGGTGTTCACGCGCGACCGCGGGCTGGTGCGGCTGGTCGCGAAGGGCGCGCGCAAGTCGCCGAGCCGGTTCGGATTCGCGCTCGAGCCGCTGTCGCGCGCACACTACACCTACTACTTCAAGACCGACCGTGATCTGCACCTGGTGTCGCAGGCCGACATGCTCGATCCGATCGGCAGCCGGCTCGCGGACCTCACGCGACTCGCGCACGCCCAGGCGGCGCTCGAGTTGATCGACCGCGTGGTGTGGGGGCCGGATCCGCACCCCGAACTGTTCGATCTGCTGGTCGCCACCGTCGATGCCGCCAGCCGGGCGCCGGTCGCGGCGCTGCCCGCCGTCACGCTGGCGTTCGAGCTTCAGGTCGCGAGCCTTCTGGGGTATCGTCCGCGCCTCGATGCCTGCGCGGGCTGCGGTCGGGACATCTCGGCGCGCCGCCTGTTCTCGCCGGCGCGCGGCGGACTGGTGTGCGACCGTTGCGCCGCGAGCGAGGCGGGCGCGATCACACTGTCGGCCGATGCCCTGGCGGGGCTCGCGCTGCTGCTGTCGCGGCCCGTGGCCGATGCCGGGACGTATCTCGAGATCCAGCGCGCGGGCGAGATCCAGCGGGTGGTCGAGGCGTTCTTCCGCCACCACTTCCAACGCTTCCAGGGTTTGCGCTCGCTCGAGATGCTGCGTTCGCTGCCGGCGCTGCCGGCCAAGGAGAAACCGCCGTGTCCGGTCTGAACCCCCGCCGATCGCTGCAGGAGATGATGCTCGTGCTCGAGACCTACTGGTCCGAGCGCGGGTGTGTGATCCAGCAGCCGTATCCGTCCGAAGTCGGCGCGGGCACGTTCAATCCGGCGACATTCCTGAGGTCGCTGGGGCCCGAGCCGTGGCGCGTGGCATACGTCGAGCCGTCGCGGCGTCCCAAGGACGGACGTTATGGCGAGAACCCGCAGCGGTTCCAGCAGTTCTACCAGTACCAGGTGCTGCTCAAGCCGTCGCCGCCCGACGTCGTGGACCAGTACCTCGATTCGCTGCGCGCGATCGGGTTCGATCTCGGCGAGCACGACGTGCGGCTGGTCGAGGACGACTGGGAGTCGCCCACGCTGGGTGCCGCCGGGCTCGGCTGGCAGGTGTGGATGGACGGCACCGAGATCTCCCAGTTCACCTATTTCCAGCAGGCGGGCGGCATCGAGGTGGACGTGGTGTCGGCCGAGATGACCTACGGGCTCGATCGCATCGGCATGATGCTTCAGTCCAAGGAGCGCGTGCACGACCTGGTGTGGTGCTGCGGCGAGCACGCGACCGATCCCGCGCAATCGGCGCCGCCGATCACCTGGGCCGATCTGTGGCTGCAGAACGAGCGCGAGTTCTCGCGCTACAACTTCGAGGAGGCCGACGTCGCCGGGCACTTCGAGATGTTCCGATTCTGGGAGCAGGAGGCGAGCCGTTTCCTCGGCATGGATCCGCCGCTCGTGAACCCGGGCTACGACGCGGTGATCAAGACCTCCCACCTGTTCAACGTGCTCGACGCGCGCGGCGCGATCTCGGTGAGCGAGCGCGTCGGCTACATCGCCCGCGTGCGCAAGCTCGCGCGCAGGGCCGCCGATGCGTTCGTGCGCCAGCGCCGGGCGCTCGGCTATCCGTTGCTCAAGGACGAGACGCAGCGCAGCCGCCGGCTCGCCGCCGACGCGGCCGCCGAGGCCGCGGCGGCGGGTGCCGCCTCCGCATCGACGGCGACCGCGGGAGCACGGACATGAGCCGCGAGCTGGTGTTCGAGATCGGCGCGGAGGAGATTCCGCCCACCTATGTCGCCCCGGCGCTCGAGCAGCTCGAACGCGGCGCGCGCACGGGCCTCGCGGAGCTGCGCCTCGAGTTCGAGTCGCTGCGCACCTACGGCGCCGCGCGGCGGCTCGCGCTCGCCGTGACCGGGCTCGCGGAGCGCCAGCCGGATCGCGACGAGGAGGTCACCGGGCCCAACTGGAAGGCGGCGTTCGATGCCGCGGGGCAGCCGACGCGGGCGCTGCTCGGGTTCTGCCAGGGGCGCGGCGTCGAGCCGTCGGCGGTCCGCAAGGTGACGACGCCCAAGGGCGAGTACGTGGGCGTGAGCGTGCACCACGCCGGCCGCGCCGCGGCCGAGGTGCTGCCCGCGTTCCTCGCCACGCTCGCGACCAAGCTCCAGTTCCCGAAGTCGATGCGCTGGCTGGAGGACGACACGCGATTCGCCCGGCCGGTGCGGTGGCTGGTGGCGCTGCTCGACCAGGACGTGCTGCCGGTGCGCGCGTTCGGCATCGAGGCCGGCCGCGAGTCGTTCGGCCACCGGTTCCTGGCGCGGAGCCGGGTGTCGATCGGCCACGCGCGCGACTACGCCGCGGACCTGGAACGGGCATTCGTGCTCGCGGACCCCGTGCGGCGCCGTGAACGCATCGAGGGCCAGCTCGCGGGACTCACGGCGGGTGCGGGGGGCGAGGTGGTGCGCGATCCCGAGCTCGTCGACATCAACACATTCCTCGCCGAGTGGCCGACGGTATTCGAGGGCGCGTTCGACGCCCGGTTCGTGGAGCTGCCGAACGAGGTGATCGTATCCGCGCTGCGCGAGCATCAACGGTTCTTCGCCGTGGCGCGGCGCGACGGCGCCGCGGGGCTGCTGCCGCGGTTCCTCGCGATCCGTGACGGCGACGACCGCGGTCTCGACGTGGTGCGGCGCGGCAACGAGGCGGTGCTCGCGGCGCGCCTCGAGGATGCCGAGTTCTACTGGCGCACCGATCTCAAGCGCACGCTCGACCAGCAGGTCGAGTCGCTGGCGGGCGTCGTGTGGATGGAGGGGCTCGGCTCGCTGCGCGACAAGGCGGAGCGCCTGCAGTCGCTGGGAGTGTGGCTTGCGGCGCGGCTGGCGCCCGGTGACGCCGCGCCCATCGAGCGCGCGGCGCTGCTGTGCAAGACCGACCTCACGTCCGAGATGATTGGTTCCGGCAAGGAATACGCGGCGCTGCAGGGCGTGATCGGCAGCTACTACGCGCGCCAGGCGGGCGAGCCCGAGCCAGTGTGCCGCGCGATTGCCGAGCATTACCGGCCGGCGGGGGCGGGCGACGCGCTGCCGTCGACGCCGGCGGGCACGCTGCTGTCGATCGCCGACAAGCTCGACCACGTCGCGGGCGCGTTCGTCGCGGGCAAGGTGCCGCGCGGCAGCGAGGATCCCTACGGCGTCCGGCGCGCCGGCAACGGGGTCATCCGCATGCTGCTCGAACCGCGGCTGCACCTCGACATGCAGGCCGCGTCCATGGAGAGCACGCGCAGCCTGTTCGCCGCCGATCACGACCTGCCGCACGCCGAGATCATGAAGAAGCTGGGCGAATTCTGGCGCGGCCGCATCGAGACGGCGCTGGACGAGCGCGGCGTGAGCTACGACCTGCGCGACGCGGCGCTCGAGGCCCGGCCGGCGGTGGGCGACGGTGCGCGCACCCGGCCGGGCTGGATCGATCCCGCCGATGCCTGGGAGCGTGCCGAAGTGCTGGCGGCGTTCCGCGCCGACGCGCGATTCGAGCCGTTCGCGATCCTGTTCAAGCGCGTGGGGAACATCCTCAAGGCCGTCACCGAGCCGCTGCCGCCGGCGCTGGACCGCGACGCGTTGCGCGAGCCCGCGGAGCACGAGTTGACCGCGAGCCTCGACCGTGCGCGCGTCGCGACCGATCCGCTGTGGGAGCGCCGCGCGTATGCCGAGATCCTGCCGGTGCTGCTCGGCATGGGCCCCGCGATCCACGCGTTCTTCGATCAGGTCCTCGTCAACGCCGAGGATGCGGCGGTGCGCGCGAACCGGCTGAAGCTGCTGAGCGAGGTGCGCGCGCTGTTCCTGCGCGGCTGGGATGTGTCGCGGGTCGTGGGCGCCGGCGAGAAGGTCCCGGCCGGCACGATGGAACCGAGCGGCATCGAAGCCTGAGCGTCGCCGATCGCTACCGCGTCACGGCGAGACCATGAATCGCCGCCGCGTCACGGCGAACGTGTTAAAGAGGCTGGGTCGCCCGGCCCATGCGTCCGTGACGACAGCGTTCCGAGTACCGCAGGGTGCGAACGCCGCTACATTGCTCCGCTGTCGAACAATGTTCACTCGAACTGTCGTTCAGCCTGCCCGCATCTCACGGACCCGCCGACGTTCCTCCGATTCTTGTGTGTCCGCAGCACGTTTGTCTTGACGCTCCCACAACACGGTTGTGTAATCGTTTACATCGAAGGCCGGGGCGCGCTGCGCCGACGCCTAGATTCCCGAAGGCGACAGGCAGATATGTTCGCGACGTGTTGAGTGCGAGGAATGCAGGCCCCCTCGCTCCCGACACGTCCCTGCGAGTCGCGCGTCGGAAACGGATCCGAAGGATCCGATTGCTGGATCCGCGTTGCGCATCACCCCACACCTCTTCACTGGAGGAATCATGAAGCGGATCACACCCAGGAGCTTCGTAACCGGTGCCACGCTGGCGCTGGTCGCGGCCGTGGGACTCGTCGTGAGCGCGGTTGCCGCTCCGAACCCGGTGCCGAACAGCGCGATCGTCAAGACGCGAATCTTCAACGACTGTCCCACCTCTACGATCACGGTCACGAACAACTACCCCAGTTCGGTCAAGATCGAAGACGCGCACCTCGACTGCTTCGGGTTCGCGAATCTTCACAACTGGCACTTCTCCGCGGACGGTGGCGCAACGTCGGCACAGTTCGACAACAACTCGTCGTTCCGGTTCTCCGCGGACGTCGCGATCAACGGCAGCGGTGACGGCGAAGCCGGGCTCCAGATTTCGCCGTGGTTCTCCCCCGACGTCGACGGCCGCTTCAACATCCGCACGCCCGACGGCGAAATCGCCTGCTTCGGCGGCCGGCTGCCGTTCTATTCGTTCACGGCCGCGTTCGGCCTGCACTACGCCAAGGGCCAGACGATCCGCCTCGGCATGGAATACGATCCGCATTCGCTCAACGCCGGCGCTCCGGGCACCATCATCTATACGGTGGACTACCAGGGCACGTCGTACACGAGCGGCCCGTTGCCGTTCGACCAGGCCAACCCGGCCGAGGATCCGCCGCACGGCCTGTACGGCATCCTGAACACGGCGCAGGTCGGCGGTTACTTCCAGCCGCGGCTCGCGAACGGCGTCGATGTCACGACCGCCGCGTCATGGAACAACATCGCGTATTCGACCACTCCGGTGCCGAACAGCGCGGTCACCCGTACCCGTATCTTCAACGACTGCCCGACCTCCACGGTCACGGTCACGAACAACTATCCGAGCCTGATCTCGATCGAGGACGCGCATCTCGACTGCTTCGGATTCGCGAACCTGCACAACTGGAGCTTCTCCGAGAACGGCGCCGACGGCGCGATCTTCAACAACAACTCGGAGTTCCGTTACTCGACCGATCTCGTGATCTCCGGCACCGGCAACGGTGAGGCCGGGCTCCGGATCGCGCCGTGGTTCTCGCAGGACGTGGACGGACGGTTCAACGTGCGCACCCCGGACGGCGAAGTTGCCGTGTTCGGCGGACGGCTGCCGTTCTACTCGTTCACGGCCGCGTTCGGAATTCACTACGCGGCGGGACAGGTGATCCATCTCGAAGTCAGCTACGATCCGCACTCCCTCACCGACGGTGACGGCGGGACGGTCACGTACGGTGTCGGCTATCAGGGAACCAACTACACCAGCGGGCCGCTGTCGTTCGACAAGGGCAACCTGGCCGAGGAAGCACAGCACGGCGTGTGGGGCATCCTGAACGACGCGCGCGTCGGCGGGTACTTCCAGCCGCGCCTGGGCAACGGCCTGGACGTCGCGGTGAAGGCGACCTGGAGCAACATCCGGTTCACCAGCACCTGCCTCACGCCGGCGGAAGTGGCGCTCGACTTCAAGCCCCACGACCTGAACCTCCGCTCAAACAGCCACTTCATCACCGTGCTGCTCACGCCGACGGCTCCCGCGACGGCGGCCCAGATCAACCCTTCGACCATTACGCTGAACGGCGTGTCACCGGTGACGTCGCCGGGACCGAAGCTCGAGAACGGCGGCGCGACGCTGCGCATCCGCTTCCTGCGCTCGGACGTCAAGGCTACTCTGCACTCCGGTAGCTCACCGATTCTGGTGACGGGTGATCTCGGTGGTGGCTGCTTCGAGGCGATCGAGAACGTGAACGTGAGCGCGCCGCAGCTGATCTCGCCGGTGGCGGGAGCGGTGCTCACCGCCGGTGCCACGGCATCGGTGGACTGGCAGACGCCGGCCGACATGCAGGTGCAGTCGGTCACGCTGATGTCGTCGTTCGACGATGGTCAGACGTGGCAGATCGAAGCCCAGGGCCTGCCCAACACCGGTCACTACGCGTGGACGGTGCCGCAGACGCAGACGGGTACGGCGCGGCTGTCGATCGACGCAATCTCGATGGACGATCTCGGTCCGGTGACGGAATCCGAGTACGCCGTGAGCGATCCGTTCACGATCCACTCGACGACCGGTGTGGGTGACGTCGCGGTGTCGTTCGCGCTCCGCGGCATCATGCCGAATCCGGCGCGCGGTCCGATGAACGTGAACTTCAGCCTTCCCACCCGCGAGCGCGCGACGCTCGGGCTGTACGACGTGACGGGCCGCCAGGTGGCGTTCCGCGAGGTCGGTACGCTGGGTGCGGGCAACCATTCGATCTCGTTCGGCGCGCGTGCTGCGCTCCGTCCGGGTGTCTACATGGTGCGCCTGACGCAGGGTGCGAAGAGCCTCACCACCCGCGCGGTGGTGATCGAGTAATTCCGCTTCCGCTCCGGATCCGGCGGGCAACCGCCGGATCCCGGAGGCGGGAATCGGGTGACGCAGCGGCCCGCCCCAGTCGGGCGGGCCGTTGTTCACCTCCCCCCGGGACACGCTTCGGTTGACATGATTCGGTCTCGGTGTAATCGTTTACATCCACACGCCGGGAGTCGTCCCGTTCGTGTTCGCGACGAACGCGCAGGGTGGCTCGCCGGCAGCGTAACGGCGGAGATCCAAGTGGCAACCATCAAGGACGTGGCTCGCGAGGCAGGCGTCTCGATTGCCACGGTTTCGCGCGTTTTCAATGACAAGGGTCTCGTCAGCACCACGACCGAGAGCCAGGTCCGCGCCGTCGCGTCGCGCCTCAACTACTGGCCCAACGCCATGGCGCGCAGTCTGATCACGAACCGCACCCATACGCTCGGGGTGCTGCTGCCCGACCTCCATGGCGAGTTCTTCTCGGGCGTCATCCGCGGCCTCGACGTCACGGCCCGCCGCGAGGGCTTCCACCTGCTGGTGTCGAGCTCGCACTCGGGCATCGACGAGCTGGCGTCGGCGCTGCGTTCGATGCGCGGCCGCATCGACGGCCTGGTCGTGATGGCTCCGGACGTCGAATCCATGGGCTCGATCCGCGGCTGGGCCGGCGACGTGCCGATCGTGCTGATCGACCCGCGCACCGAATTCACCGAACACGACAGCGTGGCGATCGCGAACGTCGAGGGCGCCCAGGCGATGGTCCAGCACCTGCTCTCGCTCGGCCATCGCTCGATCGCCACGGTGTCCGGTCCCGTGCGCAACGTCGACGCGCGCCAGCGCCTCGCCGGCTACCGCGCCGGCCTGCGCGAGGTGGGGGCGGAGCGGTCGCGCCGACTCGAGCTCGCCGGCGACTTCACGGAACCGTCGGGCTATCAGGCGGTGGCGGCGCTGCTCGCTCTCGATCCGCGGCCGACCGCGGTGTTCGTGGCGAACGATCACATGGCCGTGGGCGTGCTGCGCGCACTGGCGGAGGCCGGCGTGCGCGTGCCGGACGACATGGCCGTCGCCGGATTCGACGACATCGAGACCGCGCGCTATCTGTCGCCGCCGCTCTCGACCGTGCGCGTGGACCGGTTTCAGCTAGGTGCGCGAGCGCTGCAGCGGCTGCTGCACCGCACGCGCGCGGGCGCGCCGGCCGAGGCGCACCGCCATGAGGTGCTGCCCACCAGTCTCGTGATCCGGCAATCCTGCGGATCCGCCCGGGCGATCACCCCGCAATCACGCGCCGGCGAGCCGTTCGCCGCCGGCGGGAGCATGACCACCGCGACGCGCGAGCGGCGCACCGAAGAGTTTCGCTGATGATCATTCCACCGTTTCCATCGAGCCGCGTTGTCACCGGCTCCGTCCGGGCCAGGCAGCCGCGAACCGCCGTTGCGTTCGTGGCAGAGGTCCGTACGGTGCGCCGTCGCTTTCAGGAGGAGTCTATGAAGCGGATCCTGTCGGTATTTTTGCTCGCGGGCGCCTGTACGGCGCTGGCGATGCCATCCTTCGCGCAGGCGCCGCGCCAGGATGCGATCTGGGCGCGCAACACGAACGGCCAGCCGATCACACTGGACGGCGTGCTGGGCGAGCCGGCGTGGGCGACCGCCCAGAGCTGGACGATCCGCTACGGCGTCGACAACGGCGACCCCGGCAGCGGCTTCAAGGAGGAAGCCGGCAAGATCGCGAAAGACAGCACGTCCGCCACCGTCAAGTTCCTCGTGAGCGGCGACCAGCTGTACCTTGGCATCACGTGCCGGGACAGCTCGGTCGGCGGCTCGGTGGACTTCAACCGGTTCGACGGCATCCTGATGGCGCTCAAGGATCATCGTGATCCCAACGCCTCGATCCATGGCCCGGTCGAATACTTCTATTCGTGGTGGCATCCGGACATCCCGGCGCTGAACGCCCCGGGTGCGGTCCCCTCGTTCCGCGGTTATTGGAGCTCCAACAACGATTCCACCGCTCGCACCGCCGACGAGATCCAGGCCTGGGACGCGGTGACGAAGGTGCGCGGCGGCCAGTCGAACACCGACGCCTCGCCCGATTCGGGTTACACGATCGAGATGCGCATCGACGTCGGACGCATGGGGTACACGCCATCGGCCGCCAACGGCGACATCATCGAGTGGAACCTGTCGATCTACGACACCGACTGGTTGTGGCCGCTCAACGGCGCGCGGTTCAGCGTGAACCGCGCATGGTGGCAGGGGCCGTGGGGCAACCAGATGAACTACGACGAAGTGCGCATCATGGCGCGCCCCGACGTGAACGTCGCGTCCGGCGCGGTGCCCACCATCGGTCCCGAGGTGCGGATTCCCAACCTCGGCAACTACCCGCCGCCGGTGATCGACGGCTTCCTCACCGATGCCGCGTGGCAGACCTCCCAGCACTTCGACATGCGTTACGGCGACTTCGACGTGCGCAACACCTATCCCGGCGTGATGAAGTGGCGCGCGGGTTTCTACCAGCCCCCGGTGAACGGTGGCCTGGCGCCGGTCGTCGATCCCGGTGATGCCACGATTCACTGGGCATTCAAGGCCGACACGTTCTACATCGGCTTCGACGTGCGCGATCAGGTGGTGCAGACGCACCCGCTGTTCGACCGCTGGGACGGGTTCATCGTCACGATCCAGGACACCGCCGTTGCCCGCAGCAAGGACCGCACGCGCATCTCGCGGCGGCTGGGCTTCCATGTCGGACCCGGCGGTTCACTGCTGCTCGACGACTACCTGCCGTTCCTGCGCGACACCGCGCACGCGGCGCGCATCGCGCTCAAGCTCAAGCCCGGCACCACGGTCGACACCACGGGCACGACGCCCGATCAGGGCTATACCGCCGAGCTCGCGATCAACATGACGGCACTCGGTTTCCCGCACGGCCTGAGCGCGTTGCCGCTCTACATCGGCATCGACATGCTCGACGGCGACTCGTTCAGTCCCATCACCGACAGCTATGGCACGCGCACGTGGTGGGGGCGTGAATACGAGGACGAATGTTGTCCGGCCACCGCCTACTTCGACGTGAACTCGTTCATCAGCGGGGTTGGGGATCCGGGTGCGCTGCCGGCGAGACTGGCGCTGATCGGCAACTATCCCAATCCGTTCCGCCAGCTTACGGTGATGCAGTACTCTCTGCCGCGTGCGTCCAAGGTGCGGCTCGAGGTGTTCGACCTGCAGGGCCGCATCGTCACGCACCGCGACTTCGGGCTCCAGCTGGCGGGTGACCGCAAGTCGTCGTTCGCCCGCAATGGCCTCGGCGCCGGGATCTATCTGTACCGGCTGCGGATCACGGATCCCGTGACCGGAGCCGCGGGGGGTTCACTGGCCGGCAAGATGCTGGTTCTCAAGTGAGAGTTTCGGGTGAGGGACGGGCATGCGTGCCCGTCCCGTTCCCATCGACACGGCCGCGCATGAACGCATGAAGCAGGGGAGCCCCGTGAACGCCGGGCACCGGTCGATTGTGCTGCGCAGCGCGTCCTCCATGGCGGGGGTGCTGCTTGCCATGGGGTGGCTGGCCATTTCCACATCCGCGCTGGCCGGCACCACGGGCAAGCTGTCGGGACGCGTGGTCGACAAGAAGAAGCAGCCGCTCGCCGGGGTCAATATCGCAGTGCCGCTCGCCCGGTTGGGAGCCCTGACCGATGCCGACGGCCGCTACGTCATCCTCAACATCCCCGCCGGCGCCTATGACGTGAAGGTCGGGCTGCTCGGCTATCGCGCGACGACCGTCACCGGCGTCGAGGTGTCGGCCGACAACACCGCGACCCTCGACGTGACGCTCGACGAGGCGCCGATCGCGATGACCGAGGTCGTCGTCAGCGCGCAGCGCCCGGTGGTCGACCTGAAGCAGACGTCAAGCACCGCCACGATCACGCGCTCCCAGATCCACGCCCTGCCGGTGCAGGAGCTGCAGGAGATCGTCAATCTCCAGGCGGGCGTGGTGTCGCAGGGCGGTGATCTGCACTTCCGCGGCGGCCGCGGCGGCGAGGTGCAGTTCCAGGTCGACGGCGTGTCGGTGAACAACGCCTACGACAACAAGTCGAGCCTGCGCATCGACCGCTCGCTGCTCGAGGAGGTACAGGTCATCAGCGGCACGTTCGACGCCGAGTACGGCCAGGCGATGAGCGGCGTCGTGAACGCGGTGCTGCGGCGGGGCTCGGAGAAGTTCCGCTGGGACGGCGAGGTGCTGAGCGGCGGGTTCCTGTACGACGTGGCGCGCCGGGATCCGTCCTCGACTCCGGTGTTCTTCCGGTCATTCATCCCGCAGCCGCGCTACGCGTTCTGGCCGGCGGGCGAGCAGAACTACCAGCTCAGCGCCAGCGGCCCGCTGTTCGTGCCGAAGACCACGTATCTGACGAGCGGCAGCTACCACCTGTTCGACGACTACGTGCGCGGCACGCGGGTCTACACGCCGTGGCTGACCCCGACCGGGAATCCGGTCGCCAAGGCCACCAACCCGGACGGCGACCTGGGCCAGGAGCCGCTCGGCTTCTCGCGCGAGTGGTCGGGCATCGGCAAAGTCACCAATCGGTCGATCCCGAACGTCGAGATCGGCTATCAGGCCATCGTCAACTACATCGACTCGCGCCGCGCCGACTGGAACTACCGGTTCGACCCCGAGGGTCTCACCCGGCAGCACACGTTCTCGGTCGCGCACGGCGTCGACGTCACGCACACGGTCAGCAAGGCCACGTTCTACAACGTGAGCCTGCGGCAGAACTACTTCGACTACAAGGACCTCGCGTTCGACAACCTGTACGACCCGCGCTACGACCTCGCGGGTCCGCCGAAGAACGTGCCCGGGTTCCTGTACGACGCGTTCGTCCAGGGCGTGGACCTCAACCGGTTCAAGCAGAACACCGACGCGATCGTGGCGAAGTCGTCGTTCACGCACCAGGTGAACCGCGACCAGACGCTCAAGCTCGGCGCCGAGATGCAGTGGCCGCAGGTGAAATTCGGCAGTCCCGGAGTGCTGTCGTACGTGACGGATTCCCTCACCGGGCGGCAGTTCCTCGCGCGTTACGACCATGACCCGCCGAAATTTCCGGGCGTTCAGCTCAACTCGCCGCTGATCGGCGCCGCGTTCGCGCAGGAGGATGGCGAGTGGAACGACCTGCGCGTGCGCGCGGGATTCCGGTTCGACTTCTTCGACGCCCGGTCCAGCCTGCCGAGCGACCTCGAAAATCCCGCGAACTCGATCCAGGGCGCGCCGCTGTCGCATCCGGTCCGCACGTCCGCCAAGTACTCGATCTCGCCGCGCGTCGGCGTGTCGTACCCCGTCACGAGCGACGCGTCGCTGTTCTTCGCCTATGGCCACTTCTACCAGATGCCGTCGATCGGCGACGTGTTCACCAATTCCAACTACGGGGTGCTGAGCGATCTGCAGGCGGATGTCCCGAACTTCAGCGTGATGGGCAATCCCGACATCAAGCCCGAGAAGACCGTGCAGTATCAGTTCGGCTACAAACAGCGGCTCACGGACTGGCTCGGGCTCGA
The DNA here is from genome assembly GCA_038231135.1 of Candidatus Eiseniibacteriota bacterium. Lineage (GTDB taxonomy): Bacteria > Eisenbacteria > RBG-16-71-46 > RBG-16-71-46 > RBG-16-71-46 > JANLWX01. Next base: position 94,432 of record JBBRLX010000008.1, on the reverse strand, counting down.
CACCGGCATCTTCTACAAGGACATCCGTGACCTGCTGGGCGTCCAGTTCGTCACCACCTACAACGGCGCCGAGTACGCGCGGCTCACGAACGTGGACTTCGGGGGCGTGACCGGAGTGACGATCGCGCTGTCGCAGCGCCGCCGTGGCCTGTTCAGCAGCTCGATCGACTACACCTGGCAGCTCGCGCAGGGCAACTCCAGCGACCCGCGCGAGACCGCGACCCGCGCGTCGGCGGGCGAGGATCCGCGGCCGCGGCAGGTGCCGTTCAACTGGGACCAGCGTCATACGCTCAACGCGACGGTCGAGGCGTCGCGCGACAGCGGGTTCTCTTTGAGCGCCGTCGTACGCGTGGCGAGCGGCCAGCCCTACACTCCGGTGCGTGCTGTCGGGTTCGGCTTCGGGCTCGAGGACAACTCCGGACGCCACCCGGCTTCGATGGCCGTGGACCTGCGGGGCGAGAAGACGTTCGGCCGCGGCCCGGGGGCCGTCCGCGCGTTCGCGCGCGTGTTCAACGTGTTCGACACCCGGTACTTCAACGGCTACGTGTTCGACACCACCGGCAGCCCGTACTACGCGCCCACGGCGGACCTGGTCCGTGACGCGGATCAGCTCGCGAATCCGACCCGGTTCTTCGCGCCGCGGAAGGTCCAGCTCGGCGTCAGCATGCAGGTGGGGCAGTGATGCGCGCGCGGTGGGCGGCGGCGATCACCGCGGCGCTGGCGCTGTGCGCCGCGGCGGGTCCGGCCGCCGCCGCGAAGCACTCCGCGCCACCGCGGCCCGCCGGCGCCACCTCGCAGCCGCCCGCCGAGCGTGGCCGCATCGATGCCGAGCGGTCGGGCACCCACGACGCGAACAACCTGCGCACGGTGTTCTGGAACTTCGGCATGGTCGGCGACTACCCGGCGGATCCCGGCAACGTGGACCTGTCGGTGTTCCACTCCGCCGAGGCGCCGAAGGGCAGCGGGATGAACTACTCGGACGGCGTCACGCCGTTCGTGCTCGCCAAGGTCCGGCAGAACAGCGGCCTCGACGCGTACATCATGGAGACCGGTTTCCGCGAGCGGCAGGGCATCAGCCCGTACTTCAACCGCGTGATGCGCTTCGAGCCGCGGCCCGGATTTTCCCAGGCCGACCCCACGATCAACCGCGGCCGGTCGCCCGCGATCAGCAACGACCCGCGCACGTGGCCGAACCGCTGGCCCGACAAGCTCATCGACCCCGACGATCCGGGCTGGAGCGGCTCGTGGGACGGCTACTTCGGCAAACGCCCGGCGGCGGACCAGGAATCGTTCACGGTGATGGACGATGATTTCTACGACGCGTTCGACTTCAATCCCGACAGCACCGATCTCAGTCGCCACGGGCTCGGGCTGCGCGTCGAGGTGCGTGGATTCCAGTGGTCGAATCCGCAGGCCGGCAACGTGATCTTCTGGCACTACGACATCACGAACGAAGGCACCACGACCTACGACGACAACGTCGTGTTCGGGCTCTACATGGACTCGGGCGTCGGCGGCTCGGCGTTGTCGTGCGACGGCGTCTACGAATCCGACGACGACAATGCGTTCTTCGACAAGTCGCTGGGGTTGAACCTGGTGTACACGTGGGACACCTACGGGCACGGCGTCGATCTCGCGGGCCGCTGCTCGCCGACCGGCTACATGGGCTACTCGTACCTCGAGACCCCCGGCAATCCGTTCGACGGGGTGGACAACGACGGCGACGGCATCACCGACGAGAAGCGCGACGGCGGTCCGGGCACGCTGATCGAGGGCAAGCCGGCGATCCGCGCCTACGTCGAGGCGCACTACGATCTCGCGAAATTCGAGGCGTACTACGGGCTGCTCGACAACCGGCCGGCGTTTCGTGCCGGGCGCTGGTGGACGGGGGACGAGGACCTGGACTGGACCGCCGACCTCAACGACGTCGGCGCCGACGGCATCCCCGACACGCACGACACCGGTGAGGGCGACGGCATCCCCACCGAGGGCGAGCCGAACTTCGATCGCACCGACCTCAACGAGTCCGACCAGATCGGCCTCACCGGCTTCAAGATGAACCGGATCAAGGCCGGTGTCGGCAATCCCGATACGCGCACCGACGACATCCTGTTCTTCACCGACAACAACAACTGGCCGCAGCGGTTGTACGAGCACTTCACCGACCTGAACCCGGCGGCGCGATTCGATTCCGCGGTCGCGGCGAACTACAACATCGGATTCCTGTTCGCGTCGGGCCCGTTCCGGCTCGAGGCCGGCAAGCGCGAGCGGTTCAGCCTCGCGCTGTCCTATGCCGCGGACCTGTCGGAGCTGCGCGAGACGATCCATACCGTGCAGCAGATCTACACCGCGAACTACCAGTTCGCGGTGCCGCCGCAGCAGCCGACGCTGCGCGCCGAGGCCGGCGACGGGAAGGTGCGGTTGTCGTGGGACGACGTCGCCGAGCGCTCGATCGACCCGGTGTCGTTCGTCAACGACTTCGAGGGGTACCGCATCTACCGCGCGACCGACCCCGATTTCCTCGACGCGCACGTGCTCACCAGCGGCCGCGGCAATCCGCTGCCGGTGAATGGCAAACCGATCATCCAGTTCGACCTCAAGGACGGGCGCCAGGGCTATTCGAAGAAGACCGTGGATGGCGTCGCGTACTTCCTCGGCAACGAGACCGGCATCACGCACACCTGGACCGACACCTCGGCCGTGAACGGGCAGCAGTACTACTACGCCGTGACCTCCTACGACTACGGCTCGCCCGACGGCGTGCCCGATTCGCTGGCGTTCTACCCGTCCGAGAACTCGATCTCGGTGTCGCGCACGCCGCGCGGCGGCTTGATCCTGCCGCCGAACGCGGTCGCGGTGCGGCCGAATCCCATGGTGCCCGGCTTCGTCGGTGCCACAGTGGACACCGCCGCGCACGTCGCAGGCCGCGGCAGCGGGCAGGTCGCGCTCCGGATCGTGGACTCGAACCTGATTCCGCAGGACCACGTATTCAAGATCACATTCGCGACGCCCGATTCCGACAGCATCCGCGCCACGTCGTACGCGATGTTCGACAGCACCGCGGGGACCAGGCTGTTCGGGTCCGGGACCGACCTGAACGGCGAGGGCATCGGCCCGGTGGGAGACGGCTTGCTGCCGGTGATCGTGAACGCGCCCGAGACCACCGTCGATCCGACGCGCACCGGGTTCGAGCCGGACAGCAACGTCGGGCGGACGAACACGCGATTGTCGGTGATCTACTCCAAGACGCTGGGGAGCAATTTCCGGCGGCCCGGCTACCCCGACGACATCACGATCACGTTCTACGACGTGGTGAAGGACACGGCGATCGTGGCCGGCATCGGGTTCCAGGCCAAGCCCGCCAAGTTCCTGATCGTCGCGCACACGCCGCAGGGCGACCGGCAGCTCGACTTCCGGTTCCGTGACTTCGACAACAACGGCACGCTCAGCCGGGCCGACGAACTGATCGACATCATGACGTTCGCGAACGTGGCGACGCGGGACTCGCAGGTGACGTGGCGTGTCCAGCTCGACACGCTGGGGCAGGGCCTCCGCGGGCCGATCGTGGCGCCGCATGCCGGCGACGTCTTCGACCTGAGGCTGAGGCGTCCGCTCAGCTCGGACGACGTGTTCACGTTCTCGACGCAGGCGCAGCACGTGGATCCCGCCGCGGCGAAGGTGGCGTGGGCGGACAAGCCGTACGTGGTGCCGAACCCGTACACGGGTGCGGCGTCGTTCGAGCCGGCCCGGTTCGCGACCTCGGGCCGCGGCGACCGGCGCCTGGAGTTCCGCGCGATCCCGCAGGGTTCGGTGATCCGCATCTACACCGTGCGCGGCGATCTGGTGCAGACGCTGCGCCAGGACGGCTCGAACAACGGGTTCGTGGCGTGGGACCTGAGGACACGCGACAACCTGGACGTGGCACCGGGGCTGTTCGTCTATCATGTGGCGGCGCCGGGCATCGGCGACTATGTGGGCAAGTTCGCGGTGATCAAATGACGCCGACCCGGCACCTGTGGATCGCGGCCATCCTGACGTCGCTGCTGTCCGCCCGGACGGCGGAGGCCCAGAGCAAGTCGGGCACGACGGTCGGTGACTTCCTGCTGATCGAGCCGAGCGCGCGCATCGCCGGGATGGGCAACGCCGGCGTGTCGCTCGATTACGGACTCGACGCCGTGTACTACAACCCGGCGGCGATCGGACGCGAGGGCGGCGCGGCGCTGCTGGTCTCGCACAGCGCGTGGATCGCCGGCATCACCTACGACCACATCACGGGGGCGCTGCCGCTCGGCAAGTGGGGCAACGGCTACGCCTCGGTGACGTCGCTCAACTCGGGCGACATCGAGGTGCGGACGGTGAGCGCTCCGCTCGGCACCGGCGAACTGTACCGCGTGTCGGATGTCGCGATCGGCCTGGGTTACGGCAAGGAGATCACCGACAGGTTCTCGGCCGGCATCCAGTTCTCGTACGTCCAGGAGACGATCTGGCACACCTCGCTGACGACCTCGGTGATCAACATCGGGACGCTGTTCCGCACCTCGGAGAACGGCCTCCATCTGGGCGCCAGCCTGTCGAACTTCGGCACCCAGGGACGCTACGGCGGGCGCGACCTGCGTGTGACGTACGACCAGGACCCCTCGGTGTTCGGCGACAACGGACAGCTGCCGGCGGAGGAGTTCACCGACCCGTTCTCGGTGCCGCTGCTGTTCCGGGTCGGGCTCGGCCTGCCGGTGCGGATCAATCCCGCGACACGGCTCAATCTTGCGGTCGACGCATTCCACCCCAACGACAACGCCGAGAGCATGAGCGCGGGCGCCGAATTGACCTATCGCAACCAGTTTGCCCTGCGTTTGGGCTATCAGAATGCGTTTCTACCCGAATCCGAGGTCGGCCTGACAGCTGGCGGCGGCGTTCAGGGTAAGATTGACGTGTACGCATACCGGCTCGACTACGCGTGGGCCGACCAGGGACGGCTGGGCAGCACCCATCGAGTGTCGGTGGGTTTGACGTTCTGAACCAATTCGCCGGCTGGGAATGTTCCCGCCGGTCTGCCGCATCAGGGGTACTCATGATACGCACGCTCCTCGCACTCGCAGCCTTGCTCACGTTCACGACGGCCGCGAGCGCCCAGACCACCGAAGCACTGCTCGACAGCGTCCAGCACCGGGCGTTTTCGTATTTCTGGAACGAGGCCAACCCCAGCAACGGGCTGGTCCGCGACCGCAGCACGTCGGGCTCGCCGGCGAGCATCGCCGCGGTCGGATTCGGCCTGTCGGCGATCACGGTCGGCATCGATCACGGCTGGATCACGCGCGATCAGGGCCGCGACCGCGTGCTCACCACGCTCAATACGTTCTGGAACTTTCCGCAGGGCAACAGCGTGAGCGGGACGATCGGGTACAAAGGCCTGTTCTGGCACTTCCTCGACATGAATACGGGTGGGCGCACCTACGACTCGGAGTTGTCGACGATCGACACCGCGCTACTGTTCGCGGGCATGCTGCACGCGCGCCAGTACTTCTCGAGCACCGACTCGCTGGAGACGCTGATTCGCGCGCGGGCGGATTCGATCTACCGCCGGGCCGACTGGCGGTTCATGCAGAACCTCAACCCCGGCATCCTGATGGGTTTTCAGCCGGGCGGCCCCGGCTTCGCCGGCTACGGACAATGGGTTGGCTACAACGAGGGCATGATCATCTACATCCTGGCGCTCGGTTCCCCGACCCATCCCGCAACCGCAGGCTCCGGCAATCCGTGGAACACCTGGACCAGCAACTATAACTATCAAACCCAGTATGGCCAGACCTACGTGATCTTCCCGCCGCTATTTGGTCATCAGTATTCGCACTGCTGGGTGGACTTCCGCTACATTGCCGACACGTACATGCGCGGCAAGGGCATCACCTACTTCGAGAACTCGCGCCGCGCCACACTCGCGCAGCGGGCTTACTGCATCGCGAACCCCGGCCACTTCACGGGCTACAGCGACAGCCTGTGGGGTCTCACGGCCAGCGATGACCCGGGCGGCTATAACGCGCACGGCGCGCCGCCGGCGCAGACCGACAACGGCACGATCTCTCCGACCGCGGCGACCAGCTCGCTGCCGTTCGCGCCCGAGATCTCGATCCCCGCGATTCGCAACATGCGGAACGCGTATCCCCAACTATGGGGCACGTACGGGTTCCGCGACGCGTTCAACCTCACCGGCACGCCCTGGTACGATTCCGACTTCCTCGGCATCGATCAGGGCCCGATGGTGCTGATGATCGAGAACTACCTCAACAGCTCGATCTGGGACCGCTTCATGCAGAACTCCTACGTGCAGGTTGGCCTCGCGAAGGCGGGCTTCCTGCGCACCACCACGGACGTGCCGGGGCCCGCCGTGGCGGGCGACTTGCTGCTGCTGCGCAGCGAGCCGAATCCGTTCCGCGACGAGACCTCGATCCGGTTCCGGCTGCCGGTTACGGAGCACGTCACGCTGCGCGTCTACGACGTGACCGGACGCGAAGTCGCGCGGCTCGTCGACGGGGTGCGGCCGGCAGGCAATCAGGTGGTGACGCTCCGGGGCCGCGGGCTCGGGAGTGGCGTGTACTACTACCGGCTCGATGCCGGCAATCGTTCCCAGCTCCAGAAGTGCGTGCTGCTGCGCTGACCGCGGTTGCGCCGTACGCCCGCCCGTTCCATTTCGCCGGTCCCACGGTCCGTTGCGGTCCGCGGGACGGAGTCCACCCCTCATGTCCACGATCGAAGTCGCGCCGCCTAGCCCGGGCGTGACCGGACCCCGGACGCCGCTGACGCCCGCGGCGGTGCTCGGCGACGCCGCGTTCCAGGCGGTGATCACCGCCTACGGCACCGGCGTGACGACGTGCGGGGCGACCACGCTCACGCGCTGGGCCGGCGATCCGATCGAGGATCGCGAGGGCACACTCGTGTATCTGCGGGATCTCGACGGCGCCCAGGTGTGGTCGGCGGGCCACGAGCCCGTGCGGTCGGCGCCCGAGGCGTACGACGCGATCTGGCGGCCGGGGGTGTTCGAAATCGCGCGCCGCGATCACGGCATCGAGTCGCGACTCGAAGTCTGCGTCGATCCGGGACTGCCGCTCGAGGTGCGCCGCGTCACGTTGCACAACCGTTCGCGCCGCGCGCGCCGCATCGAAGTCACGAGCTACGCCGAGGTGGTGCTGCACGACGCCGCGGCCGATGCCGCGCACCCCGCGTACTCCAAGCTGTTTCTACAGACCGAATGGGCCGCCGCCGAGCGCGCACTGCTGGTGCGCCGCCGCCCGCGCAGCCCCGATGAGACGCATCCCTGGCTCGTGCACGCCATGCCGGGGCCGGGGGCCGTTCAGCACGAGACCGACCGCGAGCGGTTCGTGGGCCGCGGTGGGAGTCTCGAGTCGCCGCGGGCGCTGACCGGCAGCGGCCGGTTGTCGGGCACCGTGGGCAACGTGCTCGATCCGGTGGTGAGTCTGCGCCGCGTCGTACGGCTCGCGCCCGGCGGTACGGCGCGGGTGCTGCTGCTGCTCGGTGCCGCCGCCGGGCGCGACGAGGCGCTGGCGCTGGTGCGGCGGCCCGTCGCCACGGCGAACGCCGCGTTCGAGCGCGCCGCCGCCCACGCGCGTGAGGCGCACGCGCTCGAGGGCGTGAGCGCCGCCGAGGCCGCGCGGCGCGACGCGGCGACGGTGGCGCAGCTCCAGGGCACCACGCCCGTCGGCGGCAAGCCGCACGGGCGCCATGCCTCGCTGCTCGACAGCCTGCCCCGGAACTACGAGTCGCCTCCGGAAGCGCCGCGGGCTCCGGCGCGGCCGCCGCGGCGCGCCGCGCGCCCGGAACAGCTGCGCGAGCGGAATGCCCACGGCGCGTTCTCGGCAGACGGTTCCGAGTATGTGATCCGCCTGCCGCACCGTGCCCGCGCCGGGCTGCTGCGGCCGCCGGCGCCGTGGATCAACGTGCTCGCGAACGAATCGTTCGGCACCCTGGTGAGCGAGACCGGCGCGGGCTCGACGTGGAGCGGCAACAGCCGCGAGTACCGGCTCACGCCGTGGAGCAACGATCCGCTGCTCGATCCGCACGGCGAGGCGTGGTACGTGCGCGACGAGGACACCGGCGAATACTGGTCGCCGTTGCCGGGTCCGGCTCCGGCGGCCGCCGGCTACGAGGTGCGCCACGGCTTCGGCTACACCCGCTGCACCCACGCGAGCCACGGGCTCGAACACGACACCACGCTGTTCGTGCCGCGCGAGGATCCGCTCAAGGTGGTGTCGGTCGCGATCACGAACCTGGGTTCCAGGCCGCGGCGGCTCGCGGTGTATTCGTATCAGCGCCTGGTCCTGGGCGACGATCCCAGGGCCGCGGCGCGTACCCTGATCACGACGTGGGATACCGACGCGGGTGTGCTGCTCGCGCGGCGCCGCGAGCGCGACACGCTGCCCGCGAGCTCCGCGTTCGCCGCGGCTGTGCTGCCCGCCGGCGCGCCGCGGCCGGGTTTCACCGGCGACCGCGCGTCGTTCCTGGGCACGCGCGGCACGGTGGCCGCGCCCCGGGCGGTCGCCGAGGGCCGCGATCTCGACCGAGCGACCGGCACCGATCGCGAGCCGTGCTTCGCGCTGCGCGCGCGGCTCGACGTGGCCGCGGGCGCCACGGGCGTCGTGACATTCCTGCTGGGTGAGGCGCGCGATCCAGCCGCGGCGTGGGCGCTCGCGCGCCGTTACCGCGCGCCGGGCGCGATCGACGCGGCGCTCGCCGAGGTGCGGGCGTTCTGGGCGGAGCTCGTGTCGGGGGTGCGAATCTCCACGCCGCGGCCCGCGATCGATCTCATGGCGAACGGCTGGCTCGCCTACCAGACGCTGGCGTGCCGGATCTGGGCGCGGTCGGCGTTCTACCAGTCGGGCGGCGCGTACGGGTTCCGCGACCAGCTCCAGGACGCGATGTCGCTGACGATGTGGGCGCCCGAGCTCGCGCGCGGCCAGGTGCTGCTGCACGCCGGCCACCAGTTCGCGCAGGGCGACGTGCTCCACTGGTGGCACCCGCCGTCGGATCGCGGGCTGCGCACGCGCTTTGTGGACGACCTGCTATGGCTGCCGTATCTGGCGATGAACTACGTGGACCAGACCGGCGACTGGAGCGTGCTCGACGAGTCTGCACCCTTCCTAAGGGCGCGCCAGCTCGAGCCGGGCGAGGACGAGGCGCTGCTCGAACCGACGGACGCCGGCCGGGCGGGGATCGTGTACGAACACTGCTGCCGCGCGATCGACCGCTCGCTCGCGACCGGCGCCCACGGTCTGCCGTTGTTCGGCACCGGCGACTGGAACGACGGCATGAACCGCGTGGGGCGCGAGGGCCGCGGCGAGAGCGTGTGGATGGGGTTCTTCCTCCACGCCGTGCTCGGCGGCTTCATCCCGGCGTGCGAACGCCGCGGCGACACCGCCCGCGCCGCACGCTACGCGCAGCATCGCGCGAAACTCGTGGCCGCGCTCGAGTCCGGCGGCTGGGACGGTGGTTGGTATCGCAGGGGCTACTACGACGACGGCACGCCGCTCGGTTCCAAGACCGGCGACGAATGCCGCATCGACGCGCTGGCGCAGGCATGGTCGGTGATCTCCGGTGCGGTGCCGCCGGCGCGGGCCGGGCGGGCGATGGATGCGGTCGAGAAACTGCTGGTGTCGGAGGCGGAAGGGCTGATCCGGCTGCTCACGCCGCCGTTCGAGCACACTCCGCACGACCCGGGCTACATCAAGGGCTACGTGCCCGGCGTGCGCGAGAACGGCGGGCAGTATACGCACGCCGCGCTGTGGGTGGTGCGCGCGCTGGCCGAGCTGGGCCGCCGCGACCGCGCGGCACCACTGCTCGAGATGCTGAGCCCCGTCACCCACACCCGCACTCCCGCGCGCATCGCGAACTATCGCGTGGAGCCGTACGTGATCGCGGCGGACGTGTACGGCGCCGCTCCCCACGTCGGCCGCGGCGGCTGGACCTGGTACACGGGCTCGGCGGGCTGGATGCTGCGCGTCACGATCGAATCAGTGCTGGGGGTCACGTGGCACGGCGGCGACACGCTGGTGATCGCGCCGCGGATCCCCGACGACTGGCCGGGCTATGAGCTCGACTGGCGCGTGCCGGGAACCGCGGGACGCTACGAGGTGCGTGTGGAGCGCCGCGGCAAGCGCGCGGGGCGCGTGGTGTCGGCGAGCCTCGACGGCGAGGCTCTCGACGTGGCGGAGGATGGCGTGAGCGTTCCCGTGCTGCGCGACGGCGAAGTGCATCGCGTGGACGTGGTGCTCGGATGACGGTGCGGACCAGTCTCGCGCCCGCGGCCTGGGCGCTGGCAGTCGCCATGGCGGCCGCGCTGTTCATCACCACCGGCTGCCAGCCCGCGACGATGGCCCACGCCGGCGGCGCCACCGCGACGCCCACGGCTCCCGCACGCAAGTTCGTTCCGAGCGCGCGCCAGACCGCGTTCCTCGACACGCTCGAGCGCCGCACGTTCGGATTCTTCTGGGACCTGAGCGATTCGCTGCGCGGGCTCACGCCCGACCGCTGGCCGACGCAATCGTTCATCAGCGTGGGCGCGGTCGGGTTCGCGCTCACCGCCTACCCGATCGGTGCCGAGCGCGGCTACGTCACGCGCGAGGCTGCCGCCGAGCGCGTGCTCCGCACGCTGGAGTTCTTCTGGACCGCGCGGGAGGACACCGCTCGGGCGGGCAGCACCGGCTACCGCGGATTCTTCTATCACTTCCTGGTGCCCGAGACCGGCGCGCGCTTCAAGGACGTCGAGTTGTCGACGATGGATTCGGCGCTGCTGTTCGCGGGTGCGTTGTTCTGCCAGTCGTACTTCGATCGCGCGAATCCGCGGGAAGCGAGAATTCGCGCGATCGCCGATTCGCTCTACGACCGCGCCGACTGGACGTGGACCCAGATCCGGCCGCCCACGATCGTGCTGGGCTGGGATCCGGAGCACGGCCACCTGCCGTACGACTGGCGCGGCTACAACGAGACCATGCTGGTGCAGATCCTGGCGCTGGGCTCGACGACACACCGGGTGCACCCGAAGACGTGGACGGCTTACACCGAGGGCTACAAGTGGGGCACGTTCCACGGCCAGGACTACCTCGGGTTCGCCCCGCTGTTCGGATATCAGTACACGCACATCTGGGTCGACTTCCGCGGCATCCGCGACAGCGTCATGCGCGCGCGCGGGCTCGACTACTTCGAGAACTCGCGGCGCGCGACGCTGGCGCAGCATGCCTATGCGATCGACAACCCGGCCAACTGGGCGGGCTACGGGGATCGGATGTGGGGACTCACCGCGTGCGACGGACCGCTGGACGGCACCCGGACGATCGCGGGCCGATCACGCGAGTTCCACACCTACTGGCCGCGCGGCGCGACGTTCAACACGGTGCGCGATGACGGCACGATCTCGCCGAGCGCCGCGGGCGGCTCGATCGCGTTCGCGCCCGAGATCGTGGTGCCGACGCTGGTCGCGATGCGCGATCGCTTCGGCGACGCCGGCTTCACACGCTACGGGTTCGTCGACGCCGTGAATCCTACGCTGCGGGATTCCGCCGCCGGCGTTTCCGCCGGCCACGTGGTCCAGGGCGCCGGCTGGTACGACACCGACTACCTCGGCATCGACGAGGGTCCAATTCTCGCCATGACCGAGAACTATCGTTCGGACCTGGTGTGGCGCACGATGCGGAAGAACCCGCACGTCATCCGCGGCCTGCGCGCCGCGGGATTTACGGGCGGCTGGCTGGACCGGGCGCCGCGATGATGCGGGCACGGACGGCGTTGCGGTAAGGTCCGGCGATGCGGCCCCTCCGGTGTTGCGTGCAGGTCCCATGATGCGACCCCATTCGACCGTGCGACTGGCCCACGCGGCGGCGATCATGCTGCTGCTCGCCTGCGCCGCGCTCGCCGGCTGCCACCCGCAGTCCGGCCCCGGCCCCGTCACGCTGCGGTTCTGGGCCATGGGCCGCGAGGGCGAGGTGGTGCAGGATCTGGTGCACGACTTCGAGCGCGAGAATCCAAATATCCATGTGCTCGTCCAGCAGATTCCGTGGGGCGCCGCACACGAGAAGCTGCTCACGGCCCACGTCGGCGGCTCCACGCCCGACATCTCGCAGCTTGGCAACACCTGGATCGCGGAATTCGGCGCGCTCCACGCGATCGAGCCGCTCGATGCCTATCTGCGCGCGTCCACCGCCGTGCCCGAGAGCGCGTATTTCGCCGGCATCTGGGACACCAACGTGCTCGACGGCGTGCCGTACGGCATTCCGTGGTACGTCGACACGCGCCTGCTGTTCTATCGCAAGGACCTGCTCGCCCGCGCCGGGTATCGCGAGATGCCCTCCAACTGGGCCGACTGGCGCCAGGCGATGGAGGTCATCAAACGCCAGGGTGGGCCGCATCATTACGCGATCTTCCTGCCGACCAATGAATACACGCCGTGGATCGTGTTCGGCCTCCAGACCGGATCGACACTGCTCGATTCGACGGGCACGCACGGCGATTTCGAGGGGCCGGCGTACCGCCGCGCGATGCAGTTCTACATCGACCTGTTCCAGCGTGACCTGGCGCCGCGCGTGCCGGGTACCGCGATCGCGAACCTTTACCAGGAATTCGAGCGGGGCACGTTCGCGATGTACATCAGCGGCCCATGGCAGGTCGGCGAGTTCCGCAACCGCATCTCGCCCGCGATGCAGTCGTCGTGGGAGACGGCGGCCCTGCCCGGGCCCGACGGCCCCGGCGTGTCGGTGGCCGGCGGCTCGAGCCTCGTGCTGTTCCGCGCCTCGAAGCACAAGGCTGAGGCGTGGAAGCTGGTGGAGTTCCTGTCGCGGCCGGAGCAGCAGCTCCGGTTCCGTTCCCTCACTGGCGACCTGCCCGCGCGGCGCGAGGCGTGGCGCGACACCGCGCTCACCAACGATCCGCACCTGCGTGCGTTCGAGCAGCAGCTCACCCGAACCGTGTCGACGCCCAAGGTGCCCGAGTGGGAGCAGATCTCGGTGAAGCTGCAGGACCGCGTTGAGTCGGTGGTGCTGGGCCACGTGCCGCCCGATTCGGCGCTGGCGGCGCTCGATCGCGACGTGAACCAGATGCTCGAGAAGCGCCGCTGGATGCTCGAGCGCGCGCGCCATACGGCGGCGGGGCAGCCGTGAAAGGGGAGCGCCAGGAAACCCGCGCCGGCTGGGCGTTCGTCGCGCCCTCGCTGGGCCTGATCACCGTATTCTTCTTCCTGCCGGTGATCGCGGGGCTGGTGCTGAGCCTCACCGACTTCGACCTCTACGCCATCGGTGATCTCTCGAACGTGCGGTTTCAGGGCCTCGGGAACTACGCGCGCATCCTGTCGGACCCGGAGTTCTGGAAGGCGCTCGGCAACACGTTCTACTTCGTGGTGGTGGGCGGGCCGCTGTCGGTGCTGGCGTCGCTGCTCGCCGCCATGGCCGTCAGCTCGCGCCTCACACGGTTTCAGGCGTTCTTCCGCTCGGTGTTCTTCGTGCCCGTCGTCACCACGCTGGTGGCCGTGGCGATCGTGTGGCGCTACCTCTATCACCCGCAGTACGGGTTGATCGACTTCGCGCTCGGGCAGTTCGGCATCAAGCCGATCGACTGGCTCGGCAACCCGCACTGGGCTATGCCCGCGATCATCCTGATGGCGGTGTGGAAGAACTTCGGCTACAACATGCTGATCTTCATCGCCGGCCTGCAGAGCATTCCCGACGAGCAGTACGAGGCCGCGGATCTCGACGGCGTCAGCGGCTGGGCGCGATTCCGCCACATCACGCTGCCCGGGTTGGGACCCACGCTGCTGTTCGTGTGCGTGCTGACGATGCTCGGCCAGTTCCAGCTGTTCTCCGAGCCCTACGTCATGACTCAGGGCGGCCCGCTCAAGAGCACCACCACCGTCGTGCTGCTGATGTACCAGGAGGGGTTCCGCTGGTGGCGCATGGGCGTCGCCGCCGCGATCGCGTTCGTGCTGTTCGTGATCATGCTGATCGGCACCATGATCCAGCTCCAGATCCAGCGCCGGAGCGAGGCCTGAATGAAGCGCGCCGCCCCGTCGTTCGTACTGCACGTGCTGCTGGCGCTCGGCGTGGTCGCCACACTGGCGCCGCTGCTGTGGATGCTGTCGGCGTCGTTCATGCCCGCGGGCGAGGCGAACACGTTCCCGCCGCGGCTGCTGCCGAGCCACGCCACGTTCGCCCACTACATTGCGCTGTTCACGCGGCTCGACCTCGCGCGGCATTTGCTGAACAGCACGATCGTCGCGGTCGGCACCACGGCGATCGCCGTGCTGCTGAACAGCATGGCCGGCTACGCGTTCGCGAAGCTGCGGTTCACCGGCCGCGAGGCGACGTTCCGGCTGCTGCTCGCGGCGCTCGTGATCCCCGGCCAGGTCGGCATGCTGCCGCTGTTCCTGATGCTGCAGAAAATGGGACTCGTGAACACGCTGTGGGGCGCCATGATCCCCGGGCTGGCGCCGATTTTCGCGATCTTCATGGTGCGCCAGTACGCGCTGTCGATCCCCGACGACCTGCTCGACGCCGCGCGCATCGACGGCGCCGGCGAGCTGCGGATCTTCTGGACCATCGTGATGCCGCTGCTCAAGCCGATCCTCGTCACGCTCGCCACGTTCATCTTCCTCAGCATGTGGAACGACTTCATGTGGCCGCTGATCATCCTCAGCGACGACCGCAAGTACACGCTGCCCGTCGCGCTCGCCAACCTCGTCGGCGAGCACGTGCAGGACACCGAGCTCATGATGGCGGGCAGCGTGCTCACGCTGCTGCCGGTCATGGCAGTGTTCCTGGTGCTGCAGCGCGCGTACATCCGCGGCGTGATGCTGGGGAGCGTCAAGGGATGAGGCTGTCGGTGACCGGCGGAGTTGTCGTGACGCTGGTGATGTGCGCCGCCGCCAGCGCCGCCGCCGCGAGTGCCGCTGCCGCGCCCGCCTTCGCCGTCACCACGCCCGTCGCGACGGCCATCGGCTCGCGCACCACGATCGACGACTTCGAAGACATCTCCGCCTGGTCCGCGCACCCCGCGGATGGCGTAAAGCTGAAGTTGAGCAGCGACGCCGGCGCACACGGCAAGGCGCTGCGGCTTGACTTCGACTTCGGCGGGGGCGGTGGTTACGCCGTTGCGCATCGCGCGGTGTCATTCGACGTGCCCCAGAACTACAAGTTCCGGTTCACGGTGAAGGGCACGTGCACGCCGAACGATCTGGAATTCAAGCTGATCGACGCGAGCGGCGACGACGTGTGGTGGTACAACCGCCGCCGGCTCGCGTTCCCCGCCCACTGGGACACGCTGGCCACGAAGCAGCGTCAGATCTCGTTCGCGTGGGGCCCGAACCCGGGCGAGCTGCGACATGTCGCGGCGATCGAATTCGCGGTCACCGCCGGCACCGGCGGCAAGGGCACCGTGTGGCTCGACGACCTGTCGATCGAAACGCTGCGCCCTGCCGGTGGCACGCCACCCGAGCCGCGGGCCAGCGCGTCGTCGTCCGCCCCCGCGCATAGACCGGCGCTCGCTGCCGACGGCGCGGTCGCCACGTGGTGGCGGAGTGCCCCAGGCGATCCACGGCCTGCGCTCACGCTCGATCTGGGGGAGGGGCGTGAGTTCGGCGGCCTCGTGATCGATTGGGGGCCGAATCTCTCGGCCTCGAACTACGGGGTCGAGGGCTCGACCGATGCCCGGCGCTGGACGGAGTTGCGCACGGTGAGGAACGGCAACGGCGGCCGCGACTGGCTGTGGCTGCCTGAGTCCGAAGCCCGCTTCCTGAGCGTGAGGACCCTGGAGGCGCCGGCCGCCCGCGGCATCGGTATCGCCGAGTTGGCGCTCCAGCCGCTCGAGTTCGGCGCGACGCTCGAGAACTTCTACGCCGCGATCGCGAAGCATGCCCCGCGCGGCAGCTACCCCCGCGGCCTGAGCGGCGAGCAATCCTACTGGGCCGTGGTCGGGCTCATGGGCGATCGCGACGAGGGTCTGCTCGGCGAGGACGGCGCGTTCGAGACGGGCAAGGCGCAGTTCTCGATCGAGCCGTTCCTGCGCGTCGGCGGCAGGCTGAGGACGTGGGCGGACGTAACGTCGCGGCAGTCGCTGGAGGATGGCGACCTGCCGATTCCGATCGTGACGTGGCGTGTCGACAGTCTCGAGCTCGAGACCACCGCCTTCGGTCTGAATGAGGGTTCGCACATCGACGGTGAAGCCGCGTTCGCGCTGAGCTATCGCGTGCGGAACCTGAGCGACGTTCCCGTACGCGCGACCCTGAATCTGGCGATGCGGCCGTTCCAGGTGAATCCGCCGACCCAGTTCCTCAACACCCCGGGCGGCGTCGCGACGATCATGAGCCTCGAGCGCAATGGCAGCATGGTGCGCGTGAACGGCAATCGCGTGCTCACGAGCCTGACGCCGCCCACGGCATTCGGCGCGGCCACGTTCGATCAGGGCGACATCGTGGAGTTCATGCGCGAAAACAGGCTGCCGAAGAGTCAGCGCGTGGACGATCCGTTCGGCCACGCGTCGGGTGCGCTGGCGTACGACCTCGAGTTGCCCGCGCACGGTGACCGCACGATCCTCCTGAGAATCGCGGCGATCAGACCTATGGGCGGGAGCCGCGCGACACGGGATTCGTCCCTGCGGTCGGTGGAGCCCGTGCTGGGTGACGCCAGCTACTGGCATACCGCACTGCACCTGCCGCACATCGAGTTGCCGCCGGCGGGCGCCGAAGTCCTGCGTACGCTGAACGCCCAGATCGGTTGGATTCAGGTCAATCGCGACGGCCCCGCGATCCAGCCCGGCTCGCGGTCCTACGAGCGGTCGTGGATTCGCGACGGGGCACTCACGTCCTCGGCGCTGCTGCGCACCGGCGACCCCAAGACCGTGCGCGAGTTTGTCGAGTGGTTCGCGGCGCACCAGTACCCGAACGGCAAGGTGCCATGCTGTGTCGACGCGCGCGGCGCCGATCCCGTGCCCGAGCACGACAGCAGCGGCGAGCTGATCTTCGCGATCGCGGACTACGTGCGCTACACCGGCGACCGGGCATTCGCCGTGAAGATGTGGCCGGTCGTCGCGCGGGCGGCAACGTACCTCGATTCTCTCCGTCACGAGCGCCTCACGCGGGAATGGAGCACTCCGGCGAACCGCGAGTTCCATGGCCTGCTGCCGCCCTCGATCAGCCACGAGGGCTATTCGGCGAAGCCCATGCATTCCTACTGGGACGACCTGTTTGCGCTGCGTGGCTTCAAGGACGCCGCATGGCTCGCGCAGTACACCGGCCGCGAGCCGGAGCGCAGGCGCTGGAGCAACGTCCGCGACGAGTTCCAGCGTGACCTGCGCGCGTCGATCGGCGCCGCGATGGCGAAGCATCACATCGACTACATCCCCGGTTGCGCCGATCTCGGGGACTTCGACGCCACGTCGACGACGATCGCGCTCGACCCCGTTGACGCCGCGGCCGCGCTGCCCCCGGGAGCGTTGCAACGCACGTTCGAGAAGTACTGGGAGTTTTTCGAAACGCGCCGCAAGACCGACACGTGGGACGCCTTCACGCCCTATGAAGTCAGGACGATCGGCGCGTTTGTCGAGCTGGGCTGGCGCGATCGCGCGAACGCGGCGCTCGACTGGTTCATGAAGTACCGCCGCCCCGCGGGATGGGCCCAGTGGGCCGAGGTGGTCGATCACGATCCGCGTCACCCGCGCTTTATCGGCGACATGCCACACACCTGGGTGGGCTCGGACTTCGTGCGCTCGGTGCTCACCATGTTCGCCTACGAACGCGAGGCGGACAGTGCGCTCGTGATCGGCGCCGGTGTGCCGCTGGAGTGGGTGAACACATCACCCGGCGTCACGGTACGAGACTTGCCAACGCCGCACGGGCTCCTGAGCTACTCGATGCACGCATCGGGAGATTCCGTGGTGGTGAGGATCGGTAAGGGAGTGCGGGTGCCGCGCGGTGGGATCGTTGTGAAAGCCCCGTCGGCAAAGGCGTTCCGCCGGGCGGTACTCGGCGTGGTGACCGTTCCGGTCGGGTCGCAGGGGGCGGTGACGGTGCGGAGAGTGCCCGCGGTCCTCATCTTGAAATAGCGGGGTGCGTTCTGAATACCAAACTGCATCAGGCCGAGAGCATCGGTCCGGAATTGCAAAACGATCTGGCCAGCCAGGCACGGCACGCAGTGAGCAAGGTGCCCGAGGTGACGCTGCTGTTCTGGGTCCTCAAGATCGCGGCCACCACGCTGGGCGAAATTGGCGGGGACGCCGTTTCGATGTCGATGAACCTGGGCTATCTCGTCGCCACGGCGATCTTCGCTGTCGTGTTCCTGGCCGCTGTCGGCGCACAGATCACATTCAAGCGTTTCCATCCGTTCCTGTACTGGACGACCATCATCGCCACGACCACCGTCGGCACCACGCTCGCCGACTTCGCCGACCGCTCGCTCGGCATCGGGTACGCCGGCGGCTCTTCGATCCTGCTCGCCCTGCTGCTGTCGTCCCTGTTCATCTGGTATCGAACGATGGGCACGGTATCGGTGGACACCGTGAGCTCGCCCAAGGCCGAGATGTTCTATTGGGTCACGATCATGTTCTCCCAGACCCTGGGCACGGCGCTGGGTGACTGGACCGCCGACAGCATGGGGATGGGCTACACCGGCGCCGCGGTCATCTTCGGCGGGCTGCTGGCCCTGATCCTCGCCGCGTACTTGTGGACGAAGATCTCCCGCACCGCGCTGTTCTGGGCCGCGTTCATTCTGACCCGGCCACTCGGCGCCGTACTGGGAGACTTTATCGACAAGCCCATCGCACATGGAGGATTGGCACTGAGCCGCTACTGGGGGTCGGCTGCGTTGCTCGTGTTCGTCGCGGCATGCCTGCTGGTGTTCCCGCAGCGGGCGGCGCGGAAGAGTCACTGACACTTGAACGCCTCACAATCCAGGAGGGCAACATCATGGATGCGGATCTGAAGCGGTACCACGAAGCGATCGACTCGCATTTGCAGCAGGTGAAGGCTCAGCTCGAGTTATTTGAGGCGCGGGCCAGGGAGAAGAGCGCAGAGGCGGAGATCGAAGCGATCAAGACGCTCAGGGCGACCAAGCAGCAGCTCGAGGCAAAACAAAAGGAGCTACAGGCTGCGGTCGGACCCACGGCGGAGAAGATCAAAGCCGAGATCGATGCCGGAGTGGTCTCGCTCAAGGGGTCTGTGGACCGACTCGCCGCGAAACTCAAAGGCCATTCATGATTCACCCAGCCAGCTGATTTGCGGCGGCATAGTGCTATGCAGCACAATAGGTTATGCGGGGGGGGGTATCGTTGACGGCTTCAAGAGTGGTAGAATCAGAACAACCCGCCAACTTATTCCCTCATGAGGAGGTTGTCCGTGTCCGTGGTGAAGAGCGTTCGAAGCACGTCCTGGCTTCTCCTGGCTGTGTGGGTCGTCATGTCAACGCCGCAGCGGGCGAGCGCCGTGGAGCCGGTTGCCCTGGCCGCGCAATGGGGAAGCCTGGGCTCCGGTCCCGGCCAATTCCACTGGCCCGCGCAAATGGCGATCGATTCTGATGGCCATCTCCTCGTGGTCGACCATGGCAACAACCGCGTCCAAAAATTCACCACGGACGGCAAGTACCTCGGTGAGTGGAGCGTCTATGGGGACACCCCCTTAGCCCATCCTTTCGGATTGACCATCGCCGGCGATGGAACGATCTACGTCCTCACGGATCAGCGGGTTCGAAAATTCACCCCGAGCGGATCCTTAATTCAACTATGGGGCTCGTGGGGAGCCTGCGATGGTCAGTTCATGTCGCCGACAGCGATTGCTTTGGACAATTCGGGCAACGCGTACGTGGGAGACAACACAAACAACGGCGGCCGCGTCGAAAAGTTCACTGATAGCGGCCTGTTCATCACAAAGTGGGGATCTTGGTCGACGACATGCGACCCGGGCGAAGAGTGGACCGGCCCCAACATCAGGGTGGGCGGGCTGTTGATGACCGATTCGGGGAATTTGTTGGTGGGAGACTACGACACCAACGCCGTAAGGGAATATACGACAACCGGAGATCTGGTGACTCAATGGAGTTGCTCAAATCCCGGTTCGATGGCGAAGGATGCCGGTGGCAACGTCTACATTGCCGGTGACGCCACCGACAAGGTCCACGTGTTCTCGAGCGCCGGCACCCCGCTCTACGAGTTCGGGAGCCATGGAACCGGCGATGGCCAGTTCGATTTTGTCGCGGGGGTCGCGGTGGATGCCGCCGGCGACATCTTTGTCGCGGACCTGAATAATCACCGAATTCAGAAATTCGCCCGTAACGCGGCGACTGCCGCCAAGACGTCCAGCTGGGGAACGATCAAGTATCGTTACCGGTAGGAACTTCGCCGTGCGATGTCGTTCTTGGGAGATGGGCTCTTGGCAACCTAGCCGAGAGCCTTTCTTGCTGCTCCGGATGAGGTCAGGACAACCCCAGGGTCGCCAGCTCGGCGCCATTCGAGCGCACAACCCTCGCGTAAAACTCTCCGCTCGCCTTCAGCATCCGCTTCTGCGTCGCATAGTCGACGTGCAGCAACCCGAACCGCTTCGAAAACCCGCTCGCCCATTCGAAATTGTCGAGCAGCGACCACGCGTAGTAGCCGCGCAGGTTCACGCCGCGGCGGATCGCTTCGAGCGCGGCGTTCAGGTGGTCGCGGTAGTACGCGACCCGCAGGGGATCCTCCAGTAACTCGCCCGCAACGGTCGGCGGGTCCGGAAACGCGGCGCCGTTCTCGGTGACGTACAGCGGAATGTCCCCGTACCGTTCCTTCACGAAACACAGCGCGCGCGTGAGGCCCTCGGGGTAGACCTCCCAGTTCGTCTCGGTGTGGAGTCCGGGCTGCGGCGCCTTGCTCGCGTGCATGGGCCACATTGTGGCGTCGTGCTGCATCACGCCGCGCGTGTAGTAGTTCACCCCCAGAAAGTCGATCGGCTGCCGGATCAATTCGTAGTCGGCCGCGGGGAACTCAACCCACGCGTCACCGAAGATCTCACGCAGATTCTCGGTGGGGCGGCCGAGGAATACGGGATCGAGATACTGGCGGTTCATGTACGCGTCCGAGCGCGCGCACGCGGCGACATCCTCCACCGACTCGCTCGCCGGGTCCTTGGGCTCGAGGTTCACGACGTAACCGATGC
Source organism: Candidatus Eiseniibacteriota bacterium (assembly GCA_038231135.1). Classification (GTDB taxonomy): domain Bacteria; phylum Eisenbacteria; class RBG-16-71-46; order RBG-16-71-46; family RBG-16-71-46; genus JANLWX01. The sequence goes on along the minus strand of JBBRLX010000008.1, from coordinate 73,269 downwards.
GATGCTGCCAGCCCCCGGCGCGATAGCGCTGCACCGCGGCGCCGTGCGCGCGCATCAGGTTGTGCGCCGCGATCGGCGCCTCGTACAGATTGCGGTGGCCGGGGGCGTGGACGCCATAGAGGTAGCCGCCGTCGACGACCACCCACGGCTCGTTGAGCGTGGCCCACATGGGCACGCGGTCGCCGAGTGCGCGGAACGCGACGTCGGCGTAGTCGGCGAACCAGTGGGCGACGTCGGGATTCAGCCAGCCGCCGCGGTCGTCGACGGCACTCGGCAGGTCCCAGTGATAGAGCGTGATCAACGGCTGGATGCCGCTCGCGAGCAGCGCGTCGACGAGCCGCGAGTAGAAGTCGATGCCGGCGGGATTCACGCGGCCGCGGCCGTCGGGCAGCACGCGCGCCCACGCCATGCTCAGGCGATAGGAGCGCAGCCCGAGGCGCGTCACCCACTCGATGTCCTCGGCCCAGCGGCGGTAGTGATCGCACGCCACGTCGCCGGTGTCGCCGTTCGCCACGCGGCCGGGGGTATGCGAGAACCGGTGCCAGATGTTGGAACCGGCGCCGTCGGCGAGCGGCGAGCCTTCGATCTGATACGCCGCGGTCGCGGCGCCCCACAGGAAGCCCTCGGGAAACGGCATCATTGCCCGCCCGGCGCGACGAGTGCGATCGCGCGCCCGCGCAGCGAATCGGCCTGCGAGAAATGGGGGTCGATCTTCAGCGCGTGATCGAGGTACGTGAGGGCCTGCGCGGGATCCCCGAGCTGGATCGCGGCCTGCCCCGCGGTCTTGAACAGGTACTTCTCGCCGGGGAAGCGCGCGATGCCGCGCTTCACCACGGTGAGCGCTTCGTCGGGCTGGCCGTTCTGAATCAGGGCGAAGCCCAGGTTGTTGTACACATTGGAGGTCGACGAATCGAGCGCAATCGCCGATCGCAAGTCTTCGACGGCGGCCGCGTACTGATCCGTCTCGAGACGGCAGTCGCCGCGGTTATAAAACGCTCCCGCCAGGACCTGCGGATCCTTGGGGTGATGGTCGATCACAGCGTTGAACAGCGATTCGGCGACCGCGAAACGATGATCGTCCATCGCAAATAGACCGAGGTAGATGAGCGCCGCGGCCTGGCCGGGGTCCAGCTTGACCGCTTGTTCGAACAGCGCCCGTGCGGTCGTGCCATGGCCGGCCTTGCGCGCAGCCTCGCCACGCTGCTCGATCACCAGAGCCTGGTCGCGCCGCCTGGACGCCATCGACACCATCGCCAGCCCCGCCGCCCCGATCAGGATGAACAGCGCGATCGCCACGCCCACCCTCATCCAGCGCCGTGGCCGCGCGCGCCCTGCCACCGGGATCGCGACATCCGTGAGCGCCGCCGCCGGCACGCCGCTCGACGTCGCGAGCCCGGCATTGCCGATCGGCACGGTGCGCAGGCCAGACGCGGCGACGCGGATCGGCACGGTTTGCAGGCCCGATGCCGCGACACCCGAATGAGCGCCGGCGCCCGCGCCGGTTCGCAAAGCCGCATCCAGCCCCCGCACTTCCGTCATCGACACGCCGGTCAGCGCTCCCAACTCCTTCGCGGCTGCCGCCGCTTCGAGCCGCTGCGCGGGGTCCTTCGCCAGCAGCCGCGTTACCAGCGATTCGACTTCGTCCGTCACTTCCGGCCGGACGCCGCGCAACGGCGGCGGCGCTTCGTTCGCGATCGCGAACATCACGGCCATGGCGTTGTCACCGGGATAGGCGCGGTGCCCGGCGAGCATCTCGTACAGCACGAGGCCGAGCGCGAACACGTCGCCCGCAGGGCCGGTCTCGCCGCGCAGCGCTTCGGGCGACATATAGGCGGGTGTGCCGAGGCTCGTGCCGGTCACCGTGAGCTTCGACGCCATCGACGCGCGCGCAAGGCCGAAGTCCATGATCTTGATCTCGCCGTGCTCGTCGAACATCAGATTTTCGGGCTTGATGTCGCGATGGCTGGTACCGCGCCGGTGCGCGTAGGCGAGCGCCGCGGCCACGTCGCGCGCGATCGCGAGCGCCTCGGCAACCGGCAGAGTGCCCGCTGCGATGTGGTCGCGCAGGCTCGGGCCGGCGAGCAACTCCATAGCGATGAACGGCCGGTCGCCGTCCTGCTCGAACGCGTACACGGTCGCGATGTGCGGGTGGTTCAGCTCGGCGGCGGCCAGCGCCTCGCGCTCGAAGCGCGTGAGTGCTGCGGGGTCGAGCGCGAGTTCCGAGGACAGGAACTTGATTGCCACCCGGCGGCGCAGCTTGAGGTCCGTCGCCTCGTAGACCTCGCCCATGCCGCCGCGACCGATGCGGCGGATGAGCTCGAAATGGGAAACGCGGGTGGGCTCCATCGGCGTTCGGAGCCTAGCACACCGCCTGTGGAAGGCCCGGCCGGGGCGAGCGGGACACGCGTGAGCGCCGGGGGGATGGACGGGAGCGCAGGGCCCTGTCCCCACGCCACACTCGGTCCGTCTTCGGTGCCCGCCGCGCGGTTGCAGTCCCCGCGCCGCCCTCAGCCAGTCGTCAGTTGCCGCCGCCCAGGTTCTTGGCGCGAGCCTCTTCGGCCTCGGCCTGTCCTGTCAGCCCCACGGTCCGATACACGTTGCCCAGCGCTTCGTGCGGGCCCGGCGACGCGGGATCGAGCCGGGTCAGCACTTGAAACTCGTGCGCGGCGTCAACGTAGAGGCCGCGTCCCACTAGGTAGGAGCCGGCGAGGTAATACCCCGCCGCCGTGGAGTCGCCCGCGGCCTGCTGGATGCCGCCGAGATGCTCGCGCACCTGGTCGGCTTCGCCTGTGGACAATACATGGAACGTGGACTCGTCGTCACGCAATGGGCCGGTGTCCGACAGTGCCCGCACCTGCCACACGTAGTCGGCTCCCGCGGCCAGCTCGGCTGCGTCCGCGGGATAGGCGAGGCTCGTATCCGATACCTCGCGCGTCCACGCCTGACCTTCGTCGGCGGAGATGGTGACCTGATAGCGCGTGGCCTGCGGCACCGTGCGCCATACGAACGCGGGCTTGCCGGTGAGCAGCGCGCTGCGGCGTGGCGACACTGCGATCGGCGACGGCTCGTCTCCGCCGCCGCGCATGGGCGACAGCGCGACGACGCCGGACTGCCGGTTCTTGCTGGTGATGAACTTCGACACGCGGCTGAACACCTCGGCCGACGCGTCCGAGCCGGGGCCCACACGTTTGGCGTCGGCTCCCACGGACGCGAGCTTGCCGCCCACGGTCATGCTGCTGCCGGCGCCGAGCTCGACGACGTTGCCGTCGCTGAAAAACAACGACGCGCTGCCGCCGGGACCGACTTTCACCTTGTCGCCGCGCTCGAGTGGCTTGCCGAGTGAGGCCTTCACCGCGACCGTGGCCTTCGCGGGTGTCACGGTGACCGAGCCCTTCATCGCGACCACAAACGCGACGGGATCGGCAGCGGCGACCGCCGCCGTCAGCAGCACGACCAGCACGAGCGTTGCTCGAAGCACATTCCTCAAGGGGATCTCCTCTCGACGCGCCTACGGCCCCCGGAACGAGCCGGGGACCGATGGTGGGGCTCTGTCTCATTCAGCTTAAGGGCGCGGGCCTTCCGGAGCCAGTGACCACCCCGGCCGGCGCCGCACCCCCCAGGAGCCTGATCCTGGTATTCGCAATACCCCGATCGCGCGGGGAAGTTGGCGGGCCGGGGGTAGAGCAGGGACGGGGGCGCCACACCGGGGTATCACACTGTTGCCGCGCGGATTTTCGTCCCGTCCTGTCCGCGGACAACGTGCGTTAGCCGGCCGCTTCCGGACACCGTTGTGCCGCGGTGCGTAGCCCAGCCGCCACGCGCGCTCCGACGCGGCCGCTCCTGTTGCGCCACGCGCGCCGGGCAGCTTATCGTGACCCCGTCAGAGCCGAGACTCACCCGCCCTTTAGGCAGCTTCGTTCCATGGCCCTGCGCGGCGGCGGCACACATCCCGGGAGGATCGATGATGCTCAAGGAGAAAGCGGAAATCGTCGACGCGGACGGTCTCCGCCGCATCGTGACGCGCATTGCGCACGAGATCGTCGAGCGCAACAAGGGCGTCCAGGACCTGATCCTCGTCGGCATCCGCCGCCGCGGCGTGCCGCTCGCCCAGCGCATCGCCGAGAAGATCGGCGAGTTCGAGGGCAAGACCCCGTCGCTCGGCAGCCTCGACATCACGCTCTACCGCGACGACCTGTCGACGATCGCCCATCAGCCGGTCGTGAACACCACCGACATCCCGATGGACATCAACGGCAAGACGATCGTGCTGATCGACGACGTGCTCTACACCGGCCGCACGATCCGCGCCGCGCTCGACGCGCTCATCGACTTCGGCCGCCCGCGCTCGATCCAACTCGCGGTCGTGATCGATCGCGGCCACCGCGAACTGCCGATCCGCGCCGACTTCGTGGGCAAGAACGTGCCGACATCGAAGAAGGAAGTGATCGGCGTCAAGCTCACCGACGTCGACGGGGTCGACAGCGTGGTGATCAAGGAAGGCGAAGAGTAAGGGCGTCGCGGCTCAGCACGATCCCGGCGGCGGGCGCGTAGCAGATCCGATTGAGCCCGGTCACTTCTCGAGCATCGACTTCAGCTTCGAGAGCCGCGCCTCCCAGTACCGCTTGGCCTGCTCGAGCGCGTTGTGGTCGACGAGCTTGTGGTGCTGGACCTGCACCATGCTGCGCTGCTCGCCCTTGGAGTTGAAGTTCACCTCCACGCGCGTGGCGCCGTCCGACCAGGTGATGCGCATCGATTTCTGCGGGGTCGACGTGCGGATCTCGATGTCGGATTCGTCGAGCCACCGGTCCCGCACCTTGGGGTCGTCCCACGCTTCGTACAGCCGGGCGAGCGGGGCCTCGAACGTGGCGCTCCGATTCGCGGTGAAGCCGGTCGCGGTCTGGTGCGGCGCACGCAGGCCGCGCGCCTGCTCGAACCCGACCGTCACCATCTGCGCCCACCAGCCCGGCACCTCGTGCTGCTGGTAGAGGAAGTTTGCGATCCGGCGATGCGACCAGGTGGCGGCCTCCTCGCCGTCGAGGATCTTGAACCACTGCTTCCACGTGCGGCCGGTCGCGGCCTTCACGGCGTCGTCACCGATCCGCGCGTGGCGTTCGGTGGCAGGTTCCTCGCCGGTGGCGGCGGGCGCCGGAGGAACGATGCTCAGGCGCGGGCGCACGGGATCCGGAGTCGCGGGAGTCTCGGGCGGCTCCACCGGCACATCTCCGGTGCGCCGCCGGCCTGCCGCCGTGCGTGACTTGGCTGGACTCATCTCGACGACCTCATCGGATTCCCACATGACTCGCGCCGCGACCGGAGCTTCGGGCGCCGCGGCCGCACGAACCTACTTCTCGTGGTAGTGCATGTCCTTCTCGCCAGCTTCGACCGCCACCGCCAGCGTATTCGTTTTGCGGGGAATCGGGCAATTGTAATGATCCGACACCGCGCACGCCGGGTTGTAGGCGTTGTTGAAATCCAGCAGCCACAGGCCGCTCGGCAGCAGCTCGGGATCGACGTAGCGGCCGACGCTGTAGGTCTGCTTGCCGGTGGTGGCGTCGCGAAAGAACACGCTCACGCTCTTCTCGTCCACGCCCGGTTCGAGCAGCCGGTTGGCCTCGAGCCGGCACGGCTTGCCGGCGACCGTGAAGTCGAACCAGCCCACGCGCAGCGCACGGCGGGCGTTGCCGCGCGTCGACATGATGATCACGGTGTCGGCGCTGGCATTGGGGATGAGCGGCAGCTCGTAGCGGTAGGCGAAATCGACCGGAAACCAGTCGAGGCCCTTGTAGCGCGAGAATCCGGGGCTCTGGGGATCGAACACGATCAGCGCCGGGAACCGCTGGTGCGACAGCCGGATCGTGAACCGGTCCACGCCGATGTTGCTGGGCGGGAGCGTCGCGTCGCGCAGAGTGTCCGTGGTGGCGCCGCGCTTCGCCGTGAAGCGGGCGTCCGGGTCCACCGCCTCGACGTGGAAGGAGTCCCCGACGACGGTCACCCGCAGCGCACGCGCCGCGAACACGGGATCGTCGATCCGCACGTCGTTGCCGGCGTCGCGGCCCACGGTGAGCGTCTGCCGGTCGCCGAAATCCCGCCGCTGGACCGTGGCCAGGTAGGAGGTGGGCTTGGTCTTGAGCCAGTCCCTGGTGTCCTCGCGATCCTTGAGGATCGCGGCGCGCAGCGTGTCCGTGGCGACCGCGGTCAGGATGACCGGGTGGGCCGGGTGGAGCGGGGCGGCGACGGCCAGGGCGAGCAGGGTGAGCATGCCGGTCATTTGGGGAATCATAGGGGCTTTCCGTGGGGGATGGGGGTGGGTCAGGTTCAGCGATGGCAATATTTTATCGCGGATCGCGATCTCCTTGCCAACAGGGTCCCAAGTCCGATAGATTCGATGTGGATTTCATCCGAGCGAGTGCCTTTTAACGTGGCCCTGAGAGGCCGCAAAAGGGGGAGTCGAATGAGCCGATCTGCGCTTCGGAACGCCCCGGCGTCTTTGTTCACCGACGCGGGGGTTTTTCGTATCCCGTCGATTCGCGAGTCCGGACCGCACCTGCTCGGTCTCGAGGGCATGAGCCGCGCGAGCCTCGAGAGCCTGCTGGATCGCGCCGTCGAATTCCGGGCCGCGGCCCGGGCGCGCAGCGTGTCGGACGCGTTGCGCGGCATCGCCGTGTGCCTGGCGTTCTTCGAGGATTCGACCCGTACGCGGGTGTCGTTCGAGTTGGCCGCCCGCCGGTTGGGCGGGATGCCGGTGACGTTGTTTCCGCAGGGCTCGTCGATGTCGAAGGGCGAGACGCTGCACGACACGCTTCGGACCGTGGTGTCGATGGGGGTGGATCTCGTGGTGGTGCGTCATCGCTCGGCGGGGGCTGCGGCGTGGCTGGCCGCGCGTCTCGATGCGGGAGTGGTGAATGCCGGCGACGGCGCTCACGAGCACCCGACCCAGGGCCTGCTCGATCTGCTCACCCTGCGCGACGCGTGGCACGGGCGGTTCGAGGGCCGGCGGCTCGCGATCGTCGGCGACATCGCGCACTCGCGGGTGGCGCGCTCCGCGATCCACGGCCTGCGCGCGATGGGCGCGTCGGTCACGGTGGCGGGTCCGGCCACACTGATGCCGCAGGACGTCGAGGCGCTGGGCTGCGGGGTCGCGCCCACCACCGCCGACGCAATGCGCGACGCCGACGGCGTGATGGCGCTGCGCATCCAGCACGAACGCATGGGACAGGGCCTCGTGCCGTCGTCCGCCGAATACGCGCGGATGTGGGGCGTGAACGACGCGCGCGTCGGGCTCATGAAGCCGGGCGCCGTGGTACTGCACCCGGGGCCGTTCAACCGCGACGTCGAAGTGACGTCCGCTGTGGTCGACGGGCCGCACTCGCGCATCTGGCAGCAGGTCGAAAACGGCGCCGCCGTGCGCTGCGCCGTGCTCGAGCGCTGCGCCCGTGCCCGCGGCGCGGGCGGCGCGCGCGCGACGCGGGGCACCCGTAGCGCGCCGGGCGCCCCGGGCGCCGTGCACGCGTCCGCAGGGGAGGCGTCGTGAGCGGCCCGATGCTGCGCATCCGCAACGCGGTCCACTGGCGCACCGGCCGCGACGTCGAGGCGCTGTGCGCCGACGGCGTGATCGTGGCGATCGGCGGCGTGCCGATCGAGCCGCCCGCGGGCGCCGAGGCCACGGTGATCGACGCCGCGGGCGCCGTGCTGGCGCCAGGGTTGGTCGACGTGCACGTGCATCTGCGGGAGCCGGGCGGGTCGGCGCGCGAGACGATCGAGTCGGGCACGCGCGCGGCCGCCGCCGGCGGATTCACGAGCGTGCTGTGTATGCCGAACACCGAGCCGGTGCTCGACACGCCGGAGTGGATCGAATGGGTGCTTAGGCGCGCGGAGACGGCGGGGCACTGCCGGGTGCTGCCGATCGCCGCCGTCACCCAGGGCCAGAACGGCGAGCAGCTCACCGACATGGTCGCGCTGGCGCACGCCGGAGCGGCGGCGTTCAGCGACGATGGCCGGCCGGTGATGTCGGCGGCGGTGATGCGCCGCGCGCTCGAGTATGCGGCGCAGACGAAGCTGCCGGTGATCGTCCACGAGGAGGACCTGACGCTGCGCGGCGACGGGCACCTGAACGAAGGCGCCGTGGCCACGCGGCTCGGCATCGCCGGCATCCCGAACGCCGCCGAGAGCGTGATGGTGCGCCGCGACTGCGACCTCGCCGAGCTGACGCGCGGCCGGGTCCACTTCGCGCACCTGTCGTGCGCGCCATCGCTCGACGCGCTGCGCGATGGCAAGCGGCGCGGGCTCAAGGTGTCGGGCGAGACATGCCCGCACTACTGGACGCTCACCGACGCGGCCGTGGTCTCGGACGGTCGGGCCGACACGCGGGCCAAGATGAATCCGCCGCTGCGCACCGAGCGCGACCGCCGGGCGGTGATCGACGCGATCGCCGACGGCACGATCGACTGCCTCGCCACCGACCATGCTCCGCACCGCGCGGCCGACAAGGACCTGCCGTTCGAGCAGGCGCCGTTCGGCATCGTGGGGCTCGAGACGGCGCTGGCTCAAACGATCACGCATCTCGTCGGCCCTGGGCACATCGAGAGGGTCCGCGCGCTCGAGCTGTGGACCGACGCGCCGCGACGCGTGTTTGGCCTGCCGCGCGTGGAACTGGCGGCGGGATCCCCGGCCGACCTCGTACTGATCCGGCCCGATGAGGAGTGGACCGTGAACCCTGAGACGTTTCATTCACAGGGGCGCAACACCCCGTTCGCCGGCTGGCGGCTGAAGGGCGCGGTGTTCGCCACGGTGTGCGCCGGACGCGTCACGCACGCCCACCCCGACCTGGTGGCGCTGGGCGTCGAGCCCGCCGGTGCCAGGTCCGGCGCGTTCGCCGGGCAGCCGTCGTTCGCGGACAGCGGCCGATGATCCGCCGCCCGCCCGCGATCCTGGCGCTCGAGGACGGCCGCGTGTTCCGCGGCGAGTCCGTCGGTGCGCCGGCCGAGACGACCGGCGAGGTGGTGTTCAACACCTCGATGACCGGTTACCAGGAGGTGCTGACCGATCCGTCCTATTGCGGCCAGATCGTGGCGTTCACCTATCCCCTGCTCGGCAACTATGGCGTGAACTCCGAGGACTGGGAGAGCGACCAGGTGCGCGCGCAGGGCATGATCTGCCGTGAGCTGTGCGAGTTTCCGAGCAACTACCGCTCGGAGGGCCGGCTCGGCGATCTGCTGGCGGAGCGCGGCGTGCCCGGCATCTGCAACATCGACACGCGCGCGCTCACGCGCCACCTGCGCGACCAGGGTGTGATGCGTGGCTGCCTGTCGGCGATCGAGGACGATGCCGACGTGCTGGTCGACAAGGCGCGCAACAGCCCGTCGATGCTGGGGCTGGCGCTCGCCGATCTCGTCACCTGCACGGAAGCCTGGTGGTGGACCGCCGCCGGGCGGTCCGAGACGCCGGATCCTCGCGACGCCGACAAGCCGCTGATCGCGGTGATGGACTACGGCGCCAAGTACGGCATCCTGCGGCGGGCGCACGCCGAGGGGTTTCGCGTGCAGGTGTTCCCGGCCCGCACGACGGCCGCCGAGGTGCTGGCGCTGGATCCGGCGGGCGTCATCCTGTCGAACGGCCCCGGCGACCCCGAGCCGCTCGATTTCGCGATCGCCACCACGCGCGAGCTGGCGCACAAGCTGCCCACGCTCGGCATCTGCCTCGGTCACCAGCTGCTGGGGCTCGCGTTCGGCGGCGTGTCGGGCAAGCTCAAGTTCGGCCACCGCGGCATCAACCACCCGGTGATCGACCGGCGCACCGGCGTGATCGAGATCACGTCGCAGAACCACGGCTTCATGGTCGATCCGGCGACACTGCCCGACGAATTCGAGCTCACGCACTTCAGCGCCAACGACGGGACGCTCGAAGGCATGCGCCACAAGACGCTGCCGGTGCTGTCGTGCCAGTACCATCCCGAGGCCAGCGCCGGCCCGCACGACTCGCGGCCGTGGTTCCGCGCGTTCGCGGACCTCGTCGTCCGCAAGCCCAGGCGCGCGAAGCGCAATCCGGCGCTCGTGGCCAACCCGCGATGAGCACGACCGCGCCGATCACTCCCATGCCTGAAGCCGCCGCGACGCGCGGCTTCCCGGCGCCGCTGGTGTTCCTGCTCGCGTTCATCGTCGCTGCCGTGCTCCAGCGGGCGGTGCCCTTGAAGCCGGCGCTGCCGGGAGTCTGGGGCATGGTCGGGCTCACGATCGCGATCCTGCTGCTCGTTGCCGCTGCCGGCATCGGCCCGCCCGCGCTCATGGTGATGCGGAAGGCGCATACGAGCCCCAGTCCCTACCGGCCCGTGAACGCGCTAGTGATCGAAGGGCCGTTCAAGTTCTCGCGCAACCCGATGTACCTGTCGATGGTGCTGATGTTCGCCGCCGCCGCGATCCTGTTCGGCATCGTCTGGATGCTGGTGCTGCTGCCGCTCGTCATCCTGGTGCTGAACGTGGTCGTGATCGGGCGCGAGGAGCGCTACATGGAGGCGAAGTTCGGTCAGGCGTACCGGGACTATCGCGGCCAGGTGAGGCGCTGGCTATGACGCCAACGATCTTCGTCAAAGGCCTCGCGATCGGGCTCTCGATGGCATTCGGCGTGGCGGCGCTCGCGAGCCTCGAGCCGGCGCCGGAAGGGGTCCACTGATGCCGGCGCGCACCGATCTCAAGAAGGTGATGGTGCTGGGCGCGGGGCCGATCGTGATCGGGCAGGCGTGCGAGTTCGACTACTCGGGCACCCAGGCGTGCCGGGCGTTGCGGTCGCTGGGCATCGAGGTGGTGCTGCTCAACTCGAATCCGGCGACGATCATGACCGACCCGGAGTTCGCCGACCGCACGTACATCGAGCCGCTGCTGCCCGACGTCGCCGAGCGCATCCTCGAGCGCGAGAAACCGGACGCGATCCTGCCGACACTGGGCGGCCAGACGGCGCTCAATCTCGCGGTGGCGCTGGCGCACTCGGGAGCGCTCGAGCGCCACGGCGTCGAGTTGATCGGCGCGTCGCTCGAGGCGATCGAGACCGCGGAGGACCGCGACCGGTTCAAGCAGGCGATGCTCAAGGCGGGGCTGCTGCTGCCGCGCAGCGGCTACGCGGCGAGCGTCGCGGACGCGGTGGCGCTCGGCGAGGAGCTGGGCTATCCGCTGGTGCTGCGCGCGTCGTTCACGCTCGGCGGCGCGGGATCGGCGCTGGTGTCGAACATGCGCCAGCTCCGCGAGGCGGCCCGCTACGGCATCAGTGCCAGCCCCAACGGCACGATCCTGATCGAGGAGTGCCTGCTCGGCTGGAAGGAATTCGAGCTCGAGGTGATGCGCGACCGCAAGGACAACTGCGTGGTCGTGTGCTCGATCGAAAACTTCGATCCGCTCGGCGTCCACACCGGCGACAGCATCACCGTGGCGCCGGCGCAGACGCTCACCGACGCGTGCTACCAGAACATGCGCGACGCGGCGTTCCGCGTGATGCGCGCGATCAAGGTCGAGGCCGGCGGCTCGAACATCCAGTTCGCGGTCCACCCCGACACCGGCGAGATGCGCATCATCGAGATGAACCCGCGCGTGTCGCGCAGCTCGGCGCTCGCCAGCAAGGCCACCGGGTTCCCGATTGCCAAGATCTCGGCGCTGCTGGCGGTCGGCATGACGCTCGACGAGATCCCGAACGACATCACGCGCGTCACGCCGGCGTGTTTCGAGCCGTCGCTCGACTACTGCGTGGTCAAGATTCCGCGCTGGGCGTTCGACAAGTTCCGCGACACCGAGCGGCGGCTGGGCACACGTATGAAGTCGGTGGGCGAGGTGATGGCGATCGGCCGCACGATGCCGGAGGCGATGCTCAAGGGCCTGCGCGCGCTCGAGGGCGGCGCCGACGTGCTGCCCGGGGCGCCCGACCCCGATCACCTCGACGCGCTGCGCGATTCGCTGCGGGAGCCGAGCCCCGAACGGTTCGTCGACCTGTTCCGCGCGCTCGCGGCCGGGGAGGAACCGCTGGCGCTGTCGCGGCTCACCGGCATCGATCCCTGGTTCCTGAACCAGATGGCACGCATCGTGGCGCTCGACCAGGAGCTGGTGCGCGCGGCGGCGTCCGGCCCGCACGCGCCGTGGCGCGAGGGCGTGGTCCGCGATGCGAAGCGCATGGGATTCTCGGACGCGCATCTGGCGGTGCGGCTCGGTCTGGGCGAGACCGAGTTCCGCCGGCAGCGGCTGGCGCACGACATCCGCCCGGTCATGAAGGCGGTCGACACCTGCGGTGCCGAATTCGTGGCCGAGACCCCGTATTTCTATTCCAGCTATGAAGAGGAGGACGAGGTGCCGGCGAGCGACCGGCCGCGCGTCGTGATCCTCGGCAGCGGCCCCAACCGCATCGGCCAGGGCCTCGAGTTCGACTACTGCTGCGTGCAGGCGGCGCTCGAGCTCAAGCAGCGCGGCTACGACGTGCTGATCGTGAACTCGAACCCCGAGACGGTGAGCACCGACTACGACGTGTCGAGCCGGCTGTACTTCGAGCCGCTGACCGTCGAGGACGTGCTCAACGTGGTGGACGCCGAGCAGCCGGTGGGAGTGATCGTGCAGCTCGGCGGCCAGACTCCGCTCAAGCTCTCGCGGGCGCTGCACGAGGCCGGCGTGCCGCTGTGGGGCACGCCCTGGGACGGGCTCGACCTGGCCGAGAACCGCGCGCGGTTCCACCAGCTGCTCGACACAATGGGGTTGCTCCAGCCGGAGAGCCTGACCGCGACGTCGAGCGCGCAGGCGATCCACTGCGCACAACAGCTCGGGTTCCCGGTGCTGGTGCGGCCGTCCTACGTGCTTGGCGGCCGCGGCATGCGCGTGGTGTACACGGTCGCGGAGCTCGAGGACTGGCTGCAGCGCGAGGCGCTGGTGTCGGAGAACGAGCCGGTGCTGATCGACAAGTTCCTCGAGGCGGCGCTCGAAGTCGACGTCGATGCGCTCGCGGACGGCGAGTCGGTGCTGGTCGCGGCGGTGATGGAGCACATCGAGGAGGCCGGGATCCATTCCGGCGATTCCACGTGCGTGATCCCGCCGTTCACGCTCGGCGACGAGACCGTGCGCAAGGTGCGCGAGATCACGGTGAAGCTGGCGCAGGCGCTGGGCGTGCGTGGGCTGCTCAACGTGCAGTATGCGGTGCGCAACGACCTCGTGTACGTGCTCGAGGCGAACCCGCGCGCGTCCCGCACCGTGCCGTTCGTGAGCAAGGCGATCGGCGTGCCGCTGGCGCGGCTCGCGGCGCGGATCATGGCGGGCGACCGGCTCGCCGACCTGGTGCCGACCAGCATCCCCGAGCCCGAGTTCGTATGCGTCAAGAAACCGGTGCTACCCTTCAACCGGTTCCCGGGCGAGGACTCGCTGCTCGGGCCCGAAATGAAATCGACCGGTGAAGTCATGGGCCGGGACCTGGACTTCGGGCGGGCGCTGGCGAAGGCGCATCTCGGTTCGGGAGAGCCACTTCCGCGCGAAGGTGCAGTGTTCCTGAGCGTCCGGGACGACGACAAGCGCGCCATCACTTTCATGGCGAAGAAACTGGTCGAACTGGGGTATGGACTGGTGGCGACCCGTGGAACCGCCCGGTTCCTGGCCCGCAACGGGGTACGCTGCCGCGAGGTGTTCAAGGTCCACGAGGGCCGGCCACACGTCGTGGATCTCATCGAGAACGGGGAGATCCAGCTGGTGTTGAACACGCCGCTCGGACGCGTGTCCGAATACGACGAGAAGGCGATTCGCGAGCGCGCGATCGCCATGGGTGTGCCCGTGATCACGACCGTCGCCGGGGCGCTCGCCGCGGTGTCGGGGATGGAGGCGTTGCGCCGCGGCCCGCTCGGCGTCTCGGCGTTGCAGGAGGGCCGTTGAGCCCGCGGTCCGCCGACGTCGTCCGCAGCCCTGCACCCGGCACCCCGGGCAGGCGGCCCGGCCGCGCCCGCCGCCGCCTCGCCGCCGCCGGGCTGATCCTGGCGCTGGTGTCGCTGGCGTCGTCGTGCGCCTACTACAACACGTTCTATTCTGCGAAGAAGTATTACCAGCGCGGCACCGGGAACGAACCGTACCCGATCGATCCCGTCGTCGGCGGCGACCAGCAGAACTTCGACCACGCGGTCACCTACTCGAAGAAGGTGCTGTCGAACTATCCCAAGTCCAAATGGGTCGACGACGCCTATCTGATGTGGGCGTGCGCGCTGCTCGGACAGAACGATCCGCTCCAGACCGCGAAGATGCTCGACGAGTTCCCGACGCGGTTTCCGAAGAGTCCGCTCAAGGACGAGGCGCACTTCTACCTGGGCGTCGCGTACCGCCAGGGACGCAAGTACCGGCAAGCCGTGCGCACGCTGGACGAGTTCCTCCAGAAGTCGCCCCGGAACAAGCTCGCGCCCTACGCCTATCTCGAACGCGCGCGGGCGCTGATGTCGCTCAAGGACCCCGAGGGCGCCGCGGCGTCCGCGAGCAAGGTGATCGAGAAGTTCCCGAAGAGCCGCCTCGCCGACCGCGCGCGCATCGCCCGCGCCGACGCGCTGTTCGCCGCCCGGCAGTTCGAGTCGGCGCGCCTCGACTACCAGGAGCTCGGCCATCGCGCGACGACCGACGACGACCGGCTCAAGTATCTGCTGAGTGAAATCGACTGCCTCGAAGCCAGCCACTCGTACGACGTGGCGCTGGGATTGCTGCGCAACGCCATCGCACACGAGCACGAGCCGCTGCCGCCCGACACCACCGGCGGCCGGCCCGCAGTGGTGCAGGCGACGCCGGGCTACGACCGCTATGGACGGCTGCTCACCCGCATGGGCACCGTGAAGCTGCGCTCCGGCCGCATGCAGGACGCGCTCACGGACTATCACCGCGTGGTGCTGGATTATCCCAAGGATGCGCTGGCGGGCGAGGCGCAGTATCGCACCGGTTACGCGTACGAGACCGTCGGCGACGACTTCGAGAAGGCCCGGAACGAATACCAGCTCGTTCAGGCCCAGGTCGGGCAGGCCGGCTTCGGAATCCAGGCCCAGGACCGGCTGCACAATCTCGACCGCATCGCGAAGTTCCGCAGCGCCGGCGGCGACAGCGCGGCCCGCCAGCAGGAGGCCGCGTTCCTCGTCGCGGAGCAATACCTGTTCGAGCTCGACAAGCCCGACCGCGCGCTCGAGGAATATCGCGCGATCGCGTCCAAGTATCCCGGCACGCCGTCGGCGGCGAAGGCGCTGAATGCCGAAGCCTGGGTGCTGAGCCGCAGGCTCGATCGCAAGGCGGAGGCGGACTCGCTGTTCTGGACCGTTGTGCACGACTATCCCGCGACCGAGGCGCAGCTCGCGGCGCGCGACTACCTCGAGATGTCGGGCAAGCAGGTGCCGGCCGACCTGATCAAGATGCCGATCCCGGAGCAGGTGGCGGCGATCGACACCATGTCGCTGACCGCGCCGCCGGATTCGACACCGGCGCTGGGCACGCTTGGGCCGGGCGTCGCCGGGCCGGATTCGCTGCTGGGCCGCATGGCGCCGCGCCGCCTGTCGCTGCTGCCGCAGTCGCTCGAACGGCCGCCGGTGCCCGGTGACGCGGCGCCCGGGTTCGCGGGCGACACGCCGAGCACGCCCAAGTCCGGCAGCTCGACGTCGCCGGGACGGGTCGAGCCGCCGCGGTCGCGATCTCGGCACGCCGGCGATCCCGCGTTCGCGCCCCGCGACACCACAGCGGCGCCGCCGCCGAGCCCGGTGCGCCCGACGCCCGCCGACACCACGTCCGTGCCCCCGAATCCCGTGCATACCGCGAGTCCCGACACCGCCGCCGCGCCGCCGCCGGGCCCGATGGGGCCCGCGCCTTCCGATACCACGGGCAACCGTCGATGACCGTGGCCACGCTCGCGAGCGCGTGGCGGCAGGTGACGGCCCGCGTGGTGCAGCAGCATTCCGACTACGGCGACGGGTACCTGTGGCTCGAGCTCGAGCTGCCCGAGCCGTTCACCGCGCCTTTGCCGGGCCAGTTCATGCAGCTGCTGTCGGCCACCCCCGCCGCGGCCACGTTCCTGCCGCGGCCGATGAGCGTGGCGGGCGCCGAGCGCCACGGGCGCCGCTGGCACGTGAGCTTCCTCTATGCGCCGGTCGGCACCGGCACGCGCGCGCTGGCCGCGCTGCGTACCGGCGACGCGGTGCAGGTGCTGGGGCCGCTCGGGGCTGGCTTCTCGCTCGCCGCCCCCGGCACCCCGGTGCTGATCGCGGGGGGCCGCGGCGTGGCGCCGCTGCTGTTCGCGGCGGACGCGCTGGCGCGGCGGCCGGAGTTCCTGTTCGGCGCGCGCAGCAAGGACCAGCTCGTCGGCCTCGCCGAGGCGCGGCGGCGGCTCGCGCGCGTCCGCGGCGGGTTGCACCTGTGCACCGACGACGGCAGCCGCGGCGCGCGCGGCAACGTGGTGGAGCTACTCGACCGCCTGGCGCCCGGATTTCCGCAGCCGCTCGTGATCCACGCCTGCGGCCCGCACGGCATGCTGCGCGCGATCGCGCGCTGGGCGCTCGCCAGGGACGTGCGCGCGTGGCTCGCGATGGAATCGGTGATGGCGTGCGGCACCGGCGTGTGCCGCGGCTGCCCGCTGCCGCGCAGCGTTGGTGGCCGCGCCGGCTGGGAGTCGAGCCTGCCGTCGCTGTTCGGCAACCGGGAGTACGCGATGTGCTGCACCGAGGGCCCGGTGTTCGAGGCGCGCGAGCTCGACTGGGAGCGCGTGTCGTGAAGCGCCCGGCGCTCGCGCGGCACGCCGCCGCGCGTACGACGCGTGGAACGCGCAGAACGCGCACGGCTCCACCCGCGGCGCGGCGTCCCGCGGCGAATGGCGCCGGCGCGCGCCCGGCGCCGCCCGCCGGCGGCAGGGCCACGCGGCCCGCGCCACCGGCCAGCGGCGGTCCCGGGCTCGCGCCGCTCGATCTGACGGTGCACATCGGCTCGCTCGTGCTAGCGAACCCGATCCTCGTCGCGTCGGGCACGTTCGGCTACGGCGACGAATACGCGCACGTCGCCGACCCCGCGCGGCTCGGCGCCGTGATCACCAAGACCGTCACGCTCGAGCCGCGCGCCGGCAATCCGCCGCAGCGCATCGTCGAGACCGCGGCCGGCATGCTGAATTCCATCGGGCTCGAGAACGTCGGGCTCGCGAAGTTCCGCGCCGAGAAGGTGCCGAAGCTCGCCGGGCTCGGCGCCGCGATCGTTGCGTCGGTCGGCGGCGACACCGCGCGCGACCTCGAGCGGCTGCTTGCGGCGCTCGCCGGCGAGCCCGCGATCGCGGCGTTCGAGATCAATTTCTCGTGCCCGAACGTGGCCCGCGGGGGCGCGCGCTACTGGACCGTGGCGCGGCGGCTCGAAGCCACGCTGCGGCGGCTGCGCGCACGGACATCGCGGCCGCTGATCGCCAAGCTGTCGCCCGACGTCACCGCGATCGGCGAGCTGGCGCGCGCCTGCGAACAGGGCGGGGCGGATGCGATCACGGCCGTGAACACGTTCGTCGGCATGACGGTCGATCTCGGCACCGGGCGCTCGAAGCTGAACCGCGCGACGGGCGGCCTGTCGGGGCCCGCGATCAAGCCGCTCGCGCTCGCGCGCTGCGCCGAGTGCGTGCGGGCGGTGACGATCCCGGTGATCGGATCCGGCGGCATCGTGAGCGGGCGCGACGCGCTGGAATTCCTGGCGGTCGGCGCGACCGCGGTGCAGGTCGGCACCGCGTCGTTCCTCAGGCCGCGCGCCGCGCTCGACGTGCTGGGCGAGTTGCAGGCGTTCCTCGCCGGCGCGGGCGTGCGCTCGATTGCGGCGTGGCGCGCGCGGCTCGCGGCGCAGGGCGCCGATGGCGGCGCCCACGACGGCGGTCCGTCGCTGGTTCCGGACCGCGACCGGGGGCCGGCGTGATCCTGGGCCAGCCCGAGTTCGCGATCGCATTCGACGTCGACACGCTCGAGCAGGCACTGGCGCTCGATCGGACGCTCGGCGCCGGGCCGGAACTGGCGAAGGTCGGCCTGCAGTTGTTCGCGACCGCGGGCCCCGAGGCGGTGCGGGCGCTGACGCGTCGTGGCCGCCGGGTGTTCCTCGATCTCAAGCTGCACGACATTCCCAACACCGTCGCGGGCGCCGCGGCGGCGGCGGCGAGGCTCGGCGCCGACCTGCTCACCGTTCACGCCGCGGGCGGCCGGGACATGATCGCCGCCGCCGTGGACGCGATCCGGGGCGCGGGCGGCGCGACGCGCGTCGTTTCGGTGACGGTGCTCACGAGCCTCGACCCGGCGGCTATGCCGCCCGGCTACCAGCAGCCATTCGACCTCGCCGCGGTGCAGACCGCGATGCTCGCCGACGCCGAGCGGGCCGGAGCCCACGGCATCGTGTGCTCGGCGTCCGATCTGCCGGGCCTGCGTGCCCGGCATCCCGCGCCGTTCTTCGCCGTGACCCCCGGGATCAGGCCCGCCGGCGCCGGGGCGCAGGACCAGAAGCGCGTCGCCACGATCGCCGACGCGACGGCCGCCGGGGCCGGCCTGCTGGTGCTGGGGCGCGCGATCACCGACGCGCCCGACCCCGCGGTCGCGCTGGCGGACGCTCGCCGCGAGCGCGACGCGGCCGCCGCGCCACGAGTCTGACCGGACCGCCGGAGTCTTAAAGTCTTGACACCCACCCCCGGCCGCCGTACCCGTTCCCTGGAATGAACCCCGAGCCGCGGCGTAAGGAAGATGTGGAGGCGGGCGACGACGCCAGCCTGGTGACGGCGGCTCAGGCCGGCGACCAGGCCGCGTTCGGCAGTCTGGTGCGGCGCCATCAGCGTGCGGTGTACCGCGTTGCCTACGGGCTCACCCGCAACGCCAGCGACGCTGACGACCTCGCCCAGGAGACCTTCGTGCGCGCCTACCAGGCGCTTGGCAGGTTCCGCGTGGGCGAGCCGCTCCAGCCGTGGCTGTCGCGGATCGCTGTGAATCTGGCGTATTCGCTGTTCCGCCACCGCAAGCGCCGGCCGGAGACGTCGATCGAATCGCTCGTGGAGGCCGGGAAGCAGTGGGAGGGCGGGACGGATCCCGCGGAGGAGCTGGCGGAGACCGAGCACGCCGGGCATCTGAACGAGGTATTCGCGGAGTTGTCGCCCGAGCATCAGGCGGTGCTGGTGCTGCGCGCGGTGCAGGAACTGTCGTACGAGGAGATCGCCGTGGCGCTGCACATTCCAGCGGGCACGGTGATGTCGCGGTTGTCGCGGGCGCGCGCGGAACTCAAGTCGCGCCTCGCGGCGCGCACCGGGGAGAAGCCATGAAGCACCTGGACGATGCCGAGCTGAGCGCGCTGGCCGATGGAGCAATGGACGCGCAGCCGCGGACGGCCGCCGACCGGCACGTCGGAGAGTGCGCGGAGTGCCGCGACCGGCTCGCAGCGCTGGTGGCGAACGACCGGGCGCTTGCGGCCGCTCTCACGCGCGAGCCCGGCGATGCCTACTTCGCCACGTTCGCCGACCGCGTCGCGGAACGGATCCGCACCCGCGGCGTGTCGATGGAGCCCGTCGACGGCCAGACGGTGCGGGCCGTGCCGGAAGTGGCCGGGAAGCCGTTCCTGGCGCTGGGGCGCTGGCTCTCGGGACGCAGGCTCGCCATGGTCAGCGCGGCCGCGGCGCTGGTGGTCGGAGTGGGCGTGGTGCTCGTCACTTCGCACGAGATGCCCGTCGAGCAGTTGCGCGAACTGCCGCCGGCTGCGCAGTCCTCGGACGCCGGGCATCAGGCGACGCCCGCGGCGCCTTTGGCGGGGGCGTCGGGACCGGTCGCGAGGAATTCCGCGAAGGATGAACCCACGCGCACGCGTTCGAATATGAATTCGCAGGGCGCTCGCTCACCGGCGGCGATGTCGGCGAAGGATGCGCAGCCGCAGGGCCTGGCGAAATCGTCCGCCGCTCCCGCGCAGGGCTTCGCCGCCGAGCCCGGCGCCGCGTCTGCACCCGCCGATGAACGAACCAACGCACCCGCGACGGGGCGGTCCGCGCCGATGAACCAGGCGGCGCCGCCGCCCAATCGCATGCGCCAGGTGCGCCGCGGTGACGGGGGTGAGGATGTGCCGGTGCCGAATGCCGCCGACGCGCTCCGCCGGCAGGCGGCTCCCGCACCCGCGCCGGCGCCGGCTCCCTCGCCGGGAGCCCTGACATTGCGCGGCCGGAGGGTGAAGGAGTTCGCGACCGCGACACCGCTCGCCGGTTCGCTCGTGAAGTCGAACGACGCCGGCGCGCCGGCGCCGCAGACCGAGGCGCGCGATGCCGGCGGGGCCGTTCATCACACGTGCGGCGTGGTGCGTGACGATCACGGCCGGCCCGTGGCCGGGGCGCAGGTGACGATGGTGGACCAGGCGCTCACGACCTCCACCGACGACGGCGGCCGCTGGTGCCTCGACGTCCCCGCCGGCGACCGCACGCTGTCTGTGATGGCGGTCGGATTCCGCGAGTCGCGCCAGACGCTCACCGTGACGCCGGACGCGCGCGATGAAGTGGTGACGCTGGCCGCGATCTCGGTGATGGGCGGACCGGCCGCGTCGAACGGGCGACTGAGCCTGCAGGGCCCGCCCGGGCCCGCCGGCAATCCGCCCGTTACCGGCTGGAGCTCGCTGGCGATGAAGACTGCGACGGCGACACACCCCGCGGTGCACTGGCCGCTGGCCGCCCAGCCGTGGGTGATGCTGGCAGAGCGCGCCGACACCGCGGCCGCGCGGCATCCGAGCCCGGCGGCATTCGACCACGCCGGCGAAGCGTGGGGACGCGTGGCCGCACGGGTGAAGGGCAGTCCGGCCGCCGCGCGAGCCGCTGTTGCCCGTGACGCCGCGGCGCGCACGCGGGCGTGGGAGCTCGAGCCGAACGCGGCGCGCGCGACGGCGGCGGTGCAGGCGCTCGACGCGCAGGCGAAGCTCGCGACTCCAGTCGAGCGCCACGCGATCGAAGCGCGGGTGCAGACGATCCGGGCGAAGTGATCGGCGCGATCGCCGGCGACGTCGCCGGCTCGATCCACGAAGGCTCGCCGCGCAAGTCGAAGGACTTCGAGTTGTTCGGCGCGCGGCACCGGTTCACGGACGACACCGTGCTCACCGTCGCGGTCGCGGAGTGGATCCTCGATGGCTCGGACCTGGTGGATACGCTCCACGACTACGTTCACCGTTATCCGCGCGCCGGCTACGGCGGGACGTTTCTCAACTGGGCGCTCACTCGCGATCGCAAACCGTATGGCAGCTGGGGCAACGGCTCCGCCATGCGGGTGAGCCCGGTCGCGTATGCGTTCGATAGCATGGAACCGGTGCTGGCGGCGGCCGAACGCAGCGCGGCGGTCACGCACGATCATCCCGAGGGGATTCGCGGCGCCCAGGCCACGGCGGCAGCCGTGTTCCTCGCGCGCACGGGCGCGGACAAGCCCGCGATCCGCCGGTTCGTGGAATCGCGGTTCGGCTACGACCTGTCGACGCCGCTCGACGCGATCCGCGCGGCGCACACGTTCGACGTGTCGTGCCAGGGCTCGGTGCCGCCGGCGCTGGTGTCGTTCCTCGAGGCGAACGACTTCGAGGATGCGCTCCGCAACGCGATCTCGCTCGGCGGCGACGCCGACACCATGGCGTGCATCGCAGGCGCAGTGGCCGGAGCCCATTTCGGCGTGCCGGCAGCGATCGAACGCGAGACGCTGACACGACTGGACCCGCCGCTGGCGGCGGTGGTGGCGAGGTTCCGGGAGCGGTTCGGGCCGCGGGTCGGCGACGAGGTCGTTGGTTGACGAACAAGTCGGTCGAGCGCGTGGTCACGGCCTGCAGGCGCAGGAACCGCCAGCCGATGATGTAGGCATGCGCGCACGCCCTGTCGACGATCCCAGGCTCCGAGGGCTGGTCGCCACTCTCGCGGCTCTGCTCGTGGCGTTCGCCATCGACGTACTCCACAGCTTACCTGACAAGTTGTCACCATCGAGCCCGCCTTTCACGGCAGAGAGTCTCGTATTCCTGGCTACCGTTTACCTGGTTGCAATGTCGATCCTGTTCGCGATCTGGCTATTGCCCGGCTGCATCCTGGTTCAGTGGGTCATGGCGCGCCGGCAGGTTCGCGGCGGCAAGGCGGCGCTTCGCGTCGCGATTCTCGCTTCGCTTCTTGCGTGCGGGACGCTGTTGCCGTTCCTTCTGATCCTGGCGGCATGGCCGCCCTCCACGGCCGATTGGCTGCGCAGAGTCCCAAGCGCGATCGAAGGTATATCGTTCATCCTGGTCTGGTTCACGCTCTTCGACAGGCTCTCGCCTCAGGCCACCGCTGGAATTCCGGACCCTCTCGTGGAAGGAGACCCGCCAACCGCATCGCAGCGGAGCGGGCGGCAGAGATTCGCGGAGGCGATTGCTCTGGTCGCAGCGATCGCCTGGACCGCGATGCTGGGCTTCGCAGGCGGCATGGTCATGGATTTCGGCGGCGACGGAGAGTACCGATTGGAGTCAACGCAGGATTCTCCCGGGAAGACGATGCGAGCATGCACCGTGTCATTCTTCGAGCCGGGCGGAGTCCTGGGCGGCATCGACGCCCAAGTCGATGTGCTCCCAGCAACCGAGACCTGGTCCGCTCGCCACCGCGGCCTCCTGCTCTGGCAGGCTCATGCTCATGGCGTCTACATATCCGGCGTGGACTGGGAATCGGAACGTGCGCTGCGCATCCGCACGAGTGACAGCGAGTACCGCACGGCGAAGGACGCGAGTGCGTTCTCGCGGCAAGGGTTCACTGCGCGGACGGTTGTCGATCCCAGCCAATGATCAACGGATTTGCTGCGAATCGTAGCAATCTTGCTGCTTCGCGCAGCGTCGCGATCGCACCTACCTCACCAGCGTGACTCTCCGCGCCATCACCACACCCCCCGCTTCGAACCTCAGGTAGTACACCCCCGAGCCGGTGCGGCGGCCATCGTCGCCGCGGCCGTTCCATTGCAGCTCGTGATGGCCGGGGCCGTACGTGTCGTTCGCGATCCGCGCCACGAACCGGCCGTCGAGGCCGTAGAGCGTCACGCTCACGCGCGCCGCTGCCGGCAGCTCGAACGCCAGCGTCATCGCGCCCGGCGCGGGATTCGGCCGCGGCGGGGCGAACGCCACGCGCGCGGGCAGCAGGACCGTTGCGTCGCGCACCTCGATGGGCACGCCGCACTCGCTGGCCTCCACACCGTCGCTGGCCTGGAAGTTCACGGTGTAGCCGCCGGCCTGGGTCGAGTCGGGCGTCCATTCGAAGCGCGTGCCGTCGAACTTCGCGCCGCGCGGCAGGCCGTTCGCGACGATCGTCACCGGCTGGCCGTCGGGATCGGACGCGATCACGTCGAACGCCACCGGCACGCCTTCCACCGCGGTGTGCGGCGGCGGACAGTCGATGACCGGCACCTGTCCCTTCGTGCTACCGGGCACGATCGTGAACGTGTCCAACGCGTCGCCGGGCACGCACGAGATGTCGGCGTTGGCGGTGGGCGGCCCGCACAGTGCGGTGCCTTCGATGGCGCTCGCGGTGAAGTGCAGTCGCAGCGTCCCCAGATGGAACGCGCGATACGCCGTGTACGCGGGCGCCGGGCAGCCGCCCAGCCACGGGCAGGAGCCGCTCTCCTCCTCCAACGACGCCCCTCCGGTGCCGACGGTGGTGTGGACCACGCCGTGCTGCGGGTGCGTGCGTTCGTAGCCATGGCTGTGTCCGCACAGATCGAGCTGGTACTTGGGATGGCCCGCGCCTAGCGCGTCGAGGATGGCCCGCAGATCCGCCGCGCCCGGATGATGGCCCGATGAATACGCGGGCCGGTGTCCCATCGTGACGATGAACGCGATCTGGGGATCGGCGTCGACCTCGGTCATCAGCGACTCCGCGCTCGCGGCCCATGCCTGCCAGGCGCCGCTGAACGGCTCGGGGTAGGCGATGAACCGCACGTTGCCGTAGTCGAACCAGTACCAGTCCTCGCCCGGGCCGCCCGCAGTCGGTGCGCCGACGGCGCTGCGCGGGTTCGGCAGGTCGAACCGGCCTTTGTAGTTGCGGAAGTCGTCGCCGGAGCTGTCCCATTCGTGGTTGCCCCATGCCGGCATGTAGGCGGCATCCTCGGACCACGGCATCACGTCGTTGTAGTGCTGGTCCACATGGGACTGGCCGTGGTCGTTGGCGTAGGTGAGATCGCCGACGAGCAGCGCGAAGCGCGGCAATTGCGTGGCGATCAGATGCTGCACCCCCGGCACGCCGGCAGGGTAGGAAGTCGAGTCGCCGATGTCGCCCTCGACGCAGATCACGAAATCCGAGCTGCCTCGTGCGGGCGCCGTGCGGAACGTGTGATCGCCGCGGCCGAGGTCGTAGTGATAGAGCGTGTTCGGCGAGAGTCCCGTGAGCCGCGCCTCCCGGAACGGGCCGGCGGACGAGAACGGCAGCGGAGACGGAGTGTAGGCGGCGGAGGAGCGGCCGTAGGCCGGTGTCTCACCGAACGCGATCGCGGTCTCGGGGCCGCGCCAGTCGAACGTGATCGAAGCGGGGCCGGTGATCGTCCAGTGGATCTCGTCGGCGGCGAACACCGGCGCCGCGGCGCACACCACGAACGCGGCGAGCGCGGGGACGAATGACCGCGCGACCGCGAGGATAGCCAGGGGAGCGGGCCAAACGCGGGGTGGGGGTGCCTCGAGTCGCCGGGTTCCGGAACGGATCGACGGCTGCATACCTTAACTCTAGAACCGCGACCCGCTCCGCGGCAAACCCGCCGGCACCGGAGTGTAGCTCCCGATTCCCCTTGTATTTGCATTCGCCCATCGGCCACCCTGTTGGGGTCATTCCCCCGTTCCAGATCGGGCAGTTCACCTTTGAGGATCGTCTCGTGGCCACCGAAGCCGTTCCCGTCGACGAAACCCCGCTGACCCCCGAACAGATCGAGCGCGACTGGTTCGAGAACGTCTACGCGGGCGACCGCATGCCGCAGCTCACGACCCGCGCGGTCATCATGGGCATGGGTCTCGGCGCGATCATGTCGCTGTCGAACGTGTACGTCGGGCTCAAGGCGGGGTGGGGACTCGGCGTCGCGATCACCTCGAGCATCCTCGCGTTCGCCGCGTTCTCCACGCTGCACCGGCTGTTCCCCAAGGGCTTCCCCGAGTTCAGCATACTCGAGAACAACGCGATGGCGTCGTGCGCGTCGGCGGCGGGCTACATGACGGGCGCCGGCATCGTGAACTCGATCCCCGCGCTGATGATGATGCAGCCGAACGCGGTGCCGAGCCAGTGGGTGCTGATGGCGTGGGTCGGGGTGATCTCGATGCTCGGTGTGTTCCTCGCGGTGCCGGCGAAGCGGCAGATGATCAACATCGAGCAACTCCGGTTCCCGTCGGGGATCGCGGCCGCGACCACGCTCAAGACCCTGCACAGCGACAAAGGCGGTGCCGCAGCGCGGCAGGCGCGATCGCTGGGGATCGCGGTGCTGTGCGGCTCGGTCGTCACGTGGTTCCGCGACGCGAACGCGACGTGGATGAACACCACGAACTGGGGTCAGAGCGGCTTCGGCTGGACGCGCATCGCGCCGCCGGCTTCACTGCCCAAATTTATCGCGACGCCGCTGTCGTGGATCCAGTACCCGCACATCCCGAGCACCTGGCTGCCCGGCGACTGGCTGCCTGGCTGGTGGCACATCGGCAAGTATCGCATGCGCCAGGATCTCACGCTGTCGTTCGAGGGCTCGTTCCTGTTCGTCGCCGCGGGCGCGATCATGGGCATGCGTCAGGCGTGGAGCCTGATGCTCGGCACCGTGATCAACTTCGCGATCCTGGCGCCGATGTTCATGGCGCGCGGCGACATCGCGGAGACCGGCGGCAGCGCGCTGCGCCGGATCTCGAGCTGGAGCCTGTGGATCGGCGTCCCGATGATGGTGACGTCGGGCCTGCTGCTGTTCGTGCTGCAGTGGAAGACCGTGGTGCGCGCGTTCAGCACGATCGGCGCGATCTTCCGGTCGCGCAAGACCGCCCGGGTCGAGGACCCGATGGATCGCATCGAGGTGCCGGGCTCGTGGTTCATCGGCGGCATGCTGGTGTTCGGCATCGCGACCATTCTGCTCGGCATCAAGTACTTCCACATCCACTGGTGGATGGGCGTCATCGCGGTGCTGATGACGTTCCTGCTGGTGGTGGTGGCGGGCCGCGCGACCGGCGAGACCGACATCACGCCGACGGGGCCGCTGAGCAAGATCACCCAGCTCACGTTCGGCGCGCTCGCGCCCGGCAACATCACCACGAATCTCATGACCGCGACCGTCACCGCCGGCGCGTGCAGCCACGCGGGCGACCTGCTCACCGATCTCAAGAGCGGCTACCTGCTGGGCGCCAAGCCGCGCCAGCAGTTCATCGCGCAGTTCTTTGGCGTGCTCGTGGGCACGCTGGTCGTGGTCCCGGTGTTCTTCGTGCTGATCCCCAACGCGTCGCTGCTCGGCACCGACCAGTGGCCTGCGCCCGCGGCGCAGGTGTGGCGCGGCGTCGCCGAGCTGCTGGCGCACGGCGTCGAGGCGCTGAAGGCGAGCGCCCGCGTCGGCCTCGTGATCGGCGCCGTAGCCGGCATCGTGCTGACGGTGCTCGAAAAGATGTTCCCCAAGCAGCGCAACTTCATCCCGTCGCCGGTCGGCCTCGGCCTCGCGTTCACGATCACCGCGTACTACTCGATCTCGATGTTCATCGGCGCAGTGCTGGCGTGGGGACTCCACAAGGCGAACAAGAAAATGGCAGAGGAGTACGTGGTGCCGGTGTCGTCGGGCATCATCGCCGGCGAGAGCCTGATGGGCGTGACGATCGCGCTGCTCGCGGTGGCGAAGGTGCTGATTCCCTAGCTGGCTTCGGCCTGCGCCATACGCGGCGCCGCGCGGGCAATGCGAACACGACCGACCGCCATGCCTCCGCATGGGCCCCGGTCCGGGCCCCGGTTCACAGGCATCAAGAGACGGCTTCCGGGTGCCGAAACCATACCGGACTCGCTCCGTCGCCCGGCGGCCTGAACATTCCTGGTACCGGACGGCGCCGCCACCCTGGAGGTGCCGCTTGAACCCGATCATTGCTGCCAGCGCCCGTCGTGCCCTGCGCTTCGCGCCGCTGGCCGCACTGCTCGTGCTCGGCAGTCTGGCGCTGCCGCCCGCGGCCGCATTCGCGGCGCACCACCATGCATCCGAGTCCAGGCCACGTGAGCCGCTGGTGCTTGGCGGCCTCGATCCCGACGAGCAGGCGCTGTGGCAGCGGGTGTGCTATCGCGTCGAGGACTCGTTCGACAGCACGGCGGGCGGCTTCGTGTCGCACGGGGTGATGAGCGAGAGCGCGGTCGATCTCGCGTTCCTGCTCGGCCGCCGTGCGGGGCAGGAGCGCTGGAAGGACCGTGGCGACTTCACGGCCCGGTGGATGCTCGGGCTCGAGGACAGCGTGGGCGGCGGGTTCTACGTGCATGCCGAGCGCGTCGCCGGCCAGAACCAGTTCCAGCGCCCGACGCGGCTCAACGCGCGCCGGCTCGAGAACCTGATCGAAGCCTGGGAGGCCACGAACGACACGCGCTACTGGGTGACGGCCGTGCGCTTGCTGGAATTCGCCGACCGCAACGTCGTCGACGGCCGCGGCGGGTTCACGTCGGATCCGGTGGGCGACCAGGACCTGGTGCCCGATGTGAACGGTGTCGCGGTCCACGCGTGGCTGAGGTGGTGGGCCACGGCGCGGGATTCGCGCTGCCGCGACTTCGCCTATCGCAGCATCGACCGCGTGTGGGCCTCCGCGTGGCGCGACAGCCTGGGGTTCGTGCGCACCGACTCGTTCGGCGAGTTGCTCGCGCTGCCGCAGCTCGCGGACCAGACCGAGATGGGTCGCGCCCTGGTGCTCAGCGCCAAACTCGGCGGCCGGCCGGGCGATCTGGTGCGCGCGCGCCGGGTGGCCGACCTGATGATCCGGCGCTACACCGACAAGGTGGGAGCATTCCGCAGTGCGATGACGCTCAAGAAGGGCCGGTTCACGCGGATGCCCGGCCGCGATGCGGTCGAGAACGCGCGCGCCGCGCTGTTCCTGTGCGAGCTGTCGAGCGTCGCGGGGGATGCCCGGTACCTCGGCGTCGCGCGGACCGTGTGGCGGGTGTACGCCAGGGACATCGACAAATCCAAGCTCGGCAACGCCGATTGGGCGCTGGCCCTGGACGCCGCCGTCGCTCCGGTGTTCCCGGTGCGGCCGCCGGACAGCGCCCCGCCGATCGAGCACCGCAAGATGCCACGCACCAATGGTCGCAGCCGCCTGCCGGAGACGCGGATCGGAGCCGAGACCGGCCGCTGATCGGTGCGGTCGGGGGCGCGGATCGATGCCGGGACGGACCCCGGACGCTGCTCCCGCGCGTTGACCCCGGGGTCCCGCGAACCCTATCGTCCGCCGCTGCCCGCTTCACCAAGACCGGATTCGGGGGAACCTTCATGCGTCGAGTGCTCGTGACCGGGGTCACCGGCTTCGCCGGCAGCCACCTCGTCGACTATATGCTGGAACGCGGCGACGCCGAGATCTACGGCATCCTGCGGTGGCGGAGCCGCACCGAGAACATCGAGCATGTCCGCGACCGCATCACGCTGCTGGAGTGCGACCTGCGCGATTCGTCCTCGACCCGCGACACGCTCGAGAAGGTGCGGCCCGACTGGATCTTCCACCTCGCGGCCCAGTCATTCGTCCCGACGTCGTGGAGCGCACCCACCGAATCGCTCACCACCAACATCCTCGGGCAGGTGAACCTGTTCGAGGCGGTGCGCCGCATCGGACTGAAATGCCGGATCCAGCTCGCGTGTTCGAGCGAGGAATACGGCATGGTGTTTCCCGACGAGACCCCGATCCGCGAGACGAACCCGCTGCGCCCGCTGTCGCCCTACGCCGTGAGCAAGGTGGCGCAGGACATGCTCGGCTACCAGTACTGGATGTCGTGGCAGGTCGATAGCGTGCGTACGCGCGGCTTCAATCACGAAGGCCCGCGACGCGGTCCGGTGTTCGTCGCGTCGGATTTCGCGAAGCAGATCGCGGATATCGAGAACGGCCGCCGCGAACCGGTGGTCCGCGTCGGCAACCTCGACGCGCTGCGGGACTTCACCGACGTACGCGACATGGTACGGGCGTACTGGCTGGCGCTCGAGAAGTGCGAGCCCGGCGAGGTCTACAACATCTGCAGCGGCAAGGCGTGGCGGATCGGCGACATGCTGGACCACCTGCTCGGGCTCTCGCGTACGAAGATCGAAGTGCGCCAGGATCCCGCACGACTGCGTCCCAGCGACGTGCCCATTTTGCTCGGCGACCATTCCAAGTTCTCGGCGGTCACGGGCTGGCAGCCGACGATTCCGTTCGAAACCACGCTGGCGGACATGCTGGAGTACTGGCGGACCCGCTAGTGGGATCCCGTATGGCGGACGCGTTCGGCGGCTGGCAGGGGCGCAGGGTGCTGGTGACGGGTGCCGGAGGCTTCGTGGGTCACCACGTGGTGCGGGCGCTCGCGGAGCTCGGGGCGAGCGTCGACGGCACCGGCGGACCGCGCCCGGAGGGCATGCCGCTCGCGGCATGGCACGACTCGGACCTGCTGGACCCCGACAGTCTCGCGACCGCGGTCGCGCAAGCCGAGCCGGACTGCCTGCTGCACCTCGCCGGGCAGAGCAGCGCCGCGCGCTCGTTCGAGCATCCGCTCGAGACGTTCCAGGTGAACAGTCTCGGCACCTGGCACCTGCTCGAGGCGGCGCGGATCTACGCCCCGCACGCGCGGATCGTGCTCGTCACCAGCGGCGAGATCTACGGCGCGGGCGGTGACGGCGTGCGCGTGGCCGAGGACGCCACGCAGCGGCCGGTGAGCCCCTACGGCATCTCCAAGGCGGCGGCCGACGCGTTCGGCGCGATCGCGTCGCAGCGCGGCCAGTACGTGGTGCGCGCGCGGTCGTTCGGTCACGCCGGTCCCGGCCAGGAGCCACGCTTCGCGATCCCGGCATTCGCGCAACAGATCGCGAACGCCGAGGCGGGCCGCGGAGCGCCGGTGCTCGAAGTCGGCAATCTCGACGTGGTGCGTGATCTGTGCGACGTGCGCGATGTCGCGCTCGCCTACGTCGCGCTGTTCGAGCGTGGCAAGGCGGGCGCGGCCTACAATGTGTGCAGCGGCGAAGGCGTGCGGCTGACGGACGTGGTGCGCCGGCTGGCCGCGGCGTCGCGGGTGCCGGTCGAGGTGCGCGTGGACCCGGCGCGCATGCGGCCGGCGGACGTGCGGTGGCTCGTCGGCGATCGCACCGCGATCGGGCGCGACACCGGCTGGTCGCCCGCGATCCCGCTCGACCAAACGCTCGCGGACGTGCTCGAGGATTGGCGTGTCCGCGTGCGCGGGGCGGGCGCGTAAGCGCAAGGCCCGGCCGTCAACGCTATGACAATCACCTCGCCGCGCCTAAGAATCAGCTGCTTGTCGAGGTGAAAATCCGCTCAGGTTTTCGCCCGAGCCGGTCGATGCAAGGAAATGGGCTGGAGGGGGTTCCGAATTGACCGGAACTCCGGCGAAACCTATCTTAGGCACTTCTGTAGCTGCCGGACTGCGCCGGTCGACACCGGCGCGTAGCGAAAGGGCATGCCTCTGTACTCGATCACTGTGGTGGGGACCGGCTACGTCGGCCTCGTGACTGGCGCCTGCCTTGCCGACTTCGGCAATCACGTCACGTGCGTCGACGCCGATGCGGGCAAGATCGAACGCCTGCGCAATCGCGAGTTGCCATTCTTCGAACCCGGACTGCCCGAGCTCGTGGAGCGGAATGTCGTCGAGGGCCGGCTGAAGTTCAGCAGCGACCTCAAGGATGCGCTCAAGGGTTCGAAAGTCGTGTTCATCACCGTTGGGACGCCGCCGCGCGCCGACGGGTCGGCGGATACCAGCGCGATCTACGCCGTCGCCAAGATCGTGGCCCAGAACCTCGACGGCTACAAGCTCGTGGTGCAGAAGAGCACCGCACCCGTAGGCACCGCACGCAGCCTGTATGGCTGGATGCGCAAGTTCGCGAAGCGCGGCGGCGAGTTCGACGTCGCGTCGAATCCCGAATTCCTGCGCGAGGGCTCGGCGATCGAGACGTTCATGCGGCCCGACCGCGTCGTCATCGGCGCCGAATCGCGCAAGGCCGAAGAGGTGCTGCGCAAGATCCACGATCCGTTGTTCCTGATCGAGACGCCGATGGTCGTAACGTCGCTCGAGACCGCCGAGCTGATCAAGTACGCGTCGAACTGCTTCCTCGCCACCAAGATCTCGTTCATCAACGAGATTGCGAACCTGTGCGAGGTGCTCGGCGCCGACGTCCAGATGGTCGCGAAGGGCGTGGGCATGGACCGCCGCATCGGCTCCAAGTTCCTGCACGCCGGTCCCGGCTACGGGGGTTCGTGCTTCCCGAAGGACACGCACGCGTTGTCGGCGTTCGCGGGCGACGCGAAGGTGGAATCGAACATCGTCGACGCCGTGATCCGGGCCAACGAGAACCAGATGCGGCTCATGGTCGACAAGATCTGCGCCTCGATCGGTTCGCCGCGTGGCAAGACCGTCGCCGTGCTGGGCCTGGCGTTCAAGCCCAACACCGACGACCTGCGCGAAGCGCCGGCGCTGCAGATCATCGCCGGACTCAAGCGCCGCGGCGTGAAGGTTCGCGCGTTCGATCCGGTGTCGATGCCCGGCGCCAAGAAGCTGCCGGCGATGCGCGGCGTCGAGTTCGCCGATGACGCGCTCGGCTGCGCCCGTGGCGCGCATGCGATCGCGATCATCACGGAGTGGAACGAGTTCCGGAACATGGATCTGGCCCGGCTCAAGCGCGTGATGAAGAAGCCGGTGCTGTGCGACCTTCGCAACCTCTACGATCCGATCGAAGTCGAGGCCGCGGGCTGGACGCACGTCGGCGTGGGACGCGGGCGTGCCGGCGTGAAGGCGGGCGCCCGGCGCAGGCCGGGTCCACGGCTGGCCGCACGGAAAGCCTCCTAAATGATCGAGGGTGTCCGCATCAAGCGGCTCAAGGTGATTCCGGACGAGCGTGGCTGGCTGATGGAAATGCTGAGGGACGACGACGACATCTACCAGAAGTTCGGGCAGGTGTACCTGTCGGTCGTTTACCCGGGGGTCGTCAAGGGCTGGCATTTCCACAAGCGTCAGACCGATCACTTCGTGTTCGTGAAGGGCATGGCCAAGGTGGTGCTCTATGACAGCCGCGAGACCGGTGCCACGCGGGGCGAAGTCAACGAGTTCTTCATGGGTGATCGCAATCCGATCCTGCTCGTGATTCCTCCGTTCGTGATGCACGGGATGAAGGGCATCGGAACCGAGGCCGCGTACCTCGTCAACACGCCGACCGAGCACTACGTGTACGACGAACCCGACGAGTTCCGGGTGCCGGCGCACGACCCGAGTGTGCCGTACGACTGGAGCCGGGTAGATGGCTGATCGATCTCCGCTCGGCGGCAGTCGTGTGCTGGTGACCGGCGGCGCGGGATTCATCGGTTCCAACTTCGTCCAGCGGTTTCTCGGGCGGTTTCCCGCCAGCCACATCGTGGTGCTCGATTCACTGACGTATGCGGGCCGCAGGGAGAACCTCGACGGAATTCCCGCCCGCTCGCTGACATTCGAGCACGGCGACATCCGCGACCCCGAAGCCGTCGCGCGCGCCATGACGGGGTGCGATTACGTGCTGAATTTCGCCGCCGAGTCCCATGTCGACCGCTCGATCGAGCATCCCGGCGATTTCATCCAGACGGACGTCTATGGTGTGTTCGTGCTGTGCGAGGAGGCCCGCCGCCGCAAGGTGCGGCGGTTCCTGCAGGTTTCGACGGACGAGGTCTATGGCGAGGTGCTCGAAGGGCACTCCACCGAGGACTGGCCGCTCAACCCGCGCAGTCCGTACGCCGCCAGCAAGGCCGGCGGCGACCGTCTGGCGTACGCCTACTGGGCCACCTATGGCCTGCCGGTGGTTGTGAGCCGCTGTTCCAACAACTACGGTCCGCGCCAGTATCCCGAGAAGCTCGTCCCGCTGTTCATCACGAACGCGATCGACGACACGCCGCTGCCGGTCTATGGCACCGGCCTCAACCAGCGTGACTGGCTCCACGTGGACGATCATTGCGACGCGCTCATCGCGCTGCTCGAACAGCCCGGCATCGAGGGCGCCACGTTCAACATCGGCGCGCAGCACGAGCTCGACGTGCTCACGATCACCCGCACGATTCTCGAGCTGCTGGGTAAGCCGCAGACGCTGATCCGTCACGTCGACGACCGGCTGGGCCACGACCGCCGCTATGCCGTGGATTCGTCGCGACTGACGAGCGCGACGGGCTGGCGGCCGCGGGTGGCATTCGAAACGGGGATCCGGCAGACGGTCGAATGGTATCGCGCGCACGAGGCGTGGTGGCGGCCGATCAAGGACGGCGAGTTCCGCCAGTACTACGAGCGCATGTACGGTCAGCGACGCGTGCTCAAAGAGGTGAAGGCATGATGCACGGGACTCGACGGATCGGGTTGCTGGTTACGGTGATCGCCATGATGGCGTCGCTGCCGGCGCTGGCGCAGGACGAACAGGACCAGGCCGAACCCCAGCCCCGTTCGACCAGCCCAACGGAAACCCAGGGCAGTCGCGACGCCGAAGCCACCCGCGAGGCCGCGGTCCGGCGCGACGAGTTGCGGCGCCAGCTCACGAGCTCGGCGCAGCTCCAGCTGCCGGGCGCGGTGGACCCGGCCACCTATCTCATGGGACCCGGCGACGTGCTCCAGCTCAGCATCACCGGTGGGATTTCGCGTCTGATCACGCTCGAAGTCGGGCCCGAAGGCACCGTGCTGCTGCCGAGCTCGGGCACCCTCGACGTCAACGGGCTCACGCTGCGGGAGGCGCGCAACCGCATCCTGGCGCGTTTGAAACCCGATTTCCGGAGCGTGGCGATGGACGTGCGCCTGATGCGGCCGCGCACATTCCTCATTTACGTCACCGGAAACGTCAAGACTCCCGGTCCCTACCCCGCGACCGGTACGAGCCGCGTGGGGGACCTGATCCTACAGTCGGAGCCGCTCGATAACGCGTCGTTGCGCCAGATCGAGGTCGTGCACCGGGACGGGACCCGCGAACGCGCCGACCTCGAACTGTTTCTTCGCACGTCGAGCCAGTCGCTCAACCCGTGGGTGCGCGACGGCGACGTGCTGCACGTGCCCACCGCCACGAGCTTCGTGACCATCCAGGGCGCCGTCGCCCGGCCGTCGCGCTACGAGATGGGTCCGCGCGACAGCCTGCGTACCCTGCTCGCGCTCGGCGGCGGCCTCGTACCGTCGGCGGATGAGACCCGGGCGTTGTTCGTCCGCTGGCTGGACGCCGTGCATACCGATACATCGTGGGTCGAGGTGACGAAGGTGCTGGACGGGACCGTGAATCCGCCCCTTCGCAACGGCGACCGGCTGTATATCTATTTCATTTCGCAATACCAGCAGCAGAACGACGTGACCGTATACGGTCAGGTGATGCGGCCGGGGTCCTATCCCATCACGGTGGGGAGGGATCGCGTGACCGACGCGATCCGCGCCGCCGGCGGCTTCCTGCCCGGCGCCGATCTGGCGTCGATCCGCATGCGCCGCCCGAGCGGTGTCCTTCCCGCCGAGGATCCCGAGTTGCAGCGCCTGCTGCGATTGTCGCGCCGCGAACTGACCGACTCGGAGTACGAAGTGCTGAACACCAAGCTCGCGGGCCAGCGGGAGGAGTATCGCATCGACTGGAGCCGGCTCCAGTCGGAGCCGTCACTCGACGTCCTGCTCCTGGGTGGCGACGTCGTCCTGGTGGAGCGGCTCGTGAATTCGATCCGGGTGGACGGCCAGGTGCGCCGTCCGGGCATCGTATCGTACCGTCCGGGCGAGAGCGTGGCAGACTACGTGCGAGGCGCGGGCGGCTACTCGGAGCGCGCGTGGCGCGCGAAGGTGCGGGTCACGCGTTCGGTGACGGGACAGACGTTCCTCGCCAAGGACCTCCAGAAACTCGACCCGGGCGACTTCATCTGGGTTCCCGAGAAGCGTGACGTGACGTTCTGGGAACAGGCCAGCACCGTGCTGATGGCAGCGGCCCAGGTTGCGACCGTGGTGCTCGCATTCCACACGATACGATAGGACCCTGATGGCCACCGAACCCGTCACCCCGCTTCCGACACGTCTCGATCTGCAGGTGCTGGTGGGGCGCATCTGGCAGGATCGTTTCCGGATCGCGATCGTTTCGCTCGCGGCCGGGCTGCTCACGCTGGGGTTGGCGTTCCTGTTGCCGAACTGGTATCGCGCCCAGGCCACGATCCTGCCACCCGACGACAGCGACCTGCTTACGAACATGGGACTGGCACAGAAGGCCCTGTCCAAGTTCCCGCAATTCGGATCGCTGGGAGACTTCTTCACGCCTGCGGATGTGTTCAAGGCGGAACTCGCCAGCGAGACGATCCAGGGCGCCGTGATCGACCGGTTCAACCTGCAGAAGGTCTACAAGCTCAAGAGTCGCGAGAAGACCCTGAAGGAACTGAAAACCCATTACAGCGTGAAGCTGG
Source organism: Candidatus Eiseniibacteriota bacterium (assembly GCA_038231135.1). GTDB lineage: Bacteria > Eisenbacteria > RBG-16-71-46 > RBG-16-71-46 > RBG-16-71-46 > JANLWX01. The sequence continues at coordinate 37,750 of JBBRLX010000008.1, read as the reverse complement.
CTCCCGAGGGCATCATCTCGGTGTCGGTCGAGGACCGCGACTCCAAACGTGCCGCGGACATGGCAATGGCCTTCCTGCAGGAGCTCGACCGCTACAACATCGGCACTCGCAACACCCGGGCCAGGCGCACCCGCGAGTTCCTGGAGCAGCGCGTCCGTGAAACCGACTCGACGCTGCGAGTGACCGAGAACACGATCAAGACCTACCAGGAGAAGCGTCACACGGTCGTGCCCACCTCGATCAACTCGGGCGACATGCAGTCATCGGCCGACCTCATGGCGCGCAAAATCGCCCTCGAAGTGCGGCTCGGCGTGCTGCGCACCTACCTGCGCGAGGACAACGACGAGATCCAGTCCGCGAAGACCGAACTCGACCAGCTCGAGCAACGGATCGCGACGCTGCCCGCGATGCAGAGCGACCTCACGCGCATGATCCGCGATCAAAAGGTCCAGGAACAAGTGTTCCTGCTGCTCACGGCGGAACTCGAGCAGGCGCGGATTCGCGAGATGATGGACACACCCACCGTGCAGATTCTCGACCACGCCTATCCCACCGAGCATCAAGCTAGGCCCCGGCGCGCCACGATCGCAATCATGACGACGTTGCTCGCGTTCATGGCGACCTCGCTGTACGTGGCATTATGGCCGAGGCGCCCCGCCGCGGCGTGATCGTCGCCGTTCGCGCCCAATGACGGCACCCGCGGGCACTGCGGCACCCCGGTAGTCGGAGTCGCGGCGGCGGCAGCGCCCCGTCAGGATCCCGCGGATTCGACTCCGGCGTGCGGCAGCGCCACGATGCGTGGCGCCGGCTTCGCCGCTGCCATCGTCGGCATCGCCTCGGTCGCGGGATCCACCCCGGCCCAAACGCGCTCGGCCCACCCGATGTAGCTCCCGAAGATCCAGTTCATCAGGAAGAAATACTGCGCCGCGAAGATCGTGGGCTCGAACATCGAATTCACCTGGATGATCCAGAATGTGATTTGAATCGCCTGACCCTCGACCCGGGTGGCGGGGTGCCGGGCGATCTTGAGGATGCGCCGGTAGATCAAGACGAGGTACGTGAACCACAACACGAGGCCGAGCAGTCCGAGCTCGCTCGCGATCACGAGCAGGGCGTTGTGCGGATCCGATTTGTACAGGCGGTCGGGAGCGCCGAAGCCCTGGTTCCAGCCCATGCCGAGCGGCCAGAACGCGACCACGCGTCGCCACGCCTCCCGGAAAAACATGAGCCGGACGACGGCGCTATACACACCCTCCACGTTCTGGAACCGCGACAGCAGCAGCTTGGCGCCAGGGCCGAATATCAGCAGGGACAGCGCCAGCGGGGTGGTGACCCACAGCACCCACGACTTGATGCGCGAGCGAAACACCATGAATAGCGCGATGCCCAGGGTGAGCAGAAATCCGCCGCGGGACGATGCAATCGTCACGACCATGGCCGACAGCGGGATTCCGAGGATGCCGAGCATACGGGCCCCTTGATTCCTCGCTATCATCGCCTGGTTGATCACGGTGGGCAGCAACATCGAGAGCAGCGCGGCGATGTAGTTCCCGGCGCCCCAGCCCAGGTCCGAGGCCTGGACGCGCATGTGTTCGTGCTGCACTCCGGTGAACCAGCCCTGGCTGCCGGCCTGACGCACCGTCGCGAGCGACAGGAGTATCGACGTGGCGACGATGCTGTTGAGCATGATGTCCGGACGCACGAACCGGCTCCAGCGCCACGCCACCCACAGCGCGATAAAGCCGACCACCAGCTTGCGGATACCGAACACCCACCACCACGAATCCCGCACCCAGAACACCGAGAACGTGCACCAGCCCAGGAACATCAACAGCACGACCTCGATCGGGTCGAGCTGGAACGCCCAGCGCAGCCGCTTACGGTGGGCGTAGAACAGCATGAACGCCATCAGGGGAATCACCACCAGTTCGTAGGCGAACACTTCCAGGAACTCGGGCGACACCATGAGGATTGGGAGCCAAGCCAGCGTTTCGAACGGCCGGCGCCACAGGATCGTGAGCACCAGGGCCAGCAGCGCGGCGCCGAGCGCGAGCGTCCGCGGCAGACCTGCAGAGCCGAACACCAGCACACCCCAGATCGTGGCGATCAGGGCCACGAGTCCGAGCCCAAACAGCGTGACGTCCGCGTAGCGAGGCGCCCGGCTCAGCCGCAGACCCATCGTCATGCCGGCACCGGTGTCGCGGGCGCCGCCGTGACTGCGGGCGGGGAGCTGGCGGAGGTATCGGTCAACGGGGTCACCGGCACCGGGCTCGTGAGGCGTCCATCCCGCTTGAGCCGTCCGCGGCGGCGCAGGCTGTCCATCAGCCCGTTCACCGACGGCGCCAGCGTGTGACCACGGTCGCGGAACAGCTGCATGCACTCCGCTGCGACCTCGGAGCGGCCCATGCGGCGCAGCCGGGCGTACGTGCCGAGCAGGTAGCCGCCCAGATGCGATCGCACGTGGCCCGCCAGCCCGTGCTGCTCGATCACGGACGCGTAGCGCACGTAGTGATCCGCGTACTCGCGCACGTGCCGCAGGTCCTGGAAGATCGCCTCGTTCTCCTGCCCGGTGTGGATCAGCACCTCGCAGCTCGTCCGATCCAGAATCGCGAGCGCGCCGCGATCGAGCATCCCCAGGTAGAGTTTCATGTCGGCGCCGTAACGCATCGACTCGTCCATTACGCCCTGCTCGAGTGCCGCGTCGCGTCGCAGCAGGATGCCGGACGGATAGTTGAGCGGATTCTTGTAGTAGAGCGCGTGCGCCCACAGGATCGCGGCGATGGCGTCCCCGGGGGCGTAGCGGCCGGCGGGGAGCGTGCCGCCGAGCACGAACGTGCCGCCGCGCTTCTCGTCGATCGCCAGGCCGCGCGGCGACACCACGGTGAGTTGGGGATCGGCGTCGAGCAGCCGGCGCGCGGGCTCGAGAAAGCCGTCGCGCAGCACGTCGTCCGAGCACAACGTCACCACGTAGCGGCCGCGCGCCAGCCGGATGCAGCGATTGAAGTTCCCGAACAGGCCGACGTTGCGATCGTTGCGCACGAGTCGCAGCCGCGGATCGTGGTAGGAACACAGCACGTCCCACGTGCGGTCGGTGGAGGCGTTGTCGACGACCAGGATCTCGATATCGTCGCCGGGCTGGCGCAGCGCGGATTCCACGGACTTGCGGACCAGCGTCTCGCGGTTCCACACCGGAATACCGATCGTGATCGCCGGCTCGGGCAGCATGTCCGGCGTCTGCGCCGCGGTCATGGCGCCCACGTCCGCTCGCACCGGTCGTCCCGGGTCATGCCTCGGTGGTTCCTGCTGGTAACGATGACGCGCATGAATCCGCATGCTCCCTGGCGAATGAACTCGCGGCGACCCGATCGTGGCGTGCTTCGAGCGGCCCCAATCCGCTGCCCTGGTCCGGGCCGTCACACGATCCAACAGGCCGGGAGTTCGACGGTCGCGGAACAATTCCATTATGCTGCCCGAAATGTTCGACTCGATCGCGCCGGCCCGTCATGGGCGTTGGCGCCCGCGTCGAACCCCTCGCGGCGCAATGACCTGGGGAATCTGAGGGGTAGTCTGCGATCGTACTCCGTTTAGGACGAGAGGCGCTACCGGGGCAGAGTGCACCGGGTCGGAATCACCTCGAATCCAGTGGATGATCGGCAGTTAGGGGACCCGGCTTGACCCGGTCGTGCATTTTGCACGCGTGGGCGGGACCCGCATACCGGCGCTACACAACTCGATCACTTTGGACGAATAGAGGCCCATGGCACTCGCATCCCGTCGATTCCGCGAAGCAGGGTCCCGCGCGTGAAATTGGTTCAGCTCTACAAGGACTATTTCCCGCCCACCGTCGGCGGCATCGAGCAGACCGTGGAACGCATCGCCGTGCAGATGGTGAAGCACGGCGCCGAGGTCACCGTGCTGACCTCGCATCCCGGTGTGCGGCGCACCATCGATGAGACGATCGCCGGCGTGCGCGTGATCCGCTGCGCGGAGTGGGGCCGGGCGCTGTCCGCGCCGTTCTGCCCCGACATGCCCGGCCAGCTCGCGAAGCTCGACGCCGACATCTGCCACCTCCACTATCCGAGCCCGCCGGGCGAGGTGAGCTGGCTCACGGTGCGGCCGCGCGGCGCGATGGTCGTGACGTGGCACATCGACATCACGCGCCAGAAGCTGGCGATGCCGATCTATGGACACTTCGTGCGTTCGATCGTCCGCAACGCCGATGCCGTGATGCCGACGTACGAGCGCCAGGCGCGCAGGTCGCCTTACCTGAAGGCGTTCGAGCACAAGTGCCACGTGGTGCCGCTCGGCATCGAGATCGACGCGTTCGAGCGCCGGCCCGAACTCGAAGCGTTCGGCGCCGAGTTGCGCGGCCGCTGCGGCACGCCGCTCGTTCTGTTCGTCGGACGACTGGTGGCCTACAAAGGTGTACACGTGCTGATCGAGGCGATGCGAAACTTGGACGCGCGTCTCGTGGTCGTGGGCGGCGGACCCGAGCTCGAACGGCTGACGGCAAGGACCGCGGCGCTCGGGTTGTCCGATCGCGTGACGTTCGCCGGGCGCATCGAACCTTCGCGTGTGGTGCATTACATCGCGGCCGCGGACATCGGCGTTCTCCCGTCGATCACACAACAGGAGACCTTCGGGCTGGCGATGGCCGAGATGATGGCCTACGGCCTGCCAATGGTGTGCACCGAGGTCGGCACCGGCACGTCGTTCGTGAACCAGGATGGCGAATCGGGCCTCGTGGTGCCGAACAACGACCCCGAAGCGCTGGCCGGCGCGATGCGTCGGCTGCTCGATGACGATGCGCTGCGGCAGCGGCTGGGGGAGGGCGCCCGCGCCCGCGCGCACCGCCTGTTCACCACCGACGCGATGATGCGCGGAATCATGGACGTGTACGAATCAGTGCTCGCGGGCCGCCGGGACCGCTGATTGTCGCGCGGGCTACCGCCGGGCGTGTATCTCGTTCGACGGAAGCACGGTAGCCAGATGATCGTGCGCAAGGTGGTGTGCCTGGAGTGACCCCGCGCGGGCCGTTGGCGCCTCCGCGGCGCAGGCTGCTACGGTTGGCCGGTGTTTGCCCGCCACAAGGACCTGTTCGCCACCCTGTTGTTCGTGCTCGACGGCACGCTCATCGCCGGTGCCTGGCTCGCCGCATACTGGCTGCGGTTTTTCGGCCTCGGCCTCGCGACGCCGCTCGGCGTGCCGCCGTGGACGCTCCATCTGTGGATGGGCGCCGTGCTCACGCCGGTCGCGCTGCTGGTGCTGCGCACCCTGCGGCTCTACCGCTCGGCCCGCACCACCCGGATCGGTGAGGAGCTGTTCACGCTCGTCCAGGGCGTGGGCGTCGTCACATCGATCGCTGCGATCGCGTCGTTCTTCGCGCGCGGCGAACTGTCCCGCTCGCTGCTGGCGGTGTTCGCGGTGACGGCGGTGGTGCTGCTGGCGGCGAGCCGGTTCGCGCTGCGCTCGGCGCTGCGGGCGCTGCGCCGCAGCGGGCGCAATCTGCGGCATGCAATCGTGGTCGGCACCGGCGACCTGGCCGCGGCGCTGATCCACAAGTTCCACGAGCATCCGGACTTCGGCATCATGGTGCGGGGCGTGCTGGCCGCGGATCCGATCGAGGCGCGCCGCGAGCGGGTGGCGGGCGTGCGCGTGCTCGGCACGGTGCAGGACCTGCCGGGCGTGGTCGATCAGGCGGGCGCGGAGCTGGTGTATCTCGCGCTGCCGCGCTCCGAATGGCAGGCCGAGGAGGACGCGCTCGAGCGGCTTGCCGATTCCACCGCCGCGGTCCGGCTGGTGCCCGACCTGGCGCGCGCGTTCACGCTCAACGCCAGCGTCGAGGACTTCGACGGCATCCCCGTGGTGAGCGTCACCGAGAGCCCGGGTCAGGGCTGGAACGCGCTGGTGAAGCGGCTGTTCGATCTGGCGCTGTCGGCGATCGGACTCGTGGTGCTGGCGCCGGTGATGCTGGCGATTGCGATCTGGGTGAAGCTCGATTCACGCGGGCCCATGCTGTACGCGCAGGAGCGCGTGGGGCTCAGCGGCCGCCGGTTCCGCATGCTCAAGTTCCGCACGATGCGCGCCGACGCCGACGCCGGCGGGCCGGCGTGGACCACGCCCGGTGACGCGCGCCGCACGCGCGTGGGCGCCGTGCTGCGGCCGCTGTCGCTCGACGAGCTGCCGCAGCTATGGAACGTGCTGCGCGGCCAGATGAGCCTCGTGGGGCCGCGTCCCGAGCAGCCGTTCTACGTCGACCGGTTCCGCACCTCGGTGCCGCGCTACATGCTGCGCCATCACATGAAGGCCGGCATCACCGGCTGGGCACAGGTCCACGGCCTGCGGGGCGACACGCCGCTCGACCGCCGGATCGAATACGATCTCTACTACATCCGCCACTGGTCGCTGGCGTTCGATGTGAAGATTTTGATGTTGACCGTGCTACGCGTGTTCCGCGACGCCAGCGCTCATTAGGCAGGCTGCTGCAAATCACCGATTGCTGCGTTGGCTGCGTCGCTCATCGCTCCGATGTATCTGACGATACATCTCCGCTCTTCGCTCCTTGCCGCCTTGCACTCGACGATTTTCAGCAGCCTGCGCGCCGGGGAACTTCAAAACCTCAAGGCGCCTTTTCATCGGCCTCGCCGCCAGGTTGCCCGGTGCCAGAGCCTTTGTGCGCGTGCCAGCAGGGATCGGCCGCCGGTGCGGAGCAGCGCCAGCTTGAGCCACAGCGACGGACGCGCTCGCCAGCACGACGCGATCAGGCCGCGTGCGTCGCGGCCGAGGCTGGATTCAACGGCGTCCGAGAACGACCGTGCGGCGGCGAGATCGCCGAGCGTCAGCGCCGCCTCGAGGTAGGCGGCGGCGTAGTTGCGCAGGGCGTCGCGCTTCCACGCCCGCAGCGCCGGGCCGTCGTGGCCGGCGCGCACGGCGGCCTGCCAGGGCTCGAGGATCGCGGCCAGGTTCGCCACGTGGGCGGTGGGGTCGAGGCTGCGGGATGCGTTGCCGGCGTGGCCGCGCCATTCGCCGGCGATCCGCGGCAGCAGCACGACCCGGCCCTGCAGGCACAGCCGGCGCAGCGATTCCCAGTCCGCGCTCAGGATGTTCTCGGTGTAGAACCCGATCGCGCGCGCGACGTCGGTGCGAATCAGCGCACCGAAGTGGGGCGCCACCTGGTCCGGCGACCGCCAGCGCAGAAAGAATATCCAGCCGTCCAGTGATTCGGCCTCCCGCGGGGTGGGGCGCAGGTCGCGATGCCGCCCGTCGCTCTCGAGCATCCGCATGCCGCCCAGCGCGAGCACGACTCCGGTGCCGGGTGCTGCGTGGCGCAGGGAGTCCTCGACGAAGCGCTCGTCGACGAGGCGATCGTCGCCGTCGAGTGTCAGCAGCCATGCGCCGCGTGCCGCCGCCAGGCCGGCGCGGTAATTGGCGACGCGGCCGATATTGACGGGGTGGCGGATCGATCGTACGCGTGGATCGCGCGCGACGAACGCGTCGACCACCGCGGCGGTGCCGTCGGTCGACGCGTCGTCCATGACCAGCACCTCGAGATGCGGCCAGCTCTGGGCCAGCGCGCTCGCGATCGCCTCGGCCACGACCTCGCGCTGATCGTGCGTTGGAATGGCGATCGTCACGAGCGTCGCGGCGATCCCGGCATTCGTGACTCCGATGGCGGCGCCCGCTGCGCCCGGCCCACCGCGCGAGCCGTGCCCGGCCGCGATCATGGCGTGTCCCTCCGCCGGATCGCGACGAGCACGATCTCCTCGCCGAGGCTCCTGTTCCAGGCGCCGAGTGCGAGCTCCACCGCGGCGGCGACGCCGCCGGCGAATCGGTCGGCGCGGCCGGATCGATCGCCCGACCACGAGCCGCGCCGGCGCGCACGTGCCGATGCGCGCGAGGCGGCGAGGAAGAACGCCGCGGCCTTGGAGCTGGTCTCGAGCCGCTCGATGTCGAACGGCAGCTCGCGCAGCACGCGGGCGAGCGCCGCCGGGGTGAAGACCTGCAGGTGGCGCGGCGGCTCGAGCCCGCGCCAGTCGCGCCGCAGCCGGCCGTGCAGCCATGCGCCGGCGTTCGGCGTGAACAGCGCGAGCCGGCCGCCGGGGGCGAGCACGCGGGCGCACTCGGCGAGCGTGCCGCGCGGGTCCCGCAGATGCTCGACCACGTGACTCAGCACGACCGCGTCGAAGCCTGCGGCCGGGTAGTCCTGCGATTCGAGCGTGCCCAGGCGCGCCTCGAACCCGAGTGCGCAGGCCCTGCCGACCGCCACCGGGTCCGGGTCGACACCCTCCACGTTCCAGCCCAGCTCCCGCATCCGCCGCAGCAGCATGCCCGCGCCACAGCCGACGTCGAGCAGCCGGCCGCCCGCACGGGCGGGCAGGAATGCGACGCTCGCGTCGAGGCGCGCGCGATGCTGGGGAGACAGCCGGAGCAGGAACTCGCCGATCCGGGCGGCGGGGCCCGAGGCCATGGCCTTATAGCCCCACACGCGGGTGAGGCGGAGCCGCTTGGCGCGCTCGACCGCGCCCGCGTGCGTCACTGGCGGGTCCTCGTGCGTCTGGTAGCGCAGGTAGGCGCGCGCCAGCTCGGCTTCGGTGGGCGCGGGATCGAGCCACAGCGTTCCACACGTCCGGTCCACGCAGCGCAGCATGATCCAGTGGCCGGGTGAGCCCCACACCGAATCCACGAGGTCGGGATACAACACCGCACCCGTCGCGCCGCACGCCGGACACGCTCGAGGGTTTCGCGGCGCGCCGCCCGCCGGGGGGGCGCTCGCCGGACCTCCGCCCATGGGTGCGCCACTCATGGGGCGCCGGTCACCGGCCGCCGAACGCCGCCACGCGCGAGTGGATCCACTCGCGCTCGGTGCGGTCGAGGAGCCCGTGCCAGCCCGCGGCCCCGAACACCACGAGCGCGCCCGCCGCGATGACGGCGCGCGTGACCCACGAGCCCGTGAGATCGACCGCCAGCAGTGCCACGCACGCCAGCGCCAGCAGCGCGAACCACGCGGCCATGCCGTCCTCGAACACCACGCGGCGGCCGGCGAGCACGAACAGCGCGGTCGTGTCGACCACGACGCGGCCCGTCCACGCGATCGCCGCGCCGTCGATGCCGGCGCCGCGGATCGCCCACCACACCACGAGCACGTACACCGGCAACTCAGCGAGGTGGAGCTGGGCGGTGCGGATCGAGCGGCCCGCGGCCTGCAGGAATGTGAACGGCACGTACGCCAGGCTGTTGAGCAGCACGCCCAGCGAGAGCCAGCGCAGCGCGGTGGCGCTCCGCGCAGCGAAGTCGGGTCCCACCCAGAGCCGCAGCAGCTCGGGAGCGAACGCCGAGATCAGCAGCGCCGGCGGAAACAGCAGCAGCAGCGTGCCTGACAGGCCGCGGCGGTAGAGGGACGCCACCCGGGCGCCGCCGGCGGCGTGCTCCGACGCGAACGTCGGGAACAGCGCACCCGCCAGCGCCGTCGGGATCACCAGCAGCCGCGACACCAGTTCGGACGGCGTGGCGTAGTACGTCACCGCGCTGGTCGACGCCAGCGCTCCCAGCATGAACCGGTCGACGTAGACGATCACGGGCCCCACGATGTTCGACACCGTCATCCAGCCGCCGTCGCGAATCAGCGCGGGCAGCGTGCCCGGCGCCGCATGGCGCAGCCCGCGCAGTTCGGGCATCACGAACCCCGCGCACGCCACGTGCGCGATCCACGCCGCCACCCGGCCGAGCGCGAGCGTCATCACCACCGCCGGCAGCGCGTGCGTGAAGCGCAGCACCACGACCGGCGCCAGGTAGTGGAACGTGCCGAGCGCGAGCCGGATCGCGTTCGCCATGCCGAATCGGTCGTGCGCCTCGAGGATGCCGCGCAGCGCGGCCGTGCTGAGCACGAACGGCATCGACAGTGCGAGCCACACCAGCGAGGCGCGGGTCTCGTCGCGGAGTTCCGGGGGTGAGCGCAGCAGCGAGTCCGCGACCCACCGCGAGCCCGCGATTCCGACCACCGCCACCACGATGCCCAGCACGATCGTGGCGAGCACCGCGGTGGCCGCGGCCTGGCCCAGTTGCTCGTGGCGCCCGGCGCCGCGGCCGCTCGCGATCAGCCGCGTCAGCGCGCGGCCGATGCCGAGATCGAACAGGCTCAGGTAGCCGAGCAGCGTCCACGCCAGCGTGAGGACGCCGAACCGGTGGACACCGAGCCCGTGAACGAGCACCGGGATCGCGAAGAACGCCGCGATGAGCGGAGCGCCGAGCCCGAGCAGATTCCAGACGGTGTTCCGTGCGACCGGACTGGTTCGCGTCATGCTGCCGGGCACAGGGAGGGCGGGGGGCGGAGCATTCCCGGGATACTAGACCATATGGAACGACCGGGGGTTCCCGTGCGGGACGTTCAGCAGCCTGTCAGTGGCCGCCGAGGCCGCTGACCAGGTCCTCGAACGCATGCGCGAGGATGCCGGGGCGCAGATCGTTGAAGCGCCGCGCCAGCATCCCGAACACCAGGCCGAAGATCGAGATCGCGCACACCGGTCGCCAGCCCTGGTACGCGTGCCCGGCGCCGAACACCAGCGACGTGAGCACGATCCCGAGCCATGGCCGGCGCGTGAACGCGATGAACTGCCGCTGCAGATATCCGCGGTAGACGATCTCCTCGCAGATGCCTGCGGTCGACGCCAGCACGATCCACAGCACGATCTCGAGCGGGCCGTGCGGCAGCAGGAACGCCGAGGTGTGCCGATCGTCGCCGGCGCTGTGCAGCTGGAGCGCCTTCACGAGCAGCCCGCCCAGGTAGAACGTCGCGACCCAGGTGACCACCGCCCGCCACGCCACGCCGCCGAGCGCGCTCGCGAGCGGCCGGCCGCCGGCGATGAGGCCGCGCAGCGACACGCCGTGCCGGCCCATGCCGGCCGCCACCAGGCGGACGAGCAGCCATTCGGCGCCGATCAGCACCAGGTACTGCATCACGTGGCTGCGGCCCGCCGTGGTGGCGCCGGGCTGCGCAACCTGCCAGGTCGTCAGCGCGGCCACCCCGGTGAGCACCAGCAATACGATCACCGTATGCCGGGCGGCGGCCACCGCGGTGTCGCGGTTCGTCGTCTTCTCGTTCCGTGCCGCGCCCGCTTCCGTGGTCGCGTCGTTCATCGCCGCCCCTTCCCGTGCCGCGCCGCACGCCCGGAGGCAGGTAACGCCGCAAGTGTCTCGTCGCACCAGCGCAGGATCGCGTCCGTGTGATGGCGGCCGTAGCTCAGCGTCGCGAGCCAGTACGGCAGCTCCGGCCGCGCGGCGGCATCGCGCCGCAGTGTGCGTTCCAGCTCGCCCCACACGTCACGATCGCGGCGCTCGGCGTCGCGCACACGCTCCACGTGGCCGCGCAACGCCGCCGGGTCGGCGTTCGCGCCGAACATCAGCTTGAGCAGCAGCTCGTTGCGCGGCGGCTTCTCGACCGGCGCCTCGTCCTGCCAGCGACGCAGAGCGGCACGCCCGCGCGGCGTGATCTCGAACTCGCGGCGCTCGCGACCGGCGGCGGCGCCGTTCGCGGCGGGGCGGGACCCCGTCCGTACCGCGGGCCGGGGGGCCCGTGCACCCGGCCGGGCCTTCGGGTTCACGCCGCGGGCGCGCACCAGCCCCTCGGTTTCGAGCGCGCGCAACGCGGGATAGATCTGCCCGTAGCTCTCGCTCCAGAAATGCCCCCACGACTCCGCCGCGTTGCGACGGATGTCGTAGCCGGACATCGGCTCGAGCGTGAGGGCGCCGAGGATCGCCCAGCGGGTGGAACGTTCGCGTGTCATATCTAAAAGATACATCTGGCAGCGATATCTGTCAACGGGCGCCGGGCAGGCTCCCCGCCTGGTCGTACGCCTCGCGGGTGGCGGCGGCGGCGCGGGCCCACGACCACGCGCGGGCCCGGACCGCGCCCCGCGTCATGAGCGCGGCGCGGCGCGCGGTGTCGCCGAGCAGCGCCTCGATCTCGGACGCCCAGCGCGCGGGACCGTGCGGTGGCAGCAGCGCGGCCGCGTCCCCCACGGTTTCGGGCAGCGCGCCGCCGTCCGAGCTAAGCACCGGCGTGCCGCACGCCATCGCCTCGAGCGGCGGCAGTCCGAAGCCCTCGGTGAGGGACGGCTGCACGTAGAGCGCCGCCCCCGAATACACGCACGCCAGCGCATGGGTGTCGGCGAAGTCGCCCGCGAACGCGAGCGCTCCCGCGATGCCGAGTTCGGCCGCCCGCCGCGCCAGCGGGTCGTCCCCGGGCCAGCGGACGCCCGACAGCACCAGCGGCGGCCGGTGCGCGGCCGGAATCGCGGCGAGCGCCTCCAGCAGCAGCGCGAGATTTTTGTGGCGCCGGCGCGCGCCGACGTACAGCAGGTAGTCCGCCGGCAGGCCGCGTTCGCGGCGGAACACATCGACGGCCCCGGGCGCCGCGCGTGTGAGTTCGGCGTCCACGGCGAGCGGGATCACACGCACGCGCCCGGGGTCGACGCCGAGACGCTCCACGACCTCGGCCTTCGTGTACTCGGAGTTCGCGATCACACAGCGAGCCCGCTGCGCGGCGAGCCCGGCCATGACGCGCGCGTAGACGGCGGCGCCCGGCGGGAAGAACCCGGGATATCGCAGGTGGATCAGATCGTGGATCGTGACCACCGCGGGTCCGCGCCAGCCCAGCGGCAGGGTGTAGTGCGGCGCATGCAGCACGTCGACCCCCGCGGCCGCCGCGGCGCGGGGCAGCACCCAGTGCTCGGCGAGCGAGTACTTGCCGGCACGGACCACGATCTCGCGCGCGGGCCGTGGCCACGGCGTGCGTCCGGCGGCCGCGGGTTCGACGAACCAGGCGTAGTCGTGAGGCCCGGGGTCCGCGAGCAGCGCCGCGCCGAGGCTCCGGATATAGGTGCCGATGCCACCGTCGCCGAGCTTGCGGGCGTCGATGCCGATCAGCATGCGGCGTCCGGCGTGGCGAGCCAGTCGCGGAATCCGGACCAGCGGCCCGCCAACGACGCGCGGCGGCGGCCGGCCTCCGCGGCGCGGCCCGACACGGCGGCGAGGGCGGCGCCGGCGCCGGCCCGCGCCAGGTACTCGGCGAACAGCGCGAGCATCCTGGGATCGCGCGGCCGCGCGCCGTGCTTCGCGAACAGCGCGCCCCAGCCGCGGCCGTACGCGCGCGCGCGCGCCGCCTGTTCGGCGGGCGTGCGCACCGTCCATGGCTCGTCGTGCAGCACCCGCGCGTCCGGACAGTAGGCCCCGCGCCAGCCTAGGCGCAGCAACCGCAGCACCAGGTCGCTCTCCTCGCCGCTCGGGAACGGCGCGCCCGCGCCGAGGCGCTCGTCGAAGCCGCCGGCGTGCTCGAGCGCGGCGCGCGCCACGACGAGGCCCGCGCTCACCACCCCACGCATCACCTCGCGCGGCGTGCGGATCGGGTACTCGTGACCGGCCATCGCGGGCGCGAGCGCCGTGCCCGACGGATCGCGCACGTTCGCGCACGCGAAGCCGAGCGCGGCCCTGGCGTCGAGGAACGCGAACAGCGCGCGTGCGAACCCGGGATCCGGCACGCAGTCGTCGTCGGGAAACCACACCCACGCGCCGCGCGCCACGGCGATGCCGCGATTGCGCGCGTGCGACAACCCGCGACGCTCGAGCCTGAGGTAGCGTGCGCCATGGCGCTCCGCGAGTGCCGGGATCGCGTCGTCCTGGCCCTGATGCACGACGATGACGTCGAGGTCCGCGGGTCCCGAGCGCGCGATGCCGTCGAGGCAGGCCGCGAGCGGCCCCGCGCGACCCAGCGTCGCGATCACCGCCGACAGCCGGATGCGATCCCGCCCCGGTGCGGATCCGGCGCCGGCCGCCGCCGGATCACCCGGGCCCATTCAGCGCTTCCCATCGCGCCACGCGCGCCGGTGGCGCTCGAACGCGGCGTCGAATTCGCGGTCGAAGCGCTCCACCGAGAACGGCTCGGTGAGGCCCGGGAGGACCTCGCGGTTGAACGGCAGCCGCTCGAACTCCTGGATCGCGTCCACCACGCCCGCGAGACTCTGGGTCCCGAACAGCACGCCGCCCGGCACGCGCGCGACGCCGCCCGACGAGATGCGTACGCGTTCGTCCTCGCCCGCGCCCCGGCCGACGGTCTCCATCGCGCCGCCGCTGCCGTAGGCGATCACCGGGCAGCCGCTCGCCATCGCCTCGACCGGCACGATGCCGAAGTCCTCCTCGCCCGGGAAGATCAGCGCCTGCGCCTGCCGGTAGAGCGCCGCCAGGTGCGGGTCCGACGCCCAGCCCACGAACTCGACCCCCGGCTGCGCCAACCGGCGCAGTGCACGCTCGTCCTGGCCGGTGCCCACCACCAGGATGCGCCGGCCGAGCTGGAGGCAGGCGCGGATCGCGAGGTCGGCACGTTTGTAGGGGGCGAACGCGCCCGCCAGCAGGTAGAACGGCCGGCCGATGCTGTCGTGCGCGAGCGCCGGATCCCCGAACAACGTGTCCGCGGCGCGGGGCGCGGAGGCCGCGCCGCGCCCGGACCGCGTCTCGGGCCATGCGGGGTCGCTGCGCGCCGCTCGTGCCTCCGCGATCGCCGCCGCGCCGAACCGGTGGATGTCGACCGGAGGATGAATGACCTCCGCCCGGCGCCGGTAGAACCGCGCGATCTTCGCCGCGACGAACGCCGAGTTGCACAGCATCGCGTTCGGGCGGTTCGCGGTGGCGATGTCCCACCGGCGCAGCCGCGCGAGCGTGCGGGACACCACCGACGACACCGGCCACGGGAACATGCCCGGCGGAAAGTACGCGTCCTGCAGCTCGTAGACGTAGCGCATCGGCGTGTGGAGGTAGCTCAGGTGGAACGTGGCGGGCGCCGTGCGGACGCTCTTCGCCGCGCAGTGGCTCGACGACACCACCACGTCGTAGCCGCGAAGGTCGAACGCCTCGATCGCGCGCGGGAACAGCGGAAGATACCAGCGATAGATCCGGGTGGCCGCCGGCAGCTCCTGGATGAACGCGGTGCGGATCGGGTGGGACTCGATGAGCGGCGACACCGCGCCCGGTTTCCACACCAGCGTGTGGATGGGCGCGCCCGGAAACCGCGTGCACAGCCGTTCCAGTACCCGCTCGCCGCCACGCATGCCAGTGAGCCAGTCGTGGACCAGCGCCACCTTCATCGCGTATCCGCCGACCAGCGCCGCGCGGCCCACGCCATCCCCGCGAGCAGGTACAACGGGTAGAGCAGCTCCTCATCACCGAAGTTCCACTCGAACAGCCCCGCGACGAGGAATCCGGCCAGCGCCCCCAGCACCCCGAGTCGCAGACCCGCTGCCCAGCGTGCGTCGGTGGTGGCGGGAGCCGGCGTCGCGCCGGGGGCACGATCCGGGCCGGAGGCTGTTGCCGGACGCGGGTCACGCGCCGCGGCGAGCGTGCCCCGGAGTCCCGACGTCGCGCAGCGGAACAACCCCAGGTAGAGGAACGCGAACGCGACGAGGCCCACGATGCCCATGGTGGCCGCGATCTGGATGGGCACGCTGTGCAGATGCCCGGCGCGTTCACGGGCCTCGGGCGGCCGGTAGCGGTCGTACACCGGCTTCAGGTCCTCGAGCCCCACACCGGTCCACGGATGGTCCCGGAACATGCGAATCCCGGCGCCCCACATGTAGGTGCGTTCGACGTTGTTGGGATGGTGGATGTCGAACATGCTGTCGAGCCGCGAGCGGTAGGCCCCGGGGGCGATCAGGAACACGACGAGCGCCACGGCCGCGAGGCCGGCCAGCCATCGCGGTCTCCAGACGCCGAGCATGACGGCGAGCGCGACCACCATCCCCAGCCACGCGCTGCGCGTATAGGTGGCGGCGAGCGCGACTGCACCCAGCAGGGCCACCCCGATCGCCGCCAGGCGCGCCCGGCCCTGGACGGTCAGCGCGATCCCGCAAGCGATACAGGCCACCACCGAGATCTGTCCGGCGAATGTCATGTAATGGCCGACCGCTCCGCGGGCGCGGGAGGCGAAGCCGGCCCCCCGATGGACGAACACCACAAGACCGTAGATCCAGGCGAGTACCGACGACCCGAACAGTACCCCGATGGCCCTGCGGCCGTTGGCGGGTCGGCTGGTATGCCACGCGCCGAGCGCCGTAAGGGCTGGGAACAGGCCCTTTACGAGCCTTGCACAACTGGCGCTGCGGTCGAGGGCAAAGACGGCCGATAGTACAAGTGCGACCAGCCAGCCGATCGCGGGCAGTGTAACCGGATTCCGAAACCCCTCACGGTCACGCTCGGTCACCCAGATCGGCACGGTGCAGGCCGCGCAAAGCGCCACGGTTATGGACATCGGGGCGATGGTCCAAGGCAGTGCCGCGATTAGCAACACGAAACAAAGTCGCGCGATCGAGTTCCAAGCGGAAGTATTCGATGACTCGGACTTCAAGTCCGCCTTCCGTGACCCATCGCACGACCCATTTTCGGGTGGCTCCTCGAGGACGATTTGGACCGGTTCCGTCGAAGCAGGAACGTTTTCCAGGGATTGGGAAGGAATCGATGTTCTGTGCGTGACAAGCGGCGGGTGAATGTGCGAAACTATTCGCAGCGGCGAAAGTTGGCTGTACAATCCGCTGCCCTCGCACTCTCAGTCGCACCCGACGACCACTGCGCAGGAGAACCTGACCGAGACCTCGTTGCTACCCTCCTGAAATTGACGGTTGGTTTCGCAGTAGCTCGTGACTTGAAGCCACTTCCTATACCACCCTACAACGCCTGAGCGTGTTTCCACGCATGGTTTCGTTGACTGTGGAGCGGACTGGCGACGGCCGATAACCGGCAAGCGTCCACACGTCGAAGCCATTGAGATGAGAGGGAAGAGCATGAGAGTCCTCGTCACAGGGGGTGCGGGTTTCATCGGGTCCCATCTCTCCGAAGCCCTTTTGAACAAGGGCGCGGAGGTATGGGCGCTCGACGACCTCTCCACCGGCCGCCTCGAGAACCTTCGCTCATTTGAGCGTCATCCCCGCTTCCGCTTTCTCGAGGGCAACGTAACCGACACAGCTCTGGTCCATGGCCTGGTAGCCCAATGTGACCGTGTGTTCCATCTCGCCGCCGCCGTCGGCGTAAAATACGTGCTCGAGAACCCGCTTCGCTCGCTGATCACGAACATTCGCGGCACCGAGGTCGTTCTCGAAGCCTGCGACGAGCATGAACGTCGCGTCATGATCTTTTCGAGCAGCGAAGTCTATGGCAAGGGCGTCAGCGTTCCGTTCTCCGAGGACGACGACCGGGTCATGGGTTCCACGCAGAAGCTGCGTTGGTCGTATGCGTGTGGCAAGGCGGTGGACGAGTGCCTGGCCCAGGCCTACTACCAGCAGCGTCAGCTGCCCGTCATCGCGGTGCGATGTTTCAACACCTGCGGTCCGCGCCAGAGCGGCGCCTACGGCATGGTGATTCCGAACATGATCCAGCGCGCGATGCGCAACGAGCCGATCCTGGTGTTCGGCGACGGCCAGCAATCGCGATGTTTCTCCGCGGTGCACGACGTGGTGCGCGGAGTCCTGCTCCTGGCGGACAACGAAGAGGCCTACGGTCAGGTGTTCAACGTCGGCAGCGACGAGGAAGTGACCGTGCTCGAACTCGCCCAGCGCATCCGCAAGATGTGCGACAGCAAGTCCGAGATCGAGTTCGTTCCCTACGAAAAGGTGTATGGCAGTTCGTTCGAAGACATGCGCCGCCGGGTGCCCGATCTGCGCAAGATCGAGCGCTACGTCGGATTCCGTCCCGAGATCTCCAGTCATCAGCTGCTCGAGATGACGGTGCGGGACATGTGTGACTTCATGGGCATACCGTGTCCCGTGGGTTTGCAGACGGCCTGACCGCCGCTGCGGCCGGAACCGGTGCATGGTGTTCGCGATCGCGTTCGGGCTGGCTCTCGTACTGTCACTGCTGTTGACGCCGGTGGGAACCCGGGTCGCCTGGATTACGGGCTACCTGGACCACCCCGAGGCGAGAAAACTCCACACCACCGCAACCGCGCTGCTGGGCGGAGCGGTGGTGTTTCTGTGTGCGCTGATCGCGTGGGGCGCGTCGCTCCAGTTGCGGCCGGTTCTCGGGCCCGCGGGCGAGGGTGCGCGGATTATCTCGGGCGCGGTGCTCGCGCTGCTGTTCGGGATGTGGGACGACCGGCTCGGCATGAACCCGCGCATCAAGTTCCTGGGTCAGGCCGCCGCCGCGGCGCTGCTGCTCAGCTCCGGCCACATTCCCGATTTCGGACTGCCGGTGGCGCTGAACGCCGTGATCGCGCTGGTGTCGCTGGTCGCGCTCATGAACGCCGTCAACTTCCTCGACAACATGAACGGCGTCGTGGGCGGCCTGGCCGCGATCGCGCTGCTCGGGTTCGCGTTCCTGTCCTGGTCCTCCGGAGCCTACGTGCTGGCCGCAGGCCAGCTCGCCCTGGCGGGCGCCTGCATGGGGTTCCTGCGCTACAACTTCCCCCGGGCGCGGATCTTCCTCGGCGACGCGGGCAGCCTGTTCCTGGGGTACTGTTTGGGCGCCTCCGCCCTGCTCGCGTACAATGCGGCTCCGGTCGGCTGGGGACGGCCCGGTGCCGTCCTCATGCTCGGCTATCCGGCATTCGATCTGTTCTTCGTGGTGATCACTCGCACGCGGGACGGCCGCAGGCTGTCCCAGGGCGGCAAGGATCACACCAACCACCGAATTGCGAGCCTCCTCCAATGTCAGACGAGAACCGTCCTTCTGGTGTGGTTCAGTTCGGCCGCCCTCTGCGCAAGCGGGGTCGCGGTACTCCGGCTCAACCGGCCGGCGCCAACACTCCTCCTGTTGGGCCTGTGGATGACCCTGTTTCTCTGGGCGGGGCGGAGACTATCATCCGTTCCAGTACCCCGCCCCCCGCAAACCGGTACGAAGCCCCCCGCCGCGATCCCGACGACGGCGACCTGAAGTTCCGCGATCTGGTGACCTTGGTGGCCCGCGGCCTCGTGGACCATCCGGACGATGTCGATGTCGCGATCCTCGGCGTCGGATCCGAGACCAGCCTCGAGCTGGCGGTGAACCAGGATGATCTCGGACACGTGATCGGCAAGCAGGGGCGCACCGCCCGCTCGCTGCGCCTCGTGCTCGGGGCCGCCGCGTCGCTCGCCGGACGCAAGGCTTCGCTCGAGATCGCCGACTGACGAACAGCCGGCGATCGATGCGGCGACCGTCATCGACGGGTCCGTCATGTCCCTGATCCTGATCGGCCGCATCGGCCGGCCGCACGGAATCGACGGCGAGATGCATCTCGACGGCTGCTCGCTGACTCCGGCCGAGCTGACCGATCTCGAGCGCTGCACGTGGCGTGACGTGCGCGGCAACACGCGAGATGTCGTCATCGAGGCCGTGCGCCCCGCGAACACCCGCCTGCTGGTGAGGTGCGAGGGCGTGCGTTCCCGCGAGCAGGCCGCGGAGCTCACGAACGGCGAGCTGCTCGCCGAACCGGAGCGCCTGCCGGATCCCGGCCCGGGGCAGGTCTACCACTACCAGCTCATGGGCCTCGAAGTGCGCACCGAGGACGGCCGGGTGCTGGGCCGGATCGGGGACATCCTGCTCACCGGCGCGCATCGCGTGTACGTGGTGCGGGGCGAGAAGGAACTGCTGATCCCGGGCGCCCCGGAGATCGTGCGCGCGCTCGACCTCGAAGCCCGCACCATGACCGTGAACCTGCCGGCCGGGCTCGAGGACGCGATGTGAAGATCTCGATCCTCAGCATCTTCCCCGACTACTTCGCCGGACCGTTCGCGGAAGGCATGATCCGGATCGCGATCGAGAAGCAGGCACTCGAAACGGCGGTCGTGGGGCTGCGCGAGTTCACCTCGGACTCGCATCGCACGACCGACGATTATCCGTTCGGCGGCGGCGTCGGAATGATCATGAAGATCGAGCCGATCGATCGCGCGCTCGAATCGCTGGGCGTGGGGGCTCCCGGCGCCCGGACGCCGGGCGCCAGGGTGGTGCTGTTCTCGCCGCAGGGCCGGCGCTTCACGCAGTCGCTGGCGATCGAATCCGCCGGACTCGAGCACCTGGTGCTGGTGTGCGGGCGCTACAAGGGAGTCGACGAGCGCGTGGCGGAGCAGTTGATCGACGAGGAGTGGTCGCTCGGCGACTTCGTGATCTCGGGCGGCGAACCGGCCGCGTTGTGCGTGGTGGACGCGATCTCGCGGCTGCTGCCGGGAGTCGTGGGCACGTTCGACTCGGTGGAGAGTGATTCGTTCCACTCGGGCCTGCTCGACGCCGCCTACTACACGCGGCCGGCGGAATATCGCGGCTGGCAGGTTCCGGAGGTGCTGCTGTCGGGCAACCACGCAGTGATCGCGCGTCATCGCCGCGAGCAGGTATTGCGGCGCACGATCGAGCGCCGCCCGGAGTTGCTCGAGCTCGCGGAACTCACGCCCGACGAACGCAGATGGCTGGCGAGGCTGCGCTCGAACTCGTAGTCGCATCGGTGCGGGAGAGTGCGGGGTTGCCGGCGCGTTTGCGCGCGAGCGGCCGGTTCGCGGAACTCGACCTGCTGCCCCGGCCCATGGAGCTTCCATGATGGGTCGGATGGCCCCGTTCAGACATCGCGTGTTTACGATCATGTAGTCGAAGTTTTGTGACGGTGGTCGCCGGGTCCCGTCGTTGTCTCGCGTGCGGAAACACCGCGGTAACAGCGGCGGAAAATCCCGCGGAAATTTCAGGATTCTACGCGCATTCGACTGTCGTTCAGGTTATTCTGGTAGCGCCCTCAGTGGGGCAGCATCGTCTCCAGAATTTGGGTCCAGCGACGGTCTCAAACCTTCCTTCGGCCGTCCGGCATCGCCCGAAGCCGGCGAAGGTCAGGAGCAGCAGAAAGGCCTCTGATGATTCATCGCACCCACGGACGAGTCCCGGTGATCACCGCGAGATCGTTGGCGTCATGCCGCTGGTTTCGTTTCGCGCCTCTGCAGGTGTCGCGCTTCTGAAACCGTCGGATCGCCTGAGGGAA
This sequence comes from Candidatus Eiseniibacteriota bacterium, assembly GCA_038231135.1. GTDB lineage: Bacteria > Eisenbacteria > RBG-16-71-46 > RBG-16-71-46 > RBG-16-71-46 > JANLWX01. The sequence continues at coordinate 16,785 of JBBRLX010000008.1, read as the reverse complement.
TTCGCTCGCAGCTCTGGGTGCGGACACTCGATACCTGAAGCTCTCGCGTTCGCTTCGAGGCGCGATTCGCCCCGCGGACGCCCAGAAGTTTAGTGCCGCTGACCGTAGTTCGTTCGTCGCTATTGAAGGGACGTTTTTTCCGTCCAGATTTCCGTATGCACGGTAATTGCAAGATGACCATTGGTTTCACGTTCTTTCCCCGGTTTCCGTAAAGCTCGCCGACACCTGGTCGGGATGGTGAATGGCAGCCGAGTCCGCATCACGCCTCCACAGCAACGAAAGGACATCTTCATGTTGGGTCGACTTCGCCATACACACGAACCGCAACCGGCCGCTCGCTGGGTTGCCATGCTCGTCATCGCTCTGCTGTGTTGCGCCGTTTCGGCGTTCGCCCAGGATCGCTCCACCACCGACGCAGGCTCCAGCAGCGGCTCCGGCGTCAAGACCACGGTGGCGCCACCCGCCAAGAGCTATAAAGGCAATCCCGCAGGCTTCGAGATCGACGGCGATCTGCTGAGCAACTCCGGCGGCCTCGACTGGTTCCCGGCGAACGGCGGCACCGGTGTGCTCAACCCGTCGACCTGCGCCGGCAACCCGGCCCAGATGCCGGCGTTCCTCGGCCACGACAACGTGTGGCGCAACGGGGTCGATGCCAAGTTCAAGACCCGCTCGAACAAGAACCAGGACAACATCGACATCCACGCGAGTCCGTGGAACTGGTCGACCAAGGGCGGCAATCCGCAGAAGAACGACATCACGGAGATCTACACGCATTCCCGTTCCGATAACGCGGGGAACGTGTGGGTGATGATGGCCGCGGGCACGCGTGCGGCCCAGGGTGACAATCACACCGACTTCGAATTCAACCAGGCCGGCGTGGTGATCCAGGGCGTCGACGAGGGCATCATCTACGGCCTCGGTCCGAACGGTGGCCGCACGATCGGCGACCTGCTGGTGAGCGTCGACGAGGTGAACGGCGGGCGCCAGGCGATCCCGTCACTGCGCCGCTGGGACGGCACGCAGTTCGTCATCATTCCGGAATCCGTATGGACCGGCAAGCTGTTCGTGGCGAACAACGAGACCACCGCCCCGACGCCGTGTGGCGCCGTGGTCGAGGAGGGCACCGTCGCTACCGCGTACGAGCCCCATCAGTTCTTCGAAGTCGCGTTCCGGGGCGACCTGCTCGCGAATCCGAACTTTGGCGGCTCGTGCGGCAGCCCCGCGACGATCATGGTGAAGACGCGGTCCTCGCAGTCGTGGACCGCCGAGCTCAAGGACTTCGCTCTCGGCGGTTTCGGCTCGCCCGGCTTGCCGGCATGCGTCATCGCCGGCGCGAGCAGCGTGTGCCCCGGTAAGCCGATTCAGCTGTGCGGACCGGACGGCACCGGCTTCACCTACTCGTGGAGCACGGGCGCCACGACCAAGTGCATCACGGTCACCACGGCGGGTAACTACACGCTGACGCTCAACGCGCCAGGCTGCCCCCCGTCCAGCTGCTCCCACAACGTGACGGGCGGCACACTGCCGTCGTGCGACATCACGGGCACCACATCGCTGTGTCAGGGCCAGTCGGGCCAGCTGTGCGGCCCCGATCTGGCGGGTCTCACCTACGCGTGGAGCACGGGCGCTACGACCCGCTGCATCACCATCAACGGCCCGGGCACCTTCTCGCTCACGACCACGAACGGCTGCGGATCCTCAACGTGCTCGCGCACGGTCACTTCCGGCAGTGGTCCCGCGTGCATCATCACCGGTCCGAACACGATCTGCAGCGGAGTTCCGACCGAGATCTGCGGTCCCGACGGCGCCGGCCTGACCTATATGTGGAGCACGGGTGCCACGACGCGCTGCATCTCAGTGACGGCGCAGGCTACCTACACGCTGACGGTGACGGGCGGCTCCTGCGGTCCCGTGACCTGCTCCAAGGCGCTGACGGCCAGCACGACGCCGACCTGCAGCATCACGGGTCCGGATTCGATCTGCGCCAACCAGACCGCCCAGCTGTGCGGTCCCGAAGGCTTCCAGGGCCAGGTGTTCACGTATGCCTGGAGCACGGGCGCCACGACGCGCTGCATCACGATCAATGGCGCCGGCAGCTACACGCTGACGGTGTCGTCGCCGACCTGCGGCAGCTCGACCTGCACCAAGCTGGTGACGCTCGGCATGCAGGTGGCCTGCTCGATCATCGGTCCCGACGACCTCGATCCGGATAGCACGGGTGTGCTGTGTGGCCCGAACGGATCGGGATTGTCATATGTGTGGAGCACCGGTGCCACGACGCGCTGCATCACGATCCCCTCGCCCGGCACCTACACGCTGACGGTGACGAGCGCGGCTTGCGGCAACTCGACCTCGACCTGCTCCAAGACGGTGACCGACCGGCCGACGTCGTCGTGCCGTTGCAGCCTGTTCTATCCTGACAGCAGCAGCCTGCCGCGCTCGCTGCAGGCATTCCACGAGTCGGGCATCATCCGCGCCGTGGTGCCGGGCCGCAGTGGCTGCCCGACGGATTCCACGCTGCGGATCTGGTACAACGACGAGTTCGCGCTGGCCGCCGGCATCCGCCGGGTCGTCGTGTACACGTCGCCCACCGATTCAACCGTGAACGACTTCGCGACCACGCCGAGCCCGGTGTCTCCGACCTGCGTCGTCAATCCGGCGCTCGGTGCGACCAACCAGTCCGGGGACCTGACCGGCAACGACACCGCCGTCGATGGCGGCCGTCCGATCTGGCCGGTGCTCTATGTGACCGACATCACGCTCAACAAGGACAGTCGTGCGGGTGACTGGCAGTTCGGCAGCACCGTCGGCATCCCCGCGCGCCAGGTGTGCGGCGTGTGGACCTACGGCGTGCGCCGCGTGTACAAGTACCTGGGCAACGCGGTCACGATTCAGATGGACCCGTCGCCGGCGCAGAACCACTGGAACCTCGGTGGCGGCAGCGCGGTTCCCCCGGGTGGATTCGGCGCCTATGCCGATGAGGGCTACGGAGCCGAAGTGTCGTGGAACGTGAATCAGTTCGGATTCGTTCCGGGTCATCGGTACCGGCTCTACACCATCCTTCACGACGGTGATCAGCAGTCGTCGGACGGCGGCGACGCCGGACACGCCTGCACTCGCGTGGTCGTGGCGCAGAACTTGATGATGACGGCCTACGATGACGGTTCCGGCACGCGGCCGCCGGTGGGCGACTACATGAAGCCGGTGATGGCGGCCAACTCGCTGCCGCAGCGGTTCGAGTTCTCGCAGAACTTCCCGAACCCGTTCGCCGCGGGCGCCCGTACCACGATCGCGTTCGCTCTGCCGGAGCGCAGTCAGGTGCGGATCGGCGTCTACACGGTCGCCGGTCAGCGGGTGGGAACGCTCGCCAACGGTGCGTTCGAAGCCGGCCGCCGCACGATCGAGTGGGACGGCACGGGAGCGAACGGCCGGACCCTCGCCCCGGGCATGTACGTCTGCAAGATGGAGGCGAGCGCGCTCAAGACCGGGCAGTTCGTCCAGATGCGCAAGATGTTGATCATCAAGTAACAGCAGCGGCATCACGGAATCGGGCGGTCCCCCAGGGGGCCGCCCGTTTTCCATGGGCTTCGGGGCCCGTCGGGCAAACCGTAGGGCAAACCGATTGGCCGGGAAGAGGTTCCCGTGTATACTCCCGCGCCGCTCAACATGACCCGGTCCCGCCGGGTAGTTTTTGGTGCAGAAAGGAGCCCACCATGGGCCTGATCGAGAAAATCGAGGCCGCCCAGATCCGCACCGACCGACCCGACATGCGTCCGGGCGACACGGTCGAAGTTTCGGTGCGTGTGATCGAGGGTGACAAGGAACGCCAGCAGAAGTTCCGCGGCGAGGTGATCAACGTCCGCGGCAGCGGCGTTCGCAAGAGCTTCACGGTCCGCAAGATCAGCGAAGGCATCGGCGTGGAGCGCACGTTCCCGGTGAGCAGTCCGTCGGTCGCCGACATCAAGGTGATGAAGCACTCGAAGGTGCGCCGCGCGAAGCTGTTCTATCTCCGCAGCCTCACGGGCAAGAGCGCGCGCCTCACCGAGCGCGCCGAGAAGAAGCCCGCCCCGGCGGGCAAGGCCGCGACCGAGAAGCCCACGAAGAAGGTTCCAGAACCCGCCGCGACGTGAAGTCGGTCGCGTGGCGCCGCCTGGCCCGCGCCGAGACCCGTTTCGTCGGGGACGCGGTGGTCGCGGGAGTCGACGAGGCCGGTCGCGGCCCGCTCGCGGGCCCGGTGGTCGCGGCCGCCGTGGTGCTCGCGACACGCAAGGGCTGGCAGGGACTCGACGACAGCAAGAAGGTCGATCCCGAGATTCGCAGTCAGCTGTTCGCCCGGGTTCTCGTCGAGGCCCGGGCGTTTTCGTGGACCGTGATCGGCCCGCGGACGATCGACCTCGCGAACATCCGCCGCGCGAGCCTGCGCGCAATGTGCGCGTCGGTGCGCAAACTGCGGGTGGCGCCCGAGGTGGTGCTGGTCGACGGCAGCGACGAGATCCCCGATCTGCCGTGCCGCCAGCACGCGCTGGTCGACGGCGACGCGCGGATGCTGTCGATCGCGGCCGCGTCGATCCTCGCCAAGGTGGTTCGCGACCGCATCATGGAACGGCTGGATCGCGTCTACCCCGCGTACGGATTCGCACGCCATAAGGGCTACGCGACCCCGGAACACCTCGCGATGCTCGGTCAGCACGGTCCCTGCCCGCTCCACCGGTACTCGTTCTCGCCGGTGAGCGTGCAGGAGCTGCCGTTCGTGCTTGCGACGACCGAGTAATCGGCCGCGCCCCAGTCGCACCACGCCACCGAGGTTCGCCCGACCCGACAGCCCAGTTCTCGCACTGGACTCCCGTTGTCCGGCCCATCCCCGCCGATCGGTACGACTCCCCGTCCCCCAGGACGAATCCCGTGTTCGTCTCACGAAAACCGGTCATTTCCCTTGCATTGTCCTGACCATTGAAATTACCTTGGCTCCCGCCGCCGCCTGTCATGATTTCGACGTCAGGCTCGAGCTTCTTCCGTTCCGCACGAACTCATCCTACCCGCGGCACGGGATCCTTCATTTGTAGTCCCCCACTTCTGGAGGCCACTGATGAATCGCGATGTTCCTCGTTACAGCAGGATCCTGATCCTCGCGGGTGCCTTGCTCGTCGTCGCCAGCATCGCTTGGGGCACGGCGTCCGTGCCCCGGTCGGCCTCCCGACACGCAGGCGCCACCGTTCGAAAAACCGCTGCGCACGTGACTCCGGCGGGGGCAGCCCGCCTCGCGGCACATGCACGCGTTCCCAAGAGCCCGTCCACCGCTCACAAGACGACTGCCGCGGCGAACACCGCTCCGGCTGCCGGTGAGGCCGGGATGCGCATCTTCAAGGATCCCGAAACCGGTCAGGTCGGCCCACCGACCGCCGAGAACGCCGCGATCCTCGCGCGCGAGGCGCCGGTCGAGATCGACCGTGCGAATCTGCCGGTGATCAAGCTGGCTCAGGGCGGAATCGAAGTGCTCACCGGTCAGATCGAAGACGCCGTGGTCGTAAAGATCGATTCCAGAGGACACCGCGTCTTCACCTGCACGACCGACCCCAAGGCGGCGCTCAAGACGCCGGCCGCGCCGGCACCGGCGCCGCGGGAGGATCGCTAAATGCGTACCTCCCTGTTGAAGTCGGCGGCCCTGGCCGCGCTGTTGTCGCTCGGCCTCGGCATTTCGCTCGCCAACGCGGGCACGATCATCATCAACAACATCAACACCGGGACGTTGGGCTTCAATGACCCGACCCCGCGCGCACCGGTCGCCGGCAACCCGGGAACGACGCTCGGCCAGCAGCGGTTGTTCATCTTCCAGACCGCGGCGAATATCTGGGGCGGCATCCTTCCTGACAACGTCACGATCACGATCAACGCCCAGATGCTGAACCAGACCTGCACCGCGACGAGCGCGACGCTGGGCAGCACGTCGTCGTTGAGCTCGTTCGCGAATTTCGCCGGGGCGCCGGTCGCGAACCACTGGTACAAGCAGTCGCTCGCCAATAAGCTGGCGAACACGGATATCGATCCCGTCCGCAACGACATGCAGATCACGTTCAACGCCGCGATCGATGCCGGCTGCTTCGGCCCCGGCCAGGTCTGGTACTACGGCACCGACGGGAACGAAGGCTCGAACATCGAGCTGTTGCCGGTGGTCCTGCACGAGATGGGCCACGGTCTCGGGTTCGCGACGCTCACCAGCGGTTCCTCCGGCACTTATACGAGCGGACTGCCGGACATCTTCGACAAGTTCCTGTTCGACCGCACGACCAGCACGCACTGGGACGTGAACACCGCCGGTCAGCGCACCGCGTCCGCGCTCGCGCTCGACAAGCTGGTGTGGGACGGGCCCAAGGGCGTCGCGCAAGCGGGCGTGTTCCAGACCGTCGGCGTGGCGCGTGTGCTGGTGAACTCGCCGGGCGGAATTGCCGGACAGAGCTACGTCGGCCAGGACGCGACGTTCGGCGCGCCGCTCACCAACGCCGGCCTGACGGGCAACGTCGTGCTGCTGACGGACAACAATGGCGGCGGAGTCGGGTCCACCAATCCCAATGACGGCTGCGACCCGATCACGAACGCCGCGGCGCTCGCCGGCAACATCGCCCTGATCGATCGCGGTGTGTGCACCTTCGTCGTCAAGTGCAAGGCGGCGCAGGACGCGGGCGCGGTGGGTGTCATCATCGTCAACAACGCGGCCGGACTGCCCGGTATGGGCGGCGCCGACCCGACGATCACGATCCCGTGCATCGGCATCTCCCAGGCCGACGGCAACACCATCAAGGCGAATCTCGCGTCCGGAGTGAACGTCACGGTCGGGCGTGATCCGGTGCAGAAGGCCGGACTCGATCCGAGCGGCCGCCCCAAGATGTACACACCGAATCCGTTCGTTTCGGGCTCGTCGGTGTCGCACTGGGACATCTCGCTGACGCCGAACGCTCTGATGGAACCCAACCTCAACAACGATCTGCACAACACGGTCGACATCACCAACGGACAGCTGCGGGACATCGGCTGGTTCCCCGCGTACGTGGGAGCTCAGTCGACTTCGACCGTGATCTGTCCGAGCAACTCGTGCGTGACGATGCCGGTGAACATCAAGCGCTTCGACGACGTCCTCACGCCGATGCTCGCCTTCAGCGTCACCCTGCAGCTCTCGGGCGGCTTGAGCCTGTGCTCGGGGACCTCGAGCATCAGCGAAGGCTCGTACCTGAACTCTGCGGGCGCGACCTCGTTCCTGGTGGTCGACAATGGCGGCGGCTCCTATACCGTGGACGGTGCCGTCCTCGGCACCGGCTGTGGCCCCACCGCGCAGACGGGCACGCTGTTCAACCTGGGGCTGGCGAGCGGTGGCGCCAACGGCACGGGCACGGTCACGGTCACTTCGGTGCTGTTGCGCGACTGCAACAATGCTCCGCTCCAGGTCATGCCGGACACCCCGGGCACGGTGCCGATCGACAATGCCGCGCCGGTCGTCGCGGTAACGGCGCCAAATGGCGGTGAGTCCTGGCTGATCGGCACGTCGCAGTCGATCACCTGGACGGCGACCGACAACGTGGCGGTGGCCAACGTCGATCTCGAGTACTCGACCGATGGCGGCGCGACCTATCCGAACGTGATCGCGACTGCGATCCCGAACAGCGGATCGTTCGCGTGGATGGTTCCCAATACACCCACGACGCAGGCGCGCGTGCGAGTTACCGCTCACGACACGGGTTGCTCGGCCGGTTTCGACGCCAGCGACGCGAACTTCACCATCCGTGATCCGGTGATCACCGCGTCCGCGGGACCGAACGGGACGATTGCCCCGAACGGACCCACCTCGGTTCCGTACGGCACGAACCAGACGTTTACGATCACGCCGGCAGCCTGCTATTCGATCGCCGACGTGCTGGTCGACGGCGGGTCCGTGGGACCGGTCGCGACGTACACCTTCAACACCGTGACTGCGGACCACACGATCGCGGCCAGCTTCGTGATCAATACCTACACGATCGTCGCATCGGCCGGGACCGGTGGCTCGATTACGCCGAGCGGCAACGTCGTGGTGAGCTGCGGAGCCAACCAGGGATTCTCGATCGCCCCGGATGCCTGCCACACGATCGGCGACGTGCTGGTGGATGGCGTGTCGGTCGGAGCGGTCTCGAGCTACACGTTCTCCAACGTGCAGGCGAGCCACACGATCGCGGCCAGCTTCAACGCGATCGTCGCCACGGTTCCGGCGGTTTCGAGCCTGGCTGCGGTGCAGGTCAAGACCGGGAACGACAACGACGGGACGACGAAGACCACCCTGACGTTCACGGCTCCGGGCGGAACCTCGGTCGAAGTGTGGCGGAAGGGCTTCGGTAGCTACCCGACGTACGACAACGGCGGCGGCGCTCCGCCGACCTCGCCGGCCTCGTATCCGCCGGCCGGATGGACGCTGACCACGGTCACGGCCACTGGCCAGACGGACGAGACCACGTCGCGCGACTACTGGTATTTCGTCGCCTACGCGAAGGATGCGTGCAGCAACGTATCCATGGTGTCGAACATGACCACGGGCACGCTCGGCTATCACCTGGGCGACGTGACCGACGGTACGACCCCGGGCCAGGGCGACAACACGGTGACGACGGCGGACATCTCGCTGCTGGGTGCTCACTACGGCGTCTCGGGTGGCGCGCTGGCGGGCTTCGAGTACCTCGATGTCGGTCCGACGAGCACCAACCATCCCGACGGCCTCCCGCTCACGGATTCGGCGGTCAATTTCGAGGACCTGGTGATGTTCGCGCTCAACTTCACGCCGAACGCGAGCCTCGCGGTCGCGCCGGCGAGCGGTGGACTCACCCATGAAGTGGCGTCGACGAACATGGTCGCCGTCGGCGCGGCCGAAGCCGTGCTCGCCGGCGAGATCGTGGACGTCCCGGTGGAGCTGACCGGCGCGGGCGATCTCCAAGCCGTGTCGGTGGCGTTGCGCTGGGATCCCAAGGTCGTGGAGCCGGTCGGCGTCACGGCAGGAGAGATGATCTCGGCGCCGCGCGGCGTTGTGCTGTCACCCTCCGCAGGCACCGTGGACGCGGCGCTGCTGGGGGCGGGCTCGAGGATTGCGGGTCATGGCCTGCTGGCGACCGTACGCTTCCGTGCGATCGCGGCGGGCACGCCCGCCATCGGGGTCGAGCGAGTGATCGGGCGCGACGGAGAGAACAGCAGCGTTGCCGTCATGACCGGCACACTGGCCGTTACGGCGAACGTGGCGACGAAGACGGAGCTACAGCCCGTCGTGCCGAATCCTTCGCGCGGCAGCTCGGTGCTCACCTTCAGCCTGGTGGCGGCAGCTCACGTCGATCTGTCGATCTACTCGGTGGATGGACGGCGCATTCGCACGATCGCCAGCGGCATGCATCAAGCCGGCACCTTCCGTTTCGCATGGGACGGTACCGACGATCGCGGAACATCCCTCAAGTCGGGTGTCTACTTCGTCCGATTCGTCGGATCCGGCGTGCAGAAGACGCGCCTGGTGACGCTGATTCACTAGTCATCGGGTTGGGCAGGACACCCGCGCGGCGAGCTGCCGCGCGAGTGTGATCATCGAGGCCGCGACGCCGCACGGCGTCGCGGCTTCGTCGGGAGAACCGGCCTGGCCAAACCACCGGAACGCTCGCGCCGCGGCAGGGCGTCGTGATCCCGAAGGGCGTGATGCACCGGCCGCGGGCGAAGGATCGCACCGTGATCCTCATGGTGGAGGGCGCGGGCATCCCTCCGACCGGGGATTGATGCGATGCCCCCCCGGCCGACAATCGTGTACTTTGAACCGGCACCCCGTCGAACCGCCCCCGGCGGAGGCAGCATGGGACGATCCCAGGTGCGCGGCAGAGCCGGCGAAGCGCTGGCGGCGGCGTACCTCGAATTGATGGGATTCGCGATCGAGGCGCGGAACACGCGCGTCGCGGGCGTGGAAGTGGACCTGGTGGCGAGTGACGATCGAACGATTGCGCTGGTCGAGGTGAAGTTCCGCACGCGCACCGACTACGGAGGTGCGGCGCTGGCCGTGGACCGTACGAAGCGGGAGCGGATGGTGCGGGCCGCGCGGGCGGTCGGAGACCACGAAGGGCGTGCGGTGCGCATCGACGTGATCGCGATCGAGCCGCACGAACACGGTGCGACGATCCGGCATTATCCCAACGCGGTGACGGAAGAAACCTGACCCGGATGCCGGCTCGCTGCCTAAGCGGCGCGACCTCCGGTACAGTCCCGACCATGGTCCAAGTCCCCCGACTCGGCAGATTGCGCATCCCGCAGCGGCTCACGCAGCGCTGGCGGGCCCGGCTGCGCGCCCAGCGGCGGTGGTGGCGCGCGCGCTGGCGCGCATCGGCGGGCTCGGACGTGCTGTTCCCGACCGTCGGCGGCGGCATGGTCGCGGTCGAGACGCTGGCGCCGGGGGCGCCGGATGCTCGCGCCGGGGACGCTCCGCGCGTGGCGATCCTGCACGCCACCGCCGGCAGCGGACACAAGCGCGCGGCCCAGGCGCTGGCACATGCGTTCGGCGCGCTGAATCCGGCCGTGGTGGTGCGCGAGGTGGACACGCTGGTGTTCGCGTCGCGGATCTACCGGGGAACCTACGCGGCGTCCTACAACGCCATGGCGGCGCGCGCGCCCCGGCTGTGGGGCGTGCTCTATCACTCGTGGGCGCTCGCGCCCGTGAATCGCGGCGCGGGCCCGGTGCGCCTCGCGCTCGACCGGCTGAACCTGCGCCGGCTGGTGCGGGTGGTCGCGCGCGAGCGGCCGGACGCGATCGTGTGCACACACTTCCTGCCCGTCGAAGCGCTGTCGCACGCGCGCGGCTCCGGCCGGCTGCAGGTGCCGCTCTATTGCGTGATCACCGACTTCACCGCGCACCCGTTCTGGGCGTTCCCGAACGTCGACCGGTACTTCGTGGCGAGCGAGCAGGTCGCGGCGGAGCTCGCGGGCCATGGCGTGCCCCGGTCGTCGATCGATGTGACCGGCATTCCGACCGACGGCCGGTTCGCGACCATGATCGGCCGCGACGCCGCGCGCGCGCGGCTGGGGCTGGATCCCGTGCGGCCGCTGGTGCTGGTGATGGGCGGCGGCAGCGGAGTCGGCCCGCTGGCGGAGCTGGCGTCGCGGCTCGCGAACCTGCCGGAGGTTCCGCAAGTGGTCGTGGTGTGCGGCACCAATCAGCGGTTGCGCGAGGAGCTGACGGAGCTCGTGAAACACGGCGGCAACGGCTTCGGCGCCGCCGCGAACCGGATCGTCGCGCTGGGATTCCGCGATGACGTCGACGTGCTGCTCGAAGCCTCGGACGTTGTCGTGACCAAGGCCGGCGGGCTCACATGCTCGGAGGCGCTCATCAAGCGGACCCCACTCGTGATCTTCCGGCCCACGCCGGGCCAGGAGGTGAGCAACGCGCGGTTCCTCGAATCGGGTGGCGCCGCGAAGCTCGCGGAGTCCGTCGACGAGGTGGCGGCCGTGGTGCGCCGCTGGCTGTCGGACGCTCCAGCACGGGAGGCGGTGGAGGCCGCGGCCGGCCGGCTCGCGACCCCCCATTCCGCGGAGGACATCGCCCGCCGGGTGCTGGCGGCAGTGCCGGGACGGCATCGTTGACGCCGTCCACCCTGCCGCCGACCGCCGAGGAGCTGATCGAGCGCACGCTCGCCGGCGATCGTGCCGCGCTCGCCCGCGCGATCTCGTGGGTCGAGAACGAGGCGCCGCGCGCGGACCGGGTGCTCGATGCCTGCTTCGCCGCCAGCGGCCGGGCGCGGCGCCTCGGCATCACCGGCCCGCCGGGCGCCGGCAAGAGCACGCTCGTCACCCGCATCGCGCGCGTCTACCGCGAGCGCGGCGAATCCGTGGCGATCGTCGCCGTCGACCCGACGAGCCCGTTCAGCGGCGGCGCGCTGCTCGGCGATCGTGTGCGCATGGCGGAGCTGGCGGGGGACCCCGGGGTGTTCATCCGCTCGATGGCGACCCGCGGCAGCCTCGGCGGCCTCGCGGTGCACACCTCGCAGGTGTGCGACGTGCTCGATGCCGCCGGGTTCACGCGCATCGTGATCGAAACGGTCGGCGTGGGGCAGAGCGAGCTGGAAGTGGCGCAGACCGCGGACACCACGGCGGTCGTGCTGGTGCCCGAATCGGGTGACGGCGTGCAGGCGATGAAGGCCGGCCTGATGGAGATCGGCGACGTGTTCGTGATCAACAAGGCCGATCGCGAGGGCGCCGAGCGCGGCGCGTACGCGGTGCGCTCGGCCCTCGAGCTCAGGACCGCCCGCTCGGACTGGGATCCGCCGGTGCTGCTCACCGTGGCGTCGCAGGGCACGGGGGTTCCCGAGCTCGTGGACCAGCTCGAAGCCCACCTGACCGATCTCGAGCGCCAGGGCGGCCTCGAACGCCGCCGCCGCGTCCGGCTGGAGGGCCGGCTGCGCGACATGGTGCGCGACCAGTTGTGGCGGGGGTTCGAGCGGCGCGTGGCGGCCGGCGACTGGGAGCGGGTGATCGCGGAACTCGGCCGCCGCGAGCTCACGCCGCACGCTGCCGTGGAGCGTTTGCTGGGCGCCGGGGAGACCCGCTCCGGGTCTTGACCCTGTTCCGGGGGCCGCCTAACCTCGAACGGTCTGCGGGTTCCTAAACCCGCCCCCATCCGCGAGGAGATGCTCATGGCGACTCGAACCCGCAGCAAACCCCGGCCGGCGGCAGCTTCCTCGAGGACCCCGGCGCCCGCCCGCGACGGCCGGGCGAATGGGAAGTCCGGGAGCCGCGGCAACGGAACTGCCGCCCGGGAGGCTCGTGCCCCGCGGACCACCGCCGCCTGGGACACTCAACGCGTCGAGTGGGAGCAGAAGTTCGCGGGCGCGAGGGAGCGCCCCGGCCTCTACCCGTTCACGATCTCGGGACTTCCGATCAAGCCGCTCTACGGTCCCGAGGACGTGGCCGACATGGACCTCGCCAGGGAACTGGGCTACCCCGGCGAATTTCCGTACACGCGCGGCGTTCACACCAGCATGTATCGCGGCCGCATGTTCACCATGCGGCAGTTCGCGGGCTTCGGACTCGCGAAGGAGACGAACGAGCGCTTCCACTACCTGCTCGCGCACGGCCAGACCGGACTGTCGATCGCATTCGACAACCCCACGATCATGGGTTACGACAGCGACCACCCGAAGGCGCACGGCGAGATCGGCAAGTGCGGCGTCGCGGTCGATTCGCTGCGCGACATGGAGACCCTGCTCGACGGCATCGACCCGGGCGCCGTGTCGACGTCGATGACCATCAACGGACCCGCCGCGATCATGTTCGGCTTCTACCTGGCGAACGCCGAGAAGCGTGGTGTGCCGTTCTCGCGGCTGCGGGGCACGCTCCAGAACGACATTCTCAAGGAGTACATCGCCCAGAAGTGCTGGTGCTTCCCGCCCCGGCCGTCGCTGCGGATCATCGTCGACCTGATCGAATTCGCGACGCAGCGCGTGCCGCAGTGGAACACGATCTCGGTGTCCGGTTACCACATCCGCGAAGCCGGCTCCACGGCGGCGCAGGAGCTGGCGTTCACGATCGCCGACGGCTTCACGTACGTCGAGGAATGCCTCGCGCGCGGCATGGACGTCGACGAATTCGCCCCGCGGCTCAGTTTCTTCTGGAACAGCCATCTCGACTTCTTCGAGGAGATCGCGAAGCTGCGCGCGGCGCGCCGGATCTGGGCGCGCCACATGCGCGGGCGGTTCAAGGCGCGGCGTCCGGAATCGTGGCTGATGCGGTTCCACACCCAGACCGCCGGTTGCTCGCTGTGGGACAAGCAGCCCGAGAACAACATCATGCGCACCGCGTTCCAGGGGCTGGCTGCGGTGCTGGGCGGCACCCAGTCGCTGCACACGAATTCGATGGACGAGACGATCGCGCTGCCCAGCGACAAGGCGGTGAAGATCGCGCTGCGGACGCAGCAGGTCATTGCGCACGAGATCGGCGTCACCGAGACGATCGACCCGCTCGCCGGTTCCTACTATCTCGAGTCGCTCACGAACCAGCTCGAGGAGGAGGCCGAGGAGTACTTCCGGCAGATCGACGCCATGGGCGGGGTCGTGGCGGGCATCGAACAGGGCTACTTCCAGCGCGAGATCGGCAAGGCCGCGTACCAGTACCAGCAGGAGATCGAACGCCGCCAGCGCATCATCGTCGGCATCAACGAGTACGTCGAGCCCGACGAGAAGCTCGACATCCCGATCCTGTACATCTCGGACGCGGTGGAGGAGGACCAGAAGCGCGCCCTGGCCGAGCTGCGCAGCACCCGCGACAACGCCGCCACCGGCGCAGCGTTGCGCGCCCTCACCGCTGCCGCGGCCAGCGAGCCGGGCGACCAGAACGTGATGGAGAAGATCCTCGACGCCGCACGCACCTATGCCACCGAAGGCGAGATCCGGGGCGCGATGCGCGAGGTGTATGGCGACTACACGGAAAGCGCCGACTTCTAGCCGCAGGCCGCTGCAAATCATCGATTGCTGGGTTGGCTGCGTCGCTCATCGCTCCGATGTATCTGACGATACATCTCCGCTGTTCGCTCCTTGCCGCCTTGCACTCCACGATTTTCAGCGGCCTGCGGGCTCTTGCTTCCTGCTGGAAAGGCCACTTCCTTCAGTCGTTCCTTCAATGCGATTTTGAGTCGCCTCTAAGGTTTTCGAGGCTGGGGCGTCAACGGGCGATTCCACCCGGATCGTGGCGGCGGCTTGGGGTACAGCCCCAGTTTTCTTCCACAAAACATGCCATCGCATTCCGCAATGCTCGTAAACACATATCGTTGAATGCTTTCGAGTCTCGGTTGTGCACTGGTTTTGCGCACGGTAGTTGCGCTGTATGAAACCAGCAAGCGTCGCCGTCAGGCGCTCGTGCTGCACAACCGGGGTCCCGGCGTGACCGCGTTTCAGCGCGCGGACGTGGGTCCCGTCACTTCTCGAAAGGGTCCGTCACAATGCGTCCTTCTTGTTCCAGCACACTCCATCGCTTGCCGGGCATCTTCGGCTGCCTGGCAGCGCTCGTCATGGTCGCGCTGTTCACGAGCGCGATGCCGGCGTACGCGCAGAGCCGTCCGGGCACACCGGCCGGATTCGAAATCGACGGCGACTTGCTGAGCAACAAGGGCACCGACTGGTTTGCCGGATTTACCGGTACCGGGGTGCTGAGCCCGACCACCTGCGCGAGTGTTCCGGGCGCCGCGGCGTCGTTCGGTCGTGACGCGGACTGGCGCTCGGGTGTCGACGTCACGAAGTTCAAGACGGGCTCGAACAAGAACGACGACAACATCGCGGCCAACCCGTGGAACTACGCGGCGAACGGCGGCAATCCCCAGAAGAACGACATCACCGAAGTCTACGGCCAGGTCCGCAAGGACGCTGCCGGCGACAACTGGGTGATCCTCGGCGGCGCCACGCGGGCGGGCCAGGGCGACCAGCACATGGACTTCGAGTTCAACCAGGCCGGCATCCGCATGACGACCGACGGCAAACACGACGGCGGCCAGCTCATCGGCAACGGCCCGAACAACGGCCGCACCATCGGCGACATGCTCGTGAGCGTCGACGAAGTGAACGGCGGCAAGGAGCCGATTGGAACGCTGCGCCGCTGGAACGGCACCTCGTTCGTGCTGCTGCCGGAAGCGTCCTACGCGGGACTGTTCTACTGGGCCACGAACTCCACGACCGCTTCGACGCCGTGCGGTGCCGTGAACTCGGGCGGCGACCTCGTCTCGTCCTACGCGCCCCACCAGTTCATGGAGCTGGCGATCGACATGCGGCTGCTGCCCCCCGGGGCGGCGGGCCTGTGCGGTTCGCCGGCGACGGTCAACGTCAAGACGCGCTCGTCACAGTCGTTCACGGCCGAGCTCAAGGACTTCGCGTTCATCGACCTGAACCTCGGGACCCCGATCGCCGCAACGATCACGGGTCCCTCGACGCTCTGCGACGGCCAGACCGCCCACCTGTGCGGACCTGACGGCGCCACCAGCTACCTGTGGAGCAACGGCGCCACGACGCAGTGCATCGACGTCCGCACCGCGGGCAACTATTCGCTGACGGTCAACGGCAACACCCCGTGCGCCACCACGGGCGCGATGGCGCTCCGGATGAACCCGGTCGCGCCCGTGTGTGTGATCTCGGGCCCGACGTCGATCTGCCAGGGCCAGACCGCACACCTGTGCGGCCCGGCGGGAGCGCTGTCCTACCAGTGGAGCAGCGGTCAGACCACGCAGTGCATCGATGTCACGACGGCAGGCCACTACGCGCTGACCGTGAATGTGGGTGCCGCGTGCGGCTCCACGAGCTGCGCGGTCGATCTCATCGTGAACCCGGTCGCGCCGGCCTGCCTGATCTCCGGTCCGACGACGATCTGCCAGGGCCAGACCGCACACCTGTGCGGCCCGGCGGGGGCGCTGTCCTACCAGTGGAGCAGCGGTGAGACGACGCAGTGCATCGACGTCACCACGGCGGGCCACTACGCGCTGACGGTGAACAAGAACGCGGCGTGTGGCTCGACGAACTGTGCGGTCGACGTGACTGTGAACCCGGTCGCGCCGGCCTGCCTGATCTCCGGTCCGACGACGATCTGCCAGGGCCAGACCGCACACCTGTGCGGCCCGGCGGGGGCGCTGTCCTACCAGTGGAGCAGCGGTGAGACCACGCAGTGCATCGACGTCACCGTCGCGGGCCACTACGCGCTGACGGTGAACAAGGACGCGGCGTGCGGCTCGACGAACTGTGCGGTCGACGTGACGGTGAATCCGGTCGCGCCGGCCTG
>JBBRLX010000007.1:0-138811 GCA_038231135.1 Candidatus Eiseniibacteriota bacterium | reverse complement strand
TGCGGTTCGTCGTGTCTCCTCGTCGTGCGGCTTCGACCAGACCCAGCCGCCGGGCATCCCGTAGTCCCATGAGTGTGTCGTCCATGGGGGTGACACTCTCACTGCGGAGTTAGGGGGTGACAGAATCACTGCGGGGGCACAGGCGCAGCGCGGCGGTTGTCATCCCACGATCCGGCTGCTAGCGTTTGTATTCAGCCGTCCCCGCTGAACGCCGCGCGCGGCTCTCACTCCGTCGAAAGGCCTTCGTGATCGCGCCGTCCGTGCTGCCGCAATGGGTGCTGCACTCCCGCCACGATCCCGAACGCGCGCGGGGACTCGCCCGCGAACTGGGCGCGCCCGTCGCCGCCGCGCACGCGCTGCTCCATCGTGGCGTCGACTCCGCCGCCACGGCGCGCCGGTACTTCGATCCGGCGCTCGAAGACCTGCACGATCCGTCGGAACTGCTCGATCTCGATCGCGCGGTGGAGCGCATCCGGGCCGCGCTCGCGAACCACGAGCGCATCCTGGTGCACGGCGACTACGACGTCGACGGCATCACCTCGACCTACCTGCTGTACTCGGTGCTCGCCGATCTGGGCGGCGCCGTGGAGTTCCGCATCCCCCATCGCACGCGTGACGGCTACGGCCTGTCGAACGACGCGATCGACGACGCCCGGAACCGCGGCTGCACGCTGGTGGTGACGGTGGACTGCGGCATCACCGCGGTCGAGCCGGTGGCGCGCGCCCGCGCGCTCGGCATCGACGTCGTGGTGACGGATCATCACGAGCCGCCCGACGTGCTGCCGGACGCGGCGGCGATCGTGAATCCCCATCGCCAGGGTTGCGGCTACCCGTTCAAGTCGCTCGCCGGCGTCGGCGTGACGTTCAAGCTCGTCGAGGCGCTGCTGCGGGGCCGCGGCGGCCTCGAGCGCGCGGGCGAATACCTCGACGTGGTGGCGATCGGCACGATCGCCGACGTCGTGCCGCTGGTGGGCGAGAACCGCGTGCTCGCCCGGCTCGGGCTCAACCGGCTGAATCGCGACCAACGCATGGGGCTCAAGGCGCTGATCGAGGTGTGCGGGCTTACGGGCCGCACTATAAATAGTGCCCAGGTGGCGTTCGTGCTGGCGCCGCGCATCAACGCCGGTGGCCGCATGGGCAACGCCGAACAGGGCATGCGGCTGCTGCTGTCGCGCGAGGCGACCGAGGCGCGCGCGGTGGCGGAGAGCCTCGAAGAGGACAACGAGACCCGGCGCCGGTACGACGAGGTGGCGCTGACCGAGGCGATGGCGGCGGTGGAGGCGGAGCTCGACTGGCCGGCGTGTTCGTCGCTGCTGCTGTGGTCGGACCGCTGGCATCCGGGCGTGATCGGCATCGTGGCGTCGCGGCTGGTCGAGCGCTACCAGCGCCCCACGATCCTGATCGCGCTGAACGGCGACCGCGGCCGCGGCTCGGGCCGCAGCCTGCCGGGGCTCGATCTCAACAGCGTGCTCGGGCAGTGCGGTGACCTGCTCGAGTCGTTCGGTGGCCATGCGTTCGCCGCCGGCCTGTCGGTGCGGCGCGACCGGCTGCCGCAGCTGCGCGCTCGGTTCGAGTCGCTGGTGCGTGCGCGGTTGTCGCCCGAGGACTGCGTCCAGCACCTCACGCTCGACGGCGACGTGACACTGTCGGAATGCGACCTCGGGCTCGCGGACTGGCTCGACCGCATGTCGCCGCACGGGCTCGGCAACACCGAGCCGGTGTTCATCGCGCGGGACGTACGGGCGACCGCGATGGCGTCGGTCGGCGGCGGCAAGCACCTGCGGATGACGGTGACCGACGCGACCGGCAGCGCGGAGGCGATCGGGTTCGGCTTCGGCGCCCGCACCGCCGAGGTGGCGCGCGCCGGCCGCTGCGACGTGGCATTCGTACCCACCCGCAACGACTGGATGGGAGCCTCGCGCGTCCAGCTCAAGCTCAAGGGGGTGAGGATCCCGTGACCGAGATGCCGCAGGCAGGGCCGCATCCGGAACTGCGTGCAGCCCTGATTGCGGCTCTCGACGAGCGGGCTCCCAAGACCGATCGCGACCGCGTCGGGGCGTGTTACGAGTTCGTCGCGCGCGCCCATGGCGACCAGCGCCGCGAATCCGGCGAGCCGTTCGTGACCCACGTCGTCGCGGTGGCGCTGATCCTGATCGACCTGCTCGAGACCCGGCTCGACACGCCGCTGGTGTGCGCGGCGCTGTTGCACGACGTGGTCGAGGACACCGACATCACCGCCGAGGACGTCGAGAAGCGCTTCGGCCGCGAGGTGGCGGGGCTCGTCGAGGGCGTGACCAAGCTGTCGTCGCTGCACTTCGACCGCCGCGAGAGCGTCCAGGCCGAGAACTTCCGCAAGATGCTGCTGTCGATGTCGCGCGACCTGCGGGTGATCTTCATCAAGCTCGCAGACCGCGTGCACAACATGCGCACGCTGGAGTTCCTGCGCGAGGACAAGCGCCAGCGCATTGCGCTCGAGACCCGCGACATCTACGCGCCGCTCGCGCACCGGCTCGGCATGGCCGGCATCAAGCGCGAGCTCGAGGACCTGAGTCTCAAGGCGCTGGACCCCGAGGCGTATGCCGACCTGCGGCAGCGCATCCAGGCCGGCCGCACCGAGCGCGACGCGTTCCTCGACGGCGTGAAGGACAAGCTCGAGGAGGGGTTGCGCGCGGCCGGCATCAAGGCCGAGGTCACCGGCCGGCCCAAGCACTTCTATTCGATCTACCACAAGCTCAAGGCGGGCCGGGAATTCGATTCGATCTACGACCTGTTCGGGCTGCGCATCATCACCCACACGCGCAACGACTGCTACCGGGCGCTCGGCGTGGCGCACGACCGGTTCACGCCGGTCGCGGACCGGTTCAAGGACTACATCGCGACGCCGAAGAGCAACCTGTACCAGTCGCTGCACACCACCGTGCTGTCGGAAGGCGAGATGGTGGAGGTGCAGATCCGCACCCGCGACATGCACCGCACCGCCGAGACCGGCGTGGCGGCGCACTACGTCTACAAGCAGGGCGGCCACGTCGACGAGGAGCTGGACGCCAAGCTCGGCGGGTTCGTGGCGCAGACCGCCGACTGGCAGCGCACCGCGACCGACGACGAATACATGGACTTCCTCCGCACCGCGCTCTACCAGGAGGAGGTGTTCGTCTACACCCCGCGACGCGAGCTCAAGCGGCTGCCGAAGGGCGCGACGGCGCTGGACTTCGCGTTCGCCGTGCACACCGAGGTGGGGCAGCGCACGGTCGGCGTGCGCGTGAACAGCGAGCTGGTGCCGCTGCGCTACGAGCTGCGCAACGGCGACACCGTCGAGATCATCACGTCCGCGCACGGCCAGCCGCACGAGGACTGGCTGCAGATCGTGCGCACCGCGGGCGCTCGCACCAAGGTGCGGCACTGGCTCAGGCTGCGCCGGCGCACCGACAGCGTGTCGCTCGGCAAGGAGATGCTGGAGCGCGAGCTCAAGCGCATGCGCAGGGACGCCCCGGATGCGGAGCTCGAGGAGCTGGCGCGCGGCATGGGCTGCGAGGACCTTGACCAGATGTATGCGCGGCTCGGCGAGGGCCAGCTGTCGCTGACGCAGCTCGTGCGCAAGCTGGTGCCCGAGAAGGAGGGGTTCGCCGAACGGCTCGCGAAGGGCCCGCTCGAGGCGCTCGGGCTGACGAAGCGTCCCACCGGCGGCGTCCGCATCCAGGGCATCGACAACGTGATGCTCAGCTTCGCGCGCTGCTGCCAGCCGGTGCCCGGGGATCCGGTGCTCGGCGTGGTGACGATCGGCCGCGGCGTGTCGGTGCATCGCGTCGACTGCCCGAACACGTTCGGCAACCGTGTGGCGCCGGAGCGCAAGGTGGCGGTGGAGTGGGACGCCGGCATCGGCGAGACGTTCCCGGTGCGGCTCGTGATCTACGGCCAGGACCGGCCGGCGCTGCTCGCCGACATCGCGAAGGCGATTGCCACGACCGCGGTGAACATCCGCTCCGCCGGCATGGCGAGCGAGGATCGCACCGCGCGCGGCGTGTTCGTGGTGGAGGTGCCGCATCTCGCCAAGCTCAACGAGGTGATGGCGGCGGTCCGGAAGCTGCCGGGCGTGGCGCGCGTCGAGCGGCGCCAGCGCATGACGAACGGCGGCGCCGACAGCAACGGGACGCGCAGGTGAGGGCCCTGATCCAGCGCGTCACCCGCGCGCGCTGCACGGTGGCGGGCGAGGAGTCGGGCGCGATCGGCGCCGGGCTCGCGGTGCTCGTGGGCGCCGCGGTGTTCGACCGGGAGGCCGATGCCGACTGGCTGGCGCGGAAGGTCGCGGGGCTGCGGGTGTTCGCGGACGCCACCGGGCACATGAACCGTGACGTGCGCGACGTGGCGGGTGGCGTGCTCGCGATCCCGCAGTTCACGCTCTACGGCGACGCCCGGCGCGGCCGCCGGCCCGAGTTCACCGCCGCCGCCCGGCCCGAGCACGCGGAGCCGCTGTACCGGCGGTTCTGCGCCACGCTCGCCGGCGAGGGCGTGCCGGTGGCACTCGGACGCTTCCGGGAGCACATGCAGATCGAGCTGGTGAACGACGGGCCGGTCACGCTCATGCTCGAGAGTCCGCGCCTGGGCGATGCGGGCGGGGAGCCGGCCGCCGATGCGTCCTGACCGGGCCGCCCCGCGGCGCCGCGGGAGCGCGCGGCGCCCGACCGCGCAGTTCCCGCGGATCCCGCGCTGCCGGCGGGTCCCGCAGCCGCGACGGAGCCCGCGGTGACGCGCGCGCCGCGGCGCAGCGGATTCTGGATGGGCGCGGCGCCGCTGGTGCTGGCGTCGGCGTCGCCGCGACGCGTCCAGCTGCTCCGCCAGGTCGGCGCCGAGTTCACCGTGCGCGACCCCGGTCCCGATCGCGCCTGGCCGGGCGCGGCGGCGCCGCGCCACGGCGTGCGCGCGCTGGCGCTCGACAAGGCGCGGCGCATCGCGGCGGCGCGGCCCGACGCGGTCGTGATCGGCGCCGACACCGTGGTGGTGGCGCGCGGCGACCGGCTCGGTAAGCCGCGCGATGCCGCGGAGGCGCGCGACATGCTGCAGCGGCTGCACGGCCGCGCCCACGAGGTGTGGACCGGGCTTGCGGTGGTGCACGGCCACGAGCAGCGCACCGCTGCCGAGGTGACGCGTGTGCGGTTCGCGCGCATGACCGACGCCGAGATCGACGCCTACGTCGCGAGCGGCGAGCCGCTCGACAAGGCCGGGGCCTACGGCATCCAGGGACTGGCGGCTGCGTTCGTGCGCGGCATCGAAGGGGACTATTCGAACGTGGTCGGACTGCCGCTCGAGCGGCTGCGGCGCGTGCTGCACGAGTTCGTATGATGCGCGCCGGCCGCCGCCCACCCAACGTCGCGTGACCTGCGGCGCGGGACGGCACACGTCGCGGTGCGCTGCGTGACCCCCAAGCCCCGCCGCAGCCGGCCGCGGTGCGCCGCGTGACGCCGCGCGCTTCGAGCGGCGGCGCCCGGCCGGATGCCGCAAGCCACGGCGCGGCGCGGCCGCCCGCAGCCGTGGCCGGCGCCGTGGTCGTACGCGAGACGCTGCCGCCGTGGGCCGCGGCGTGCTTCCTCGCCTCCGGCGCCGCCGGACTGCTGTACGAGGTCACGTGGTCGAAGCAGTTGTCCTACCTGCTCGGCACCTCGCTCGACGCGGTTACCGCGGTGGTGACGGCGTTCCTCGCCGGGCTGGCGCTCGGCGCGGTCACGCTCGGAGTGCGCTGGAGTCGCACGAGCCGGCCGGCACGGGCGTACGGGGCGATCGAGCTCGGCATCGCCGGGTTCGGCGCGCTGTCGATGCCGCTGCTGCGCGGCGCGGTGCCGTGGATCGCCGGACTCGGCGCCGTGCTCGGCGCCGGCACCGCCGCGTTCGCGTGCGCGCGGTTCGCGCTGCTGTTCGTGCTGCTGCTGCCGCCCGCGGTGCTGATGGGCGCGACGCTGCCGGTGCTGGTCGCGGAATTCGAGCGGCGGCGGGTCGGGGTCCACCTGGCCCGGCTCTATGCGCTCAACACCGCGGGCGCCGTGGCGGGCTCGCTCGCTGCGGGATTCGTGCTGGTGCCGGGGGTGGGCCTCGCGGCGACGACGTGGTGTGCCGCCGGCCTCAACGTCGCCGCGGCCGCGATCGCGTGGCGCGCGTCCGTGGCCGGCCCCGCCCACGGACGTGCGGCGCCGTCGCCCGCCGCCGCGCCCGCCTTGGT
Source organism: Candidatus Eiseniibacteriota bacterium (assembly GCA_038231135.1). Lineage (GTDB taxonomy): Bacteria > Eisenbacteria > RBG-16-71-46 > RBG-16-71-46 > RBG-16-71-46 > JANLWX01. Next base: position 132,603 of record JBBRLX010000007.1, on the reverse strand, counting down.
CGTGCCGGTCGCATCCGAATCCGGCGCGGGCGCCGCGGCCGCGCCCGAACCCGACGCGCCGCCCGTGCTGGCGCGCCGCGCGCGCATCGCGTTCGCGGCGCTGTTCGCGGCCAGCGGCTTCGCCGCGCTCGCGCTGCAGATCGCGTGGGTGCGGATGTTCGGTCTGGTGTTCGGCAGCTCGGTGTACTCGTTCGCAGGTGTTTTGGCCGTGTACCTCGCGGGGCTCGCGGCCGGCAGCGCCGCGATTGCGCGGCGCGTGGCGGCGCCGGGGCCGCTCGCGCGCTGGGCGGCGCTCGAGTTCGGCGTCGGCGCCGCGGCGCTGCTCGCGCTCCAGCTGGTGCCGGCGCTGCCCGATCTGTTCCTGCGCGCGGCGCAGGGCACGCGCGGTAACTGGGGCGCGCTCTACGGGATCGAACTCGCGATCACGGCGCTCGTGGTGCTCGCGCCGTGCGTGCTGCTCGGCGCCGCGTTCCCGCTCGCGGCGCGGCTGCTGCTCAAGCGCGAAGGTCCGGGCGCCGCCGGACTGGCGTATGCCGTGAACACCGCAGGCACCGTGGCCGGAACCGTGGCCGCCGGGTTCGTGCTGGTGCCGGTGCTCGGCGTGCAGGGCACCCTGGTCGTGGCGGGGCTGCTGTCGGTGGTCGCCGGCGCCGGCGCCGTGTTGCTGCTGGCGCCACCGGGCCGCGCGCGGGCCGCGCGCTGGGCGCTGCCGGCGGCGGCGCTGGCGCTGCTGCTGGCGTGGGTCGCGCCGCGCTGGGATCCGGCGCTGATGTCGGCCGGGATGTTCCGCCCGCAACAGGCGGCGGTGATCAGGGCCGGGCGCACGGTCACGGGCGGCTGGCGTTCGGTGCGCGAGGCGTCGCGCACGCGGCATGTGGTGTTCTATCGCGAGGGCCGCAACGGCTCGGTGAGCGTCGAAACCGATTCGGTGGGCCGCGACTTCGCGCTGCGCGTGGGGGGCAAAGTGGACGCCAGCACCCGCGACATGGTGACGCAGGTCGTGGTGGGACTCGTGCCGGCCGCGATGGCGCGCGCCGGCGGGCGCGCCGCGGTGATCGGGCTCGGCTCGGGCGCGACGGTGATGGCCGCGCTCGCCGGCGGCGCGGGACATATCGACGTCGCCGAGATCGAGCCCGCCGTGGTCGAGGCGTCGCGCTGGTTCGATCTGCCGGGCGAGAATCCGCGCTCCGATCCCCGCGTGAACCTGGTGCTGCAGGATGGCCGCACCTACCTGGCGCTCGGCGGGACGCCGTATGACCTGATCGTGTCCGAGCCGTCGAATCCGTGGCTCGCGGGCGTGAACAACCTGTTCACGGTCGACTTCTACCGGCGGGTGCGCTCGCGGCTCGCGCCGGGCGGCGTGTTCTGCCAGTGGATCCAGATCTACGAAGTGTCGCCGGCGACGCTGGGCTGCCTGCTGGCGTCGTTCCTCGAGGTGTTCCCGACGGGCGATGCCTTGCTGGTGCAGAACGCCGATTTGGTGCTGGTGGCGGCGCCGCCGGACCGCGCGATCGCCCTCGACCGGCTGCACTCGGAGGCCGCGGCGCGGGCGCTCCGACGCGCGCAGCTGATCGGGCCCGAGGCGTTGTCGGCGTTCTACCGCTGTCCGCTGCCGGAGCTGCGGCCGCTCGCCCGGGGCGCGCCGCTCAATCGCGACGACCGCCCGATCGTGGAGTACCGGGCACCGATGGACCTCGTGAACTCCACCCGCGGCGGCGCGGACGCGGTGGACCCGTCGCGGGTGCCGTCGGCGGGCTGGGTGGCGGCGGCGGCGATGTACGCGCGCTGGAGCCCCGAGTCCTGGTGGACGAACCGCGTCCAGCAGCTCGCCCAGCTCGGCGACGACGACGGAGCGATGGCGGCGGCGCGTCAGGCCGGGGCCGCGGGCGAGGTCGCACTCGGGGAGGTTCTCGAGGGCGCCGTGACCGCGCACGAGCGCCGGCGCGCGGTCGCGCGCCAGCAGCAGGTCGCGCGATCGGCGGCGCTGGCCGCTGACTTCGCGGGCGCGGAACAGGCGCTCGTCCAGGCGGTCGCGATCGACTCGGCGGACGGCCGCACGTGGGTGCTGCTGGCCGAGACCGAGCGGTCGATGGGCGCCGCCGACCGTGCCCGGGTGGCCGCGGGCCGCGCGATCGCGTGCGGCGACCCCGCGGAGCGCTACGACGCAACGCTGCAGCTCGGGATGCTCGACGCCGGCGCGGGCCGGCTGGCGGACGCGGTGGCGAGGTTCCGGGACGCCTCCCGGCTGCTGCCGGGCCGTGCCACGGCCTACCTGTTCGAGGCCCAGGCACGGGCGGAGGCCGGCGACGACGCGGCTGCGCGGGACGCCTGCCGGCGAGGGCTGGCGGCGGCGCCTGGAGACCCGGAATTGACCGGCTTCGCCCGGCAGCTCGCGGAACCCGCCGTGGCCGGCCCGACCTCAGGGCGTTCCGCCCGCAAACCTTGACCTTGTTGCTTGTGCCATGCTAGCTTCCGACGTTTCCCGTACTTGGGGCAGGCCCCGTTTCGCGCGGCCGGAGGGGTTCCGCGCGGCGAAGCGGGGTGTTTCGTGTGATTCCATCGGAGGACGAATGAAGACGTACACGGCACGGCCCGCCGAGGTCGAGCGACGCTGGCTCGTGGTGGATGCCGAAGGGCGTACGCTCGGACGCCTGGCGACCGCGATCGCCACCGTGCTCAAGGGCAAGCACAAGCCGACCTACACGCCGCACATCGACACCGGCGATCACGTCGTCGTGGTCAACGCGGAGAAGGTCCGGCTCACGGGCAACAAGCCTGAAGAGAAGCGGTATTTCCACCACACCATGTATCCGGGCGGCGCGCGCTGGACGAACATCCAGACGCTGCTGGCGGCCCATCCCGAGCGCATCATCCAGCGCGCGGTGCAGGGCATGTTGCCCAAGACCAAGCTCGGCCGGGCGATGATCAAGAAGCTCAAGGTCTACGCCGGCTCCGAGCATCCGCACGAAGCGCAGAGCCCCACGGCCTGGGATCCGAACGGCCGCGGCGGGAGGGTTTGATGACGACGACGGCGAAGCCGGTGACCGGCCGGCGCAAGACTTCGGTCGCGCGCGTGCGGCTGGTGGCGGGCACGGGCAAGTACACGGTGAACGATCGCGATCCGCTCGAATACCTCAAGCGCGAGACGCTGGTGCAGTCGGCGTTCCACGCGCTCACGGTGGCGAATCTCGTGGGCAAGTACGACGTGATCGCGCGGCTGCACGGCGGTGGCACCACCGGCCAGGCGGGCGCGCTGCGCCAGGCGCTGGCGCGGGCGCTGGTGCGGGAGGACGAGTCGCTACGTGGGGTGATGGGCCGCGAGGGCCTGCTCACTCGCGATTCGCGCATGAAGGAACGCAAGAAGTACGGACAGCCTGGCGCCCGCAAGCGGTTCCAGTTCAGCAAGCGGTAGCATCGAGTTCAGCTCCACGCCCGTCCCCGTACGCTGGGGTTCCCGCCGATCCGTTGCCTGGTTTCGGTGGGTCATGCGTCTCGAGACCGGGGCGGCGCGGCGGAAAAACCCCTGAGGAGGAACGCAGTGCCTGAACCCACCATGAAGGACCTGCTCGAAGCGGGAGTTCACTTCGGGCACCAGACCCGGCGCTGGAACCCACAGATGAAGAAATTCATCTTCATGGAGCGCAACGGGATCTACATCATCGATCTGCAGAAGACGCTGAAGGCGACGCAGGACGCCCGGGCCGCGATCGAGAAGATCGTGCGCGGCGGCGGCCATGTGCTGTTCGTGGCCACAAAGAAGCAGGCCAAGCCGATCGTCGTCGAAGAGGCGAAGCGCTGCAGCCAGTACTGGGTCACCGAGCGGTGGCTGGGCGGCATGCTCACGAACTTCAAGACCATCCGCACCAGCATCAAGCGGCTGCACGACCTCGACCGCATGGCGACCGACGGCACGTTCGAGAAGCTCGCGAAGAAGGAAGTGTCGCGCCTGGGCCGCGAGCGCGAGCGTCTCGAGTTCGCGTTCTCCGGCATCAAGGAGATGCCCGGCCTGCCGGCGGTGGTGTTCATCATCGACACCAAGAAGGAGAAGATCGCCGTGGCCGAGGCCAGCCGTCTCGCCATCCCGATCGTGGGCGTCGTCGACACCAACTGCGATCCGTCGCAGATCAACTTCCCGCTGCCCGGCAACGACGATGCGATCCGCTCCATCCGGCTGTTCGCAGGCATGGTGGCGGACGCCATCCTCGAGGCGAAGTCGTTCAAGCACGAGGGCGGCGACCAGGAAACGGTGTCGTTCGGTGGCGATGCGGCGGAACCCGAGAGCCAGCCGTCGCAGGCCGCGGTCGTCTGACCGGCGTCTCCCGCCACTCACCCATTTGCAGGATCCACCGCGACGCCCGCCCGCGTGACCCCGGGCGGGCGTCGCAACGAACCGAGGAGCAGCCATGACGATGGTGATCACCGCCGATCAGGTGCGCCAGCTGCGCGAGCAGACCGGCGCCGGCATGATGGAGTGCAAGAAGGCGCTGGGCGAGTCCGCCGGCGACGTCGCGAAGGCCGTCGACATCCTGCGCAAGGCCGGCGCCGCGCGCGCCGAGAAGCGCGCCGACCGTGCCGCGAGCGAGGGGCTGGTCGAGGCGTACATCCACCCGGGTAATCGCGTGGGCGTGCTCATCGAGGTGAACTGCGAGACCGACTTCGTCGCCCGCACCGACGAGTTCCGCGAGCTGGTGCGCAACGTGGCGATGCAGGCCGCCGCGGCCGGCGCCGAGTTCCTGCGGCGCGAGGAGGTGCCGGCCGAGCGCATCGCCGGCGAGCGCGCGATCTTCGCGGCGCAACTCGCGAACGAGGGCAAGCCCGCGAACATGATCGACAAGATCGTCGAGGGCAAGCTCAACAAGTTCTATTCCGAGGTGTGCCTGCTCGAGCAGCCGTACATCCGCGACGACAAGCTCAAGATCCAGGACCTGATCACCCAGGCCGGCACGAAGACCGGCGAGAACGTGCAGGTCCGGCGGTTCGTGCGGTTCCGGCTGGGTCAGGACTAGTCCTTGGGCGCCCGTTACCAGCGTATCCTGCTCAAGCTGAGCGGTGAACAGCTCGCGGGCGGCGGGGGTCACGGCATCGACGATCAGGTGATGTCGGGCCTCGCGGACGAGATCCGCGAGGTTCACGACCTCGGCGTCCAGATCGGGATCGTGTGCGGTGGCGGCAACATCTTCCGCGGCCTGGCCGCCAGCACGCGCGGCATGGACCGCGTGGGCGCGGACTACATGGGCATGCTGGCCACCGTGATCAACAGCCTGGCGCTGCAGCATGCGCTCGAGCGTCGCGGGCTCTATACGCGCGTGATGTCGGCGATCGATATGGCGCGGGTGTGCGAGCCGTACATCCGCCGCCGCGCGGTGCGCCACCTCGAGAAGGAGCGCATCGTGATCATGGCCGCCGGCACCGGCAATCCGTACTTCACCACCGACACCGCGGCTGCGCTGCGCGCGATCGAGATCGGCGCCGACGTGATCCTCAAGGCGACGAAGGTGGACGGGGTGTACAGTGGCGATCCGATGCTGGACGCGGACGCCACGCGCTACTCGGAGATCCGCTACATGGACGTCCTGAACCGTGGATTGCGTGTGATGGATTCGACCGCGATTTCGTTGTGCATGGAGAACAAGCTGCCGATCGTGGTGTTCGGGGTCGGTACACGCGGCAATCTCCTCCGGGTCGTGAACGGGGAGAAGGTCGGAACGGTGATCCAGGAGTGACGGGAATGACCGATCAACACGTCGTCAAGTCCGAGGAGCGGATGAAAAAGGTGCTCGAGTCGACGCGCCGCGAGTTCAGCGGCATCCGGTCGGGCAAGGCGTCGCCGGCGCTGCTCGACGCGGTGCGCGTGGACGCCTACGGCACCATGGTGCCGTTGAACCAGGTGGGCAGCGTGAGTGCACCCGAGGCGCGGCTGCTCGTGGTGCAGCCGTGGGACAAGTCGCTGGTGAAGGCGATCATGAAGGCGATCCAGGCCTCGGAGCTGGGCGTGAACCCCACCGACGACGGCACGCTGGTGCGGGTGCCGATCCCGTCGCTCACGGAGGAGCGCCGCCGCGACATGGTGAAGCTGATCGCACGGCTCGCCGAGGACGGGCGTGTCCACCTGCGGCAGGTCCGGCACGAGGTGAACAAGGAGATCAAGGCCGAGGAGGACAAGCACGTGTTGTCCGAGGACGACGCGAAGCGGCTGACCCTCGAGGTGCAGAAGCTCACCGACCGCTATGTGGGCCAGGTCGACGAGCTGCTGAAGAAGAAGACCGCCGAGGTGATGGAAGTGTGAGCCCCGCCACGGCGGCGGAGGCGCCGGCCGCGCCCGGCGCGAAGCGGTGGTCGCTAAGGCTGCGGTTCGCGAGCGGAATCCTGTTCGTGCCGCTGCTGGTGCTGCTCGCCCGCGCGGGCGGCGTGGCGTTCCTCGCGTTCGTGATGCTGCAGACACTCCTCGGCATCACCGAGTTCTACCGCATGGCGCGCGCGAAGGGGCTGAGCCCGCAGCGCACGGTGGGTACCGTGTCGGCGCTGCTGCTGCTGGTGAGCGCCTACCGCCCCGACCTGGTGCCCCGCGACCTGCTCGTCACCTGCGGCGTGCTGTGCCTGCTCGGGTTCGCGCTCAGCCAGCCCCAGTTCCGCAGCGCCGAGAGCATCGCCGCCACCGGATTCGGCGTGCTGTACGTGGGCTGGCTGTCGGCGCACCTGGTGTTCCTGCGCGAGTTGCCGTGGCGGGCCGGCACCGACTACAGCCTGGGCGCCGCGTTCGTGCTGCTGGCGTTCTTCCTCACCTGGAGCTGCGACACCGGCGCCTACGCGTTCGGCCGGCTGTTCGGCAGGACGCCGCTGTGGCGGGCGATCTCGCCGCGCAAGACAGTCGAGGGCTCGGTCGGCGGCTTCACGTGCGCGCTGCTCGCCGCGTTCGTGGCGAAGTACTGGTTCGCGCCGTTCCTGCACCTGTGGGACGCCGCGGCGCTCGGCGTGCTGGTCGGCGTGTTCGCGCAGGTCGGCGATCTCGTGGAGTCGCTGCTCAAGCGGGACGCCAGCCACAGCGACAGTTCCGACCTGATTCCCGGCCATGGCGGCGTGCTCGACCGGTTCGATAGTCTCTACTTCGGCGCGCCGATCGTGTTCTACTACCTGAAGTACGTGATCTTCCAGGCGCCATGAGCACGGACTCGGGCGCGGGTGGCCCGCGCCGGCTCGCGGTGCTCGGGGCCACCGGCTCGATCGGCCGCCAGGCGCTGGACGTGGCGCGGTCGTCCAACGGGCGGCTCGCCGTCGCGGCGCTGGCCGCGGGCCAGGACCTGGATGGCCTGTGCGCGCTGGCGCGCGAGCACGCGCCGCGGGCGCTGGCGCTCGAACGCGCCGCCGATGCCGCGGTGGCGCGCGCCCGGCTCGCGGCCGCGGCGCCGGGCGCCGCGGTGCGGGTCGGGCCCGGGTCCGCGGCGTGGCTCGCCGGCCTCCCGGACACAGGGATCGTGGTGAATGGCATCGTCGGCGCCGCGGGGCTCGAGGCGTCGCTCGCGACGCTCGAGCGCGGCGCCCGGCTGGCGCTCGCAAACAAGGAGACGCTGGTGGTCGGCGGCCCGCTGGTGCGGGCGGCGCTGCTGCGCGGCGGCGGCGAGCTGCTGCCGGTCGACAGCGAGCACGGCGCGGCCATGCAGTGCCTGGGCGGCCGGCCGGCGGCCGAGGTGGCGCGCATGACGCTCACCGCTTCGGGCGGCGCGCTGCGCCGGCATCCCGACTGGCGGCAGGCCACGCGCGACGAGGTGCTGCGGCACCCGGTGTGGAGCATGGGTCCGCGCATCACCGTCGATTCCGCGCTGCTGTTCAACAAGGGACTCGAGCTGATCGAGGCGCACGTGCTGTTCGGCGTGCCGTGGGAGCGGCTCGACGCCGTGCTCCATCCCGAGGCGCGCGTGCACGCGCTCGTCATGTTCATCGACGGTTCGACCGTGCTCGCCGCCGCGCGGCCCGACATGGCGATTCCGATCCGGCTCGCGTGTTCGTGGCCCGAGCGCTGGGACGATCCCGGCCCGGCGCTCGATGCCACGGCGCTCGCGGGGCTCGAGTTCACGCCGATTGCGCCGGGCCGCTATCCGGCGTTCGACGTCGCGGTCGACGCCGGCCGTGCCGGCGGCACGGCGCCGTGCGTGGCGAACGCCGCCGACGAAGTGGCGGTGGCCGCGTTCCTCGACGGTGCGATCGCGCTGGGCCAGGTGCCGGACATCGTGCGCGGCGTGCTCGACGCCCACACGGTCGAACCGGTGGAATCGCTGGAGCAGCTCCGCCGGGTGGACGCGTGGGCGCGCGAGCTCGCCCGGCGCACCGGGGCCCGCGCGTAGTGCGCGCGCCACGCCGCGACGTGCCGCGGAGCCGCGGGTGATGCGGCGGGCCGCCGACAAGCTCGTGTCGCTGCCGGACGCGGTGGAGCGCGTCCGCCGCTGGCGGACGGCCGGCGATGTGGTGGTGTTTGCGCACGGCATGTTCGACCTGCCCGGTGTGGACCACGCGCGCGCGCTGGCGGCGGCCCGCGCCCGGGGCACCCGGCTCGTCGCCGCCGTGATGGGCGACGCGGCCGCCGCGGCGCTCGCGGGTCCGGGCCGGCCCGTGATGGACGAGGTCATGCGGGCGCGCGTGATCGCTGCGCTGCGCGCGGTGGATCTGGTGGTGGTGTTCCACGATCGCACCCCCGCCACGATCCTGCGCTCGCTCGCGCCCGACCTGGACATCGCGGCGGACGCGCCGGCGGCGACCACGCCCGGCGCGGGTGGCCTCTATGAGCGGGTGCGCGCACGACACGCGCGCGGCGGATGAAGCTGCTCGCGATCCGTCCGCGTACGCTCGGCGACGTGGTGCTCACCACGCCGGCGCTGCGGGCGCTGGCGCGCGGCCTGCCCGGGGCCGCGATCGATGTCGTGACGGAGCGCCCCTACGCGGGGCTGCTCCACGGGCTGCCGGGCGTGGCCCGCGTGATCCCCATGGGGCGCACCACCCGTGACACCACTCGGCTCGCGCTCGAGCTGTCGCACACGCGGTACGATGTGGCGGTGGACTTCTTCGGCAATCCGCGCTCGGCGCTGCTCGCGCGCGCGAGCGGCGCGCCGGTGCGCGCGGGCTACGACCTCAGGGGCCGGCGCAACGCGTACACGATCCGCGTGCCGCGCAGCGTCGCGCCGGCCTCGGGCGAGCGCGAGTACGCGGCCGCCGTGCACGTGCGGCTCGCGGTCGCGGTGGGCGGCGTGCCCGACGGGCTCGACGCGCGCGTCGCGGTGAGCGACGGTTCGCGCGCTGCGGCCACGCGCCTGCTCGCCCGGGCCGGCATCGCGGATCCGGCGCGCGCGGTGGGCCTGGTGCCCGCGGGCTCGTGGGGCACCAAGACCTGGCCGGTGTCGCACGCCGCCGCGCTCGCGTGCCGCCTCGAGGCTGCCGGACGCGAAGTGCTGGCGCTCACCGGGCCGGGCGAGGAGCCGGTCATCGCCGCGCTCACGGCACTGGCGCCCGGCGTACGCGTGCTGCCGCCGTGCGACGTGCCGCAGCTCGCGGGGGTGATCGAGCGGCTCGCGGCCGTGATCGGCACCGACAGCGGCCCGCGTCACGTCGCGGCGGCGCTCGGCGTGCCCACATTCGCCTGGTTCGGTCCCACCCACCCCGACACCTGGAATCCGCCCGGACCGGAGCACGGCCGGTGGTGGACGGAGCTGCCGTGCCGCGGCTGCGATCGCACGGTGTGTCCGCACTGGAACTGTCTGCCCTCGCTCGCGCCCGACCGGGCGTTCGAGCTCGTCCTCGACCACATCGAACGCCATGCCCGGCACGCTCCCGATCTCGGTCCTGCTGCTCGCGCGTGACGCGGACCGCGACCTCGCGGAATTGCTGCCCGCGCTCGCGTTCGCGCGCGACGTGGTGGTGGTGGTGGACACGGCGAGCGACCCCGCGACCCGCGCCGAAGCGGAGCGCCATGGCGCCCGGGTGTTCGAGCGGCCGCTCGACGGCTTCGGCGCCCAGCGCGCGTTCGCGCTGGCCCGGTGCCGTGAGCCGTGGGTGCTGTGGATCGACACCGACGAACGCCTGCCCGCAGATGCGGCCGCGGTCCTCGGCGCCGCGATTGCCGCAGCCGATGGGGCCTCCGCCACCGATGCGAATGCGGTCGCGGGGTACACGCTCGCGCGCCACGGGTTCTTCCTCGGCCGGCGCATCCGGTTCTGCGGCTGGCGCGGCGAGCGCGTGCTGCGGCTGTTCCGGCGTGAGCGCGCGCGGTTCGACGACGCCCCGGTGCATGAGGCGGTGCACGTGTCCGGCGGGATCGCGGCGCTGCCGGTGTCGCTCGCCCATCACAGCTATGCCCACTGGTTCGATTGCCGCGACAAGCTGGTGCCCTACGCGCGGGCCGGGGCAGAGGCCGCGCGTCGGCGCGGGCGCCGGGCGTCGGCGCTCGACGTGGTGGCGCGGCCGCCGCTGCGGTTCCTGCGCATGTACGTGTTGCAGCTGGGCGTGCTCGACGGCGGCCATGGCGCGGTGCTGTGCGCGCTCGCGGCCGCGCAGGTGTTCCTCAAGTACGCGGAGTTGTGGGCCGACCCGGCGGGCGCCCCGCCAAAGGCGTCACCGCCCGGCAGCAGGCCGCCCGCGCCACCGCACGACAAAGCACCGCCGGCGCCAGGCTCCGGCAGCATGCCGCCCGCGCCACCGCACGACACCGCACCGCCGGCGTGAGTCCGATGCGGGTCGCATTCTTCGGCGCCTACGATCCCGGGTATCCGCGTAACCGCATCCTGCGCGCCGGCCTCGCGTCCGCCGGCGTCGACGTCGTCGAGTGCCGCGTGCGCGAGCATCGCGCGTTCCGGCGCTGGCCGGCGCTCGCCGCGCGGTTCGCGCGGGTGGGCGGCGGCGCGGACGTGATGTTCGTGCCCGAGTTCCGTCACAAGGACGTGCCGCTGGCGCGCGCGCTCGCGGGCCCGCGGCTCGTGGCGTTCGATCCGCTGGTGTCGCGTTGGGACACGCTGGTGGGGGACTGGGCGATCCATGCCGGGGGCTCATGGCAGGCGCGCTGGAATCGCGGCATCGACCGGGCCGCGCTGCGCGCGGCGGACCTGGTGCTGTGCGACACCTGGGAGCACGGCGCGCTGTTCGAATCGCTGGGCGCCGATCGCGCCCGCGTGCGCCGCGTGCTGGTCGGGGCGGAGCGGGCATTCTTCGACATCGGACCGCCGCCCGCGGCGGGGCCGGTGCGGATCCTGTACGTGGGAGGGTTCCTGCCGCTCCACGGCGTGGCGCACGTCATCGCGGCCGCGGCGGAACTCGAGCGCGATGCGGGGTCGCTGCCGGACTATGGGATCGAGCTGGTCGGGAACGGGATCGAATTCGACGCGATGCGGGCACAGGCTGCGCGGCTCGGGCTCTTGCGCGTGACGTTCCATGGACCACGGCCCTATGCGGAGGCGCCGGCGGCGTTCGCCGGCGCCCACGTGGTGCTGGGCGCGTTCGGCACCACCGCCAAGGCGGGGCGCGTGATCCCGCACAAGGTCTACCAGGGTCTCGCCGCCGGCCGCGCGGTCGTGACCGGCGACAGCCCCGCGGTGCGCGAGGTGTTCACGCCGCGCATCCACCTGGCCACGGTGCCGCCAGGCGACGCGACCGCGCTCGCGACCGTGCTCGCGCAACTGGTGCGTGACCGGGCGGCCCGCGAGCGGCTCGGCGAGCGCGGCCGCGCGCGCGCGCTCGAGGTGGCGACCCCCGAACGAATCGGCGCCGCGCTGGCCGAGATCCTCGAGCAGTTCCGGGGCGCGCGATGAAGGTGGCGCACCTGGATACCGGGCGGGACTGGCGCGGCGGCCAGCAGCAGATCGCGTGGCTGGTGCCCGGGCTCGCGGCGCACGGCGTGACGAACGTGGTGCTCGCGCCGCACGGTCCCTTGTTCGACCGGCTCGCGGCGCAGGGCGTCCCGGTGCGCGCGTGGTCCGCGCGCGGCGATCTCGACGTGGCCGCATTCGCGGCGGCGGTCACGGCGCTGCGGGCGGAGCGCCCCGACGTCGTGCACCTGCACAGCGCGCGCGCGCACGCGGTCGGCGCGGCGGCAGCGTGGATCGCCGGCATCCGCGCGGTGGTGGCGAGCCGCCGCGTGGCGTTCCCGGTGGGCAACAGCCCGTGGTCGCGACTCAAGTACCGGTTGCCGGTGGCGCGCTGGCTGTGCGTGAGCGAGGCGGCGCGCGCGCAATTGCTCCGTGCCGGGGTGCCGGCCGGCCGCGCGATCGTGGTGCCGAGCGGCGTCGATCTCGCGGCGCTGCGCGCCGCGGCCGGCCGTCCCGGCGAGTCCCTGCATGCCCGGCTCGGCGTGCCGGCGGGGACTCCGCTGCTCGCCACCGTCGCGGCGCTCACGGCGGAGAAGCACCACGCGCTGCTGCTCGACGTCGCGGAGCGCCTGCGCGCGGCCGGCGGCCGCGCCGCGGAGGCGCGATTCGTATGGCTGGGCGACGGGCCGCTGCGCGCTCCGCTCGAGGCCGCGATCGCGCGGCGCGGGCTCGGTGGACGGGTGATCCTGCTCGGAGCGCGCGACGACGTCGCGGCGCTCGTCGCCGGGTGCGCGCTGTTGCTGGTGCCGTCGCGCAACGAGGGGTTCTGCGGCGCCGCGGTCGAAGCGGAGGCGCTCGGCGTGCCGGTGGTGGCGACGCGTGTGGGTGGCCTGCCGGAGGTGGTGGACGATCAGGTCTCGGGAGTGCTGGTGCCAAAGGGCCCCGACCCGGTCGTCGCAGACGCGATGGCGGCGGCGATCACGCGGCTGGTGGGGGAGACGCCGCTGCGCCTCGCCATGGCCGGGGCCGCGCGCCGCACGGCCGCACGGTTTTCCGCCGAGAACATGGCGATCCGCACGCTCGCGGCATATCAGGAAGTCGTGCAATCGCACCGGCGTTCGTGAATCGTGCGAGCCGAATCGCCGGTTGGGGGAATCCAACCCGGTGCAGGCGAATGCCGCCGGGGTCACGGTGTACGACTCACCGGGGCGGTTACGGCCGGCGGTCCGGCTCTTGCCTAGTCATTGGACTATTGCCGTATCGATTCCCTTCGAGGCGCTGCTTGACCGCTCGGAACCCGGGCAGTAGCCTGCGTTGAACACCTTAGCCCATAAGGATTTGACCGTGTCTTGGAATCTCGTGTTGCCGGGCATTCTGGTGCTCGGATTGGTCATATTTGTCCATGAGCTCGGCCATTTCCTGATGGCCAAATGGCGGGGTGTCCGGGTGATCCGGTTTTCGCTCGGATTCGGCCCCGCGATGTTCTCGTTCACCCGGGGCGGCACCGAGTATCGCCTGGCGTGGATCCCGTTCGGCGGCTACGTCGCGATGGCGGGCGACAGCCCGAGCCCCGAAGGCGACATGCCGAACTCGGACGAGGAGTTCCTGTCGCACCCCTGGTACGGCCGCATCCTGATCGCGGCCGCGGGCCCCGCCTGCAATCTCCTCACCGCGCTGATCATCCTGTGCACGATCGGCATGATCGGGATATCCCGTCCCGACTACCCGAACTTGCTCGGGGCCACGCCGGACACCAGCGTCGCGTATCAGGCCGGCTTTCGTACTGGGGATCGGCTGGTGGCGTTGAACGGCAGTCCGGTGTCGACCTGGGAGCAGATGTTCTACGCATATTCCCGGGTTCCGAAGGATCGTGCGGTCGTGCTGGCCATCGAGCGGCCCGATGTGGGCGTCCTGAGCAGCCACCTGACGATCACGGTGCCGGCGGACCGGCGCGAGCCCGTGTTCTCGAATTTTCGACTGCCTCCAACGTTGCCGATCGTCGGCGCCGTCATAACGGGTATGCCGGCGTACAAGGTGGGCATCAAGGAGGGTGATCGCATTCTGGCGGTGAACGGCAAACGAATCACGACCTGGGACGATCTGCCGCTGTCCTTGAGGGGCAATGTCGATCGCACCGTGCACTTGACGGTCGATCGTGGTGGACGCACGTTTAACGTCGATATCGTGCCGATGAACACGGGCGCGCAGAGCGACAACGCGCGGATTGGCATCGAAGCCCCGCGGCAGGGCAAGTTCATCGAGCGCTCCGGCATCCTGGAGTCGATCGACATGGGCTGGCACGCGACCGGCGAAGTGATCCGCAACGTCTACGCCGGCATGTGGCTCACCGTGTCGCGCCCGCTCTACTACCGGGAGTACGTCGGGGGACCGTTGTTCATCGCCCAGGTGGCGAGCGAACAGGCGAAGCGCGGTCCCGATTTCTTCCTGCAGTTCCTCGCGATGATCAACATCGCGATCATGGCGTTCAACCTGATGCCGCTGCCAGTGCTCGACGGCGGCCACATCCTGCTCGCGGTGATCGAGGCGATCCGCCGCCAGAAGATTTCCGCCCTGGCCTACACCCGGTTCCAGCAGGTGGGTCTCGTGATGATGGGCTCGCTGCTGGTGTTGATTCTGGCCAATGATCCGTGGCGCGTGGTGCAGCGCCAGCGCGCACTCGGTCGCACGTCGACGTCGGCGACTTCCGCCGCCCCCCATCGCTCCCCTGCCTCCGCTCCCTGAGGAGAACACGGTTGCCCCGACTCCGCCATAGCGGACCCGGAGCGTCGCAACACGATTCACTGGAATGGGCGAGGGCGCGAATCCGGAAGCGGACGCTCGTCGCCGGCAGACTGGGGCCCGTGCGTACGGCACTGGCCCGGTTTGCGTTCGTGGTGATGCTGCTCGGTCCCGCACCCCTGGCGCGCGCCGCCACCAGCCTGCCGAACGAACTCACCAGCGTCGCGGGGGTTCGGTTCGAAGGCCGCAGGCACGTGAACGCGAAGGACCTCAAGAAGGCGCTCAAGACGCGGGCGAGCGGGCACATCCTGTCGCGCCAGATGCCGGTGCTGCGGATGGACTTTCTCGGCGCCGACGTCCAGGCGATCGAGGACGTCTACCACCAGCACGGCTACCTCGACGTCGCCGCCGGCTACGAGCTCGTGCCCGGGCACGATGCCGGCACCGTGATCGTGCGGTTCAAGATCATCGAGGGCCGCCAGACCCACATCGGCCGCATCGACCTCACGGGCGTGACGGCGATCCAGGGCGACGCACTGCGCCGCCTGTTGTTCGCGAAACGGCACAAGGCGTTCAACCCGTACTTCCTGGTGGCCGACACCGCGAAGATCGCCGAGGCGTACAAGGACCGCGGGTACTTCCCCTCGGTCCACGCCGTCACCGAGCGCCACGACTTCTCGATGAACGTGCGCTACGACGTGACCGAGGGCCAGCGGTTCCGGTTCGGCGAGGTCCGCATCCCGGACCTGGACAAGCTGTCGGTCAACGAGCACTTCGTGCGGCGCGAGCTCTTGATCAAGCCGGACGCGGTGTACCGCTCCACCCGCGTGCAGCAATCGGTCGAGCACCTGTACGAGACCGGCATGTTCGACCAGGTGCAGATGACGCCGCTCATGGATTCGACCGCGGCCCGCGTGGAGTTCGACCTGGGCCTCCACGAGCGCCGCCATCGCTGGGTGGACGCCGGCATCGGCAGCGGCACCAGCGAACGGGTGCTGGCGACCGGCGAATGGGGCCACCGCAGCCTGCTCGGCAGCGGCCGCCAGGGCACGGTGGACGGCCGGCTCGCGCTCGATGGCCAGGCGCGGTTCCTCCTGAGCCGGATCGAGACCACGTTGCTCGAGCCGTGGCTGTTCGCCACGCGTACCCGCGGGCTGCTCACGCTGTACTACGTGAACCAGCACGACCGCCCCACCAGCCCCCCCCGGCTGATCGAGAGCCAGTCGCGCGGCGTCAGCTTCCAGGTGTCGCGCCAGCTCGGCCGCTACGCCACGCTGGCGCTCACCCAGGACAACGCGTGGGTGACGCAGAGCCAGGTGGTGACGGACCCCACGGTCGGCGATTCGCTGCTCGAGCCGTCCTATACCACGCACCGGCTGCAGCTCGAGGTCGCCCGCGACACGCGCGATCATCCGGTGCTCATGACGCGGGGGTCGTACCAGGCGTTCACGTCCGAGGTCGCGGGCGGCCCGTTGCAGGGCACGTCGAGCTTCACCAAGCAGCACCTCGAATCGTCGTGGTATACGCCGCTGCGTCCGGGCTGGCTGCTCGCGACCCACGCCCGCGGCGGCGTCATCCGGCCGTTCGGCAAGGACGTGTTGTTCTCCAGCGACTCCACCACCGATCCCGGGGTGGCGCGCGTGCCGGTGTTCGACCGGTTCAAGATCGGTGGCGTAAACTCGCTGCGTGGCTACGACGAACGCGAGCTGCCGGCGAACGGCGGCCTCGTGCTGCTGCAGGGCAACGTGGAACTGCGCGTCGACGTGCTGGGGCCGCTCGGGCTCGAGCTGTACGTGGACGCTGGCAACGTATGGACGGGGTTCGACGCCGTGAAGCGCGGCCGGTTCGTGCCCGAGATCAGCTCGAGCCGCATGACGCCGAACGACGTGCGGTTCGTGTTCGGCTTCGGACCGCGGCTGCAGCTGCCGTTCGGGCCGCTGCGGGTGGATTTCACCTGGTGGGCGCGGCCGGACGAGACGGGGAAGCGGCAGCGGGGAATTTTTCAGTTTGCGATTGGGCCGGCGTTCTGATGCGTGTTCTGCGCCTTCACCGCGCGGTGACGACCGGGGTGAGATTCCCCCGGCGGGGACGGGTTCTTCGCTGCGATGGCGTGCGGGGTGAGGTTCCTACGGCGGGGACGCTTCGGACCCGCCCTCCTGGCGGGTCCTCGCTACTCGCGCAGCGCTCCGCGCATCCCTGCACTCGCGCGCTGCGCTCGGTCCCCGCCTCCGGAACCTCACCCCGCACGCCATCGCGGCACGTGGTTGCCTGTTTCGTCGGCTGCGCTCCCGCGCCGCGGCTGCGCGGGCTGGTGATCGGCTCATGACTCCGCCGGAAGATCCGCTCGTTCCGCGCGACCCGGAATTGGGATCCGGCGGAGGTGCGCCGGAGCCGCCGCCTGAGCCGCAGGGGATTGTCGAGGAGTTGCGTCACGAGGTCGCGGAGCTGGGGCACGCGGTCGAGGAAGTGGTCGAGCATGTGCCCAAGCAGGTGCGCTGGACGGTGCGCAAGCTGATCGGGCTCGTCGCGCTGATCCTGGTGGGGCTGGTGGTGATCGCGATCGTCAGTGCCTTGCTGTACTTCGCGCGGCGCACCGAGCTGGTGGCGAAGGAGCTCACGCTGGTGATCAACGGCGCACTCGCGCAGCGCAGCGACGTGCAGGTCGAGATCCACGACATCAGCGGCAATCCGTTCGACCGGGTGCGGCTGATCAAGCCCCGGGTGTACTTCACCGACGGCGAGACGCCGGCGCTGCTCGAGGCGCCGTGGATCCAGCTCAACTACTCGCCGCTGCAATGGCTGCGTCGCGACCGGCGTACGATCGACGTGGTCATCGAGTCGCCGGTGATCCGGATCTCGAAGGGCAAGGACGGGCGGTTGCGGGCGCCGGTGTGGCGCTCGAGCGGCAGCGCCACCGGCGGCAGCACGGCGCTCGACGTCAACCTGCGCGTGCTGCACGGTTCGGTGGCGATCGCCGCCGCGATCGACCCGGTGAGCGACATGGACCTGGACGCCGGCGTGTCGATCGGCGCCAGCACCCGCGGCGTCGTGCGCCACCTGCGCTGGGCCCAGGGTCCGTTCCGGACCCGGCACCTCGAGCTCAAGGGCTCGGTCGAGAAGGGCGACACCGTCCGCATCCGGCTCGACCGCCTGCATACCGACGATCTCGAGCTCAAGGGCGTCGCCGAATGGCTCGATGCCGACTCCACGCGGATCCGGCACGTGGATCTGGAGGTCGCGCGGCTGTCGTGGCGCTGGCTGTCCGAGGTCACCGACAACCACACGCTCGACGTGCCGGGCGAGGCGCGCGGCTCGATCACCGCCTCAGGCTCGCGGGTGTGGACGGCGCAGTTCACGAGCTCCGCAACGTGGAAGGACCTGCCGGCCCAGGCCTCCGGGGTGGCGCGGTGGGATCACGGGGTGGTGAAGCTCGAGCCGCTGCACCTGGTGTCGGCGGCGGGCAATCTCGCGGGCGATCTCCAATGGTCCAGGGCCGGCTGGAACATCGGCGGCGCGGTCGAGACCGCCGATCCCAGCCGCTGGGGCGCGATCGGCATCACCGGCTGGCCGAAGGGCGTCGTGGCCGGCACGTTCCGCTACGCCGTCGATACCCACAGCCATGCGCAGACCGCGAATCTCGTCGCGACGCTGACCACCTCCGAGCTGCAGGGCTGGCGCGTGGACGGCGGCACGGTGAACGTCGAGTTCCCGAACGCGGCCCCCGACAGCTTCGCCGTAAACGTGGTGCGGCGCGGCGGCACGATGCTGCTGCGGGCCATGACCACGAAGCAGGGCTGGACCGGCAGCTACCGCGTCGACAACCTGCCGCTCGAGGAGTGGCCCGACGGCCGCGCCAGCGGCATCAAGGGAATGCTCGGCCACGGCGAGGGCACCGTGGAGGGCAAGGCGGGGGCGCTGCTCGTCACCGGCAACCTCACCGGCACCGGCACGAGCTGGCTCGGGATGCAGGCGGCGCGCTGGGCGCTCGACGACGCGTCGGGGGCGCTGTTGCCCGCCCCCGACCTCGCCGCCCGCGCGCGGCTCGGCAACGTCACGTTCCTCGGCCTCCACTTCGACAGCGTCGCGACGCCGTTCCTGCTCGGCAACCAGACGATCGCGCTCGAGGATCTGTCGGCGTTCGCGGGCGACACGCTGGTGACGATGGCCGGGCGGTCGAACTGGAACGCCGGCGCATGGCAGCTGGCGCTGGATCGCGCGCGGCTGCGCAGCTCGCAGTTCGACTGGCGGGCGGAGGCGCCGGTGACGCTCGCCGGTGACGCGCGCGGCGTCACGTTCGACCGCCTGGTCGCGCGTGACAGCCTGGCCACGGTCACCATCACCGGCCGCTGGGCGGTGCCGGGCGGCAGCTATGACTGGCAGGCGCGGGCCGAGCGGCTCGATCTGTCGCGGCTCGGCATGCCCCCCGAGGTCCACCTGGCGGGGGCCGCCGACGCCACGCTCGAGGTGCGCGGGGCCGCCGGCGATCCCCACTGGAACATGGCGGCGGCGGTGTCCCGTCCCGGCTGGGATGGTCACGCCGCCGACTCGCTGCGGTTCGAGCTCGAAGGCCGGCCGGGGGCGGTGCTGGTGCGCAACGGCGCGTTCCGGATCGCCGCCGGCAGCGTGACGGGTTCGCTGGCGTTCGACCATCTGGCGCACGCCTGGCCCGACACGCTGACCGCGGCCGGCGTCCTGCGCTGGATCGAAGGCGCGGGGGACTGGAACGGTGAGCTGACCGGAGCCGCGCTGCCGCTCGACCGGCTGCGGCAGCTGGTGCCCGCCGCGCACGACTGGGGCGGCACGGTGAGCGGGCGGATCGGCATCGAGGGCAGTCCGGTGCGGCCGGTGCTCGACGCCACATTCGACGCGAGCAAGCTGACGTGGCAGGCGATCGACATCGAGGACGTGCGCGGTCATGCCCGCTACGCCGCCGGGCAGCTCACGGTGCCGGAGCTGCACATGCAGCGCGGCGGCCGCGAATCGACGGCGTCCGGCGCGATGCCGCTCGTGCTCGCGATGGGGCGCCCGGTCGAGGTGCCGGAGTCGCCGATGGCGTGGCGCATCGACATCCCGAACGGCGACCTGTCGATGGCGCGGCTGGTGGTGCCGCAGATCGGCACCGCCGCGGGGAAGTTCGAGCTGCGGGCCAGCGTGACGGGCACACCGCGGCACCCGGACCTGGACGGCACGCTCAAGGTGAGCGACGGCGTCGTGCGCATGACCGGCCGTGACGAGCTGTTCCAGAACGTCACCGCGAGCGTTCGGCTCGACGAAGCGAAGATCACCGTGGACACTCTGACGGCGCGGCAGGGCGATCGCGGCCGCGTCACCGGGAGCGGAACCGTGGAGCTCGCGAACGGCGGGCTCAAGGGCTACCAGTTCAAGCTCGGCGTCACCGAGATCGCGACCACGGAGCCGGGTCTGTACGCCGCGCTGTTCGACGGCGCGTTCCAGATCACCGACGGCCCGGTGGTGCGCGGGCAGCGGCTGCCGTACGTGACCGGCAACGCCACGCTGCGTCGCGCCGTGATCCTGTACGACTTCGCGAACGTCAGCGAGCAGGATCTGGTGGCGCAGACCGCGGCACCGTTGTTCTGGACCTACAACGTCCACCTGTCCGCGAACAACAACGTGCACTGGCAGCCGCCCGACGGCGACATCGAGTTCAACCTGAATCTCGACGTCGAGCAGCGGCCCGAGGCGCTGGTGCTCTACGGCGAGATGCACGCGCTGCGCGGCAAGTACTACTTCCTCAGCAACCGGTTCGACGTGCAGAACGTTGACCTGACGTTCGACAACGTGTCCGGCGTGAACCCGACGCTGGACGCGACGGCGGTGACCCAGGTGCCGGTGTACGAGAACGGCCAGACCCATCAGTCGCAGGTGACGGTGCACATCACCGGCCGCGCGAACGAGCCCAAGATCGTGCTCAGCAGCGACGAGGCGGCCTGGGGGCAGGCGGAGATCCTCCAGAACCTGACGCTCAGCCGGCTCACCGCCGGCGCCGCCGGCGTGCCGCTCGGCGACCCGCTCGACAACTACATCACGCGCGCGATCAACCGCACGTTCTCGTCGGAGATGTCGCGCGCGTTCCGCGGCTACATCAACGAGTGGCAGATCGACCGCGACCGGGGCGGGCTGTTCGGCGGGGAGGGCGGCGTGATCCTCACCGCCGGCACCCAGGTCTCCCCCCAGATCGCGCTGCGCTACCGGCAGCACCTGCCGGGGCTCGAGCGGACCCCGACCGGGCCCGGCACCTCGACGTTCCTCGAGCGCGATCTCGAGGCCGAGTACCGGCTGAGCCGGTTCATCTATCTGACCACCGAGATCACCCAGCACCGGCCCGGCACCGCCAACGTCTCCAGCACGTCGCCGCCGGACTTCAACGTGAACCTCAAGGCTCGGTGGGAATACTGAGGCGGCAGGCCGGTTAGGAGTGCCGGCCGGGGCAATTCATGACCTCACGGGGGCCGGCGGAACTGCCGATGCAGGTTTGGGAATCCGGGACGGTTCCGGGGTATCATCGTGTGGGCGCTTCGGCCGGGCGAACCCGAATCCGGGGCTCAAGAGGGGTGAGTTCTTGCATCGTCTGCACATTGCCGTGGGCGCACTGCTCGCGCTGCTCGCCCTCGTTCCCGCCGGGACCGCTCACGCCCAGTACTTCGGCCAGAACAAGGTCCAGTACAGCGTCCACGACTGGCGCTCGATCGAATCCGACCACTTCGACGTGTATTTCTACGCCGGCGAGGACTCGCTCGCGATGCGGGTGCTCGACCTTGCCGAGAAGACGCACGCCGTGCTGTCGGTGCGCATGGGCCATGTGCTGTCGCGCCGCGTCCCCATCATTCTGTATGGCTCCCACAACGAGTTCTCCCAGACCAACGTCACGCCCGAGCTGATCGACGCCGGCACCGGCGGGTTCACCGAGGTGCTGCGCAACCGGGTGGTGCTGCCGTTCACCGGCTCCTACGAGGACCTGCGCCACGTGGTGGTGCACGAACTCACGCATGCCATCATGTTCGACATGCTGTACGGCGGGTCGGCGGCGGCGCTGATCGCGCGGCAGAGCTTCTATTCGGTGCCGCTGTGGTTCGCCGAGGGCATGGCGGAGTACCTGTCGCTCGGCATGGAACCGAACGCCGAGATGTTCCTGCGCGACGGCATCATCGAGGGCTACCTGCCGCCGCTCATGTACTCGGGCGGCTACATCGTCTACAAGCAGGGGCAGTCGGCGCTCGGCTATCTCGTCGAGCGCTACGGGGAGGACCGGCTGCGCGATATCCTCAAGCGCATCCGGCAGAACCACGGCTTCGAGCGCGCGTTCCAGGCCAGCGTCGGACTGTCGGTGCCGAAGTTCGACGAACAGTGGCGCAACTGGCTGCGCAAGCGCTACTGGCCGACCGTGGCGCACAAGCAGTCGCCCGAGGAGTTCGCTCGGCGGCTCACCGATCACCGGCGTGATCAGAGCACGCTCAACACCGCGCCGGCGATCTCGCCGCAGGGCGACCGCATCGCGTGGTTCTCGGACCGCCGCCAGTACACCGACATCTACGTGATGTCCGCGTTCGACGGCAAGGTGCTGCACCGCGTGATCCGCGGCGAGCGCAACTACCAGTACGAGGCGATCCCGTCGTACCGCAGCTCGATCACCTGGTCGCCCGATGGCTCGAGGCTCGCGCTCACCGCGAAGAGCGGCGGCAGCGACGTGCTGTACGTGGTGTCGGCGCGCAACGGCAGCACGCTCAAGCGCATCCAGCTCCCGTGCGAGGCGTTGTACTACCCGGCGTGGGCGCCGCACGGCGACTCGATCGCGGTGGCCGGGGTGAAGGACGGCCGGTCGGACCTGTGGCTGGTGGACGCCGCGACGGGTGCGGCCACGCGGCTCACGAACGACACCTGGGACGAGAAGGAGCCGGCGTGGACGCCCGACGGCCGCACGCTGACGTTC
Source organism: Candidatus Eiseniibacteriota bacterium (assembly GCA_038231135.1). Lineage (GTDB taxonomy): Bacteria > Eisenbacteria > RBG-16-71-46 > RBG-16-71-46 > RBG-16-71-46 > JANLWX01. Next base: position 110,133 of record JBBRLX010000007.1, on the reverse strand, counting down.
GCCTCCGACCGGCTCGCGCCCGTCGTGCTCGAACCGGCGGCCCGCGCGGGCGGCTTCGGCAGCTACGCGCTCTACAGCCTGGATCTGGCATCGGGCGCGATCACCCGCACGCTCGACACCTCCGGCAACGACCACGCGCCCGCGTGGTCTCCCGACGGCCGGCGGCTCGCGTTCATCAGCGACCGTGACGGCACGTCCAATGTCTATCTGTACGACGTCGCCGAGCGCTCGTACGTGCAGCTCACCGACGTGCTCGGCGGCGTGCAGAGCCTGTCGTGGTCGCGGCAGAACGACCGGCTGGTGTTCGCGGCGTTCAACCGCGGCGGGTTCGACGTGTTCGCGGTCAGGGAGCCGCTGTCGCTCGACGCGGTGTTCGAGCGGCTGCGCCGGCGCTCGCCGGGAGCGGTGCTCGATTCGGCGACCGCGCGGAGCGCGCCCGCCGACTCGGCCGCGCCGCCGCCGCGAGTGGCGGCGCTCGCGCGCACGCTGCCCGACAGCGTGACCGTGACGCACGAGGATTCGACGCTCGCGTTCCCCGCGACCGGCGGGCTCGGGCCGCCCGCCGGGACCAGGCGCTCCGGCCGGGGCGCCATCGACGACCGGTTCGCCGGCGAGACCCGGCTGCCGGTGCCGATGGACACCGTGGCCGCGATCGTGCCGCGCATCGCGCTCGTCGAGCACGGCGGCCCGTTTGCGCTGCCGGACTCGGTGCTGGCGCAGCGACCGTCGCGCTACCACGTGCGGCTGGCGCCGGACTACGCCGGGGGCGGGTTCTACGCCGGCAGCGGGTTCGGCTTCGTCGGCAGCACCCAGTTCGCGTTCAGCGACTTCCTCGGCGACCACAGCCTGTACGTCGCGACCGACCTGTTCTCGAGCTCGATCAGCGAGACGAACGCGCTCGTGGTCTACAGTTATCTCAAGCGGCGGGTCGACTTCGGCGCCGGGCTGTTCCATTTCAAGGACTACTTCTCGTCGCAGGTGACGACGCTCGGCGAACAGCTCGACGGCACGCGGCTGTTCTCGGAGCGAACGTTCGGCGGCCTCGTCACGGCGTCGTATCCGTTCGACCGGTTCCGGCGCGCGGAGCTCAACCTCACCCAGATGTTCGTCGACCGGCAGTTCTTCGCCGAGGACGACGCCGGGAACTTCTTCAAGTCCACCCGGCAGTACCGCGCCGTCACGTCGCCGTCGCTGTCGCTGATCGGCGACAATGCGCTGTTCGGCTACTACGGCCCCGTGAACGGTCAGCGCTGGAACCTGACCTACGCGCCGGCGTTCGCGGTGCTCCACGACGCGCTGCAGTACCAGACCGTCACGTTCGACGCGCGGCGCTACTGGGACCTCACGCGGGGTTATACGTTCGCCACCCGCGTACTCACCGGCCGCAGCGACGGCCCCGACCGGCAGACGTTCCGGGTCGGCGGGTATTCGACGCTGCGCGGCTATCCCGATTTCGACCTGCTCGGTTCGCGCGTGGCGATCGTCAATGCCGAACTGCGATTCCCGTTCATCGAGCAGCTCGGCATCCTGGGACCGATCCCGGTCGGAGTGTTCAACCTCCGCGGCGCGCTGTTCTCGGACGCGGGATTCGTGTGGGACGCCGCCGACCGCGTGCGGCTGTCGAGCGTGGAGGACGGCCGCCGCCGTCTCGACGACCTGAAGCTCGGCTTCGGCGCCGGCATCCGCACGGCGCTCTACTTCCTGATCCTCAAGGTCGACGCGGGGTGGAACACCAACCTGGCCGGCACCAGCCGCCCCCGCTGGCACGTGTCCGTAGGTCCGGAGTTCTAGCGCAGGCTGCTGAGAATCGTCGATTGCTGCGGCGGCTGCGTCGCTCCTCGCCCCGGAGTGTCTGACGATACGCCTGCGCTCGTCGCTCCTTGCCGCCTTGCACTCGACCGTTTTCAGCGGCCTAAAGGGACCTGCGGCCGAAAGCTCCGGGACCCGCGACGCGGTGAGCTCCACTGCATGGAAGTAACCCCGGGATTCCGCTAGATTGCAGGGGAACCCTTTGGAACCCCTGCGACTACCCGAGGTACCCTTGCAGCTTTTGGACAGTCTCAACAGCGCCCAGCGTGCGGCGGTCGAGCACGAGGCGCGGGCGGTGCTCGTGATCGCGGGGGCGGGGAGCGGTAAGACCCGCGTGCTCACGGCGCGCGTGGCGTGGCTGCTGGATCGCGGCGTGGCGCCATCGGCGATCCTGGCGTTCACGTTCACGAACCGCGCGGCGCGCGAGATGCGCGCCCGGATCGCGAGCCTCGTCGGCGACGTGTCCAGGGAGCTGTGGGTCGGGACGTTCCATGCCACGGCGGTGCGCATCCTGCGGCGCGAGGCGCGCGTGCTCGGCGTGCCGGCGGCGTTCGCGATCTACGATCGTGAGGACCAGGAGTCGCTGATCAAGGATATCGCCCGGCGGCTCGGCTGGCCCGACGGCACCTGGCGGGCGGGAGCGGTGCTGGCGGCGATCAGCGACGCGAAGAACTCGCTCGTGGGTCCCGAGGACTTCGCGCGCACGGCGTTCTCGCCGCAGGATCGCCGCACCGCGGAAGCCTACACGCTGTACGACCAGGAGCTGCGCCGCTGCGGCGCGTTCGACTTCGACGACCTGATCGCCCGCACCGTCGAGTTGTTCCGCACCCATCCCGACGTGGGGGACCGTTACCGCGCGCGGTTCTCGCACGTGCTGGTCGACGAATACCAGGACACGAACCACGCCCAGTTCCGCATGATCCAGGCGCTGGTGGGCGATCGCGGCACGGTGTTCGTGGTCGGCGACGACGACCAGTCGATCTACGGCTGGCGCGGCGCGGATCTGAGGAACGTGCTCGACTTCGAGACCACGTTCGCCGGCGCCGCCGTGGTGCGGCTGGAGCAGAACTACCGTTCGACGACGAGCATCCTCGACGCGGCGAACGCCGTGATCTCGAACAACCGCGCGCGCAAGGGCAAGACGCTGTGGAGCGAGCGCGGCCCCGGCGTGCCGCTGCGGTTCGTGCTGGCGGCGGACGAGGTGGACGAGGCGCGCCGGGTGCGCGAGTTCCTGGTCGCGCGCGTGGCGCGCGGCGGGAAACTCGCGGATTGCGCGGTGCTGTACCGCACGAACGCGCAGTCGCGGGCGCTCGAGACCGAGCTGCGCCACTCGCTGATCCCGTACGAACTCGTGGGCGGCGTGTCGTTCTACCAGCGGCGCGAGGTGAAGGACCTGATCGCCTACCTGAGGGTGGCGGCGAATCCCGCCGATGCCGCGGCGTTCTGGCGGATCTGGAACACGCCGCGCCGCGGGCTCGGCAGCGTGGTGCGCGCGGCGGTCGAGCAGCGGGTCCTGGCGAACGGCGCGCCCGCGCCGTCCGCGTTGCGGGCGCTGGTGGCGGAGCAGGGCATCGCCCCCGCGGCGCGGCGGGGCGCGACCGAGCTGCTCCAGCTGCTCGACGAACTGGGCACGCTGCTCGACGCCCCGGTCGACCGGGTGCTGGCGCGAGTGCTCGAGCACACCCGCTATCTCGATTCGCTGGGGGACGGCGAGGACGCGGCCGAACGCCGGGCGAACGTCGAGGAGCTGCTGGTGGCGGCCGGCACGTTCACGGGCGTAGCCGGCGCCACGGTGCCGGGATTCCTCGCCGAGGCGGCGCTCGTCACCGACGCCGATCGCGCGGGCGAGAACGGCGACCGCGTGCTGCTGCTGACCGGCCATAACGCGAAGGGTCTCGAGTTCCCGGCGGTCGTGATCATCGGCCTCGAGGAGGGACTGATGCCTCATGCCTCGTCGCTCGAGCGCGCGGACCAGCTCGAGGAGGAGCGCCGGCTGTTCTACGTGGCGCTCACGCGCGCGCAGGACGAGCTGTTGCTGACGGCCGCGGCGTTCCGCCGCCGGTTCGACGGCGCGCGCGGCGGCCAGGTGTCGCGATTCGTGGACGAAATCCCCGCAGCGCTGCTGGTGCGCGAGGACCGGCGGCGGTTCGACGCGCCGCGGCCGTCGGCGGCGGCCCGCCATGCCGCCCAGACGCGGCCCGGCTGGAGCCCGAATATGCGCGAGCGCTGGGGCGAGAACAAGAGCCGCTGGGACGAGGACGCGGCGCCGGCCGAGGCGGGGGAGTACGACGATCTCGACACGATCACACCGGGCACGCCGTTGCGCGTGTCGGCCGCCGCGCGGGCCGACCGGCGCGTCGGCCAGCGTGTGCGCCACGAGCAGTTCGGCGACGGGGTGGTGGTGGCGGCCGAGGAGGCCGGCGGTGAGATCAAGTACACCGTGCGGTTCGGCACCCGCGTGAAGAAGGTGCTGGGCCGGTTCCTGACCGGGGAGGCCGTGCTTGGATCGTGACGAAGTGCGTCGCATCGCCACGCTCGCCCGGCTCGAGCTGCCGGAGGCGGGCATCGCACGCATGGCGGCGGAGCTGTCGAGCGTGCTCGAGTTCGTGGCGGCGCTCGAGCGGCTGGATCTCACGGGCTGCGATCCGATGGTGTTCGCGCCGGCCGACGCGCCGCTGCGCGACGACGCTCCCGACGGCCGGGTGCTTGGCGCCGACGCCGCGCTGGCGGGGGCGCCCGAGACCGACGGGCCGTTCTTCCTCGTGCCGCCGATCGTCGAGAACGTGACTCCATGACGCGAACGGACTCCGGCAATGGCGTGCCGCTGTGGCGGCTGTCGGCCGCAGCGCTCGCGGCGCGGGTGCGCGCGGGGACGAGCCCCGCCGCCGCGGTCGAAGCGGGGTGGCAGGAGCCGGCGGCCGCGTGGGAGGCGGACGTGCACGCGGTGGTGCACGCCGATCCCGCGGCGCGCCGCGCGGGCGCGGCGGCCGCGGCGCGCGCGGTCCCGAACGGACCACTGGCCGGCGTGCCGGTGCTCGTCAAGGACAACCTGTGCACGACCGACTATCCCACCACGTGCGGGTCGCGGATCCTCGCGGGGTGGCGCTCGCCCTATGACGCCACCGTGATCACCCGGCTGCGCGCGGCGGGCGCCGTGGTCACGGGCAAGGCGAACATGGACGAGTTCGCGATGGGCTCGTCCACGGAATTCAGCTGCTACGGCCCGACCCGGAACCCGTTCGACCTGACGCGCGTGCCCGGCGGCTCGAGCGGCGGACCCGCGGCGGGCGTGGCGTACGGCCTCGCGCCGATCGGGCTCGGATCGGACACCGGCGGCTCGGTGCGCCAGCCGGCGGCGTTCTGCGGCGTGTTCGGCCTCAAGCCGACCTACGGGCGGCTGTCGCGCTACGGACTCGTGGCGTTCGGCTCGTCGCTCGACCAGGTCGGCATCTTCGCGCGCCACGCCGGCGACGTCGCGCTCACCTATGCCGCCCTCGCCGGGCCCGATCCGTTCGACGCCACGACGCGGCGGTCGCCGGCTCCCGACGTCGGCGGCTGGGACCAGGGCGTGCGCGGGCTCCGGTTCGGCTGGCCCGCCAATCTGTGGCAGGCCGGCTGCGACCCCGAAGTGGTGGCAGGACTCGATCAGGCGGCGGCCGCGCTGGAGCGCGCGGGCGGGGTGCGGGTGCCGCTCGAGTTCCTGCCGGGCGAGTACGCCGTCGCCACGTACTATCTGGTGGCCACCGCGGAGGCCAGCTCGAACCTCGCCCGGTTCGACGGCGTGCGCTACGGGTTCCGGCATGCCGATGCGCCCGACGTGCTCGCGCTCTACACGCGCACGCGCAGCGCGGGCTTCGGCCCCGAGGTGCAGCGGCGGATCCTGCTCGGCACCTACGCGCTGTCGGCGGGCTACTACGACGCCTACTACCTCACCGCGCAGCGCGCCCGCACGCGCATCCGCCACGAATACGACGAGGCGTTCGGCCGCTGCGACCTGATGCTGATGCCGGCGTCGCCGACGCTGCCGTTCCGGCTCGGCGAGAAGACCGCCGATCCGCTCGCGATGTACCTGAGCGACGTGTTCACCATCGGCGCGAACCTCGCCGGCATCCCGGGCCTGTCGGTGCCGCTCGATCCGGCGGCGAACGGCCTGCCGCGCGCGGTGCAGCTGCTCGGGCCCATGGACTCGGAGCCGGTGCTGCTGCGCGCCGGCCGCGCGCTCGAGGTGCGCGGCGACCTCACGCGGCTCGGCCGCGACCACGAGACGGAGTTCGCATGGCCTACGAAGCGGTAATCGGCCTCGAGTGCCACATCCAGCTGCGGACGGTGACGAAGATGTTCTGCGGGTGCCCGGCCGAGTTCGGGGCGGAGCCGAATGCGAACACCTGTCCCGTGTGCCTGGGACTGCCGGGCGCGCTGCCGCGGGCGAATCGGGCGGCGATCGACGGCGTGCTGCGGCTGGGGCTGGCGCTGGGCTCCGAGATTCGCGGGCACAGCGTGTTCGCGCGCAAGAACTACTTCTATCCCGACATGCCGAAGAACTATCAGATCAGCCAGTACGACCTGCCGCTGTGCGAGGGGGGCGCGCTGCCGGTGGTGGTGGACGGCGAGGCCCGGGCGTTCGCGCTCACGCGCATTCACATCGAGGAGGACACCGGCAAGTCGTTCCATCCCGAGCGTCACGGTGATCGGCGGGTGTCGCGGGTCGATTTCAATCGCGCCGGCGTGCCGCTGCTCGAGCTCGTGACCCAGCCCGTGTTCAGGGGGCCCGCCGAGTGCGGAGCGTTCCTCGGCGAGCTGCGGCGGCTGGTGCGCTGGCTCGGCATCTCGGATGGCGACATGGAGAAGGGCCAGCTGCGCTGCGATGCGAACGTCAGCCTGCGGCTCGCGGGCACGACCCCGTTCGGCACCAAGACGGAACTCAAGAACCTGAACTCGATCAAAGGCGTCGAGAAGGGCATCGCGGCCGAGATCGAGCGTCAGCGCGGCGTGCTCGAGCGCGGCGAGCGCGTCGAACAGGCGACGCTGCTCTACGACGCCGACCAGGATCGACTCCAGGTGATGCGGTCGAAGGAACACGCCCACGACTACCGCTATTTTCCCGAGCCCGACCTGCCGGTGCTGGTCGTGGACCCCGCGTGGATCGCGGAGGCAGGGGCGCGGCTGCCGGAGCTGCCGTGGGTGCGCGAGCGGCGGCTGATCGAGCAGTACGGACTGCCGGCGTACGATGCGGGCGTGCTGCGCGAACACCGCGAGCTGGCCGACTATTTCGAGGCGAGCGCGGTGCGCGAACCCAAGCTCGCGAGCAACTGGATCATGACCGAGGTGCTGCGCGTGCTGAAGGAGCGCGCGTGGCCGCTCGAAACCTGGGTCGCCCGGGTGCCGCCGGCGCGGCTCGCCGGGTTCCTCGACCGGATCGCGTCGCGCGAGCTGCCGGGGCCGCTCGCGAAGCAGGCGTTCGCGTGGATGGCGGACGAGGACGGCGACGTGCCGGAGCTGCTCCGTCGCCATGGCGTCCAGGTGCAGTCGTCGGCGGGAGCGCTCGAGCCGCTGGTGCGCGAGGTGATCGCCGAGCATCCGGGTCCGGTGCAGCAGTACCTCGCCGGCAAGACCGCGACGCTCGGGTTCCTCGTCGGGCAGGTGATGAAGAAGAGCGGAGGGCAGGCGGTGCCGCAGACGGTGCAGGAACTGTTGCGCGCGGCGCTCGAGCTGCTCGCCGCGGGGGAGCGCCGGTGACGCCGCTCGTGCTGGTGCTGGGCACGGGCGGGCGGGAGCACGCGCTGGCGTCGCGGCTCGCGCTCGATCCCGGCTGGCGCGTGGCGGTGGCGCCGGGCAACGAGTTCATGGCGCGGGAGCACTGGATTCCCAAGCCCGACGCGCAGGATGGGGCCGGACCCGCCGGCTGGGCGGCGCTCGCCGCCCGGCAGCGCGCCGATCTGGTCGTCGTGGGACCCGAGGCGCCGCTTGCCGCCGGGCTGGTGGACACGCTGCGGGCGCTCGGCCAGACGGTGTACGGCCCCGTCCGCGCCGCCGCGCGGCTCGAATCCAGCAAGGCGTTCGCCAAGGACGTGATGCGGGCGGCCGGCATCGCGACCGCGGATGCCGAGGTCTGCGATACCACCGCCCGGGCGGAGCGGGCGCTGGACCGGTTCGGGCCCCCTTATGTGGTGAAGGCCGATGGTCTCGCGGGCGGCAAGGGCGTGGTGGTCACCGCCGACGGCGCGGCGGCCCGCGCGTTCGCCGCCGACTGCCTGGGCGGTCCTGCCGGCGACGGCGGCAACCGCGTCGTGATCGAGCAGTTCCTCGACGGCGAGGAGGCCTCGGTGATGGCGGTGTGCGACGGCGAACGCCATGTGCTGCTGCCGGCGGCGCGGGACTACAAGCGCGCGTTCGACGGCGACCGCGGTCCCAACACGGGCGGGATGGGAGCCGTGGCGCCGGCGTCCGCCGTGGACGCCGGCATCGAGCGCGAGGTCTCGCAACGCATCGTGGCCCCGCTGTTGCGCGAGATGGCCGCGCGCGGCACCCCGTATCGTGGGACACTCTATTGCGGACTGATGATCGGCAGGGCCGGCGTCAGGGTCGTGGAGTTCAATGCGCGGTTCGGCGATCCGGAGACCCAGGCGATCCTGCCGCTCGTCGCCGGCAACTTCGCCGAGCTGCTGGCCGGTGCCGCCCGGGGCGAGCTCGACCTCGAGGGCGCCGGACGCCGCCCGGGTGCGGCGGTGTCGGTTGCGCTCGTTGCCGAAGCCCATCCCGGCGCCGCGGCGTCCCGCAGCTGGATCGATCGGCTCGAAGCGGCGTCCAATGAACAGGGGGGAATCTCGGTGCAGGGCGCCGGCATCGTTCGCGGAGCTGCGGCGTTGCCGGGGGTGCCCGCGGACCGCTGGTTGTTGCGGGGCGGCCGGGCGGCGTTCGTGACCGCGGTGGGCGACTCGGTGGCGGAGGCGCGCGAGCGGGCGTATGGCGCGGTGGCGCGGCTCGGTGGTCGTGGGTGGCGCTGTCGCGGCGACATCGGCCGTGCCGCGGCGGTCGGCGGGCCCCCGCCGGGAGCGCTCGCCACGGATGTGGCGCGGAGCTGAACCGGGGAGTGTCGATGGCGACGGCGAAATCGGGTGCGCGGGTGGGGATCGTGATGGGCAGCGAGTCCGACCGCGCGGTGATGGAGGAGGCGGCGAAGGTGCTGACGGAATTCGGTGTGGCGAGCGAGATCGCGGTGCGCTCCGCGCATCGCGCGCCCGACGCGGCGGCGCGCTGGGCGCGCGGCGCGCAGCGGCGCGGGCTGCGCGTGATCATCGCCGGCGCGGGTGGCGCGGCGCATCTGGCCGGCGCCATGGCGGCCCACAGCGCGCTGCCGGTGTTCGGCGTGCCGCTCGCGAGCTCGCCGCTGCTCGGCATGGATGCGCTGCTGGCGACCGTCCAGATGCCACCGGGAGTGCCGGTGGGCACGCTGGGAATCGGCGCGTGGGGCGCGCGCAACGCCGCGCATCTCGCGCTGCGCGTGCTGGCGCTGTCGGACGCGGCGCTGGCGAACCGGCTCGAGCGCCATCGCGCGCGGCTCGCCGGGAGGAGATGACGGTGGAGCTGCTGCGCTGGAATGCCGATCAACCCGATGGTCGCGTGCTGCGCGCCGCGGCGGAGGTGGTGCTGCGGGGCGGCGTGATCGCGTTCCCGACGGACACGCTGTACGGGCTCGGGTGTTCGCTGTTCGACGTCGAGGCGGTCCTGATGGTCGCGCGCATCAAGCGCCGCGATCCGTCGCTCGCCGTGATCTCGCTGATTCCCGAGCCGCGGCAGGTGCACGGCCTGGCGAGCGAGGTGAACGCGGTGGCGTCACGGCTCGTGTCGCGGTTCTGGCCGGGACCGCTGTCGCTGATCCTTCGGGCGGCGCCGATCGTGCCGATCAAGGTTCGTGGCGCCGGGGGCACGGTGGCGTTGCGCTGCCCGGCGGACGACCTGTGCCAGCGGCTGCTCGGAGTGATCGGAGGGCCCGTGGTGTCGAGCAGTGCCAACCTGTCGGGCCAGCCGCCGGCGGAGACGGCGGAGGACGTGGTGCGCATCTTCGGCAACCAGATCGATCTGGTGCTCGACGGCGGGCCCCGCCCGGGCGGACTGGCGTCGACACTGGTCGACGTCAGCGACGCGCGCCCGCGGCTGCTGCGCCGCGGCGCGGTCGACGTCACCGCCGAGCTCGGCGACTACGAGGATCTGACGGCGGAGCGCACCGGTTGACGGGTTTCGGCGGCGCTCCCTATCCTGATTCCATGGAACCGAAATGGCGTGTCCTGTTCGTCTGCACCGGAAACACCTGCCGGAGCCCGCTGGCGGTGGCGGCGCTGCTCGACGCTTTGGGTCCGGACGTGTCCCGGTTCGAGGTGCGTTCGGCCGGCACCGGCGCGCGCACCGGCGACCCGGCCTCGCCGCCGTCGGTGGCGGTCGCGGCCGCGCACGGCATCGATCTTAGTGAGCATCGTTCGCGGCAGCTCACGCCCGAGCTGGTGCGGGCGGCGGACGTGGTGCTGGTGATGGAGCCGGCGCATCTTACGGCCGTGCGCGCACTGGGTGCCGCGCCCGGGCGGAGCCACCTGCTGAGCGAGTGGCCCGCGCCCGGCGCACCGGAGCTCCAAGTGTCGGACCCGTTCGGTGGATCGCAGGAAGCGTACGAGGAAGCCTGGCGACGGATCCGCCACCACGTACGGCGCGTCGCGCCGCACCTCGTCGAGGCGCTGCGCAGCCAGTCGATGTGATCCACCCACCACAGGCGAGGTGAACCATGGCATTGCAGAAGGCCGGCAAGATCTGGATGAACGGGACGTGGGTGGCGTGGGACGACGCCAAGATCCACATCCTGTCGCACGTGGTGCACTACGCGTCGAGCGTGTTCGAGGGCATCCGCTGCTACAACACCAGGGGCGGCCCCGCGATCTTCCGGCTCGAGGAGCACATGGACCGGCTGATGCTGTCGGCCCGCATCTACCGCATGGAGGCGAAGTTCACGCGCGAACAGATCCGCGACGCGTGCCTCGAGGTGGTGGCGGTGAACGGGCTCAGCGAGTGCTACATCCGGCCGCTGATCTATCGCGGCTACGAGAACCTCGGCGTGAATCCGTTCGGCAGTCCGGTCGAGGTCGCAGTGGCGGCGTTCCCGTGGGGCAAGTACCTGGGCGACGACGCGCTCACGAACGGCGTGGCGGTCAAGGTCAGCACGTGGCAGCGCATGGCGCCGAACACGCTGCCCGCGATGGCCAAGTCGTCGGCCAACTACATGAACTCCCAGCTCATGAAGATGGAGGCGAAGCTCGACGGCTACGAGGAGGCGATCGCGCTCGACGTCACGGGCTACGTGAGCGAGGGCAGCGGCCAGAACGTGTTCGCGGTGGTGAAGGGCGAGCTGATGACGCCCCCGCTGCACAACAGCATCCTCGCCGGCATCACCCGCGACTCGGTGATCCGCATCGCCCGCGAGCTCGGCTACACGGTGCGCGAGGAACCGATGCCGCGTGAACTGCTGTACGCCGCCGAGGAGCTGTTCTACGCCGGGACCGCGGTCGAGGTGTCGCCGATCACGTCCGTCGACCGGCTGACCGTCGGCGACGGCAAGCGCGGGCCGGTGACGAAGGTGCTGCAGGAGGCATTCTTCGGCATCGTGCGCGGCGACATCGCGGATCGTCACGGCTGGCTCGCCCGGGTGCCGCAGAAGTCCGGCACGCCCGTCGCGGCCGCGCCGCGCGGCGCCTGACCCGCGCATGAAGGTGGCGATCGGCGGCGACCACGCCGGGTTCGCGCTCAAGGAGCGGCTCAAACTCGAACTCGAGCGGCTCGGCCACGAGGTGACGGACTTCGGCACGATGGCCGCGGCGCCGCCCGTCGACTATCCCGATTTCTGCTTTCCGGTCGCCGAGATGGTGAGCCGCGGCGATGCCGACCGCGGCATCGTGCTCGGCGGCAGCGGTATCGGCGAGAGCATCGTGGCGAACAAGGTGGCGGGCATCCGCGCGTCGGTGGTGACGAGCGACGACACCGCGCGTCTCACCCGGCTGCACAACGACTCCAACGTGCTGGCGCTCGGCGGCCGCACGAATCCCGATCACGAGGCGTGTGCGCGCTGGCTGCGCATCTGGCTCGACACCCCGTTCGAGGGCGGCCGGCACGTGGCGCGCCTGCGCAAGATCCACGACTACGAGGCCGCGCATGACGCCCGGCCATGACGTGAAGGAGACCATGTCCGCACTCGCCACGCAGGACCCGGCGATCTACGCCGCGATCGCCGCCGAGCAGCAGCGGCAGCGGACCACGCTCGAGCTGATCGCGTCGGAGAATTTCGTGAGCGACGCGGTGCTGGAGGCGCAGGGCTCGGTGCTCACGAACAAGTATGCCGAAGGCCTGCCGCACAAGCGCTACTACGGCGGCTGCGAGTTCGTCGATGTCGCCGAGGAGCTCGCGATCGAGCGGCTGAAGCAGTTGTTCGGCTGCGATCATGCGAACGTGCAGCCGCACTCGGGCGCGTCGGCGAACCTGGCCGCGTACCTGGCGGCGTCGGAGCCGGGCCAGACGCTGCTCGGGATGAGCCTCGCCCACGGCGGGCATCTCACGCACGGCCATCCGGTGTCGGTGACCGGCAAGCTGTGGAAGCCGGTGCAGTACGGCGTGCGGCCCGAGGACGGCCGCATCGACTACGACGCGGTCGAGCGGCTCGCGCGCGAGCACCGGCCGCGGCTGATCGTCGCCGGCGCCAGCGCGTATCCGCGGGTGATCGACTTCGAGCGGTTCGGGGCGATCGCCCGGGAGGTGGGAGCCGTGCTGGTGGTCGACATGGCGCATATCGCCGGACTCGTCGCCGCGGGACTCCACCCGAGCCCGGTGCCGCACGCGGACCTCGTCACCACCACCACGCACAAGACGCTGCGCGGTCCGCGCGGGGGCGTGGTGATGGCGCGCGCCGAGTGGGCGGAGAAGCTGGACAAGGCGGTGTTCCCCGGACTGCAGGGGGGGCCGCTGATGCACATCATCGCCGCGAAGGCGGTGTGTTTCGGCGAGGCGCTCGGCGACGGGTTCAAGGGCTACCAGCAGCGCGTCGTCGACAATGCCCGGGCGCTGGCCGGCTTCCTGATGGAGCGCGGCTTCGACCTGGTGTCGGACGGCACCGACAATCACCTGATGCTGGTCGATCTCAGGCGCCGCGGCATCACCGGCAAGGTCGCCGAGGAGGCGCTGCACCGCTCGCGCATCACCGTGAACAAGAACGCCGTGCCGAACGATCCCCAGAAGCCGTGGGTGACGAGCGGCATCCGCATCGGCACGCCGGCGCTCACCACGCGCGGGTTCGGCATCGACGAGATGCGGAAGATCGCGGACTGGATCGCGCGCATCCTCGACCGTCCGGACGACCTCGAGCTGGCGAAAGGGGTCGATCAGGAGGTGCTGGAACTCGCCAGCGGTTATCCATTGTTCGCAGACCGCTGAAAATCGTCGATTGCTGCGTTGGCCGCGTCGCTCGTCACTGCCGGACGAATGGCACCTACCTCCGGGGGTTGGCACGGGTTCAGACCCTCGTGCATTCCACGGGGAGGCGCGTTGGATTGCGCACGGTGGTTCTGGGAGTTGGGTTTCCGTGGGTCGGATGACCCGCGCCGAGGGGCAGCGGGGCAATGGTTTGCGGACTTGTCATGGACCGGACCTGTGTGGCCCCGGATGTGCACTGTGCATGGCGCACCCTCTCGCGGCCCGGACCGGTCGGCACCCACGCCGCCACCCGCCCGGCCGCATGGCCCGACCCCCAGGAGCACCCCCCGTGCTCGACCTCGAACGGCTGTTCCTGTCCATGGCGGGCGTCCTGTGCGCCGGGGCGCGGTTCCATCGCGCCGGACTGCGCGCGCTCCACGAGCGCCGGTTCGCGGCGGCCGACGCCATGTTCGAGGCGGCGCTGGTGCGTTATCGCCGCGAGATCGAAGTCGAGGCGATCGCCCGCGTGCGCACCCACCAGCTCATGGCGCGCGTGCTGTCGGGCGCCGAGACGCGCCGCGAAGCGGAATACTGTCTCGACATCGAGCATCGGTTGATGCAACTCGACGCGATCGAGTCCCCGGCGCCGCCGTTCGAGCTCGTCGACGCGCACGCGCTGCTCGGCACCTGGCAGATCCAGGCGCGCCACGCCGAGGGGAGGGCTCGGGCCGCGGTGGCCACGCCCACGGCCACGGAATGGCAGGTGCTCGGTGCCCGCGAGGCCACGGATCCGGGCTCCGACGCCGAGCTGCCACGGTTCGCTCGTGCCGCCTGACGGTGGGATGGGAACCACGGTCGCTGGCTGACCCGGGCGGCGCCGCCTGACGACTGCGATGGGGCCGTCCACGGCTCCCGCCGTCGCCGCATCCAACGCGGGAGGGGCCGCGTTCGTGAACCGGGGTCTCGATCTTGACGTTCCGTTGATGGGACACGTCACCCGAACTGGTTATACTGCGCCCCCTTGCGCCTCCGGCCGGTCCGGTGGCGCTTCGTATCTCATCAGGGGAGATCGCGATGACCGTCGAAACGAGCCGGGACGCCGCCGCCCGCATCGAAGCCGCCGGGCTCACGCTCGCCCGCGTGCGCGAGGAAGTGGGCCGCGCAGTGGTGGGACAGAAGTACATGGTGGACCGGCTGCTGGTGGGGCTCATCACCGGCGGACACGTGCTGCTCGAAGGCGTGCCCGGGCTCGCGAAGACGCTGGCGGTCAAGAGCCTCGCGGACTCGCTGTCGCTCAAGTTCCGCCGCATCCAGTTCACGCCCGACCTGCTGCCCGCCGATCTCACGGGCACGCTGATCTTCAATCCCCGCGAGGGCACATTCAGTCCCAAGCAGGGGCCGCTGTTTTCGAACCTGGTGCTCGCCGACGAGATCAACCGTGCGCCGGCCAAGGTGCAGTCGGCGCTGCTCGAGGCGATGCAGGAGAAGCAGGTCACGCTCGGCGACGACACGCATCCCCTCGAGGAGCCGTTCCTCGTGCTGGCGACGCAGAATCCGGTCGAGCAGGAGGGCACCTACCCGCTGCCCGAGGCCCAGAGCGACCGGTTCATGCTCAAGGTGAAGGTGGGGTATCCCGAACGCGCGGAGGAGAAGGAGATCCTGCGCCGCGCCGGCCTCGCCGCGCTGCCCAAGCTCCAGCCGCGCGCGACGCGTGACGACGTGCTGGCCGCGCGTGCCGCGCTCGGCGACGTCTACGTCGACGACAAGATCCAGGAGTACGTGCTCGACCTGGTGAGCGCGACCCGCAACCCGGCCGCGTTCGGGCTCCAGCTCGAGGCGTTGCTGACGTTCGGCGCCAGCCCGCGCGCCACGCTGTTCCTGGTGAAGGGCGCCCAGGCGCTGGCGCTGCTCGACGGCCGCGCCTACGTGCTGCCCGAGGACGTCAAGCACATCGCGCTCGACGTCCTGCGCCACCGCATCCACGTGTCGTACGAGGCCGAAGCCGAAGGCATCGACGGCGAGGAGATCGCCCGCCGCATCCTGGAGCAGGTGCGCGTGCCCTGATGCAGACCTCGGAACTGCTGCGCAAGGTGCGGCGGCTCGAAATCCGCAGCCGGCACCTGGTCGAGGACCTGTTCGCCGGCCGCTCGGTGAGTGTGTTCAAGGGCCGCGGCATCGAGTTCGAGGAGGTTCGCGCCTACGTACCCGGCGACGAGGTGCGCGACATCGACTGGAACGTCACGGCCCGCCTCGGCCAGCCGTACGTCAAGCGGTTCGTCGAGGAGCGCGAGCTCACGGTGATGCTGGTCGTCGACGTGTCGCGCTCGATGCGGTTCGGCACCGCCGGCGCCGAGAAGCGCGAGCTGGCGGCCGAGCTGTGCGCGATCCTCGGGTTCGCGGCGATCAGCAACAACGACCGCGTGGGACTGGTGCTGGTGGGGCACGAGGTCGAGCACTTCGTGCCGCCCGGGCGCGGCCGCACGCACCTGCTGCGGATGCTGCGCGACGTGCTCGGCATCGCGCCGCCGCCCGGCGACACGCGGCTGTCCGAAGCCGCGACGTTCCTGCTGCGCACCACGCACCGCCGCAGCCTGGTGTTCTGGATCTCGGACTTCGAGGATCCGCTCGACGGCCGCAGCCTGCGGGTGCTCGGACGCCGGCACGAGCTGACCGCCGTCGCGCTGCGCGATCCGCGCGACGAGGCGCTGCCGGCGGTGGGCTGGGTCGAGCTCGAGGATCTCGAGACCGGCGTGCGGCGGCTGGTGAACACCTCGAGCCGCGGCGTGCGGGACCGGTATCAGCGCGAGGCGCGCGCCCGGCGCGCGCGCACCGAGCAGGCGCTGGCCGAGGCGCGCTGTCCGGTGATCGAGATCCGCACCGATCGGTCGTACCTGCCGGTGCTGATCCGGTATTTCTCGGCGCGCGGCCGGCGGGGCGCGCGATGACGGTCCCCGCGCCGGACGCAGGGCCGGGCGGGGCGCGCGCCGGGCGCGACCGCCTCGTCCGCTGCGTGCGTGTGCTCCCGCTGCTGGGGTTCGCGACGCTGCTGGTGGCCGGCGCCGTGCGCGGGCAGACGTCCCTCATGGATCCGGTCCCGGTGCGGGTGCGCAGCGCCGCGGCGCCGGCTCGAACCCGGCTCGGGGACCGCGTGCTCTATCGCGGCATGGCGATGTATCCGGGCGCCGCATCCGGGGTGCAATGGCTGCCGCCCGAACCGGACTCGCTGCTGACCTGGGGCGCGCCGCGGGCGTGGCGTGCGCCCGCGACGCGCGGCGCCGGCGAGACGCTGTTCGTCGAACTACCGCTGCAGTCGTTCCGGCTCGGCGCCGTGACGCTGCCGGGCCTCAGGTTCCAGAGCCGCAGCGGCGCCATCCGCCGGCTGCCGGGCGTGACGCTGATGGTGGTGCCGGTGCTCGCAGCGGCCGACAGCAACGCCGAGCTCAAGCCGGCGCGCGGACCGATCGCCGCGCCGTGGTACGAACGGGTGCCGTGGCGCTGGGTGCTGCTCGGCCTCGCGGTGCTGCTGGCCATCGTGGGGCTGGTGCGCTGGCTGCGCGCGCGACGGCGTGTTCCCGCGACGGCGCCCGCCGAGATCGTGCTCGACCCGGCCGCGCGCGCGCTGGCGGAGCTCGCGGTGCTGCGCGCGCGGCAGCTGCCGGCCCACGGCGAGTTCGACGTGCACGCGTTCGAGCTGACGCGCATCCTGCGCCGCTACCTCGAGGCGGTGACGCACGTGCCGCGGCCCGGCCACACCACCCCGGAGCTGCTCGGGGCACTCGGCGCCAGCCGCCTCGCCCCGGCGGAGCTCGAGGTGCTGGGCGGGTTGCTGCGGATGTGGGACCGGATCAAGTTCGCGCGCGGCCGTTCCACGCCGGACGAGGCGGTCCGCGCCGAAGCCGCGGTCGAGCGGCTGGTGCGGCAACTGGCCGAGTCGCCGGTCGGAAGGGCGGCGTGATGCGCTGGGAGATGCCGTGGCTGCTGCCGCTGCTGCTGCTGGTGCCGGTCGCCGCGCTGTGGGGACGGCGGCAGGGCGGCCGCGCCTCGGTGCTGTGGGTGCGCACCGACGGCATCCGGGGCGGACTGGCGGGCCTGGTGGTGCGCGGGCTCGACCTGCTGCCGTGGGCCGCGATGACGCTGGCGCTGCTCGCGGCGGCGCGGCCGCAGCAGGGGCTGCGCCAGAGCGAGGTCGAGACCCAGGGCGTCGACATCATGCTCGCGATCGACATCTCGCCGAGCATGGCCGCCGAGGATTTCCAGCCGTCGAACCGGCTGATTATCGCGAAGCAGACCGCACGGGATTTCATCCGCCAGCGCCAGCACGACCGCATCGGACTCGTCGGGTTCGCGGGCACCGCGTTCAGCCAGTGCCCGCTGACGCTCGACCATGACGCGCTCGAGGAGTTGCTGCAGAACCTCGATTTCGGGCTGGCCGAGGACGGCACGGCCGTTGGCATGGGGCTCGCGACGGCGGTCGCCGGGCTGCGTGAGAGCCGCACTCCGAGCAAGATCGTGATCCTGCTGACGGACGGCCAGAGCAATCGGGGCGCGGTGGATCCGCTCACCGCCGCGGACCTCGCGAAGGCGATGGGGGTGAAGGTGTACACCGTGCTGGCGGGCCGCGGCGGCGTGGTCCCGGTGCCGGTCGACGATCCCATGCTCGGCCGGCGCACCGAGATGGTGCGCATGGACGTCGACGAGGGTTCGCTGCGCGACATCGCGCGGCGCACCGGCGGCCAGTTCTTCCGCGCCACCGATCCCGCGGCGCTGTCGGACATCTATGCCCAGATCGACCGGCTGGAGCGGGCGCCGATCCGGTCGATCGAGTACAAGGAGTACTTCGACCTGGGTCCGGCGCTGCTCGGCGCCGCCGCGATCCTGATGGGCGCCTATGCGCTCGGCAGCACCACGTTCGCGTTCCGGCTGCCATGATCCGCGTCCCGCATCCCGACGGAGGCCGTCCGTGACATTCGCCGACCCGCGCTGGCTGATGGCGCTGCTGGCGTTGCCGGTGGTGGCGCTGCTCGAGGCGTTCGCCGCGCGCCGCGCGGCGGCGGCGCTCGCGCGGCTCGTCGGCGGGCGTCCGGAGCACGCGCTGCTCGGGCAGCTGCGTCCGGGCCAGCGCGCGATCGGCGCGACGCTGCGGCTCGTGGCGCTCGCGTTCCTCATCCTCGGCGCGGCGCGTCCCGAATGGGGCCGCGAGGCCGTGCGCCGCGGCTCCACGGGCTCGGACGTGGTGCTGGTGGTGGACGTGTCGGCGAGCATGGACGCGCGCGACGTGCCGCCGAGCCGCATCGACGAGGCCCGCCGCGAGGCGCTCGCCGTCGTCGACCGGCTGGGCGGCAGCCGCGTGGGGGTCGTCGGGTTCGCCGGCGAGGCGGTGCGGCTGTGCCCGCTCACGCTGGACCGCGCCGCGGCGCGGCTCACGATCGAAGGACTCACGAGCCTCACGATCGCGGAACCGGGCACGGATCTCGGCAAGGGGTTGCGCACCGCGCTCAAGATGCTGCCGCCCGGGCATCGGGAGGAGCAGGTCATCGTGCTGTGGACGGACGGCGAGGACCTGGAGCAGGGCGCGACGGGCGCGCTCGACCAGGTGGTCGGCAGCGGCGTGCGGGTGTTCGCGGTCGGCGTCGGCACGCCGGCCGGCGACGTGGTGCCGGTCACGGACGACCAGGGGCGCGCCGTCGACATCAAGCGCGACGAGAACGGCAGCGCGGTGCGCAGCCGGCTCGACGAGAACCTGCTGCGCCAGATCGGGCGACGGTCGCGCGGCGGCTACTTCGCCGCGTCGCGTCCGGGCGGCGAGCTGCCGCGCCTGCTGGCGTCGCTCGGCGCGGTGGCGCAGTCGGGGCGCGGCAACCGGCTGATCGAGCGACCGATCGGGCGGTTCCCGCTGTGCGCGCTGCTGGCCGCGCTGCTGCTCATGATCGAGCGCACGCGCGCGGGGCGCCGCCGCGCGGCTGCGGCGCCGCTCGCCGCCGCGTCCGCGGCCCGCACTCCGGTGCGGCGCGCGCGCGGCCGCGGCGAGCGCCGCCGGACGGCGGCGGCGGTGCTGCTGGCGCTCGCGCTGGCCGCGACCGCGCTGGCGCCGCGCGACGTCCGGGCGCAGAGCGCGTGGGCGCGCGGTGACCAGGCGTTCCGGGCCGGCCGCTACGCCGCGGCGGAGTCGCTGTATACGCTGCGCCTCAAGGATCCGCATGCGCCCGCCGGCGTGCGGGTCAATCGCGCCACGGCGCGCGCGCTCGCGGGCCACGGACCCGAGGGCATTCACGAGCTGGAAACCCTGTCCCAGAGCGGGGACCGCACCGGTCACGAGGCCGGCTACAACCTGGGCACGCTGCTCGGCGACGCGAAGCAATACGAGCCCGCCCTGGGTGCGCTGCGCCGCACGCTCGAGCGCAATCCCGAGGACGCCGACGCGCGCTGGAACTATGAAGTGCTGGCGCGCCGGCGGGAGCAGTCACAATCGCAGCAGCCCCGGAAGAACCCGCAGCCGCAGCCGTCGCCGTCACAGACCTCGCCGTCGCAACCGCAGCAGAACCCGCAGCCCAGTCCGCAGTCGAATCCCGGCCAGGCGCCCGCGCCGAGTCCTGAGCCCCAGCCAGAGGGCGCGCCGCAGCCGCGCCAGGGCATGGGACGCGCGCAGGCCGAACAGATCCTCGACGCGCTGCAGGAGATGCAGCGCATGGATCAGCAGCGCCAGCACAAGGTACGCGTGCTCAAGGAACGCCGTGGCCGTGACTGGTGAGGCCCTGCGGGTGACGGGCACCCGCCCGCGCACGACGCGCGCGCCCACGACGCCGCGCGTGGCGTCGTCTCAGCTGCCGCCGCGCCGCACGCGCGCGCACGTGCGCCGCACGCTCGTCGCCATGCTCGCGGCGGCGAGCCTCGGCGTCGTGTTTCTCGCGCACCCGGCCGCGGCGCAGGTCACGGTCGAGGCGCAGGTGTCGCGCCACACCGTGCCGCTCGGCGAGTCGGCCACGCTCGAGGTGACGGTGCACGGCGCGGGGGGCGGCGTCGCGGAACCGGCGTTCGAGCCGCCCGCCAACCTCGACGTCACGTCGAGCGGGCGTTCGCAGAGTTTCTCCTGGGTCAACGGCAAGAGTTCGAGCGAGGTGGCGTTTCGCTACGAACTGGTCCCGCACGTGGCCGGCACCTATACGGTGGGCCCGATCCAGGTGCGCGTGGGCGATCAGGCGTACCTGTGTCCGGCGTTCACGATCACGGCACTCGCGGGCCAGGCGCCGGGGCCGGGCGCAGGCGGCGGGCAGCCGAACGTCATGCCCGAGACGGCGCGCGGAGCCAATGCGCCGGCGGCGTTGCTCGTGGAGGTCAACCCCAGGGATCCGTGGGTCGGCCAGCCCGCGTTGCTGCGGGTGCGGCTGGTGCAGCGGACGCCGCTCGCCGAGGACCCACGCTATTCGCCGCCGCCCACGCCCGGGTTCTGGGCGGAGCGGCCCAGCGAGCCCGAGTCGTACTACGGCGTCCAGAGCGGCGCACGGGTGCTCGTCACCGAGACGCGCACGCGGCTCTATCCGCTCGCCGCAGGCAACCAGACGGTGGGCGCGGCGTCGGCGATGCTCGTGGTGGAGGCGGGCGGCACGCCGTTCGATCCGTTCGGCTGGTTCGGCGGCAGCTCGCGGCGCCAGCTCGAAATCCAGAGCCCGCCGGTCGCGGTCCACGTGCGGCCGCTGCCGGCCAGTGCGCCCGCGGGATTCGGCGGTGCCGTCGGCACGCTGGTTCAGCGCTTCAGCGTGGATCGTGCCCGCACGCCGCAGGATCAGCCGGTCACGGTGCGCCTCGACGTGCGCGGGTCCGGCAATCTGCCGCTCATCAAGACTCCGGAGTTCCAGCCGCCCGGCTTCGAGGTGTTCGGCAGCACCGTCGACGACAGCCTCGGCGCGCCGGGCACCGTCGCGCCGGGCCGGCGGTCGTTCCGCTGGACGGTGCTGCCGCGTTCGGTGGGCACGCTGACGCTGGTACCGCCCCCGTTCGCATGGTTCGATCCCCGGACGGGTGGCTATCGCGTGGCGGAGCTGGCGCCGCTGACGGTCGAGGTCACCGCGGCCGCGGCGCCGAATGCGGCGCAGTCGTCGGCGATGCGGCCCGAGGTGTTCGACGAGCACCCGCTCGACCCCGGCGCGCGCCCGGCCGAGCCGTGGCGGGCGGCCGTGGCCGGCGCGTGCCTGGCCTGGGCGATCATGCTGTTGCGCCCGGCCGAGCGGCGGAGCGGGGCCCAGGACCGCGACGCGGTCGACCGGCTCGTGGCGGCGCTGCGCGCGGCCACCGGCGATTCGCTGTGGCTGGCGGCGGATCGCGCGTGCGAATGGCTCGCGGCGCGCGGCACCGATGTGGCCGGGCTCCGCGCCGAGGTCGCTGCGGCGCGGTATGGCGGGGCGCGCGTGAATCCCGAGCCGGTGCGGGTGAAGCTGCTCCAGGCGCTGGCGACCGCTCCCGGCGGCTCAGCGCCGCCGGCATGGCTGAGGCCCGCGGCCGGCGCCGCGCTGGCGATCGTGGCCGCCGGGTGCGCGGTGTGGGCGCTGCCCGGCGGCTGGCCGGGTGCGGACCTTCGCGCCCTGGCGTTGCGCCCGGCGGCCGCCGCGGCGGCCCAGCGCGCGCGGGCCTCGGACCTCGCCGGCGCCGAGCGCGGGTGGCGCGAGTTGTGGCACCAGGGTGTGCGCAGTCCCGGGCTCGCGGCCCGGCTCGCGTGGTGCCGGCTCGAGGACGAGGACGTGGCGGCGGCATCGCTGTGGGTGCTGCGCGGCGAGCGCGACGACGCCCGCGACCCGGTGCTGGAATGGGTGAAGCAGCGCGTGCGCGAGGCCGGCGGGCTCGCGGGCGCCACGCCGCCGGCCGTGCCCGTGCGGCGCGTGGAGTGGGTGATGCTGGCGCTGGCCGCGGGTCTCGCGGGCGGCTGGCTGTGGCTGCGGCGCGCCGCCGCCGCCGTGTGCGCCGTGCTGCTGCTGGCATGCGCCGCCGCGGTGCCGGTGCGCGATGCGCTCGTCGCCGGCCGCAACGAGGCGGTGGTGATGCGCGAAGTGCGGCTCGGCGGCAGCGACATCGACCTCGAGCCCGGGCGCGTGGTCCGCGACCGCGGGGCGCGCGGCGGCCGCGAGCAGGTGTGGGTCGGCCCCGGGGTCGAGGGCTGGCTGCCGCCCGATGTGCTGCGGCGCGTGGCATCGCTGTGATCCGGACGCTGCTGCTGCTGCTGGGGCTCGCGGCGCTCGGCCCCGCCGCGGGATGGCTCGACGTGCCGGTGCGCGACGCAGTCCAGCACGCACGCCAGCCGTGGCTCGAAGGGCCGGCGCAGCTGCTGTCGAACCGCCTCGGGCGTCCGGACGTGACGCTGGGCGTGCTGCTGGCGTTCTGCGTGTTCGGCGGACCGGCCGGGGTCGAAACCGCCCAGCTCAGTGTCGCCACGCTGCTGCCGGTGAACGCCGTGGTGGAGGCCGTGAAGCGGCTGACGTTCCGCACCCGGCCCGACGGCGACCACAAGCGCAGCAACGCGTCCTATCCGTCGAGCCACTCCGCCAACGTGTTCGCGATCGCCGCGGTGCTCGCGCGGCGCTCCCGCCGGTTCGCGGTGCCGATGTGGATACTTGCCGTTTGCATGGCGGGTTCCCGCATCTATCTCGACCGCCACTGGTTCTCGGACGTGGTGGTGGGCGCGGCCGTCGGGCTGATCCTGGCGCGATACGTCGCCGCGTGGTGGACCTCGCATCGTGGTGTGCGCACGCCGCCGGAATCCGTGGAACGCGGAGTGCCGGTCTGCTAGGGTGACCCCTTCGGGGGAACGTCCGATGACCATTTCGATCGGCGCTTCGGTTCACGACCTCTCGCTCTGCATCCCTGACCTGAGCCCGCGCAAGAGAGACACGGTGTTGGAGGAGCTGGCCGCCCGCGCGCATCTCGCGGGGGCGGTCCGGGATCCCGCGCTGCTCCATCACACGTTGTGCCTGCGCGAGCGTCTCGGCGCGACCGCCGTCGGGAAGGGTGTGGCGGTGCCCAACGCCCGCTCGATCGCGGTGATCGACCCCCGCCTCGTCATCGCGCGTTCGCCGCGCGGCATCGACTGGAAGGCCGCGGACGGCATCGCCGTCCAGCTCGTGGTGCTGGTGCTGTCGCCCGCCGATCACACGATCGAGGCGCACCACGAGTTCATCGGCCGCGCGATCGCGTTCGTGCGGCTCCAGAAGCAGCGCCAGAAGCTGCTCGAGGCCAGGGACGCGCCGGCCATGGCCGCGCTGCTGCGCGAGTTCGACGCGTGAGCGAGGGCCTGGACCTGCTGCGGCTGCACGACCTCCACCTGCTGGAGGACGAACTCGCCGATCCGGGCACGGCGCCGCGGCTGCGGCGGCTGGGTCTCGCGATCGAGCCGCGGGCCGCGGTGACGCGCGAGCGGGAGCGGGCGCTGCTGGGGGTCGACCGGCGCTGGCGCTACCTGTACGAACGAGCGCGCGGTCGCTATGGCCGTGGCGTGTGCCCGGTCAAGGAGCGGTCCTGCCAGGGCTGCCATATCCGGCTGCCCACCTCGGTCACGAATCCGTCCGGCGCGCTCACGCTGTGCGAGTCGTGCGGGCGCATCCTCTACTGGGGCTGACGGGCCCTTCGTGTCCCGTGACGGCGCCGGGCCGCTCCCTCTGATATGCTGGTTCGAGCCGGGCGGGTAAGTGCCTGAACGAACGTGACCGGTGGAGGAGTGTGCCCTTGTCGAGGATCGGTTCCCGGACCGTGTGGTTCGTCGTGTCCGCGCTGTGGTTGTCGGGTTCGGGGTGTACGTCGCTGCGCGAGATACCGAGGTCCGAGTTCGGGGCGCAGCCCGAGCGCAAGGATGTGCGCGTGGTCACACACGATGGACTGGTCTACGAGTTCGATGTGGCCAAGGTCCAGGGCGACTCGCTGCTCGGCTACCGGCGGCGCGACGTGGAGGGGGCGGTCGACGAATTCGCCACGGTCCGCATGGCGCTCGACGACGTCGACCACCTCGAGGGTCGCGGCCTCGACTGGTACCGCACCGGGCTCATCGGCGGCGGCGTCGCGCTGGCGGTGATCGTCGGGGGTTTGAGCGTGAGCCGCAACTCCAATAACGGCGATCCGTCGAGCGGCGGTGGCAAGACGCCCCCGCCGGCTGCCCATCCCGCGCGCTGATCAGCGCGTGAGGCGGCGCGTGGTGGCGGCGGCCCCGGCCGCTCCGACCGCGTCGGCGACCAGATCCATCACGTCGAAACCGCTGCGGTGCAGGTCCCACAGCTCCTTCGCGACGCCCAGCGTGAATGCGCCGGCCGCGGCGGCGGCGGGGGATTCGGACGTCAGACCGACCATGAGCCCGGCGGTGTAGGAGAACGCCGCGTGCTGCAGCCGATCGGGACGCGCAAGTCCCAGCTGCCATGCGCGTACGCGCGGCTCGGGGAACCCGGGAGCGCGGGATGCGGGCAGCGGCGCAGGGGCGGACACGGCGGGCGGCGCTTCGGCCGCAGCGACCGTGGTCACGACACCGCAACTGAGCGCGAGCGCGAGGCCCAGGCTTCGAATCGTCATCGCGGCACCTCCAGGGGGGAGACACTGCCTGTGACCCGGGTTATCGGCTGGTGGAAGGCGGTTCGTGAGCGGCTCGGGCAGGCCGGGAGGCGGGGCGCCAGGACGACCGACCTCGTGACGCTGCGGGCCGCGGCCGCGACGCGGCTCCGCGAGCACCGCTGGCCGGCCCCGGCACTGGCCGCGCTGGCGCGGCTGCGCGCCGGCGGCGGCCGGGCGTGGTTCGTCGGCGGCACGGTGCGCGACGTGGTGCTGGGGCGCGACGGCGACACGACGCTCGACGTGGCCACCGACCTCGAGCCCGCGGAGGTGACGCGCCGGTTCGAGCGCGTCGAGCCGATCGGGCTCCGCCATGGCACCGTGCTGATCCTCTCGGACGGGGTCGCGATCGAGTGCACGACCCTGCGCCGCGAGCTCGGCTACACCGACGCGCGGCACCCCGACGGGGTCGAGTTCACGCTCGATCCCATCGAGGACCTGGGCCGGCGGGATCTCACCGTGAACGCCCTGGCGTGGGATCCGGCGGCGGGCGAGCTGCTCGATCCCCACGGCGGCGCCCAGGACTTGGCGCAGGGCGTGCTGCGCGCGGTCGGCGATCCGGTCGCGCGGTTCCGCGAGGACGCGCTGCGCCCGCTGCGCGTCGCGCGGCTCGCCGCCGTGCTCGGCATGGCACCCGAACCCCGGACACGCGCGGCGCTCGCCGCGGTGGCGGATCGCGCGCCGCTCATCGCATGGGAGCGCGTGGGAGCGGAGTTCCGGCGCATGCTCGTCGCGCCGTCGCCGTCGGTGGGGCTCGAGTTGCTGCGCGAGGCCGGGCTGCTCGAGCTGTGGCTGCCCGAGCTGGCGGGCGCCTACGGCGTCCTGCAGAACCGCCATCACGCGTGGGACGTCTACGAGCACACCCTGCGCACCGTGGACGCCGCCCCGGCCGCGAAGCCGCGCGTGCGCTGGGCGGCGCTGCTGCACGATCTCGGCAAGCCGGGGACGCGTGAGCTGCGCCGGGGTGACGCGACGTTCTACGGTCACGAGCTCGCGGGCGCGGCGATCGCGGACCGGGTGCTCGAGCGGCTCCGCACGCCGCTCGACGACCGCCGCGCGATCGTGCACCTGGTGCGCGAGCACATGTTCGGCTACAGCTCCGAGTGGACCGACGCAGCGGTGCGGCGCTGGCTCCGCCGCGTCGGCGTCGACGCGGTGGCGGAGCTGTTCGATCTGAGGCTCGCTGATCATCGCGGCAACGGCCTCAAGCCCGGGTTCCCGCATTACCTCGAGGAGCTGCGCGCGCGCATCGAACGGCAGCTCGCCGAGCACGACGCGCTCGACGTGCGGGATCTCGCGATCGGCGGCGCAGATGTCATGCGGGTGCGCGGGATCCCGCCGGGGCCCGAGGTGGGCGCCACGCTCGAGCGGCTGCTCGAGCGCGTGCTCGACGATCCGGCGCTCAACACCCGCGAGCGGCTGCTCGCGGAACTCGGGGGAGGGCCTTAGACCGGGCGGGCAGCCTGCGTGGATCGCGCCGCGGCGAAACGTGGTCGAAACGCCTAACAGTTTGACACTTTTCGCATGCCCCCCGTATCCTCCATCGCTTCGCTTTCGTGTGCTCGGCAACCCCTCCTCTCCGTCTGGAAAGCCCATTCCATGTCGATGACCGCGGTCCAGAAACCCGTACGGCGCCAGCTCATGCAGGTCGAGCAGTTGCTGCGGGAATCGTTCCAGACGCCGATTCCGATCCTGAACCAGGTCGGCGGCCACGTGCTCGCGACGCGCGGGAAGAAGTTCCGGCCCACGCTGCTGCTGCTGGTGGCGAAGCTGAACGGCCATCTCGACCGCGACGCGGTGCGGTGCGCGACCGTGATCGAGATGGTGCACGCGGCAGCGCTGATCCACGACGACTCGGTCGACCAGAGCGAGCTGCGGCGCGGCCATCCCACGGTGAACGGCCTGTGGTCGGACGAGATGGCGATCATCATGGGCGACTACCTGTACGCCCAGTCGATGGCGATTCTCGTGAAGCACGACTTGAAGATCGCGATGGAGGTGCTGGCGCGCGTGGTGGCCGACATGTCGTGCGGCGAGGCGCTGGAGCTGCAGTACGCGCGCGACCTCGACGTGACCGAGGACCAGTACCTCGAGGTGGTGCGCGCCAAGACCAGCTCGCTGATCGGCGCCGCCACCGAGATCGGCGGCAGCATGAACGGCGGTGGCAGGGACCGGCGCGCGCGGGCGCGGTTCAAGGCGTTCGGCGAGGCGATCGGCACCGCGTTCCAGATCGTGGACGACCTGTTCGACTGGCATGGCGATCCCGAGGTCACGGGCAAGCCGGTGGGTGCCGATCTCGCCGAGGGCAAGGTGACGCTGCCGCTGATCGCGGCGCTCCGTAACGCCGGCGGCGCCGAGCGCCGGCAGCTCGTGAAGCTGGCGTCGCGTACGCGGTGGACGAAGGGCCAGTGGAACGACCTGCGGCAGCGCATGGAGCGTGCGGGCGGCTTCGACTACGCCCGCCGCCGCGCCGACGAGTTCGCGGCGCGCGCCCGCACGCTCGCGAACGGCCAGCTGGCCGCGGCGAACGGCCGGGCCGGCGCACGTGCCGCGCATCGCGCGCTCGACCACGCGATCGAATACGCCGTACGGCGCACCCGTTGAGCGCGTCACGGCGCATCCGGAGTCGTCGCCCATGACCCGGCCCAGGACCAAGGCACAGCTCACCACGCTCGAACTGCTGCGCAGCGCGGCGCAGGCGGCGGTGGCGAAGAAGGCGCACGAGCCGCTGGCGCTCGACCTGCGCGAACTCGACGGCGTGTGCGACTACTTCTTCATCTGTTCGGGATCGAGCGAGGTGCAGGTCAAGGCGATCGCCGAGCACGTCGAGGATTCGCTGCGGGAGCGCGGGGCGCGGCCGTGGCACGTGGAGGGTCTCGCCGGGCGGCGCTGGGTGCTGCTCGATTACGTGGAGATCGTCGTGCACGTGTTCCACGAGAAGACGCGCGAGTACTACATGCTGGATCGCCTGTGGGGCGATGCACGGAGCGTGGATCTTGGTCTGGAAACCGCTGACTGACGGGCTCGCCGCGGCACTGCGTTCGCTCGGCCTGTGGAGCGAGGAGCGCGAGCGCAGGATCGAGCTGGCCGTGCCGCGCGACGCCACGCACGGCGACTGGACGTCCAATCTGGCGATGCCGCTGGCGCGCGAACTGAAGCAGCCGCCCAGGGCGCTGGCCGAGCGCATTGCGGCGGCGTTCCCGCCCGACCCTGAGCGGTTCGCGGAGGTCACGGTCGCGGGCCCCGGGTTCGTCAACTTCCGTTATTCGCCGGAGTTCCTGGCCGGGCTGCCGAACCGGATCCGGGCTCTGGGTGCGGAGTTCGGCTGTCACGATCACGCGCACGGCCTGCGCATCCAGATCGAATACGTGAGCGCCAACCCCACCGGGCCGCTCAACGTGGTCAGCGCGCGCGCCGCCGCGGTGGGCGCCACGCTGGTGCGGCTGTTGCGCGCGACCGGCCACGACGCCGAGGGCGAGTTCTACATCAACGACGCCGGCAACCAGGTGGATCTGCTGGGCGCGTCCGTCGCCGCGCGGTTCGCGGAGCGGGTGGGCACGGCGGCGGAGTTCCCTGCCAACGGCTACCACGGCGAATACCTGGCGGACCTGGCGCGGCAGCTGCCCGAGGCGCCCGCTCGCGCGGCGCTCGCGCGGGGCGACCTGGGCTGGTTCCGCGAGCAGGCGCTCGACCGCATGGTGGCGTGGCAGCGCCGCGATCTCGACGACTACGGGGCCGAGTTCGCGAACTGGTTCCGCGAATCGCAGCTGCACGCGTCGGGCGACGTGGCCCGCACGCTCGAGGAGCTGATCGGTCGCGACATGACGTACCGGGCGGTGAAGCCCGAAGTCGACAAATCGGCGGGCGATCGCGGCGTCGAGCCCGAGGATTCAGGCGAGGCGACGTGGCTCCGCACCAGCCGGTTCGGCGACGACAAGGACCGCGTGATCGTCAAGGGCAATGGCGCGCCGACCTACCTGTTGCCCGATGTCGCCTATCATCGCGACAAGCGCCGGCGCGGGTTCCGGCACGCGATCGATCTGTGGGGCCCCGACCATCACGGCCACATCCTGCCGCTCGCCGCCGCGCTTGAGGCGCTGGGGCTCGAGGCCGATTTCCTGAAGGTGATGATCGTCCAGCAGGTGAACCTCATGGCCGGCGGCCAGCCGGTCAAGATGAGCAAGCGCGCCGGCGAGTTCGTCTCGCTGCGCGACCTCATGGACGAGGTGGGGGCCGACTGCGCGAAGTTCTTCTTCCTGATGCGCGGCACCAGCACGCACCTGGACTTCGACCTCGATCTGGCGAAGCAGCAGAACGACGAGAACCCGGCCTACTACGTGCAGTACGCCCACGCGCGGGTGTGCTCGATCCTGCGCTACGCGCGCGAGCGCGGCCTCGAGCCGGCGACCGCCGAGCGGCCGTGGACGGCGGACGGCGAGCGGGCGCTGGCGCGCATGCTGTCGACGTTTCCCGAGGTCGTGCGCGGCGCCGCATTCGCGCGCGAGCCGCAGCGCATCCCGCTGTTCCTGATGGAGACCGCCGCCGAGTTCCATCGGTTCTATCACCAGTGCCGCGTGGTGGGGGACGATGCCGAGCTGTCGCGCGCGCGGCTCCAGCTCGTCGACGCGACGCGCATCGTGATCGCCAACGGCCTGGCGCTGCTGGGCGTGACCGCGCCCGAGCGCATGGAACGGCCGGCGGAGCTGGCATCGTGACGCCCGAATCGCGGCCACCCTCGATCCTGGTCGTGGGCTCGGTGGCGCTCGACTCGGTGCGCACGCCGTTCGGCGAGGCGGTCGAGGCGCTGGGGGGTTCGGCATCGTACTTCTCGCTGTCGGCGAGCCATTTCGCGGCCGTGAGCATGATCGCGGTGGTGGGGGAGGACTTTCCCGCCGAGCACCGGGCCCGGTTCGAATCGCGCGGCATCGATCTGAGCGGCCTCGAGACCGCTCCCGGCAGCACGTTTCGCTGGCGCGGGGAATATTCCGCCGAGCTCGGGCACGCGCATACGCTCGAGACCCAGCTCAACGTGTTCTCGACGTTCCATCCGCGGCTCGATGCCACGCATCGCTCCACGCCGTTCGTGTTCCTCGCGAACATCGATCCCGAACTGCAGCTCGAGGTGCTGCGCCAGTCGAAGGGCGCGCGGCTCACGCTGTCGGACACCATGAACTACTGGATCGCGCGCAAGCCCGACCGGGTGTTCGAGGTGCTGCGCGAAGTCGACATCGCGCTGCTCAACGAGGAGGAGGCGCGGGCGCTGTCCGGCGAGACGCAGTTGATCCGCGCCGCCGACCGGCTGCTCGAACACGGCGCCCGGGCGGTCATCATCAAGAAGGGCGAGCATGGCGCGCTGTACCAGTCGCGGGACGACCGGTTCATCACTCCCGCATATCCTGTAGCGTCGCTCAACGATCCCACCGGGGCGGGCGACTCGTTCGCCGGCGGGTTCCTGGGCTGGGTGGCACGCGCGGGCAGTGCCGAGCCCGGTGTCGTGCGCCAGGCGCTGGTCGCGGGATCGGTGATGGCGTCGATCGCCATCGAGGGGTTCAGTCCCATGAGACTTTTGGAAACCAACCGTGCGGAAATCGGCGAACGCATGACCGTGCTGCACCGGATGGTGGACTTCGAGCTGGACCCCACGGTTCTCGGGTGAATTCCTAGGAGTCGGGTTTTCGGCGTGTGCTAAAATCGCGTCTCCAAAACTCCCCCCCCTGGAGACCGGCTGCCCATTGGATACCACACACTCCACCTGGATCCCGCTCGCGGAAACCGCGATTCGCTCGCTGCGCGACATCGACGGCGTCCACATCCAGACCGCGGGCGATGACATCACTGAAATCCACGTCGTTTCGTCGTCCCGCCGCCCCGCGAAGCAGATCGTGCGGGACATCCAGACGCTGCTGCTGACGCGGTTCCAGCGGCCGATCGACTTTCGCGTGGTGTCGGTGGCGTTCACCGACCGTGTCTCGGGCCCCGAGCCGGTTCCGGCGCCCGAGGGGATTCCAGCGCCGCCGCACAACGGTCCCACGGATGAGACGGACATTCGTCCCGAGGTGACCGAGGAGCCCACGACCCACGACGCGGAGTCCCACGACGCGGAGTCCGACGACGCGGAGTCCGACGAGCGGATCCGGTTCTCGAGCGTCAACCTGTACGTGTCCGGCCGGCGCGCCCAGGCGCAAGTGGAACTGCGCTGGAAGGGCGTGCCCCGCATGGGCAGCGCGTCCGGCTGGGGCACGCGCGATGGTGCGCTCAAGCTCGTGGCCCAGGCCACGGTCGCCACCGTGCTCGAGTTCCTGGACGGCGAGGTGGCGTTCAGCCTCGACTCGGTACAGATCCTGCCTGTGGGCCGGGGCGAGGTGGCGCTGGTGGTGGTCGAGTTGCTCGGCCACCGGGCCCAGAAAAGGCTGGCCGGATCCTGTGCGGTGGAGCAAGATGCCCAGGAAGCCGTGGTGCTGGCCACGTTGTCCGCGCTGAATCGGATTGTGGGTGGGTTGCCCGGCAAGGAACCCACCGAATACGTATTGAGACCGACATCTTCATAGGAGGCGAAGCGAAGCGATCAAATCCGGAAAAGCGAAGCGGATCCCACCCAACGTTCGTAAGGAATACGTTCCTCCCTGGTCGCAACGCAATTGTCTTGAAGGAGGTGGGGTTTCGTGGACTTCATCCTGGAGCTGATCAATATCTTCGGTAAGGGCGGCTGGTAGGGTTAGGCTACCTGGTTTCGAAGATACGCAACGAGCAGTACTCTTGACGTAGCGACACCGGCCCTCCGACCGGATGTCGGTCTCGTGTCAATCCCACAGCCCACCATCCCGAGCCGGAGTTCATGAGCGAGACGCTCGCCGCACGGCGCCCCTGGCTCTTCTACACCTACTACACCTGCGTCGTGCTCGCGGCCGGCGCGGCGCTGTGGTTCGCGCCGTGGGATGGCCGCCCGCCGCTCGCCGTGCTCGTGATCGCCGGCCTGCTCATGCTGCTCAACGAGCTGACGCCGGTCGAGTTGCCGGGCGGCGGCTACGCCACCGCCAGCGCCGTCGTCGATCTGCCGTGTCTCGTCATCCTAGGGCCGGCGTGGACCGCGCTCGTCGACCTCGCGAGCACGTTCACCGGCCAGGCGCTGGTGCGGCGCCGGTCGCCGGTGCGCGTGGCCCACAACATGGCGATCGCGGTGCTCACCCAGCTGTCGGCGGGGTTCGCGTGGCGTGCGGCCGGCGGCAGCGCCGCCGGGTTCACGCTGTCCCGCCAGGTCGTGCCGCTGCTCGCGATGGGAGTCAGCTACTTCGTGGTCAATTCGACGCTGGCGTCGATGATCGTCGGCATCGCCCACGGTCCGAGTCCGGGGCGGGTGTTCGAGCGCAACTACCTGAACGGCATCTTCCACCATGGCTCGTTCATCGTGCTCGGCGCGCTCGCGACCGTCACCTGGTTCAGCTCGGGCCGCTGGGGGCTCGTGCTGTTCGCGGTGCCGTTCTGGGTCGCCCGCCACGCGTTCCGCCAGTACGTCGAGATCCGCTCGGATCTCAAGGACTTCGTGCGCACGCTCACCGAGGTGCTCGAGGAAGTGGATCCCTACACCCGCCACCATTCCATGCGCGTGGCCCAGTACGCCGTGGTGCTGGCGCGCGGACTCGGGCTGCGCGAGGGCGAGGTCGAGGAGATCGAGTACGCGGCGCTGGTCCACGACCTCGGCAAGATCGGCCCGCAGCACCAGGTGATCCTCCAGAAGGCGGGCGCGCTGTCGCACGAGGAGCAGCGCACGCTGCGCGGCCACCCCGGCGCCGGTGCCGAGATCGTGAAGCGCGTGCGCGCGCTGCACAAGTCGTCCGAGATCATCCGCGCCCACCACGAACGTCCGGACGGCAAGGGCTATCCCTACGGGCTCCGCGCCGAGGACGTCCCGGTCGGCGCGCGCATCCTCAACGTCTCGGACGCGTTCGACGCCATGACCTCCGACCGTCCGTACCGGCGCGCGCTCGAGCTGTCCGAGGCGCTCGACGAGCTGGAGCGTGGCGCCGGCACGCAGTTCGACCCCGAGGTGGTGCGCTGCCTGCTCCGGCTCCATGTCGCCGGCCGCTTCCCGCTCGTGCCCAGTCCCAGCAGTGAGGACCTGCAGCAGCTTCGCGTCCGCCCGCTGCGGATCCACCGCTGATGCGCTATCGCGACGCCGGGGTCGACGTCGAGCGCGCGGCCCCGCTCAAGCAGTCGATCGTCGGCGCCGCGCGCTCCACGTGGACCAGGGGGGTGCGCGACCTGCCCGGCGGATTCGCCGGCGTGCTGGACGTGCCGGGGGGCGGGTCGCGGCTGATCGCCGCGACACTCGACGGCGTCGGCACCAAGCTGCACGTGGCGCTGGCCCAGGGGCGCGTCGGCGACGCCGCCCAGGACCTGGTGCGGCACGGCGCCAACGACCTGCTCGTCCATGGCGCGCGGCCGTTCGCGTTCCTCGACTACATCGCGCAGGCGCAACTGGATCCCGCGGTGGTGGGCGCGGTGGTCGACGGGCTGGCGCGGGCCTGCCGCGAAGTGGACGCGGTGCTGCTCGGCGGCGAGACCGCGGAGCTGCCGGACACGTATCTGCCGGGGGTGGTGGACGTCGCCGGCTGCATGCTCGGAACCGTGGCCGTCGACCGCGTGCTCGACGGCGGGGCGGCGGCACCCGGCGACGTCGTGCTGGGCCTCGCGTCCGACGGGCTCCACACCAACGGCTTCTCGCTGGCGCGCCGCATCGTCGAGGGCACGCGGCATGCACTCGAGGACCCGCTGCCCGGGGGCGCGGGAGTCTCGATCGGCAATGCGCTGCTCGCGCCGCATCGCTGGTACGGGCCGGCGCTCGTGCCGGTGCTCGAGCGCTCGGACCTGCACGCGCTCGCCCACGTGACCGGCGGCGGCATCGGCGACAACCTGGCGCGCGTGCTGCCGCCCGGCGTGCGCGCGGTGATCCGATCGCAGGCGTGGCCGCGCCCGGCGCTGTTCCGCTGGCTCGTCCAGGCGGGGGCGGTGCCCGAGGACGATGCGCGGCAGGCGTTCAATCTCGGCATCGGCATGATCGCCGTGTGCGGTCCCGACCGCGCCGCCGATGTCGAGCGGTCGCTGCGCGACGCCGGGGAAACGGTGTACGTGATCGGCACGCTCGAGGCCGGCACGCGGGGGGTGGCATGGCAGGGGTGAGGGGATCGCTCCGCCACGGGTGGCAGGGAGGAGGCCGGGATGGATCGAGTCAGTGGGACGCGCACCGACGTGCAGGAGTTCGATACCGCGGCGCTGTTGGGGGAATCGCCCGCATGGCGTGAGGTGAAGCAGGCGCTGCCGCGGATCGCGGAGAGCGACCTGCCGGTGCTGATCCTGGGCGAGACCGGCACCGGCAAGGAGCTGGTCGCGCGGGCGATCCACGAGCTGAGCACCCGGCGCCGCTCGGGGTTCGTGGCGCACAACTGCGGAGCCACGCCGGACAGCCTGATCGAGAGCGAGCTGTTCGGTCACGCGCGCGGCTCGTTCACCGGCGCCGTGGCGGACCGGGTCGGGCTGTTCGACGCCGCCGATCGCGGCACGCTGTTCCTCGACGAGATCGGCGACGCGAGTGCGTTGCTCCAGATGAAGCTGCTGCGCGTGCTGCAGGAGGGCGAGGCGCGCCGCGTCGGCGACGTGCGCCTCAAACGCGTGGACGTGCGGGTGGTGTCGGCGACGCACCACAGCGTCGAGGACCAGCTCGGCCGCGACGGCTTCCGCGCGGACCTGTACTACCGGCTGAACGCGGTGCGCATCGAGCTGCCGCCGCTGCGCGAGCGCGGCGCCGACGTGCTGCTGCTGGCGCGCGCGTTTCTGGCGCGCTCGGCGGCGGCGGTCGGCGTGGCACCGCCCGAGCTCGACGACGGTCTCGCGGCGCAGCTCAAGCGCCATTCGTGGCCCGGCAACGTGCGCGAGCTCGCGAACGGCTGCGCGTACGCGGTGCGGGTGGCCGGGGCGCGCGACTGCGTGGGCGCCGAGCACTGGCCGCGCGCGTGGTTCGCGCCCGGGGCGGCGGCCGCGCCGCGCGGGCTGCACGCCGAGACGCGGGCGCTCGAGGAGCGGCGGCTGGTCGAGGCGCTCGATCGCGCGCGCGGCAACAAGACGCGCGCGGCGCGTGCGCTCGGGCTGTCGCGCCAGGGCCTGCTGAAGAAGCTGCGGCGCTATGGACTCGGGCCGGCGGTCGACGTGGCGGATCCGGAGCCGCTCGAAACTTGACGCTCCGGAACCCGCTCCGTAATGTGCCGGCTCCACCCGTGAGGGCCTCCCCAGTGGCGCGAAAGAACGTGCGAATCGGACTCGTGGGCGTGGGTGCGGCCGCGCAGATCAATCACATACCGGCGCTCAAGAAGACCGAAGGCCTCGAGCTGGTCGGGCTGTGCGACCGCGATCCCGAGAAGGCCGCGCGCGTGGCGCAGAAGTTCGGCATCGAGCACGCGTTCGACCGGTTCGACGACCTGCTGGCGGCCGAGGACATCGACGCGATCGACATCTGCACGCCGAACTACCTGCACGCGCCGATGGCGATCGCGGCGCTCGAGGCCGGCAAGCACGTGCTGTGCGAGCGGCCGTTCGCGCGCCGCGCCGAAGAGGCGGCGAACATGGTCAAGGCCGCGAAGAAGGCCGACCGCCTGCTGCTGTGCGCCGTGCAGCACCGGTTCCGCCCCGACGCCCAGCTGCTCAAGAAGTTCGTGGAGAAGGGCGATCTGGGCGACATCTTCTTCGCGAAGGCCGGCTGGCTGCGGCAGCGCACCGAATGGGACTCCGACGAGTGGCGCCGGCAGAAGCGCGAATCGGGCGGCGGGGTGGTGCTCGACCTCGGCTTCCAGATGCTCGATCTGTCGCTGTGGGTGCTCGGCAATCCTGCGGTGGTGTCGGTGAGTGCCAGCGTCCACCGGCTGCGCAAGGACGAGGTCGAGGACAGCGCCACGGCGTTGCTGCGGCTCGACAACGGCACCACGCTCACGCTCGAGTTGACGTGGGGCCTGCTGATGGAGAAGGACTTCGCGTACCTGAACCTGTTCGGCGCCGGGGGCGCGGCACTGCTGAATCCGTTCCGCGTGCACAAGGGCATGCACGGCTCGCTCGTCAACGTGACGCCCACGCTCGACACGTCGCGCTACCAGTACAAGCAGGCGCTGGAGACGCAGGTGCTGCATTTCTCGGAGGCGCTCCGCCGCGGCACCAAGCCCATGGGGACGGGCGAGGAGATCCTGCCGGTGATGGAATCGATCGACGCCATCTACCGGTCGGCGGATCAGGGAAAGGAAGTGCGGCTCGGCTGAGCGGCGGGATCTGATCGGGGCCGCGGCGTCCGGCGTGCTGCTGGGCGCCGCGTTCCTGCCCGGCCCGTTCGGCGTGCTCGCGTGGTTCGGATTCGTGCCGCTGTTCGCGGCGCTCGAGCGGCGCGTCCGCACGGGTCAGGGCCCCGGCGCGTGGTTCCGGCTCGGCTACGTGTTCGGCCTGGTGTTCTTCCTGATCGGCACGCACTGGATCGCGCTGCTGGCCGACGTGGCGATGACGACGCCGTGGCTCAAGTATCCGGCGTGGGTGCTCGCCGCCGCCTACCTGGCGCTGTTCGCGGGCCTCGCCACCTGGCTGTCCGGATGGCTGGCGCGCCGCGCCCGGGCGCCGCTCGCGCTCGTGCTGCCGTTCGCGTTCCTCGTGGTCGAGGAATTCCGCGCCGCGGGCGAGATGGGGTTCCCGTGGTTCCAGCCCGGCTACACGCAGCACGCGTACGCGCCGATCGTCCAGCTCGCGAGCGTGGGCGGCATCACGCTGGTGACGCTGTGGGTGCTGGGCTTGAACGTGCTGATCTGGCAGGCGTGGCGTGGCGGCGGCCGGGCGCGGGCCCTGGCGGGCGCCGTGCTGGCGGTGCTGCTGCCGTGGTTCTGGGGGCAGCGCGTGCTCGATGCCGCGCCGCGGACCCTGGGTCCGGCGGTCGCGCTCGTGCAGGGCAACGTGCCGGGCGAGATGAAATGGTCCGGGCATCACACGAAGGAGATCCTCGACCGGTTCCTCGCGCTCACGCGCGCCGCCGCGGCCGATAGCACGCGGCCGTCGATCGTGATCTGGCCCGAGACCGCGACCGGCACGTATCTCCGGCTCCAGGTCGATCAGGCGCTGCAGGTGGTGGCGCTCGCGGGCGCCGCCCGCGTGCAGGTGTTTTCGGGATTCCCCGACTACGAGCTCGAGCCGGGCGGCGGCGTGCGCTATTACAACGCCGCCGGCATGTTCGAGCCCGACGGCGCCACGGGCAGGATCTACGCCAAGCGGCACCTGGTGCCGTTCGGCGAGCGGATGCCGTTCCAGTCGGTGGTGCCCGCGCTCGGCAAGCTGCAATTCGGCCAGGCCGAGTGGACGCCGGGCCGCGCACGCGTGCTGTTCGACGCCGCGCCCGGACCGTTCGGCACGCTGATCTGCTTCGAGTCGATCTTCCCGGACCTGGCCCGCGACGACGTGCGCCACGGCGCGCGCTGGCTCGTGAACATCACGAACGACGAATGGTTCGGCAACAGTTCCGCGCTGTACCAGCACGCCGCGATGGCGGTGTTCCGTGCGGCCGAGAACCACGTCCCGCTGGCGCGCTGCGCGAACACCGGGCTGACGGAGCTGATCGACGCGAACGGGCGCGTCACGCGGCGGCTGCCGGTGTGGCGGCCGGGCGTGCTGGTGGGCCGGCTCGGCGTGCCCGGCATCCCGACGCTGTACACTCGATTCGGCGACTGGCCGGGCGTGCTGGCGGTGGTGGTGACGGCGCTGATCGCGCTCGCGGGTTTCCGTCGCCGCCCGCCGCGGCCTGCGCGTTGACAGCGTTCGAAACGGCTGACTACCATGAACGCCGTCGCAGTTCATCCGGCACCTTCGCGCGGAGTTTCCTCATGGTGATCCTGTCCACGGGGGATGTGTGACCCGTCGCGTCGCCATCCTCGGCGCCACCGGCCTCGTCGGCCGCACCACGCTCGCGCTGCTCGAAGAGCGCGCGTTCCCGCTCGGCGCCCTGCGGTTGATCGCGAGCGATCGCGGGGCGTCGCGCACGCTGCCGTTCCGCGGCGCCGAACTGCCCGTCGAGCCGGTGGGACCCGCCGCGTTCCGGGACATCGACCTCGCGTTGTTCGCGTCGGCGAACGACGTCAGCCGCCAGTGGGCGCCGGTCGCGCGCGCCGCGGGCGCCGTCGTGATCGACAACAGCAGCGCGTTCCGCTACGACGACGCCGTGCCGCTCATCGTGCCCGAGATCAACGGGCGGCTGCTGGAGTCGAGGCCCACGCTGATCGCGAATCCCAACTGCTCGACGATCGCGATCGTGCTGCCGCTCGCCGCCCTGCGGCCGGCGGCCGCGCTCGAGCGGCTGGTGGTCGCGACGTACCAGTCGGTGTCGGGCGCCGGCAGCGAGGCGCTCGCGGACCTCGAGCGCGGCATCCGCGACGGCCTCGACGGCGCGCCGCCGGCGCGGGCGGGCGGGCTCGCGCCCCTGGGCTGGAACGTGGTCCCGCACATCGACCGGTTCGAGGACAACGGCTACACCCGCGAGGAGATGAAGATCGTGTGGGAGTCGCGCAAGATCCTCGGACTGCCGGATCTCAAGGTGACCGCGACAGCGGTGCGCGTGCCGGTGCGCGTGGGCCACGCCGCCGCGGTGACGGCCACGTTCGATCGCGCGATCGAGCCGGCCCAGGCGCGCGAGTTGTGGCGCGCGTTTCCGGGGATCGAGGTGGTCGACGATCCCCTGGCGCTCGAATACCCGACGCCGCTGCGGGTGGCCGGTCGCGATCCGGTGCTGGTCGGCCGCGCGCGCCGCGATCTCACGGACCCGCGGGGCCTCGTGTTCTTCGTGTGCTCCGACAACCTGCGCAAGGGCGCCGCACTCAACTCCATCCAGATCGCCGAGGCGTGGTGCCGCGAGCGGGTGGCGGCGGCGTGAGCGTCGATGCGCTGGTGCCGGAGGCGATCGGCGGGGCCGTGACGGCCGCCACGAAGCCCGCGACCCCCGCGAACCCCGCGACTCATGAGCGGGTCGGTCACGACCGCAACTCAGGCCTGGGTTCGGTGCTGCTGGGAGCGCTCGCCGCCGCGATGATCGCCGGGCGGTTCGAAACCGCGGCGCTGGCGATCGGCGTGGGTGCTGTGGGCGCGGCGCTGGCGGGCGCGGGCGTGCCGCGCCGGCCGTGGTGGACGGCGCTCGCCTGGGGCGGCGGGCTCGCGATCGTGCTCAACCTCTACCTGATCCGCGGGACGCCGCTGCGCGTGCCGCTGTTGGGCCAGGCCCCGGCGTTCGAGCTGCCGCGGGTGTTCGGCGCGCCGGCCACGCTGCCCGGCCTCGCCGCGGGACTGCTGCTCACGCTGCGGCTCGCGGGCGCGGCGCTCGCGGTTCACGCGCTGCGCGCCGCGTGGCC
Source organism: Candidatus Eiseniibacteriota bacterium (assembly GCA_038231135.1). GTDB lineage: Bacteria > Eisenbacteria > RBG-16-71-46 > RBG-16-71-46 > RBG-16-71-46 > JANLWX01. The sequence continues at coordinate 70,900 of JBBRLX010000007.1, read as the reverse complement.
GGCGGAGCGTGCGGCCGACGAGCTGGCGGTGCGGGTCGCGCCGCTCGAGCGCGCCGGCGTGCCGGTGCGCGAGGCGCGCGCGATGATCGGACTCGCCCTGCGGTTCGCGCCGCTGCTCGCCGCCGAGTGCCGGCGCATCGCCAGGCTCCAGGCGCTGCGCGCCGGCCGGGCCCCCCGGGGCTGGCGCGAGACGCTGGCGGCGCGGCGCGCGGTCGCGGTGCCGGCGGTGGTCGCCGCGATCGAGACCGCGGAGCGGGTCGCGACCGGGCTCGAGGCGCGCCATTACCGGCTGCGCCCGGTGGCGGCGCCGGGAGGCGGCAGGGCCGCGGCGCTGCTGGGCTGGCTCGTGGTGGGAGTCGCGGCGCTGTGGCGGGCGTGACATGCGGGTGTTCCGCCTGCTCGTGGCCTATGACGGCACGGGGTTCCATGGCTGGCAGTCGCAGCCCGGGCTGCGCACGGTGCAGGGCACGCTGATGGAGGCGCTCGCCCGGGTGCTGGGCGGACCGGTCGCGGCGCTGCACGCGGCGGGACGCACCGACGCCGGCGTGCATGCGCGGGGCCAGGTGGCGTCGTTCGACAGCGCGACCGCGCTGCCGGCGCAGGCGCTGCGCCCGCTGCTCGACCGGGCGCTGCCGGCGGACGTGCGGGTGCGGGCGGCCGCCGAGGCCCACGCGGGATTCCACGCGCGCCACTCGGCGCGGGCGCGCCGCTACCAGTACCGGCTGCTCGATCACGACGACGTGCTGCTGGGACGGTTTGCATGGTGGCCGCGGCACACCCCCGACCTCGACCGGCTCGCCGCCGCGACCCGTCCGCTGCTCGGCTGCCACGACTGCTCGTCGTTCCGCGCCACCGGCAGCTCGCCCGCCGATCCCGTGTGCCGCATCGATCTCGCCGCATGGTCCGGGTCGGACTCGGGCCCGCGCCTCGACATCGCCGCGGATCACTTTCTCTATCACATGGTGCGCAACATCGTGGGCACCGTGGTCGACGCCGCCCGGACCCGCGATCCGGGCGCGGCGATGCTCGCGGTGCTGGCGGCGCGCGACCGCGCCGCGGCGGCCCGCACGGCGCCCGCGCGCGGGCTGTCGCTCGAGCACGTGAGCTACGACGCGGAGGCGGCATCATGAGCAGGGGACGCGGCTGGACCGCGGGGCTCGTGCTCGGGCTGCTGGTCGGGGTGGCGGGGACGCTCGGGGTGCTGCAACGGACGGGCCGGCACGGGACCGTGGACGCCGCCGAGTCGCTGCCGGCCAGCCGCCGCACGTCGATCGTCACCGCGGCGGAGCGCGTCAGCCCGGCGGTGGTGTCGGTGAGCGTCGTGGCGACGCGCGTGGTGCGCACCGATCCGTTCGGCGGCGCGTTCCGCGACGAGTTCTGGGACCGGTTCTATCCGCCCACCGAATACAAGGAACGCATCAGCGGGCTCGGCTCCGGCGTGATCATCGATGCCGCGGGCACGGTGCTCACGAACGAGCACGTGATCCACAACGCGGAGCAGATCGCCGTCACCCTGAACGACGGCCGCCAGCTGCCGGCGAAGCTGCTGGGCGCGAGCTCCACCTACGACCTGGCGGTGATCAAGGTGTCGGGCACCAGGCTGCCGGTGGCGCCGCTCGGCAACAGCGATCAGCTGGTGGTGGGCGAGTGGGCGATCGCGATCGGCAATCCGTTCGGTTACCTGCTCAACGACACCCAGCCCACCGTGACGGCCGGCGTGGTCAGCGCGATGCACCGGGACGTCAAGTCCGAGGCCACCGAATCCGGCGTCTACAAGAACATGATCCAGACCGACGCGGCGATCAATCCCGGCAACAGCGGCGGGCCGCTGGTGAACGGCGACGGCGAGGTGATCGGCGTCAACACGTTCATCTTCACGAAGGGCGGCGGCTCGCTCGGGATCGGGTTCGCGATCCCCATCAACCTGGCGCGCCGGCTGCTCGACGAGATCCGCACCTACGGCCGGGTGCGGTCGGCGTGGCCCGGCATGCAGGTGCAGCCGCTCACACCGTATCTCGCCCAGCGGCTCGGGTTCGCGGACATCCACGGCCTCGTCGTCACGCGCGTCGACCCCAACGGTCCCGCCGCCGCGGCCGGGGTCCGGGTCGGCGACCGCCTGCGGCGGGTGAACGGCGTGACGATCGACACCGTGGACGACGCGCAGAAGAGCATCTACGGCGCGTCGGTGGGCGACCGGCTCAAGTTCACGCTCGAGCGCGCGGGCAAGGAGCTCGAAGTGACGCTGACACTGGTCGAGGCGCCGCGGGGCGAACCGTGATCGAACGCCTGAGCCGGCCCGGGATGCGCGGCATCTGGTCCGACGCATCGCGGCTCGAGGGCTGGCTCGACGTGGAGCTGGCCGTCACGGCCGCGCGCGAGGCGCGGGGCCTGGTGCCGGCCGGCACCGCGGCGCGCGTGCGCGAGCGGGCGCACATCGACGCCGAGCGCATGCTCGCGATCGAAGCCGAGGTGCAGCATGACGTCATCGCGTTCCTGACCATGATCGCGGAGTCGGCGGGCGAGGACGCGCGCCACCTGCACGCCGGCATGACGTCGTCGGATCTGGTGGACACGGCGCTCGCGCTCCAGATCGGCGCCGCGGGCGCCATGCTCACGGCGGAACTCGAGCGCGTGTGGCGCGCGGCGTGGGCGCTCGCCCAGCGGCATCGCGACGTGCCGATGGCCGGCCGCACACACGGCGTCCACGCCGAGCCGATCACGTTCGGCATCAAGTGCCTGGTATGGAGCGAAGAGCTGGGGCGCGGCGTGCGCCGCGTGCGCGCGGCGCTCGCGGACTGCGCGGTGGGGAAGTTCTCGGGCGCCGTGGGCACGCTCGTTCACATCGACGCCGCGCTCGAGACCGCCGCACTCGCGGCGCTGGGGCTCACGCCCGAGCCGGTGGCGACGCAGGTGGTGCAGCGCGACCGCCACGCGGCATTGCTGGCCGCGCTCGCGGTGACGGCGGGGACGCTCGAGCGCATCGCGCTCGAGGTCCGGCACCTGCAGCGCACCGAGGTGCGGGAGGCCGAGGAACCGTTCGCCGAGCGCCAGAAAGGCTCGTCGGCGATGCCGCACAAGCGCAATCCGATCCGCAGCGAGCGGATCTGCGGGCTGGCGCGGCTGGTGCGCGGCTACGCCCAGGCCGCGTTCGAGAATCAGGCGCTGTGGCACGAGCGCGACATCAGCCATTCGTCGGTCGAGCGCGTGATCCTGCCCGACGCGTTCCAGGTGCTGGACTTCATGGCGGCGGAGACCGCGTGGGTGCTCGAGGGGCTGCGCGTGCGGCCCGACGCGATGCGGCGCAATCTCGAGGCCGGCGGCGGACTCGTCCATTCGCAGCGCGTGCTGCTGGCACTGGTCGACGCCGGCCTCGCGCGCGACCACGCCTACGGGATCGTCCAGCGCCTGGCGCTCGCGGCGCTCGACGGCGGCGAGGAGTTCCGCGCGGCGCTCGAGCGCGACCCGCAGGTGCGCCAGGCGCTCACGCCGGACCGGCTGGCCGAGTGCTTCACGCTCGAACCCTATCTGCGCGGCGTGGACTCGCTGTTCGCGCGCGCCCACGCGCCGGCGTGAGCCGACGCACGGCGAGCGGCCGCCTTACGCGTCAACCATGACGCTGCTCGGCGCGGCGACCAGGGCCTACACGCTGGAACAGGCGCGTGACCCGGGGGCGGTGTCGCGGGCGCTCGCGGCCCGCGGCATCGCGCTCGACGCCGAGGAGGTGACGCTGCTGCCGGCGCTGCTCGGCCGCGCGCCGCTCGAGGCCGAGGCGGTGCTGTTCGGCATCCTGTGGAGCGAGCACTGCTCCTACAAGTCGACGCGCGCGCTGCTGCGGCGGCTGCCGTCCGCGGCGCCCCAGGTGCTGATCGGGCCGGGCGAGGACGCCGGGGTGGTGGCGCTGCCCGTGCCGTGCCAGGACCTGGCGCTGGTGCTGGCGCACGAGAGCCACAATCACCCGAGCCAGGTGCTGCCGGTCGAGGGCGCCGCGACCGGCGTCGGCGGCATCGTGCGCGACGTGGTGTGCATGGGCGCCACGGTCGCGGGCGTGCTCGACGCGCTGCGGTTCGGCGATCCCGCCGCCGCGGTCCACGTGCGCGACGTGATCCGCGGCGTCGTCGAGGGCATCGCCGGCTACGGCAACCCGCTCGGCGTCCCGAACCTGGGCGGCGACACGTGCTTCGACGAGCGGTTCGACGGCGCCGTGCTCGTCAACGTGATGGCGGTGGGCATCGCGCCGCGCGACGGCGTGCTGCGCAGCCGCGTGCCGGACGGCGCCGGGCCGTGGGTGTTCGTGCTGGTGGGCAAGCCGACCGACGACAGCGGGTTCGGGGGCGCGGCGTTCGCGTCCGGGACGCTCGATCACGACGGCGACCGGCGCGGCGCAGTCCAGCTGCCGGACCCGTTCCTGGCGCGCGTGCTCAACGTCGCGAACGAGGAGGCGTTCGCCCGGGTGCGCGCGCGCGGCGTGCGCGCGGGGCTCAAGGATCTGGGCGCGGGCGGCGTGGCGTGCGCGGTGAGCGAGCTGGCGGCCGCCGGCGGGCGCGGCGCCGAACTCGTGCTCGACGATCTCCACCGGGTCGCGCGCGAGCTGCCGCCCGAGGTGCTGCTGTGCGCGGAGACCCAGGAGCGCTACTGCTGGGTGGTGCCGGAGGCGTTCGCAGCCGAGCTGTGCGGCATCTACGAGCGCGAGTTCGCGCTGGGCGACGTGCATCCCGGCGCCGGCGCGCGCGTGATCGGACGCGCCACCACCGCGCGCCGGTTCCGCGTGACCTGGCGCGACGTCGTGGTGGTGGACTGCGACGTGGACGCGATCACCGCCGGACGCCGCATCGCGCGTCCGTCCCGGCGCCGCGTGCCGGCGGCGCCGCGCAAGCTGCGGCGCCCGCATCCCGATCCAAGGGGCGCGCTGCTCGCGCTGCTGGGGTCAGTGAACGGCGGTGCGCGCGACTACCTGTTCCGCCACTACGACAGCGAAGTGCAGGGCCGTACCTGGCTGAGGCCGGGCGAAGGCGACGCCGCGCTGTTCGTGCCCGCGCCCGGCCGCAATCTTGGCGTCGCGCTCGCCGTCGGCGGCAATCCATGGTGGTGCGACGCCGATCCCGAGCTGGGCGCCCGTCACGCGGTGGCCGAGGCGGCGCGCAAGGTGGCGTGCACCGGCGGCCGGCCGTGGGCGCTCACCGACTGTCTCAATTCCGGCAGCCCCGAGGATCCGCTGGTGATGGGTGAATTCGAGGCGACGCTCGAAGGTCTGGCGGTGGCCGCGGAGGCGCTCGGCGGCCTCGCCGCGCCGGGCGCGGCGTTGCCGTTCGTGAGCGGGAACGTCAGCCTCTACAACCAGACCGGCACGCGGGCGATTCCGCCGTCGCCGATCGTGATGTGCGCGGGCGTGGTGAAGGAGCCGGCCGCCGCACCCGGCATCGCGACCGGCGAGCCGGGCGCGTTCCTCGTGCTGGTGGGCGAGCCGCGCGACACTCTCACCGGCTCGGCGTACGTGCGCACCGTGATGCACGAGTCGCTGGCCGGCGCGCCGCCCGCCATCGATCTCGGGCACGAGGCCCGGCTCGAGGAGCTGGCGGTGCTCGCGGCCGAGGGCCGCTGGGTGCGCGCCGCCCACGCGGTGGGCGACGGCGGGCTCGCGGTCGCGCTCGCCGAGATGCTGCTCGCGGGCTCGGGCCTGGCCGGCATCGACGTCGACCTGGGGCCGCTCGACAGCGCGCTCGCGCCGGCGCTGTTCAGCGAGCGGCCCGGTATCGTGTTCGAGGTGCGGGCGGAGCGCGCCGCGCGGTTCTACCACGCCGCGCGCGAGCGGCGGCTGCTGGCGTGGCCGCTCGGCACCACGGTCACGACTCCGGGGCTGCGCATCCGCGCCGCCGAGTCGGGCATGCTCGAATGGAGCGTGGCGGAACTGCGTGCCGCGCACGCGGCGCCGCTCGAGCGGATCTGGAACGAGGCGGTGACGTGACGGCGCCCGCGGTGCTCGTGCTGCAGCTGCCGGGCGTGAACTGTGAAACGGAGACGGTGCGTGCGCTGGAACGCGTGGGGCTCGCGCCGCGCGTCCTGCGCTGGACGCTCGACTCCGAGCGGCTCCGCGACTTCGCGGCGTTCGTGCTGCCTGGGGGGTTCTCGTATCAGGACCGCGTGCGGGCGGGGGCGCTGGCCGCGAAGAGCGCCGCCGTGGAGGCGCTGGCCGCGGAGGCGGAGCGCGGCAAGCCGGTGCTCGGCATCTGCAACGGCGCCCAGGTGCTCGTGGAGGCGGGACTCGTGCCGGGCGGCGCCGGCGTCGAGCTGGCGCTGGCGCGCAACCGCATGCCGGGACGCGCCGGCTATTACGCGGCATGGATCGAACTCAGGATCGAGGCGTCGAACTGCCTGTTCACCCGCGGGATCCAGCCGGGCACGGTGCTGCCGATGCCGGTCGCACACGGCGAGGGGCGGTTCCTGGGCGCGCCCGGCCGCATGGCGGAGCTGCTCGGCGCGGGCTGCGTGCCGCTGCGCTACGCGGACCCCGGCGGCCAGGCCGCCACGGAATTTCCGGCGCTGCCGAACGGCTCCGAATTGGCGGTGGCCGCGGTGTCGAATCCGTCGGGCAACGTGCTCGCGATCATGCCGCACCCGGAACGCGCGCAGGATCTCGCCGGGCTCGCCCGTACCGCGGCGGGGCCGTGGGCGCGCGAGCGCGAGCGCCGGCTGCTCGAGGGTGCCCTGGACCCGGGCGACGGACCGGGGCTCGAGATCTTCCGCGGGCTGGCGCGGCATCTCGGGGTGACGGCGTGACCACGCGGGTGGCGCCCCCGAAGCGCCCGCCGCGCGTGCGTGTCGCACAGGCGTGGATCGAGCTGCTGGCGCCGGATCCGGCGGCGGTTTCGGCGCTCGCCGTGATGCGGGCCCGACTGGATGCAGGAGGCGAGGTCGTGACACTCAAGCGCATGCGGTTGATGGAATTGCGCGGACCGCTCCCGACCCGGCCACGGCTTGAGCGGCTGCTCGACGCTTCGTCGCAATTCTTCAACCCCCATAAGGAGCGCTGCATCCTGCGGAACTCAGGCCGCGAGCCGGCCCCGGTGCCGGCGGGGGCGCGGGTCGTGGTGGTGACGGAGCGGGAGGGCGACCGCCGCCCCGCCGCCGAGCGCTGGTGGCTCCACGAAACGGGCCGCGACATCGAGGTCCGCGAGGGCGTGGCGTGGATCCTGGAGTTCAGCCCAGGCGCGGGCCGCAGCACAGCGGATCTGGTCGTGCTCCGCGACCGGCGTCACGGACTATTATGCAATCCGCTGTCGGAGGACCACCGGATCGGATCGGGCCGGCTGCCGCTGCCGTGGCTTGCTCCGATCGAGTTGGATTCCGCGACACCGTCCGTGGCGGTGGCCGGAGGCGAGGGCTCGTCATGATCGAATCGAACCGGGGCGCGCGTGCGACACCGTGGAACGGAAGCTGGCGCGAGGAGTGCGGAGTGTTCGCCGCGATCGGCGTGCCGAACGCCGCCGAGATCACCTGCCTCGGCCTGCACGCGCTCCAGCACCGCGGGCAGGAGGCGGCCGGCATCGTGGCGTGCGACGACGCCGGCGAGTTCCGCACCCACAAGGGCCTGGGGCTGGTGTCGGACGTGTTCGACGAGGCATCGATCGCCGGGCTCCAGGGCTCGACCGCGATCGGCCACAACCGCTACTCCACCTCGGGCAGCCTGACCCGCGAGAACACCCAGCCGCTGATGGTGGTATACCGCGGCGGCCCGCTGGCGCTCGCGCACAACGGCAATCTGGTGAACGCGCGCGCGCTGCGCTCCGAGCTCGAGGCGTCGGGCTCGATCTTTCAGACCACGCTCGACACCGAGATCCTGCTGCACCTGATCGCGCGGTCGTCGCACGCCGCCGACGAGGACGCGCTGATCGACGCGGCGCACCAGGTGCGCGGCGCGTATTCGCTGGTGGTGCTGACGCGGGACGGGGTGTTCGCCATGCGCGACCCGCTCGGGTTCCGGCCGTTGTGCATCGGCCGGCTCGGCGACGGCTACGTGGTGGCGAGCGAATCGTGCGCGCTCGACCTCACCGCGGCGGAATTCATCCGCGACGTGGAGCCGGGGGAGCTGGTGCGGATCGACGCCCACGGCATGCGGTCGCGCCGCGCGTTCGACCGGGTGGCGCCGCTGCGCCAGTGCATCTTCGAGCACATCTATTTCTCGCGGCCCGACAGCCGCGTGTTCGGCGAGACCGTGGACCGGGTGCGGCGGCGCATCGGCCACCGGCTGGCCCAGGAGCATCCGGCCCAGGCCGACGTGGTCATCGCGGTGCCGGATTCCAGCAACTCGATCGCGCTCGGTTACAGCGAGGCCTCGGGGCTGAGGTTCGAGCTGGGGCTGATCCGCAACCACTACGTCGGCCGCACGTTCATCCAGCCGCAGCAGAGCGGCCGCGACTCCAGCGTGCGGGTGAAGTTCAATCCGGTGCGCGACGTGCTGGCCGGCCAGCGCGTGGTGCTGGTCGACGACTCGATCGTGCGCGGCACGACGAGCCGCAAGCTGGTGCGCATGCTGCGCCGCAACGGCGCGCGCGAGGTGCACTTCCGGATCGGCTCGCCGCCCATCACGCATCCGTGTTTCTACGGCATCGACACGCCGAGCCAGCGCGAGCTGATCGGCGCGCTCAAGACCCCGGACGAGATCCGCGAATACCTCGAGGCCGACTCGATCGGCTATCTGTCGATGCCGGGGCTGCTCGAGTGCGAGCAGGACGGCAGCCAGTTCTGCAACGCCTGCTTCACCGGCGACTACCCGCTGCCGGTCGATCCCGGCGCCGGCAAGCTCGACCTCGAGCACCTGCACCGCATCGGCGCGTGACGGGGCCGGTGTTGCGTTGGGCGTTCGCGCCGCCTAGGCTCCGCCATTTCCAGGGGCCCGCGCCGATCCCGCCGGGATGCTGCGGCCTTACCGTCCGCGTGGAAGGAGTCCGATGTCGCTCGAAGACCTGATCCGCCAGCGCCGCGAGAAGATCCAGCGCTGGCGCGACCTCGGGGTCCCCGCCTACGCGTACGCGTTCGACGTCAGCCACCACGCCCAGGAGTTGCTGGCCCGTGGCGACGCGGTGACGGCCGAGTTCGGGGAGCCGGTGCGCGTCGCGGGCCGGGTGATGGCGCTGCGTGGCCACGGCAAGGCCGGGTTCGCGCACCTGCTCGACGGCACCGGCCGGATCCAGCTGTACTTCAAGGCCGACCAGCTCGGCGATGCCTACGCCCGCTACGAGCTGCTCGACGTGGGCGACTGGATCGGCGTCGAGGGCGCGCTGTTCCGCACCCGCACCGGCGAGATCACGGTGCGCGTCGACCGGCTCGAGCTGCTGGCCAAGTCGCTGCGTCCGCTGCCCGAGAAATGGCACGGCCTGAAGGATCCCGAGACTCGGTTCCGCCAGCGCTACGCCGACCTGTTCATGAACCTCGAGGTGCGTGAGGTGTTCCGGCGCCGGGCCCGGCTGATCGCGGCGCTCAGGCTCGGGCTGCATGCGCGCGGGTTCCTCGAGGTCGAGACGCCGGTGCTGCAGCCGCAGTACGGCGGCGCGTTCGCTCGGCCGTTCGTGACGCGCCACAACGCGCTCGACATGGAGCTGTACCTGCGGATCTCGAACGAGCTGTACCTCAAGCGGCTGATCGTGGGAGGCATCGAGCGGGTGTACGAGTTCGCGCGCGACTTCCGCAACGAGGGCATGGACCGCACGCACAATCCGGAATTCACGATGCTCGAGTTCTACCAGGCGTTCGCCGACGTGACCGGCATGATGTCGACGACCGAGTCGCTGGTCGCCGGCGCCGCCACCGCGGTGCGCGGCGCCATGGCGTTCGACTGGCAAGGCGAGACGCTCGACTTCACGCCGCCGTTCCCGCGGCTGTCGATGCTCGACGCCGTGAGCGAGCGCGTGGGGGACAGCATCCACGATCTCGATGCGGCGAAGCTCGCGCGGCACGCGGAGCGGCTCGGCATCGCGGTGCGTCCCGGCATGAGCGCGGGCGGGCTGCTCGATGCGCTGTTCAGCGAGCTGGTGCAGCCTGAGCTGCGGCAGCCGACGTTCGTGGTCGACTACCCGGTCGAGACGTCGCCCCTCGCGCGCGTGAGCCGCTCGAATCCGCGGGTGGTCGAGCGCTTCGAGTTGTTCGTCGCCGGCATGGAGCTCGCGAACGCGTTCTCGGAGCAGAACGATCCCGACGCGCAGCGCCAGGCGTTCGAGGCCCAGACCGAGCTCAGGGCGCAGGGCGACGACGAGGCGCAGCCGATGGATCTCGACTACGTGCGCGCGCTCGAGTACGGCATGCCCCCGACCGGCGGCTGCGGCATCGGCATCGACCGGCTGGCGATGCTGTTCACGGATTCACGGTCGATCCGCGACGTGCTGCTGTTCCCGGCGCTGCGGCCCGAGGAGGGCGCGCGCGAACTCGACGACGACGAGGTCGAGGCGCTCGAGGCTGCGAACATGACTTCCGAGGGCAGCCCGACGGCACCCGCCCAGGACCCCGCGGTGGCCGAGGCGTCGCGGTCGGCCAGGTCCGGCGTCGCGGCGGCCGTGCGGGCGTCGGTGTCACCGGCGGTTCCGGCTCCGGAGCGGGCGCCGGAGCGGCGCCCCGAGCGGCCCCCCGAGCGGCCCCCGGAGCACCCCAAGCCTCGATGAACGTTCCGTTCTGGATCGCGAGCCGGTACCTGCGCACCCGGCGTCACGCCGGGTTCATCACGCTGCTCACCGGGATCTCGATCGGTGGCGTCGCGCTGGGCGTGACCGCACTGCTCACGGTGCTCGCCGTGATGAACGGCTTCGAGAGCGAGATCCAGACGCGCATCGCGGGCACCGATGCGCACGTGATCCTGCTCGGCCGCACGTCCGCCGGCATCACCGCACCCGAACCGGTGCTCGAGCGCGTGCGCCGGCAACCGGGCGTGGTGGGCGTCGCCCCGTTCACCTACGTCAAGGCGATGGTGTTCCGCGAGGGTCAGACGGAAGGGCTGGTGCTCAAGGGCGTCGACCTGGCCGCCGAGCGCCGCGTGACGACGATCGGGGCCCACATCGATCCGCCGCTCGATTCGATTCCGCGCGCGACCCGGGACGGCATGCCGGGCATCGTGCTGGGCTCGGAGCTGGCCGCGCGGCTCGGCGCCCGGCTCGACGAGCCGGTGGTGCTCGCGACGCTGCAGGGTGCGCCGGGCTCGGCGCTGGGCTACACGCCGCGGCTCCGGCAGTTCCGGCTGGTCGGGATCTTCACGTCGGGGCTCTACACCTACGACTCGAGCTTCGGCTTCACGTCGATCGCCGCGTCCCAGGAGTTCTTCCAGCTCGGTCCGGCGGTCACCGGCATCGAGATCCGGCTCGCCGACATGTTCACCGCACCCGAGGCCGCGAACCGCCTGCTGCTCGCCGCGGGGCGCGACGACCTGCGGGCGAACAACTGGATCGAGCTGAACCGGAACCTGTTCACGTGGATGAAGCTCGAGAAGACCGTGATGTTCGTGATCCTCGCGCTGATCGTGCTGGTCGCCGCGTTCAACATCGTCAGCACGCTGTTCATGGTCGTGCTCGAGAAGCGCCGCGACATCGGCGTGCTGAAGAGCATGGGCGCCGACGGGTCGTTCGTGCTGCGGGTGTTCCTCGTCGAGGGCCTGCTGATCGGCGGTGCGGGCACGCTGCTGGGAGTGGCGCTGGCCGCCGGCCTGATCGCGGTGCTGCAGCGCTATCCGTTCGTGAAGCTGCCGGGCGACGTGTATTTCATCGAGCGGCTGCCCGTGCGGCCTGAGGTCGGCGATTTCGTGACCGTCACGATCGCGGCGTTCGTGCTGTGCCTGGCCGCGGCGCTCTACCCGGCGTGGCGCGCATCGCAGCTCGAACCCGTGGACGCGATCCGGCGGCAGGCATGACCGCCGCGAGCCCGGGCGGCGCGGGCGCCGCAGTGCCCGCCCCGGTGTCCGGGTCGGGCGCCCCAACGCAGGCCTCAAACGCGGCGGGGTCGGCGCCGATAACCGGCCATGACGTGGCGCTCGCCGCCACGGGCTTGACGAAGTCCTATCGTACGCCCACCGGGTCGCTCGTCGTGCTCGACGATGCGGAACTCGAGGTCCGGCGCGGGACGATCGTCGTGATCCTGGGGGCGTCGGGGTCCGGGAAGAGCACGTTGTTGAACATTCTCGGGACACTCGACCGTGCCGATGCCGGGATCGTCATGGTGCGGGGGCAGCGGCTGGACCGGTTGGGCGGGCGCGAGCTCGCCGCGTTCCGGGCCCGCTCGCTGGGGTTCGTGTTCCAGTTCCACCATCTGTTGCCCGAGTTCACCGCCGAGGAGAACGTGATGATGCCGCTGCTCATCGCGAAGATCGAGCCTTCGATAGCGCGCGAACGGGCCCGCGCCGCGATGCACGCGGTGGGCCTCGACGAGCGCTGGCTGCACCTGCCGTCCGAGCTGTCGGGCGGGGAGGCGCAGCGGGTGGCGGTCGCCCGCGCGCTGGTGGCGGAGCCGGAACTCGTGCTCGCGGACGAGCCGTCCGGCAACCTCGACAGCGCCAACGCCACGCTGCTCCACGAACTGCTGGCGACGCTGGCGCGCGAACGGCATCAAACGTTTGTGGTGGTAACTCACAATGATAGGCTGGCGGCGCTCGCAGACCGCACCCTGGTGCTGCGGGCCGGCCGGCTCGTGCCAGCCTGAGAGGATGCCTTCGATGCTGTGTCAGGTGTGCGGCAAGAACCCGGCGACCGTTCATTTCACCGAGATCCACGACAACAAGATGTCGGAGATCCACGTGTGCGACCGGTGCGCCGAGGAACGCGGGCTCCAGGCCGGCGCCAAGCAGGGCAAGTTCGACATCGCGGACCTGCTGGCGGGGATGGTCGACGGCATGACGACGACCGACGAGGAGCGGGTCGGCAGCGTGCAGTGCCCGCGCTGCGGCCTGCGCTACTCCGCGTTCAAGGAGACCGGCCGGCTGGGCTGCGCTGACTGCTACACCGCGTTCCAGTTCCAGCTGCGGCCGCTGTTGCGCCGCATCCACGGCGACACGCGCCACCGCGGCAAGACCCCGACGCGCGATGGCGTGGGGGCGAATCGCTCGCGCCAGATCCACCGGCTGCACGACGAACTGCAGCGGGCCGTGGAGCGCGAGGAATTCGAGCACGCCGCCTCGATCCGGGACGAGATCAAGCGTCTCGAGTCCGAACCGCAGGCCGAACCGAGCACCGCCAATCCGGAGCAGGCGTCATGACCGAACCCAACGGCCACTCGAGCCACCCGATCGATCCGCTGCTCGAGCAGCCGAGCCCGTGGCTCGGCGGCGACGGCCCGCACGCGGACCTCGTGCTCAGCACCCGCATCCGGCTCGCCCGCAATCTGCAGAGCGTGCCGTTCACGCATCGCGCCCGCGAGGAGCAACTGCAGGGCGTGCTGGTGAGCGTGTCGAACGCGGCGCAGCAGTCGGCCGCGTTCCACGGCGGCCTGTTCCTCAAGATGCAGGAGCTCACGCCGGTCGAACGCCAGATCCTGGTCGAACGCCGGCTGGTGAGCCACGAGCTGGGGGACGGCGCCCGCCCGCGCGGCATCGCGATCGCGCCCGAGGAGCGGCTGTCGCTGATGATCAACGAGGAGGACCACCTGCGGCTGCAGGCGATGACGCCCGGGTTCCAGCTCGCCGAGGCGTGGGCGCGCGCCGACGCCGCCGACGACGAACTCGACCAGGCGCTCGACTTCGCGTTCTCGGACGAGATCGGCTACCTCACATCGTGCCCGACGAACGCCGGCACCGGGCTGCGCGCGTCGGTGCTGATCCATCTGCCGGCGCTGGTGCTCCTCGACGAGATCCAGAAGGTGCTCAAGAGCATCATGCAGGTGGGGCTCAACGTGCGCGGACTGTACGGCGAGCACAGCGAGGTGATGGGCAACCTGTTCCAGATCTCGAACCAGACCACGCTCGGCCGCAGCGAGCACGATTCCATCGAGAGCCTCGAGCGCGTGACGCGCCAGATCATCGAGACCGAGGAACGCGCGCGCGAGCGCATGCTGCGCGACGCCCGGGTGCAGATCGAGGACAAGGTGTGGCGCGCGTACGGCACGCTGCGCTACTGCCGCTCGATCCACGCCCGCGAAGTCATCAACCTGTGCTCGGCGGTGCGGCTCGGGGTGGCGCTCGGCCTCAGCGGCATGTGCCCGCTCAGCGTGCTCAACGAGCTGCTGGTCGTCGCCCAGCCCGCGCATCTGCAGCGCCGGTTCGGCACCGACCTGACGCCCGCCGAACGCAACGTGTATCGCGCCCAGCTGGTGCGCGAACGCCTGGCGGCCACGGAGACCTGATCCCCCCGCCGGTTTGACGGGGGTCGTATTCTGAATAGGACGGAGCAACCACCACACGAACACCAGATTCTTGAGAAAATAACCGGAAAGGAGTCGCGAAGGGTTTCGAAGCGGGTGAACCTGATTCGAATGCCCCCAGCACAACCTCATGCACGACAAATTTACGGAACGAGTTCGAAAAGTGATCTACCTCGCGCGCGAGGAGGCGGCGCGCCTCCAGCACGACTACATCGGCACCGAGCACCTGCTGCTCGGCGTGATCCGTGAGGGCGAAGGCATCGCCGCGACCGTGCTCAACAACCTGGGGCTCGACCTCGACCGCATCCGCCAGGAGGTCGAGAACATGGTGAGCGCCGCCGGCGGCACGATGACGATCGGCGAGATCCCGTTCACGCCGCGCGCGAAGCGCGTGCTCGAGCTGGCCGTGGAGGAGGCGCGGTCGCTGGGCCACAACTACGTCGGCACCGAGCACCTGCTGCTGGGCCTGATCCGCGAAGGCGAGGGCGTGGCGGCCAAGGTGCTGCTGGAGCTGGGCGTCGATCGCAAGCGGGTGCGCGAAGAGACGCTCAAGCTGCTCGGCGGCACGCCGTCGTCGGCGTCGGGCTCGGAGCGCGAGGAGCGTCCCGAGACGCCGGCGCTCAACCAGTTCGGCCGCGACCTCACGCAGCTCGCGCGCGAAGGCAAGCTGGACCCGGTCATCGGCCGCGACAAGGAGATCGAGCGTGTCATCCAGGTGCTGTCGCGCCGCAAGAAGAACAACCCGGTGCTGATCGGCGAGCCCGGCGTCGGCAAGACCGCGATCGCCGAGGGCCTGGCGCAGCGCATCGTGTCGGCGCAGGTGCCGGAGAGCCTCAAGAACAAGCGCATCGTGACGCTCGACCTCGCGGCGGTGGTGGCCGGCACCAAGTACCGCGGCCAGTTCGAGGAACGGCTGAAGACCGTCATGAACGAGATCCGGGAGTCGAAGGACACCGTGATCTTCATCGACGAGCTGCACACGATCGTCGGGGCCGGCGGCGCCGAGGGTGCCATCGACGCCTCCAACATGCTGAAGCCCGCGCTGGCGCGCGGCGAGCTGCAGTGCATCGGCGCCACCACGCTCGACGAGTACCGCAAGTACATCGAGAAGGACGGCGCGCTCGAGCGGCGGTTCCAGCCGGTGATGGTGGACCAGCCCAGCATCCAGGACACGATCGCGATCCTGATGGGCCTGCGCGACAAGTACGAGGCGCACCACGGGGTCAAGATCACCGACGAGGCGGTGGTGCAGGCGGTCAAGCTGTCGGACCGCTACATGAACGACCGGTTCTTCCCGGACAAGGCGATCGACGTCATCGACGAGGCGTGCGCACGCGCACGGCTGTCGGTGAGCACCGTCCCCGCCGAGATCCACGAGCTCGAGAAGAAGCTCGAGGAGGTCGTGAAGGAGAAGGAAGCGGCGATCCGGGGTCAGGAATATGAAAAGGCTGCACGGTTGCGGGACAAGGAAAAGGACCTGCGCGCGAAGCGCAACGAGTTCAAGAAGTCGTGGAACGAGTCCAAGCGCGACAAGGAGGTCCAGGTCAACGAGGACCTGATCGCGGCGGTGCTGTCGGTGATGACCGGCATTCCGATGGTCAAGCTGGCGGAGGAGGAGACCGCGAAGCTGCTGCGCATGGAGGACGAACTGCGCAAGCGCGTCGTCGGCCAGGACGAGGCGGTGGCCGCGGTGTCGCGCGCGGTGCGGCGCAACCGGGTGGGCCTCAGGGACCCCAAGCGGCCGATCGGGTCGTTTATTTTTCTCGGCCCCACGGGGGTCGGAAAGACCGAGCTGGCGCGCGCGCTGGCGGCGTTCCTGTTCGACGACGAGGACGCGCTGATCCGCATTGACATGTCGGAATACATGGAGAAATTCTCGGTTTCGAGACTCGTGGGAGCACCTCCGGGGTATGTGGGGTACGAGGAAGGGGGCCAGCTCACCGAGAAGGTCCGGCGCAAGCCGTACTCGGTGGTGCTGCTCGACGAGATTGAAAAAGCGCACCCGGACGTGTTCAATGTGCTGCTACAGGTCCTCGATGACGGAGTCTTGACCGACAGCTCCCGCCGCCGTGTCGATTTCAAGAACACGGTGATCATCATGACGTCGAATCTCGGGGGCCGGCAGATCGTGTCGGGCGGTCGTAATCTGGGTTTCAAGCAGGCCGAGGGCAGTGCCCAGCAGTTCGCTGCCATCAAGAGCACCGTGCAGGACGAGCTCAAGCGGGCGTTCAACCCGGAATTCCTCAACCGCATCGACGATGTGATCGTGTTCCACGCCCTCACGCGCGAAGACATGCGCAAGATCGTGGACATTCTGCTGGGCCAGGTGAAGGAACGACTGAGTGTCCAAAGCATCGAACTCGAAATCACTTCCGAAGCCCTGGATCTGCTCATCGATCGCGGGTTCGATCCGTCACTCGGGGCGCGGCCGCTCCGGCGTGCCATCCAGCGATTGCTCGAGGATCCGTTCTCGGAGCACATCCTGCGCGGCCAGCACAAAGGCGGCTCCCTCATCAAGGTCTCGCGCGCGAACGACGAGTTGCAGTTCGACACCAGCCCCCCGGGACTCAAGCCGGCCCCCGAGCCGGTGGCGGCTCCCGCTCCTGCGACACCTCAGAGTTAGCGCCTCCGCGGCGCTGGGTCTGATCCTGCTCGCCGTGCTGCCGGCGGCATCGGGCGCGCAAGCGCCCGCTGCCCCGGCCGCGGCGGTCCCGGACTCGGTCACGGTCGGCGCGCCGGCGACGACGCCAACCGAGCTGCGCGTCGGACGCGTCAGCGTCCAGGGCAACGTGGCCGTCGACAGCGCGCGCGTGCTGCGCACGTTCGAGGTGCAGTCCGGCACCCGGTTCTCCGAGGACATGGTGAAGCGCGGGATTCGCAAGTTGTTCGCGCTCGGCCTGTTCGGCGACATCTTCGTGGACCCGGTACAGCACGATTCCCAGGTGGATCTCGTGATCCACGTGAAGGAGCGGCCGCGCATCGGCAAGATCGCGTTCGCGGGCAACAAGAAGCGCGAGAACAGCGATCTCGAGAAGCACATGAACCTGCACGTCGGCGAGGCGTTCCAGCCGACGCTCGTCGAGGCCCAGATCGACTCGCTGATCCACTACTACCATGGCGAAGGCTACGCCCGCGCCACCGTCCAGGCCCAGGCCGACACCGCCGCCGCGACCCAACTGGTCACGGTGACGTTCAAGATCGCAGAGGGCGAGAAGGTCAAGATCCAGCGGATCGAGTTCGCGGGCGTGCACGCGATCGCCCCCCGGAGGCTTCGCAAGGCCATGAAGTCCCACGCACGCTGGGCGCTGGGCGGCGGCGACGTCAAGGACGAGAACATCGCCGACGACGCGACCGGGATCGAGGCCGTCTACCACAAGAACGGCTACCGCGACGCCACCGTCGCGTCGCACGACCTGTTGCCGGGGTCGCGCTCCGACCGGTTGATCTACCGGGTCACGGTCGACGAGGGGCGCCACTACGATTTCGGCGCGATCTCGTGGTCGGGGAACAGCGCGCTGCCGACGGCCACGCTCGAGAAGGGCTGGCGCACGAAGGGCAACCGCGTCCAGTACGACCAGTCCCGCATCGAACGGGCGCAGAGCGCCGCGTACGGCGAGTACGCCGAGAAGGGTTACCTGTACCTCAACATCGAGCCGCGCGAGGCCGTGCGGGACTCGCTGGTCGACGTGGTGTTCCACGTCACGGAGGGCCTGCCGTCCAAGGTGCGGTTCGTGAACATCGCGGGGAACAAGGGCACGCGTGAGAACGTGATCCGCCGCGAGATCTCGATCCACGAGGGCGACCAGTTCCGCCGCTCGGCGCTGATCCGGACCCAGGGCGACATCATGCGGCTCGGGATCTTCGAGGACGTGCAGATCGACTTCGCTCCCGTCGAGAGCACCGACGTCGACATCAATCTCAAGATCAAGGAGAAGCAGGTCGGCACCGCCTCCGCGGGCGCCGGCTACACCAGCCAGAGCGGCGTCACCGGCTTCGTCGAGCTCGGCCACAACAACGTGCTCGGCAACGGCCAGAGCGTGAACATGCACCTCGAGCGCGGCGGCAAGACCTCGGACTACGAGCTGAGCTTCACCGAGCCGTGGTTCCGCGGCACGCCCACGCTGCTCGGGTTCTCGCTGTTCAACACCTATCGCGAGCTCGACCTGTACAACGACCGCCGCACCGGCGGCTCGGGCCGCATCGGACGGCCGCTGCCGTGGCCCGACTATTCGCGCGGATCGGTCAGTTACCGGCTCGAGAACGTGAAGATCACCGCGTTCAGCGATACGCTCTCGCCCGAGGACTCCACCGTGCTCCAGGGGGTCCAGGTGGGGAAGGGTGTCCTGACGAGCAGCTTCGACTTCACGTTCAGCCGCAACAGCACGGACAATCCGTTCTATCCCACGCGGGGCACCCGGCTCGAGCTCGATAGCGAGCTCGCCGGGGGCGCGTTCGGAGGGGCCGTGAACTTCAACAAGCATCGCGGTGAGGGGCGGCTGTATCTGCCGTCGATCCTCAAGGGCCTCACCACCATGATCAAGAGCCGGGTCGCCGTGCTGAGCGGCTACGTGGGCCAGCGGTACCCGGTGCCGCCCTACGAACGGTTCCGACTGGGTGGCGGCACGACTCTCGACCCGTTGCGCGGTTACGACGATTACGAGGTGGTGCCGAGGAAGTTCCAGGACGCGATTCCGGTGACCACCACGGACAGCACCGGTGTTCACACCACCAGCTACCGGTCGGTGCGCTATCCCGGCGGCCGGTTCATGACGGTCTATACGATCGAACAACAGTTTCCGGTTGTTCATCCGCTTCACGGTGTGGTCTTCTTCGATGCCGGCAACACCTGGGACATGCCGCGGGAAATCAAGCCGTTCGACCTCAAGATGAGCCTGGGGCTGGGGTTCCGCATGGAGATCCCGCTGCTCGGAAACATCGGATTCGACTACGGCTACGGATTCAATCACGAGGAATTCAACACCGCGACCGGCGTCTACACCCGCAAGGGCCGGTTCAAGGGTCACTTCCTGATCGGAAACATCGGCTTCTGATGATGCGCGTCCCCCGCACCTCGCACCTGCCGCTCCGAATCCGTGCACGCGTCGCTCGCCGGATCGGCCTCGCCTTCGTGTGTCTGCTGGGCGCTGTGAGCCCGGGGTCGGTGTCCCGCGCGGCGGACTTTCGCGTCGGGTACATCGATTCCGCCCGCATCTTCCTCGAGTTCGACACCGCGAAGGAGGCGCAGTCGCGGTTCGACCGCCAGGTGACCGGCTGGCGCGACGAGGCCGCCGAGAAGCAGAAGGCGGTGGAGCAGCTGCGCACCGAGGTCCGCGACCAGTCGCCGATCCTGTCCGCGCTCAAGCGCCAGGAGAAGGAGGAGGCGCTGCAGAAGGCGATCAGCGACTACGAGCGGTTCATCCAGGACATCTGGGGCCCGCAGGGCAAGGCCGTGCAGGAGAACGAGCGCGCCACCGGCGACGTGGTGGCGCAGATCCGCTCGGCGGTCGAGAAGGTGGCGAGCGACCGGGCGCTCGATCTGGTGCTCGATTCGGCGAGCGGCTACATCATCTACGCGAATCGCACGCTGGACCTCACCGGGGACGTGCTCGCCGAACTCAAGAGCCGCACGCCCACGACCACGCCCACGACGAAGTAGGGGATGGCCACCATGACGCGTACGCTGAGGGAGCTCGCCGAACTCGTCGGCGGCGAGGTGAACGGTGACCCCGAGACCCCGATCCACGGCGTGGCGGGGATCCGCGAGGCGACGGCCGGGGACATCACGTTCCTCGCGAACGCCCGCTACGACTCCTACCTGCTCGAGACCGGCGCGTCGGCGGTGATCTGCTCGCGGGAGCCGCGCAGCTCACCGGTCCCGCTGCTGCAGGTCGACAATCCGTACCTGGCGTTTCAGCGCATCGTGCTGGTGTTCCGCCCCGAGGCCAACGTGCAGGCGCCCGGGGTCCATCCCACGGCGGTGGTGGCGCCGGACGCCCAGCTCGCGGACTCGGCGTCGGTCGGACCACGCTGCGTGATCGAGGCCGGCGCCCGCATCGGCGAGCGCACCGTGCTGATGGCCGGCTGCTACGTCGGTGCCGGCGCCACGCTCGGCGCCGACACCCGCGTGTATCCCAACGTCACCGTGCGCGACCACTGTCACATCGGCGACCGCTGCCTGCTGCACCCCGGCGTCGTGATCGGCAGCGACGGTTTCGGGTTCGCGTTCGACGACGGCCGCTACCACAAGGTGCCGCAGGTGGGTAACGTGATCGTGGGCGACGACGTCGAGATCGGCGCCAACACGACCGTCGACCGCGCGACCACCGACAGCACGCGGATCGGCGACGGCACCAAGATCGACAACCTGGTCCAGATCGGCCACAACGTGGTGATCGGCCGCCACTGCATCATCGTCGCGCAGGTCGGCATCTCCGGCAGCACGCGGCTCGAGGACTACGTCACGATCGGCGGGCAGGCCGGCCTGATCGGTCACATCGTGGTCGGCCGCCGCGCCACGATCGGCGCCAAGAGCGGCGTCAGCAAGTCGGTGCCCGAGGAGGCGGTGGTGGCCGGGTTCTTCCCCGCCATGCCGCACTCGCTGTTCAAGCGGGTGATGGCGTTCATCCAGAAGCTGCCGGAACTGTTCCAGCGCACCAAGGACCTCGAGCGCCGCGTGACGGAGATCGAACAGCACAGCGACCGGGAAAAGGTGAGATGACGCCTCGCGAGCAGCAGCACACCCTCGCTCGTCCGGTGACGATCGAGGGTATCGGGCTGCATACCGGCGAGGCCGGGTCCGTAACGTTCCGCCCGGCGGCGGCCGGCACCGGCGTGCGGTTCGTGCGCGTCGACCTGCCGAACCAGCCGGAGGTCGAGGTGCGGCCCGAGAACGCGCATTTCGATCCGCGGGCGGGGCGGCGCACGATCCTGCAGCAGAACGGCGTCCAGATCCACACCATGGAGCACCTGCTCGCCGCCGTCGCCGGCCTCGGCATCGACAACGTGCGCATCGAGACCACCACCATGGAGATCCCGGAACCCAAAGACGGCAGCGCCGCGCCGATCGCCCACCTGCTGCTCGAAGCCGGGCTCCTAGAGCAGGACCGCGCGCGCCGGCACATCAAGGTCACGAAGCCGGTGCGCTGGAGCGAGAACGGCGTCGAGTTGTCGGCGCTGCCGTACAACGGGTTCAAGATCACGTTCACGATCGACTACGACCATCCGCTGATCGGCTGCCAGACGCTCAGCCTCGACATCGATCGCGAGTCGTTCATGAAGGAGATCGCGCCGGCCCGCACGTTCGTGCTCGAGCGCGACATCGAGGCGCTGCGCGCCGCCGGCTGGATCAAGGGTGGGCGGCTCGAGAGCGCCCTGGTCGTGGGGGAGGACGGCGAACTGCGCAACCGCGAGCCGCTGCGCTACCCGGACGAGTTCGTGCGTCACAAGATCCTCGACCTGCTGGGCGACCTGTCGCTGCTCGGCGGTCCGCTGCTTGGCCACGTGCAGGCGCGGCGCGCGGGCCATGCGGGCCACGTGGCGTTCGTCAAGCATCTCAAGGCGGCGCTGCCGCTGCCGGGGCGCAGGGCCGGCGCCGCGCCCGACGAGTGGGACATCACGTCGATCCTCGAGATCCTCCCGCATCGCTATCCGATGCTGCTGGTCGACCGCATCACGCACCTCGAGGAAGGCCAGTGGATCGAAGGCATCAAGAACGTCACGATCAACGAGCCGTTCTTCGCCGGGCATTTCCCCGGCCACCCGATCATGCCCGCGGTGCTGATCCTCGAGGCGATGGCGCAGGTCGGGGGGCTCTTGCTGCTCAACTCGGTCGAGGATCCGAACGACAAGCTGATGTACTTCATGGGCATCGACGGCGCGCGGTTCCGCCGGCCGGTGACGCCCGGCGACCAGCTGCGGTTTCGGATCACGCTGCTCAAGCTGAAGGCCGGCACGTCCAAGATGCGCGGCGAGGCGTTCGTCGACGATCAGCTGGTGGCGGAGGCGGAGCTGCTCGCCACCGTGGTGTCGAGACGGCCATGACGGTGGACGTTCACCCGGCGGCGTTCGTCGACCCCGGCGCCCAGCTCGGCGACGGCGTCATCGTCGAGCCGGGCGCCATGATCGGACCTCACGTCCGGATCGGCGACGGGGCGCGGATCGGCTCGCATGCGCTCGTCACCGGCTGGTCGACGCTCGGCCGCGGCTGCCAGGTGCACCATTGCGCCGTGGTCGGCGCGCCGCCGCAGGACCTCAAGTACACGGGCGCCGAGTCGTACGTCGAGATCGGCGACCACACCGTGCTGCGCGAGTTCTCCACCGTGCACCTGGCCTCCGAGTCCGGGGCCACGACGCGCGTCGGCAGCCACTGCCTGATCATGGCCTACGCGCACGTCGCGCACGATTGCCGGGTCGGCGACCGCGTGGTGCTCGCGAACGGGGTGCAGATGGCCGGGTTCGTGACGATCGAGGACTGGGCGATCGTGGGCGGACTGTCCGCGGTGCACCAGTTCGTGCGCGTCGGCTGCCACAGCATGATCGGCGGCTGCTCGCGGGTCGCGCAGGACGTGGCGCCGTATGTGATGGCCTCGGGAGCCCCGCCGCGCATCGCGGGCCTCAACTCCGTGGGCCTCGAACGCCGCGGGTTCTCCGCCGCCGTCCGCGCCGCGCTCGATCGCGCGTATCGCATCCTGTTCCGCAACGGCCTGACCGTGACGGCCGCGGTCGCCGCGATCAGGGCCGAGCTGCCGCCGCTGCCCGAGGTCGAGCACTTCGCCCGGTTCGCCGAGACGTCGGTGCGCGGGCTCACGCGCTGACCGCCATGGCGACGCCGGTCGGAGTGTGGGGCGTCGGGGCGTGGGGCGAGAAGCACGCCCGCGTCTATGCCGCGTTGCCGGGCGCCGAGCTCGTCGGAGTCCACGACCGCGATCCGGCCCAAGCGGCGGCGGTCGCGGCGCAGCACGGCTGCCGTGCGTTCGACACCGCCGACGCGCTGCTCGCCGCGTGCGAGGCGGTGTCGGTGGCGACGCCGACGGTGGCGCATCTCGACGCCGTCGAGCGCGCGCTCGCCCGCGGCTGCCACGTGCTGGTCGAGAAGCCGATGGCGGCCACGGTCGCCGAAGCCGACGCGATGCTGGCGGCGGCGCAGCGCGCCGGCCGCGTGCTGCAGGTCGGCCAGGTCGAGCGGTTCAATCCCGCGCTGATCGCGGCGCGGCCGTTCGTGTCGGCGCCCAAATTCATCGAGGGCCACCGGCTCGCCAAGTTCCAGCCGCGCTCGCTCGACATCGACGTCGTGTTCGATCTCATGATCCACGACCTGGATGCGGTGCTGCACATCACCGGCCGGAGCCCGGTCCAGGTGTCGGCGGTCGGCGTCGCCGTGCTGTCGGGCAACGAGGACATCGCGAACGCCCGCCTGGAATTCGACGACGGCTGCGTCGCAAACCTCACGGCCAGCCGCGTGTCGGCGGAGCGGTTGCGGCGGCTGCGATTCTTCCAGGCGAACGCCTACGTGTCGGTGGACCTGTTCGAGAAGACCGGCGAGGCCTACGTGATCGAGGACCCGGCGGCGTTCCGGCCGGGGCTCGCGGATCCGGCGGCGCTGCTGCGTGGCATCCGCCGGGTCAAACTCGACGTGCCGGCCGGCGAGCCGCTCACGCTCGAACTGACCGCGTTCCTGGCGTCGCTGCGCGGGGAGGGGGCGGGCGCCGCGTCGGGCCGCGCGGGCCGCGACGCGCTCGCGATCGCCGAGCAGGTGCGCGACGCCATGAAACGCCGCGCGGAGCAGTGGAAGCTCGAGTCGCCCGCCGCGTCCTGATCGTCGCCGGCGAGTCCTCGGGCGACCGCCACGCCGCCCGGCTCGTCGCCGCCATGCGGGAGTCGGGGCCGATCGACGTGTGCGGCGTCACGGGTCCGGCGCTGGAACGCGCGGGCGTGCGGTCGATCGCCGCGTCACGCGACCTGGCGGTGGTCGGGTTCACCGGCGTGCTGGCGCGGCTGCCGCGCATCCTCGCGGTCGGGCGCGCCGTGCAAGCCGCCGCCGCCGCGTTCCGGCCCGAGCTCGCGATCCTCGTCGATTCGCCGGGATTCAATTTCCGCGTGGGCCCAGCACTCGCGGCGGGCGGCATCCCGGTGTTCTACTACATCGCGCCCCAGGTGTGGGCGTGGCATGCGGAGCGGGCGCGGAACATGGCGCGGTGGGTGACACGGCTCGGCGTGGTGTTCCCGTTCGAGGAGCCGCTGTTCCGCGCCGCCGGCGTCGACGCCTGGTTCGTCGGTCATCCGCTGGTCGAGGATCTCGCCGCCGAATGCGACGCCATGGAACTGCGCGCGCGCGCCGGCGTCGGTCCGGATGCCCGCATCGTCGGGCTGTTGCCCGGCAGCCGCCGCGGCGAGTTCCAGTCGCATCTCGGCACCATGGTCGCGACCGCACGGGCGCTCGCGGCCGGCCGCCCCGGCGTGACGGGGCTCGTGGCCGTGGCGCCGGGACTCGAGGACCTGGTGCCGGCATCGCTGCGGGCAAGGGATTCGCCGGTGCGCGCGGTGAGCGGCGTCACGCACGCAATCCAGGCCCACGCCGAGTGCTGCATCGTGGCCTCGGGCACCGCGACGCTCGAGACTGCGCTGTTCGGGACGCCGCTCGTGATCGTCTATCGCACCAGCCGGATCAACTACGCGATCGCGCGGCGCGTGGTGCGGCTGGAACGCATCGGGCTGCCGAACATCGTCGCCCAGGCCGAGGTGGCTCCCGAGCGCATCCAGTCCCGGTTCACGACCGCGGAACTCGAGCCGCTGCTGGCGCGCTGGCTCGACGATGAGGCGGCGCGCGACCGCGCGCGGGACGCGCTCGCGGTCGTGCGCACCCGGCTCGGCGGCCCGGGGGCCGCGCGCAGGGCGGCCGCGCGCGCCTGGGAGCTGCTGCGATGACCGGCGGCACCGCGGGCGCGCGGCTGCCGTGGTGGGGCCCGGCAGGCGTGATCGCCGGCGCCGCGGCGCTCGGCGCACTCGGCCGCTCGTGGCGGCTGTCGGTCGAGGGGCTCGAGCGCTGGCAGGGGGCGCGCGGCGAACGGTGTATCTTCGCGCTGTGGCACGCGCGGCTGCTGCCGCTGGTCTACTCGCATCGCGGACTGGGCGTCGTGGTGCTGGTGAGCCGCCACCGCGACGGCGAATGGATCGCGCGCGTGATCGAGCGAATGGGTTACGGCACTGCGCGCGGGTCGAGCACGCGCGGCGGGGAGGACGGCATGCGCCAGTTGATCGCCGCGGCGGCGGGCGGACGGTCGCTCAGCATCACCCCGGACGGCCCGCGGGGCCCGGCGCTCGTCGTCAAACCCGGGCTGGCGTGGCTCGCGAGCCGCACCCAGCTGCCCGTGGTGCCGGTCGCCGCGGCGGCCGATCGCACCCGCGTGTTGCGGTCGTGGGACGGGTTCCGTGTGCCCATGCCGTTCGCCCGGGTGCGGGTCGATCACGGTGCGCCGATCCGGGTGCCCGGGGGACTCGAGGACGCGGAGCTCGAGACCTGGCGCGCGCGGATCGAGCAGGCGCTTGCCGCGCACACCCGCGCCGTCAGCGAACGCGCCGGGGAACCGGCGTGACCGCCCGCCGGGCGGCTGCAGCTCGAACGCAGGGCCGGGCCGGGCGTTGAACCTGTCATGGGCGACGTACCGCCTGCTCGCGCCCGCGCTCGGCGCGATGGCGCCGGTGGCGCGCATGTTCACGTCGCCCGCCGAGCGGCTGTTGTGGAACGAGCGGCTCGGCCTCGTCCATCACGCGGGGCCGTGTGACGCCTGGATTCACGCGGCGTCGCTCGGCGAAGCGGTGGCGGTGCCGCCGTTCGCGCGCGAGCTCGCGGCGCTCGACGCCGGGGCGCAGCTGTTCCTCACCGCCACCACGCGGGCCGGCCGCGCGCGGCTCGCGGCGACCGGGCGCGCAGTGGCGCTGGCGCCGCTCGACGCCCCGCAGGTGGTGTCGCGATTCTTCGAGCGCACCAGGCCCCGCCGGATCGTGCTCGTCGAGACCGAGCTGTGGCCGCACTGGCTGTTGCACGCCGACGCCGCGGGCGTGCCGGTGGTCGTGGTCAGCGGGCGGCTGTCGGCGCGCTCGGTGCAGCGCTACCGGGGACTCGGCGGCGGGTTCTCGCGGCTGATGCGCGGCCTCGCGGGCGTGGTGTGCCAGAGCGACCGCGACGCCGAGCGCTGGCGGTCGATCGGCGCGCGCGGCGAGCGCGTCGCGGTGGGTGGCAATCTCAAGTTCGATGCGCTGCCCGAGCCGGCGGTGAGCCGGGGCGCGGCGCGCGTCGCCGCGGGTCTCGAGCGCGACCGTCCGGTGCTCGTGTTCGGCAGCCTGCGGCCGGGCGAGGGGCGCGTGCTGTCGCGCACCTGGGACCGGATTCCCGCCGCGGTGAAGGACGGCTGGCAGGTGGTCGCGGTGCCCCGCCACCCGCGCGCGACCTCCGAACTCCGCGATGAGGCGGGGCGCGCCGTCACCGGCGGCGACCGCGGCTGGCGCTGGGACGACCGGCCGGGCGTACTGAACGCCTACTACGCGGCCGCCGACGTGGCGTTCGTCGGCGGGAGCCTCGCCGACTACGGCGGACACAATCCACTCGAGCCCGCGGCGTGTGGCGCGGCGGTGATCATGGGCCCGTCGCGGCATTCGCAGCTCGAGGGCGTCCGGGCGCTGGACGCGGCCGGCGCGATCGTGCTGGTGAACGACGAGGACTCCTGCGTCCTCGAGCTCACGCGGCTGCTCGCCGATGCCGGCGCCCGCGATCGCGCGGCGGCCGCGGGGCACGCGGTGGCCGTGGCCCTGCGCGGTTCCGCGCGGCGCACGGTGGCGCAGCTCGTGGCGTGGGACCTGTGGCCGGTGCGATGACTCCGCTGCCGGGCCCGGTGCTCGACGCGTGCTCGCGGATCTACGGTGCGGGCTGGGAACTGCGCCGGCGGCTGTATGCGCGCGGGACCTGGCGCACGCGGCGCGTGCCCGCCCGGGTGGTGAGCGTCGGCAATCTCACGGTCGGCGGCACCGGCAAGACCACGCTCACGCTGCACCTGGCGCAGCGCCTCGCCGGGCAGGGGATCGAGTGCGCCGTGGTGTGCCGCCGCTACCGGCCGGGCCCCGCGGGCCACGGCGACGAGGAGCGGCTGTATGCCGCGGCGCTGGGGCCCGCCCGCGTCTATGCCGGGCGCCGCAAGCTCGAGCTTGCCGGCCGCGCCGCGGCGGACGGCTGGCGCACGATCCTGGTCGACGACGGGTTCTCGCACTGGCCGCTCGAGCGCGACGTCGATCTGGTGGTGCTCGACGCCTCGGATCCGCTGGGCGGCGGGCGGCTGCTGCCGCAGGGCCGCATGCGCGAGCCGCACCGCGCGCTGCAGCGCGCGGACGCGCTGATCCTGTCGCGGGTGCCGGCGGGCCAGGACCCCGACGCCGAGCTCGCGCGGCTGCGCGGCTGGGCGCCGGCCGCGCTGCTCGCCGCCGGCCGCCACCGCGTCACCGGCGTGCGCCCGCTCGGTGGCGCGCCGATCGCGCCGGGCGAGCGGGTGTGGCTGGTCACCGCCACCGGCAATCCGGCGGCGGTCGGACGCAGCGCGGTCGAGGCCGGATTCGAGCTGGCGGGTATCGCGCGTTATCGCGACCACCACTGGTTCACGGGCGCCGAGGTCGCGCGCGAGCGCGCCCGGGCCCGGGCGGCGGGGGCCCATCTGCTGCTGACACGCAAGGACGCGGTACGCTGGCCCGCCGCCGCGGCCGACGGCGTGCAGGTGCTGGACGTGGAATGGCAGTGGGTGCGGGGCGGCGACGCGATCGAGCGGCGCGTGGGAGG
This sequence comes from Candidatus Eiseniibacteriota bacterium, assembly GCA_038231135.1. Lineage (GTDB taxonomy): Bacteria > Eisenbacteria > RBG-16-71-46 > RBG-16-71-46 > RBG-16-71-46 > JANLWX01. The sequence goes on along the minus strand of JBBRLX010000007.1, from coordinate 42,759 downwards.
AGGGTCGTGAACGCGGACGTGCTGGTGCTGGGCAGCGGCATCTCGGGGTTGATGATCGCGCTGCGCGCGGCGGACCACGGCGACGTGCTGGTGCTCACCAAGCGCCGCGCGGAGGACGGCAGCACGAACTGGGCGCAGGGCGGCGTGGCGGCGGTGTTCGATCCGCGCGACTCGTTCGCGCGCCACGAGCGCGACACGCTCGAGTGCGGCGCCGGCCTGTGCGATCCCGAAGTCGTGAGACGGGTGGTCGAGGAGGCGCCCGACCGCGTGCGCGAACTGGAGGCGCTCGGCGTGCCGTTCTCGCGCCGCGGCCGCCGGTTCGAGCTCGGGCGCGAGGGCGGCCATTCGCGCCGGCGCATCGTGCACGCCGGCGACTTCACCGGGCGCTCGATCGAGCATGCGCTGATCGCGCGGGCCCGCGAGCATCCGCGCATCCGGATCGTCGAGGACCAGCTGGCGCTGGACCTGATCCTCGACTCGCGGCTCGGCGGCGGGGTCGCGAACGGCCGCGATACGTGCTGGGGCGCCTACGTCATGGACCGGCCGACGCGGCGCATCCGTCCGGTCACGGCGCGGGCGACCGTGCTCGCCACCGGCGGCTGCGGCAAGGTCTACCTGTACACCAGCAATCCGGACGTCGCGACCGGCGACGGCGTGGCGATGGCGTACCGTGCCGGCGCGGCGGTCGCGAATCTCGAGTTCGTGCAGTTCCATCCCACCTGCCTCTACCATCCGCAGGCCAAGTCGTTTCTGCTGAGCGAGGCGCTGCGCGGCGAGGGTGCGGTGCTGCGCACGATCGACGGCACGCGGTTCATGCCGGGCGTCCATCCGCAGGCCGAGCTCGCGCCGCGCGACGTTGTTGCGCGCGCGATCGACCGCGAGCTCAAGCGCCGGGGCGAACCCTACGTATGGCTCGACATCACGCACCGTCCGGCGGCCGAGGTGCGGGCGCGGTTCCCGAACATCGACGCGGCGCTCAGGACCTACGGGTTCGACCTGACGCGCGAGCCGATCCCGGTGGTGCCGGCGGCGCACTACATGTGCGGCGGCGTCCGCGCCGCACTGTCGGGCCGCACGTCGATCCAGGGGCTGCTGGTGCTGGGGGAGACCGCCTACACCGGCCTCCACGGCGCGAACCGGCTGGCGAGCAACTCGCTGCTCGAAGGCCTGGTCGGCGCGCACCTGGGCCTCGCCGAGGTGCGGCGCCGGCTCGCGGCGGTCAGCTCCGCCCCGCGCCCCGAGCCGTGGCGCGCCCACGGCACGCGGCCGCCGCAGGAGTCGGTGGTGTTCGACCACAACTGGGAATCGGTGCGCCGGGTGATGTGGGACCTGGTGGGGATCGTGCGCACCGATCAGCGGCTGGCGTTCGCGGCGCGGCGGCTGGCGTTGCTGCGCGACGAGATCGAGCAGGATTACGTGCGGCTGCGGCTGCATCCCGACCTGATCGAACTGCGCAACATCGCGCTCGTCGGCAGCCTGATCGTGGCGTGCGCGCAGCGCCGCCGCGAGAGCCGCGGGCTGCACTTCAATCTCGACCACCCGCGCCGCCGCGCGGCGTTTGCGCGGCCCACGCGGCTGCGGCGCTCGCGGGTTGCCGGTGGCGCGCCGGCAGTCCTATAGTCGGTGCGCCACCGGTGCGCACCGGCCAGGCCCGTGCGGGTCTTCAGGCGGCGCGCCTCCCGATCCGGAGCAGGGGACATGGGGACTTCCGAGCCGAGCTTCTGGGACTTCGTCGACGCCTACCGCGAGCGCGATCCGCGCTACCGCCGCGAAGCGTATGGCTTCGTGGTGGGTGCGCTGGGCATCGCGGTGCGGGAGCTGCCCGACGAGCGCCGGGCGGATCCGGTGCGCCGCCACCTCCATGGCCGCGAGCTGCTGGGCGCGATCGTGGAGCTAGGCCGCTCCGAGTTCGGCGCGCTGGCGCCCACCGTGTTCCAGGAATGGGGCGTCACATCGGGTGCGGACATCGGCCACATCGTGTTCCAGCTCGTCGAGCTGGGCCAGCTCAGCGCCCGCCCGGAGGATTCGATCGAGGATTTCACCGGCGGCCCCGATCTCTTGAAGGCGCTGTCGGCCGCCGATTCCGCCTCCGCCCGTCGCTGAGCCCGTGCGCGTCTATCGCCGGCTGCTCGGCTACCTCGGCCCCTACCGCCTGACGCTGGCGTCGGCGCTCGCGTGCATGGTGGTGTACGCCGCCACCAGCGCGATCTCGCTCGGACTCATCGCCCCGTTCATGAAGGTGCTGTTCGAAGGCGGCCGCGCGCCTGCCGCCACCGTCACCGCCCCGGCCCCCACGGCGGCCGGCAGGCCGGGCGCGGGCGCCGTTACCGGCACGCCGGGCGGGTCCGAGGCCATCCCGCCCGGGGCCGTGCCCGGGGCCCCCGGAGCAGCGCCCGCCGGTCCGCGCGCTGCGCCCGCCCGCCTCACCGGCTGGCCGCAGCCGCTGCGGGGATGGCTCGAACGCGCGTTCCTCGACGCCCGGCCGCTGGTCGCGCTCGAACGCGTGTGCATCTTCATCCTGATCGTGCTGTTCATCAAGAACGCGAGCGACTACCTGCAGGCGTACCTCATGGTGTCGGTGGAGCAGGGGGCGATCCGCGATCTGCGCAGCCACGTGTATGGGCACCTGCTCGACCTGCCGCTCGCCTACCATCACGGCCGCCGCGGCGGTGCCCTGGTGTCGCGGGTGACGAACGACGTGGAATACCTGCGCGCGTCGCTGGCGTCCGGCATCGGCAACCTGGTCAAGGACGGCCTGACGCTGATCGGCTGCCTGATGTGGGTGGTGATCGCATCGTGGCGGCTCGCGCTGCTGTCGGCGATCGTGCTGCCGCCCGCGGCGCTGGCGCTGGTGGTGATCGGCCGCAAGATGCGCAAGCGATCGAACACCGCGCAGGAGCGGATGGGCGACCTCACGAGCATCCTGCAGGAGACGCTGGCCGGCGCCCGCGTGGTGAAGGCGTTCGGCATGGAGCCCGCCGAGCGCGCGCGGTTCGACGCCATGAACCAGCGCTACTACAACGCGTTCGTGCACCTGCGGCGGGTGTCGGCCGCCGCGCGGCCGGTGAGCGAATACGCGGTGGTGGTGGTGGCGGTGGCCATGATGTGGTTCGGCGGCCGCGAGATCTTCGTCCACCACACGCTCGAACCCCAACAGTTCGTGCTGTTCGTCACCGCGCTGCTCAGCACGATCTCGCCGATCAAGACGCTGAGCGAGGTGCATACCAACGTGCAGCAGGGCATCGCCGCCGCGAACCGGGTGTTCGCGGTGATCGACGCGCCGCCGGTAATCGTGGACCGTCCCGACGCGCCGCCGCTGCCGCCGTTCCGCGACGCGATCCGCTACGAGCACGTGTCGTTCGCCTACCAGCCGGACGTCCCGGTGCTCGAGGACGTGTCGTTCGAGGTGCGCCGCGGCGAGGTCGTGGCGCTGGTGGGCCCGAGCGGGGCGGGGAAGAGCACGGCGATGGACCTGCTCGGGCGATTCCACGATCCGACCGGCGGCCGCGTCACGATCGACGGCCACGATCTCAGGGACGTGACGCTGACCTCGCTGCGCGCGGGGCTCGGGGTCGTGACGCAGGATACGATCCTGTTCCACGACACCGTGCGCCACAACATCGCCTACGGCACTCCGGGCGCGACCGAGCCGGACATCGAGGCCGCCGCGGAGGCGGCGAACGCGCTCGAATTCATCCGCCGCATGCCCGAGGGCTTCGACAGCGTGATCGGCGATCGCGGCGTGCGGCTGTCGGGCGGCGAGCGCCAGCGGCTCGCGATCGCGCGCGCGCTGCTGCGCAACCCGCCGGTCCTGCTGCTCGACGAGGCCACGTCGTCGCTCGACATGGAGAGCGAGCGGCTGGTGCAGGGCGCGCTCGAGCGGCTGATGCGGAACCGCACGGTGCTGGTGATCGCCCACCGGTTGTCGACGGTGCAGAGCGCCGACCGCATCGTGGTGCTCGAGCGCGGCCGCGTCGCCGCGGCCGGCACGCATCCGCAACTGCTGGGCCAGGACGGCCTCTACCGCCGGCTGTACGACCTGCAGTTCGTCGCCTGATGGCATCGCGGCTGGCGGTGCCGCCCGGCGGGTTCCGCCACGTGGCGGTGCTGCGGCTGTCGTCGCTCGGCGACGTGATCCTCACGCTACCCGTGGTGCATGCGCTGCGGCACGCGTGGCCCGGGACCCGGATCACCTACTGGACCAAGGAGGAATACCAGGACGCGGTCCGGTTCGACCCGGCGATCGATCACGTGCGGGTGCTGGAGAAGGACGCGCGCCGGGTCGAGGACGTGGTGTCGATGTCGGCCGAGCTCGAGGACGCCGACCTGATCGTCGACCTCCACGGCAACCATCGCACGCGCATGCTGCGGTTCCGGCAGCGGGCCCCGGTGCTGCGGGCGCCGGCGTTCCGGTGGCGGCGCGAGCGCTGGGTGCACGCGCGCTGGACCCGTCCCGCTCCGGCGCCGCAGGCGCTCGCGCGCATGGCGCTCGCGCTCGCGCCGCTCGGCATCGCGCCCGCGGGCCCGCCGCGCCTCGCGGCCGGCAGCGAGGCCGAGGTGTGGGCGCGCGCCTGGCTCGCGGGGTTCCGGCCGGCCACTGCGGCGCTGGCGCCCGACGACGATCCGGCGTGGTTCAAGCGCCGGCCGCCGGTCGCGATCTGTCCCGCCGCGCGCCACGCGACGAAGCGCTGGATCGAGAACCACTGGCTCGTCGTGCACGACCGGCTCGCGGCCGCGGGCCACCCGCTGATCTATTTTACCCTGCCCGGCGAGCGCGCGCTGTTCCCGGTGCTGGCGTCCCGGGTCGACCAGGACCCGCGGGCGCGCTGGTGCACGGAGCCGCTGGCGCGCATGGCGGCGCTGTTCTCGCACGCCGTGGCAGGCGTGACGTGCGACACCGGGCTCATGCACGCGGCGGCCGCGCGCGGCGTCCCGCTGGTGGCGCTGTTCGGCAGCACCGTGCCCGAGCTGGGATTCGCGCCCGCCGGGCCCGGCCACGAGGTGCTGTGCCGTCACGAGCCGTGTCAGCCCTGCACGCTGCACGGCCGCGCCGAATGTCCCAAAGGGCATTTCCGCTGCATGCGGGCGCTCGAGCCCGCCACCGTGCTGGCGGCATTCGAGCGCGTGCTGGCGCGTGCCGCGGACGGCGCCGCGGAGCCCGCCGCCGCTTTGCGGTCGTGAATCGCGCTCCTATACTGCCGGACCCTCCTGGGCGTGGCGCCCGGGGGGCCCCCAAGTCCATCCCCAGCCCTCAGGAGCGCGAGTGAGCACCACGCCGATCCAGCCGGACAAGGACCGTTTCGTCGAGGATCTCACCGACCAGAGCGACGACTTCTCGCGCTGGTACACCGAGGTCGTGCGCAAGGCCCAGCTCGCCGACTACGCGCCGGTGCGCGGCTGCATGGTGATCCGTCCCTACGGCTACGCGCTGTGGGAGAACATGCAGCGGCAACTCGACGATCGCATCAAGGCGACCGGGCACCAGAACGCCTACTTCCCGCTGTTGATCCCGGAGTCGCTGCTGCAGCTCGAGGCGGACCACGTGGAGGGCTTCGCGCCGCAGGTGGCGTGGGTCACGCACGGCGGCGACGAGAAGCTCGAGGAGCGGCTCGCGATCCGGCCGACGAGCGAGGCGATCATCGGCAAGATGTACTCGCGCTGGATCGAGTCCTACCGCGACCTGCCGGTGCTGATCAACCAGTGGGCGAACGTCATGCGCTGGGAGAAGGTGACACGGCTGTTCCTGCGCACCGCCGAGTTCCTGTGGCAGGAGGGGCATACCGCGCACGCCACGTCGGAGGAATGCCAGGCCGAAGTCGAGCGCATGCTCGAGGTGTACCGGGAATTCGTCGAGACCGAACTCGCGATCCCGGTGTGGGCGGGCCGCAAGAGCCAGGCGGAGAAGTTCGCCGGCGCCGAGATGACGTATTCGATCGAGGCGCTGATGCGCGACGGCAAGGCGCTGCAGGCCGGCACCTCGCACAACCTCGGGCAGCATTTCGCCAGGGTGTTCGACATCACGTTCCAGGACGAGCAGGGCAAGCGCCAGCACGTCTGGCAGACGTCGTGGGGCGTGTCGACGCGGCTGGTGGGCGCCGTGATCATGACCCACGGCGACGACCAGGGCCTCAAGCTGCCGCCGCGCGTCGCGCCGGTGCAGGCGGTGGTGATTCCGATCTGGCGCAAGCCGGGGGAGCGCGCCCAGGTGCTCGAGTTCGTGGACCGGGTGCGCGAGGCCGCGGGCTCCCGGGTGCGGCTCCATGTCGACGACCGCGACCAGTATTCGCCGGGCTGGAAGTACAACGAGTACGAGCTGCGCGGCGTGCCGGTGCGGCTCGAGGTCGGCCCGCGCGACGTGAGCCAGGGCTCGGTGATGAGCGTGCGCCGCGACACCCGCGCGAAGGAGCCGATCCCGATCGGCGAGCTGGGCGATCGGCTGCCCGTGCTGCTCGACGATATCCAGCGCGATCTGTTCGCCGCAGCGAAGCAGTTCCGCGACGAGAACACCGCGACCGTGGCCTCGCTCGATGACATCGTCGCGCACTTCGAGACCCGGCGGGGATTCGTCGCGCTGCCGTGGCAGGACGATGCCGCGCTCGAGGCGGAGATCAAGCAGCGCACCGGCGCGACGCTGCGCTGCGTGCCGCTCGATCAGTCGTCGTTCGGCGACCACGGCGGTCCGCCGCGGGCGCTGTTCGCGCGCTCCTACTGACGGCGTTGGGGGCCGGCGGCATGCGACGCCTGCTGGTGCGGCTGCCGAACTGGCTCGGCGACCTGATGATGGCGCGCCCCGCGGTGCGGGCGCTCGCCGCGGCGGACCCCGGGGCGCGGCTCGTGGCGGTCGCGCCCCCGGGAGTCGCCGTGGTCACGGACTGGGACGGGGTGTTCGAGCGCGTGCTGGCGTGGCCGGCCGCGGCGAGCGAGCGGGCCGCGCTCGCGGCGGAGCTCAAGGCGTGGCGGCCCGATGCGGCGCTGGTGCTGCCGCCGTCGTTCTCGAGCGCCTGGTTCGCGTTCCGGACGGGGGCGCGCGAGCGCGTCGGGTTCGCGGGCGATGCCCGCGATCTGCTGCTGACGGCGGCGGTGCGGCGGGAGCCGCGCGGCACCCGCCACCAGTCGGAGGAATACCTGGGGCTCACCGGACGGCTCACCGGACGGCTCGGCGGCCTCGCCGTACGCGTCGACGCGGACAACGAGGTACCCGCACGTTCGGACGGGCCCATGCCGGAGCCTGCGGTCGGGCATGGATCCGCCGAACCGCCGCCGCTCGAGGCGCCGACGCTGCTCGTGCCCGAGGCGGCGCGGGCCCGCGCCGCGACGCGGCTCGCCCAACTCGGCGTGACGGGGCCGTACGCGGTGCTCGGTCCGGGCGCCGCCTACGGTCCCGCCAAGCGCTGGCCGGCCGACCGGTTCGCCGCCGTGGGCCGCGGGCTCATCGCGCGCGGCATCGCGGTGCTCACCTGCGGCGCCGCCGCCGAGCGCGAGGACTGTAGCCGGGTCGCCGCCGCCATCGGCGCCCGGGCGTTTTCGCTGGCGGGCGAGACCGACCTGGCCGAGCAGGCGGCGCTGTGCGCCGCCGCGCGGGTCGCGGTCTGCAACGATTCCGGGCTCGCGCACCTGAGCGCCGCCACGGGCGCGGCGACGCTCGCGATCTTCGGCTCGACGAGCAGCGCGTGGACCGCGCCGCGCGGGCCGCGGGTGCGGGTGGTGCAGCACGAGCCGGTGTGCGCGCCATGCTTTCAGCGCACCTGTGGGATCGGGTATCGCTGCCTCGTGGCGGTCCAGGTGGCGGAGGTGCTCGAAGCATGCGCAGCGCTCGCCGCGTGAGCGAACCGGGAGCCGTGCGATGAAACTGCTGGTCCACGGCGCATCACTCGTGGCGGGCGCCGCCGCCGGCCGCATGCGCCTCGCCGCGGCCGGGCTCGCGTTGCGCGGCCACCAGATGCTGTGGCTGGGGCCCGGCGCCCCGGCGCCGCTCGCCGCCGACGGGACGATCCAGCTCGTGACGCGCGGCATGCTGCGCATCCCTGACCGCGTGGACCTGGTGCTCGGCGGACCGTCGCAGCCGTTCCGGACCGCGGTGAGCGGCTGGCTGGCGGGCGCCCATGCCATGCTGCTCGCGCTCGAGCCCGGGTCGAGCGCCGGCTGGTCGGTGGCCGGCGCCTGGGCGTTCGGGTCGCTCGACTCGGCCGGGATCTTCGAGTCCGGGTCCGGCCGCGCCGAACCGGACGCCGCCGCGGAGGCCGCGCCGGCAGGCGTCGCGGCCTCCGCATCCGGCGTGACGCCCGCGGCACCGCGGTTCACGTGGCCCGCGGACGCGGCGCCCGGACTGCCCGACGCAACCCACGCCGATACCGAGGCGCTGGAGCGCGCGGGGGAGCGCTGGCTGGCGCGGCGTCGCGGTCATGCCCCGCGCCCCGCGGCGTTCCTCGATCGCGACGGCACGCTGGTCGTCGAGAAGGGCTATCTCGCGCATCCCGACGAGCTCGAACTGCTGCCGGGCGCCGTGCGCGGGCTCACGCGGCTGCGCGACACCGGCTACCTGCTGGTGGTGGTCTCGAACCAGGCCGGCGTGGGCCGCGGCTATTTTCCCCTGGCGCGCGTGTACGAGGTGATGGGCAGCCTGCGCCGGCAGCTGCGCGGTCACGGCCTCGAGCTGGACGCGGTGTACTTCTGCCCGCATGTCCCCGACGCCGGCTGCGACTGCCGCAAGCCGTCGCCCGGGTTGCTGCGGCAGGCGGCGCGCAATCTGGGGATCGCGCTCAAGCAGTCGGTGATGATCGGGGACAAGCGGCTCGACGTCGAGACCGGCCATCGCGCGAAGGCGCTGGGGATCCTCGTGCGCACCGGCTACGGCGGCGAGGAGGAGCGGGTGGCCGACACGGCAGAGACGCCGCCGGACTTCGTGGCGGGGGATCTCGCGGACGCGGCGGAATGGCTGATGGCCCGCGGCGGCGACTGACGGGCCACGGCTCGGAACGCCATGGGCCTCAGGGCTCGCGTTCGAGGCTCAGCACGTAGCCGCTCCCGGTGCCGCTGAGATGATAGATCAGCTCGTGGCCCGGCACCTGGAGCTGCGCCGGTTTGACCCAGCGGTCGGCGACCAGGTCCTCCATCGTCGCCGGGTAGCGCCCGCGCTCGCGCTTGAACAGCTCGAGCGTGTAGCGGAGGTCGCGCAGCTGCGAGGTCACGAACACGTCGTCCTGCCGCACCTCGAGCCGCGAGCGCAGCAGCCGCCCCGATTCGTGCACGCCGACGGCGAGCACGATCACGGTCACCGCCAGCAGCAGCTCGCGGGCGAACGACGCCCGCACGATCGGCGCGCGCACCGGCGCCGCCTCCGGCAGGATCACCGTCACCGTGTGCGCCGCGCTCTCGCGGCAGCCGGTGAATTCGATCCAGTTCGACTGCAGCATGCGGTCCAGCGCTTCGCAGGCCTCCGAGTGGGTGAGCGGCGCGGCCTGGATCACCTCGGCCAGCGTGTGGCGGCCGTCGATGATCCCGAACAGCTCGCGCTCCTCCTCGGCGAGCGGCTCGTCGGGGTCCGGCAGGTCGCGGACGCCGAGCAGCGCGTCGGGATCGCCGAACAGCTCGGCGCTGCGCTTGGCCTCGTCCATCCGCCGCGCGGCCTCGATCAGGGCGCCCTCGACGCTGAGCCGCACGTGCATCGGCAGCGTCCAGCGCTGGTCGGTCTCGAACCGGTAGTTGCCGGTGTCCCAGCCGACCACGCGGGTGATGTCGTCGAGGATCTGGCGGTCGAGGTACCCGGCCAGCTCGTCGGCGTCGAGGTAGCGGCCGTTGACGAGGATGTCTTCGAGGTCGCGGCCGGACTCGCGCTGGATCGATGCGATGCCGCGATGCTGCTCCTCCGACAGCCGGTGGATGTCGAGCAGGAACTTGAGCAGCGTGTCGTCCGCCGCCATGCCCGGCAGCCGCGTGGACACGATGCGGCCCTCGTGGACGAACAGCAGCACGCGCTCCGAGGCATGCTCGAGCAGCAGGCAGCCGGTCTTCTGCTGCATGCCGATCAGCTGGAGGATCTCGGTGGCCGAGAAGTCGCGGAGACTGCCCTGGAGCGCCATGGCTATGCCGCCTGACTCGTCACGCGCCGGCTGCGTGCGCGCCGCGCGGGCGGCGCCTGGGCCAGCTGCGCGAGCCGCGCGCGTTCGCGCTGTGCCTCGATGAAGTAGCCGAGCAGCGACACGAGATAGATCGCGACCCACGGCAGCACCAGCCACGTCACCGGGATCGTGACGTCGGGATGCGACCAGCGCGGCTCGTACGAGAACGGCGTCGCGAGGTCGAACACCACGGACGCGTAGGCCGCGGTGACCGCCAGCAGCAGCCAGGCCGCGAACACGCGCCGGTGCGCGACCCAGCCGAAGCCCGGGATCAGCGCGGCGAGCGCGGTGCGGACCGTGCGTTCATGGCGGCGGACCTTGCGCTGGTACTGGTTCAGCAGCAGCCGCGCGTATTCCGGCACCTCGGCGCGGCGCTCGACCGCGGCGCAGTTCCGGCACAGCGCGATCTCGCGGCGCCGCGCGGCGCAGCGCCGGCACACGACACGCCCGCAGTTGCCGCAGTTGCGCAGCGGCATGGCGCGATGCTGCAGCGTGCCGATCACGATGCCGGCCACCGCCAGCAGCACGACCGCCAGGCTGAACGGCCAGCCCACGCACTCGATGCGCGTGCGCCACCGCGGCGGCACGGCGAGCAGTTCGCCGGCCGGCGAGTGGTATTCGGCCAGCGCGCTCCAGAACCGCGGCGGCGCGATCCACAGATCCGCCGGCGGCAGCGCCTCGTGGGTGCCCACCTGGCTCTGGTATGGCTTCAGCAGATCGAAATTAAGTGCCGACGCCCGCGCCATCGCCTCCGACGCCGGGCGGAATTCGTAACGGTCGGTGTAGATGCGGGCCCGGTTGTAGTGCGACGCGGCGTTGAACGGATTCGCTTTCGTCGCGCGGTCGTACACGTCGAGGGCCTCGTCGTCGCGATGCTCGAGGCTCAGCACGTTCCCGAGGTTGTTGAGCACGCGATCGTCGTCCGGCCACAGCTCCAGCGTGCGGCGGTACGCGGCCTCGGCGGTGGGGAGATCGTTGCCACGCCGTGCCACCCAGCCGCGGCCGAATTCGACGAACGCGTTGTCGGGGTGCGCGTGCGCCAGCGTCGCCAGGCGGGCGCCGAGCTGCGCGGTGTCGTGCTCGTCCTGCAGGGCCAGCACCCCGTAGAGCGGCTCGCGATCCTCCCGCAGCGGGCTGCCGAGGCGGTCGAGCTCCGAGATCAGCACCGGCATGGCGACGAGCCCCGCGACCAGCATCAAGTACACGGTGCGCTCCGACCACTTGAGCATCGGCCACAGCAGCCCCAGCAGCAGCACGACCGGCAGCGCCGGACCGATGCCGACGATGAACGGGACGATCAGCAGCACCCAGGCCCAGAACGCGGCGCGCCCGGGCGGGGCGAACCGGGCGAATCGTTCCTGCCAGCGGTGCCGCAGTTCGTGGTTGTGCGCGAGCAGGATCATGAACGCGACCGCGAGCAATCCAAGGAACAGCGCCTGGACCGTGGCGTAGAACGTGTTCGCCTCGAGTGCCAGCTGGAACGTGAAGCTCTGGCGGGCGGCCTCGAACAGCGCCGCATACTGGGACATCGCCTGGCCGGGCTCCTTGAGCAGGAACCAGCCGCCCAGCGTCACGTAGGGATGGGTGAACGACGGGTCGAGTTGCGACGCGCCGCGCACGAGCTGGATCGCGTCCTCCATCGCACCCGACTGGTACGCCATCAGACCGCGCCGGTAGAACAGGCGCGCCTCGTCGGGCAGCGCGGGGATCTCGTGGCGGGCCTTGTACTGGAGCCAGGCGTTGAGATCCGCCAGCGATGCCGGCCGCGCATCCGTCGCGGGGGTCTCTGCGGCGGCCGGGGGAGGGGTCCAGGCCGCGCGCCGGGCGCTGTCGGCGGCGGCGGCGCCCGATGTGGCCTGCGTCCTGGCCTGTGCCGGGCGGCCCTGCGACACGAACGACACCGACGTGTCCGCGGCGCTCTGCGCTGAGGAGTCGGCGGGCGACGCGGCGGCCGCGAGCGTGCAGGCGAGCGCGAGCCCCACCACCCCGCGCAACGCGTTGCGCGCGGAGACGAGACGTTCGGGCGTCGAATGGAGCGGGAACGACGAGCTTCGGATCACGGAGTCCAATCCCTTGACCTGCGCGCGCTGGACTTCTAAGGTGCCGCGGTTACCGCCGTTATCGGCGCCGGGCCGCCCGGGCCTGAGGGTTTTTCGAGCCGGTCGTCCCGATCACCCGCCGCGTCAACCCGCTACGCCACAGGAGCTTCGCCATGGCAATCGAGCCCACCGCCGCCGCGCCCCCGTGGATCCGGATCGCCGATGCGCCCGGTCACGTGGGGCAGACCGTGGAAGTCCGCGGCTGGCTCGCGCAGGGGCGGTCGAGCGGCAAGGTGCAGTTCCTCGTGATCCGCGACGGCAGCGGGCTCATGCAATGCGTTGCGGGCAAGAACGATCTGTCGCCCGCGGACTGGGAGGCCGGCCAGCGGCTCACCCAGGAATCGTCGGTGATCGCGCGGGGCACGCTGCGCGCCGACGCGCGCGCGCCCGGCGGCGTCGAGATGGGACTCGCCGCGCTCGAGACGGTGAGCCTCGCCGCCGAGTATCCGATCTCCCCGAAGGAGCACGGCACCGATTTCCTGATGGATCACCGTCACCTGTGGCTGCGCGTGCCGCGCCAGCAGGCCATTCTCCGGATCCGCGCCGAGGTGATCGCGGCGTTCCGCGACTTCATGGACCAGGAGGGGTTCCTGCTGGTGGACGCGCCGATCTTCACGCCGGCGGCGTGCGAAGGCACCACGACGCTGTTCGAGACGCAGTACTTCGACGACAAGGCGTTCCTCACGCAGAGCGGCCAGCTCTACATGGAGGCCGCGGCGATGGCGCTCGGCCGCGTGTACTGCCTGGGGCCGGCGTTCCGCGCCGAGAAGAGCAAGACCCGCCGGCACCTGATCGAGTTCTGGATGATGGAGCCCGAATGGGCGTGGGCGACGCTCGACGACGTGATCGCGCTCGAGGAGCGCCTGCTGGTGTACACGGTGGCGCGGGTGCTCGAGCGCCGCGCCGAGGAGCTGAAGCGGGTCGAGCGCGACATGGCGAAGCTCGAGCACGTGCGGGCGCCGTTTCCACGGCTGCACTACAACGACGCGGTGAAGCTGCTGCACGACCAGGGCATCGAGTTCGAATGGGGCGGCGACTTCGGCGCCCCCGACGAGACCGCCATTTCACAGCGCTACGACACGCCGGTGTTCGTGAAGCACTACCCGGCGGCGGTCAAGGCGTTCTACATGGAGCCCGACCCCGCCGATCCGCGGCTCAGCCTGTCGTGCGACTGCCTGGCGCCCGAAGGCTATGGCGAGATCATCGGCGGCGGGCAGCGCATGAGCTCGCTCGCGCTGCTCGAGCAGCGCATCGACGAGCACGGCCTGCCGCACGCGGCGTTCGAATGGTACAAGGATCTGCGCCGCTACGGTTCGGTGCCGCACGCCGGATTCGGCATCGGCGTCGAGCGCACGCTCGCATGGATCGCGGGGCTCGACCACGTGCGGGAATCGATACCGTTCCCGCGGATGCTCAACCGGCTCAAGCCGTGATCCACCGCCGTCACGGGCGGCGGCGGAACACCAGCAGCGCGAGATCGCCCGACTCCTTGTCGGCGGCGAACGTGTTGTCGTAGCGCGTGAGCATCGAATCGCGCTCGGCGAGATTCCGGAACGGCGCGCCCACGCCCGCGAACGACTGGCCGGTGCGCAGCACCCCATAGCGCACCACGAGCCAGTCCGGCCGCTCGCGGGTCACGACGTCGGCATACCAGCCGTCGCCCTGGCGGCGGCGCGCCGCGACCGCGGGGGACACGAGTCCGACCTCGTCGATCACCCGGAGCGGCACCGAGTACCCGATGATGCCGATCGGCTCGAGCAGCACCGACTGGCCCGGCTGAGCCGCGGTCGCGAGGTACCCGGCCACCGCGCCGAAGCTGCGATATTCCGCCACCGCCCGCGCGCGGTAGAGCTGCTGCGCGACGCTCCACAGCGTGAGACAGAACACCGCCGCGGTGATCGGCACCAGCCGGCCGCGCAGCACCTGCGGGAGCCCCGCGCTCGCGGCCACGACGATGCCGATGAGCGGCGCGAGCAGGTACCACGAGAAGTAGGTGACGCCGACGAGCGCGTAGCCGGCCCAGATCGCGAGCAGCGCGAACGCGGCCAGGCCGAGACCGGTCGCGCGCTGGCGCCACAACAGCGGCAGCCCCGCGACCGCGGCCGGGAACATCACCAGCCGCAGCACCGTGAGGTGGGCGGTGTCGTTGAGCGCCGGCCCCGCGCCCACCACCACCGGCGAGATCCAGTCCCACCAGTGGCGCCCCGCCCAGGGTCCGGGCGTGCCGTAGATCATCGACTTGGCGACGAGGCTCTGCGGCATCGCCGAGCCGAAATAGCTCCACAGCGCCACGATGCCGGCCGCCGCGATCGCGGCGGCGATCGCACGGTCGCGCCAGCCCGCGCCGAGCGCCACGATCGCGGCGGCCACGAGCCCTTCGGGGCGCGTGAGCGCCAGCACGCCGAGCACCGGGCCCGCCGTCTTGTGCTTGCGCGCGGCCAGCGCCGCGCCGAGCGCGATCAGCGCGAGCATCAGGTTCATCTCCATGCCCGACGCGCACACCGCGGAGCAGTAGGGCCACGCAGCGAAGAACACCGTGAACGCGAGCGCGGCGTTGCGGGACGCGTGGCGCGACAGCAGTTGCCCCAGCACCAGCAGCGTGACGACATCCGCCAGCACGCTCCATGACTTGGACCACACCACGGGATCCTGGGCGAGCCGGAACCCGAGCGCGTTCCAGGCCGTCCACACCGGCGACGTGAACCCGAACACGCGTTCGCCGGGGTTGAAGACCAGCCCGTTGCCCACCGCGAAATTGCGCGCGAACCGGAACGTGATGTAGGCGTCCTCGGACGCGAACGGGATGCCGATCCAGCCCGCGATGCGCGCCGCGAGCAGCAGCACGAGCGGCAGCAGGAACGGGCCTGTGGGGTCGGTCAGCGCGCGCGGCGCCGGCAGCAGCCCGTCGCCGGTCGTGGACGCGGCGGGGGTCGCGGGGTTGGGGATGCGGGTCGCGGGCACGGTCGCTCTTTAAGAGGTTGGGAGGCGAAGGGAATCCCGCGCGGCGTCATCCCACGGCCGGGAGCATCAGAGTGAGTGGCGGCAGTCTAGAGAGCGCACGCGGGCGGAACAACCCGCCGGGGGACCGGACCGGTTTCCCGCGCGGCGTTGCGCGAATCTTGACACCACCGGGGGCGCTGCCTAGTCTGCGGCCGCTTCGAACTTCAAGATTCCGCCATGTTATTATCGGGAAAGGCGATCGGTGATTGACACGGTGCGAACTCGATCCGTACACTTTCGGCACTTCGTGTTCCGGGAAGCCTTTGGAAGCCCTGGCATTGGGGCGCTGCTGGCCGTCGCGGCGGCGGTTCCGTGCCTGGCTGGCTGCTCCCCCCATTCCAAACCCGGAACCGTGGAAGACACCGTCACCTCCGGGCGTATCAGAATCGAATGTGCGTCTGAGGCGGACGGGCTCGTTGCCCGCGAACGGTCGGCGTTCCAGACCCTCTATCCTCAGGCCCGCATCGAACTCACCTCTGGGACTTCACGCGAGGCGATCCGTGCATTGTTTGCCGCCGAATGCGACATGGCTGTGATCTCCCGGGAGCTGCGACCCGAGGAGCGGCGCTCGGCCACGCTCGGCAAGCTCGACCTCGAGGGCTACCGGTTCGCGAGGAACGCGGTGATGCTCGTGGTGCATCCGTCCAACGTGGTCCAGAACCTGGGGCTCGACGAGGTGCGGAGCATCTATGCGGGCGGCGTGTCCCGCTGGTCCGAACTCGGCGGCGGACCGCTGCCGATCGTGCCCGTGGCGCAGCCCGCCGGCGCGGACGTGACGGAATTCTTCACCGAGGAGGCGCTCGGCGCCGAGCCGATGCTGGCGCACGCGCGGACCGCGGCGAACGACTCCATGGTGATCGCCGCCGTCGAGCGCGAGCCGGGTGCGATCGGCTACGTCTCGCTCGGCACTCCGACCGGCCGTGCGCGCGTGCTCGCGATCGGCACGCTGCGGGGCCTGCCGTACTGGAAGCCCGACCTCGAAGCGATCTACAAGGGCGACTATCCCCTCACCCGGTTCTACAACATGTACGTTCGCGCGTCGGGACCCAGTCTCGCGAACGGCTTCATCACGTTCGTGACCAGCATGGACGGACAGCGGCTCGTGAAGGACGCCGGCCTGCTGCCGACCAATGTGCCGGTGCGATTCGTGCGCCGCTCCCCGATGTTGAGCACTCATGCGAGAGGAGATTCGGTATCCACGCCATGACCGATGCCAGGAACGATTCCATCCGTGCCGCGATTGCCTCCACGCCGGGCCGTGCCACGCGTGCCCTCAGGTCCATGGGTTGGCCGGCGCTGCTGCTCGCGTCGCTGGTTCTGGCACCGGTGCGTGCGGGCGCGGACGATCTCAGGGACGGCCGCGCCGCGCTGCAGGCGGGCCAGTACGACCAGGCGTTGACGCTGTTCGAGAAGGCCGCGGCACAGGGTCAGGCCGAGGGCCGTTCGGGTGTGGGGCAGGTGTGGCTCAAGCGGCGTCAGAACGCCAAGGCGATCGAGGCGTTCCAGCTCGCACGCAAGATGGATCCGAACCTGGCGTGGCCGTACTACGGCGAGGGCGAGGCGCTGCGCCGCCAGGACAAGTGCACGGAGGCGGTGCCGCTGCTGCAGCGGGCGACCGACATCGACCGCAAGTTTCCCGAGGCGCAGCTCGCGCTCGGCGAGTGCCTGATCGAGACCCATCAGCACGACAAGGCGGTCGAGGCGCTGAACCGCGGACTCAACTGGGGACCCAGGTGGCAGCCGCGGTTCCTCGTGGCGCTCGGCGACGCCGAGATCGCGCGCGATTCGCTACGCGACGCCGGCATCTACTACACGCGCGCCCGCGAGCAGGCGCCCGAGGATGCGGCGCCGCGGCGGGCGCTCGGCGACTTCTACATCAAGCGCGGCACGTTCGAGCTCGCGGTGCCCGAGTACCAGGCGGCGATCGAAAAGGACTCGTCCGACATCGAGCTGCGCTTCAAGCTGGGACAGGCGCTGTTCTATTCGCAGCGCTACAGCGACGCGCTCGAGGCCTACAAGGACGTCGTGGCGCGGGACCCCGAGTACGCGCCCGCCCAGTACGCGCTCGGCGATCTCTACTACCGCTCGGGTCAGGCCGATGCCCGCCGCTACGCCGAGGCGCGGGCGCCGCTCGAGAAGTACACGCAGATGATGCCCGACGATCCCAAGGGCTGGAGCGATCTCGGGCGCACCTACTACCACCTCGGGCTCAAGGACGAGGCGCTGACCGCGATGAACAAGGCGGAGCAGCTCGGCGACAAGTCCAAGGAGATGTACCGGAACCGGTTCCGGCTGTTCGTGGACCGCAAGGAGTACGACAAGGCGATCGCCGACTACGATCGCGCGGACCCCGAGGCCGAGGACCAGCTGCGCATGGCGCAGGTGCTGGTGATCATGAAGCAGCCGGCGCGGGCGGAATCGCTGTACCTGGCGATGGTGAACGCCGATTCGGCGGCGCGCAACGGCAAGTTCGCCCTCAACGAGCTCGGCAAGATGAAGTTCCGCGACAAGGACTACCCGGCCGCGGTGGGGTATTTCACCCGGCGAATCGCGCTTGACCCAAACAACGACGAGGCTTACTACTACATCGGTTTGTCCGACAAGGAGATGAAGCAGTATCCGCAGGCGCTGGACGCGCTCCGCCAGGCGGCGGCGCTCGCGGACGGCAAGGCCGACCGGCATTTCTGGCTCGGGCTGCTGTACGCGCAGGTGGATTCGGTGCCGCAGGCGCAGCGCGAGCTGAGCCGGGCCAGCGACCTGGATTCCCTGGGGACGAACAAGAACACTGGGGTGGCCCAGCGCCAGCTCGGATACTACAAGCTGCTCGCGAAGGAGTACGCGGAGGCCATTCGCATGCTGGAACGCGCGGTGCAGATCAACCCCCAGGACGCGCAGGCATGGGTGTGGCTGGGGCAGGGTTATCAGAACTCGGGCAACCGCGCGAAGGCGTGCGAGGCCTATGCGAAGGCGCTCGCGATCGAACCGACGCAGCCCGACGCACTGCGGGGCAAGAAGAGCCTCGGCTGCTGAGCGCCGCGGCGGGAAGGAGCACCATGAAACAGCGGCAGGTAGGCGATATCGCGGTCGTGGCGCCCAAGGGGTATCTGACCGGGGGTGACGAGACCGACGAACTCGAACGCGCGATCAAGTCGCTGGGAGAGAGCGGCAACAAGAACCTGGTGATCAACCTGGGCGAGACCCAGCACCTGAACTCGACGGCGCTGGGGGTGCTGATCTCCGCCCATTCGAGCTACATCCGACGCGGCGGCCAGATGAAACTGTGCTGCGTGGACAAGCGCATCGAGAACATCTTCGTGATCACCAAGCTGTCGATGGTGTTCGACGTCTATCCCAGCGAGGATCAGGCGATCGCGAGCTTCGCGGAACGGGAATCGGTGTAGTGCCGGTCGTGGCCGGCGGAAGACGAGGGATCGGTCGTGGCCATCAAGCGTCGTGAAGTGCGCAGCATCGTGGTGCTGTATCCGCGCGGCGGGTTCTTCGGCGACAAGGAGACCGACGAGCTGCAGAAGGCGATCATGGACGAGGCGGCCGCCGGCAACACGCGGCTCGTGCTCAACATGTCGGAATGCTCCGCGCTCAACTCGATCGGCATCGGCGTGGTGATGCGCGGCTACGTGAACTACAAGGGGCGCAACGGCGAGATCAAGCTGTGCGGGCTGGGCAAGCGGCTGCGGGACCTGTTCACCATGACGAAGCTGATCATGGTGTTCGATCATCACGAGACCGAGGAGGAGGCCATCGCGGCGTTCGCCGGCTGACCTCTCGAGGACACCAACACGACACGCCGGTGCCGCTGCTCGCCGGCCCAGAGCAGTTCCGCCGGCAGGCGGCCACCGGACGCCTGCCTCGTACTCGAACCGCCGCGCAGTCGCACCGCGATCCGCGACCGCCGGACAAAGAGGAAGACCGACACATGAGTCGTTTCATCGTCCCACTGGGCTTCATCGCGGCACTGTTCATCTCCATCACCCTGTGGTGGAACCTTCCGGCGATCGGCGAGGTCGGCAATCAGATGAAGCAGGGCGGTCCGCTGGTGGCCGGCCTGATTCTGCTGATCATCCTGCAGACCGCATTCATCTTCGAGCGGATCTGGAGCCTGAAGAAGGCGGCGGGCCGTGGTCCACTGCCGCAGTTCCTCAACAACGTGCGCAAGCGGCTCCACGCCGGCGACATCGACGGCGCGATCGACGCGTGCGCGAAGCAGCGCGGTTCGGCGGCGAACGTGATCCGCGCCGGGCTCGAGCGCTACCAGCAGCTGCGCATGGAAGGCGCGCCCAAGGACAAGATCGTGTCCGAGACCCAGGCGGCGATCCAGGAGGCCAACGGCCTCGAGGTGCCGCTGCTCGAGCGCAACCTCACCGCGCTGTCGACGATCGCGTCGATCTCGACGATGGTCGGACTGCTGGGCACGGTGCTCGGCATGATCCGGTCGTTCGCGGCGCTCGGCCACACCGGCGCCGTCGATGCGACGAAGCTCGCCGTCGGCATCTCGGAGGCGCTCATCAACACCGCCGGCGGACTCATCGCCGCGATCGCCGGCATCGTCGCCTACAACGTGTTCGTGACGCGCGTCGACAACTTCAACTACATGATGGACGAGGCGTCGTACGAGACCATCCAGCTGCTCACCGCCTCCGCCACCGAGAAGCGTTAGGAGCCGGGAATGCTCAAGAAGAAACGCCGCATCGGAGTGTCCATCGACATGACGCCGATGGTCGACGTGGCGTTCCTGCTGCTGATTTTCTTCATGCTGACGACGCAGTTCAAGCCGCCGGAGAAGGACAAGATCACGCTGCCCGACTCGAACTCCGAGGCGAAGTCGCCGGAGTCCGAGATCATCACGGTGGCCGTCACCGCCCGCAAGGCCGAGTACGGCAACCAGCCGCACGTGCGGGTGATCTATCGCAAGGGCGGCGCCGAGGTGTCGGAGGAGATCCCGGCCGACATGGTGAAGGACCGCATGGGCGGCGTGCTGTCCGTGGCGCGCGCGGCGAATCCGTCGGCGCGCATGATCGTGAAGATGGACAAGGACGCGCCGTACGGCGTGATGGCGGACCTGATGCCGGCGCTGCAGCAGGCCAAGGCGTCGCGGTTCAACGTGCAGACCGAGCTCGAAGGCAAGAAGGGGTTCTTCTCGCAGAAGGCAGCCACCAAGTAACGTTCGAGGAGGTGGGTTCCCGTGGGCGCAGTCGACACACCCGATCGTAGTCGGGGGAAGAAGAAGAAGGGCAAGGGCGTCAGCCGGCCGAAGCGGCGCGTCGGCGTGCGGATCGACATGACGCCCATGGTGGACGTGGCATTCCTGCTGCTGATCTTCTTCATGGTCACCACCGTGTTCCGCACTCCGCAGGCGCTCGAGATCAACCTGCCGCCCGACGAGAACATCAAGATCGACATCGCGGAATCGAAGGTCGTCAGCATCTGGGTGCTCGACGACAATCGCGCCTACTGGAAACGCGGCGGCAAGACCGTGCCGTGGGCCCGCACGCCTGTGGCGTCGCTCGGCAACGTGTTCACGCAGTACAAGGGCAACAAGGACATCGTGGTGGTCATCAAGATCGATCGCGACGCGAAGTTCAACGACATGGTGAAGATCATCGACGAGCTCGATCTCGCGAACATGACGCGCTTCTCACTGGCGACGCTCGCGCCGACCGAGAAGGCGGAGGTGCAGAGCCTGTGAGCACTCCTTCGGTTTCCCTGTACGAGTTCATGCCCTATGGGGCCCCCGAGCTTCGCGAGGTCGCCCGCAAGTACATGGTGCGCGCCGTGCTGGTCGGCTGCGCGGTATGGATCGTGGCGTTCCTGCTGTCGCTCGGCACGTCGATTCTGCTGTCGCATCGCGCGAAGGAAACCAGCGTGATCGTCGTGCCGTATCGCGAGCTGGCGGCGCCGCCGCCGCTCACCGACCAGGCGCCGCCGCCGCAGGTGGCCGTCACCACGCCGGTCGCGCCGCCCACGGTCGGCGTGGCGGTGCCGGTGCCGGACGCCGAGGCGCCGCCCGAGCAGACGATCGCCTCGCAGGAGGAGATCGCGAACACCACGCCGGGCGTGGACGCGGGCGACAAGGACATCGTGGTCGCGCCGCCGGCCGAGGACGAGCTGCCGAAGTTCGGCGAATACGTGTACGTCGAGGAGCTGCCCGAGGCGATCACCAAGGTGCAGCCGGTGTATCCCGACATGGCGCGCGAAGCGGGCGTCGATGGCACCGTCATGGTGCAGGCGCTGGTGGGCAAGGATGGCAGGGTGAAGGACACCAAGGTGGTCAAGTCGATCCCGATGCTCGACAAGAACGCCGAGGACGCGGTGAAGGGATGGGTGTTCAAGCCGGCGCTGTCGAACAACAAGCCGGTCGCGGTGTGGGTTGCGGTGCCGGTACGTTTCAGCCTCCATTAGGCTCCATTCGTTAGGACGTCCGCGGAAACAGCCCTGAGGTGAGATTCCTCCGGCGAGTAGGCCGGCTCCGCCCTCCTGGCGGAGCCGGCCTACTCGCGCAGCGCTCCGTGCTTCCATTCACACTCGCGCTGCGCTCGGTCCCCGCCTCCGGAACCTCACCTCAGGGCTGTTTCCGCTGCTCCAGTAGTGTGCTTGGCGTGATTCGGGTCTAAGCGGCTTCGAATAGGGAAGTTGCCGCGCCAGTGCTTGGAAAACCCGCGCCGGTACCGAAGCGTTGACGCCGGTTGGCCCGGTTCCATAATGTGCGTCGTTCGTCCGTCCTCTCCGACCCCCTAACGCCCCTCGAGGAGGCCCCCCCTTGGAAATCAATGTGCCGGTGGCTTCACCCGCCACGGACCCGTCTCCGGAGTCCGTGCCGTCGCTGCTCGAACGCGTGGTGCGCATATTCGCGCGACCGGGCAGCGCCTGGGCCGGACTCGAGACGCGGGTCCAATGGTGGTTTCCGATGTTGATCCTGATGCTCACGACCGGCGCTTCCGGAGCGATCCTCTACCAGCGCGCCATCGTTCCGATGACGGTCGCGCGTTACGAGCAACTGGACCAGGACGGCAAGCTGCCGGCCGGGCAGCTGCAGAAGATGGAGGAGTTCATGACGAGCCCGGCCGGGCTCGCCGTGTCGGTCGGCATCCAGGTGCTGATCACGCCGATCATCACCATGATCATGGCGCTCCTGATCTGGTTTGGTTGCGGGTTCATCCTCGGCACCCGGCTCAAGTACCGGCTCGCGCTCGAGGTGGCGGCGTGGTCCGCACTGATCACCGTGCCCTCGCTGGCGGTCACGACGTGGCTCGGCTGGACCAAGGAGACGCTGAAGGGGATCCACGTCGGATTCGGAATCCTGCTGCCGGACTCGGATACGCCGTCCAAGCTGATGACCGGGCTCGGCGGGTTCCTCGACGGGCTCGGGCCGTTCGCGATCTGGTGGCTCGCGGTCGCGATCCTCGGCGCCACCGCGCTGTCGGGGGCCAAGCGCCCGTCGGTCGCGTGGGTGCTCGGCGGCCTGTACCTGGCGGCACTCGTGTTCCTGTCCGCGATGGGGGCGATGTTCGGTCCGGGGGCTTCGTGAAACCATTTCCTGTCCACACCGTAGTTCATGACATGGCCGGGACGGTCCCGGTGACGAACCTTCATGGAGGATGCATGACGACCCTGACCCGCGCGCTCGCGGGACTGCTGTGCGCCACGATCGCCACCACCGCCGGCCCGGGCACCGCCGCCGCCCAGCCGCTGACGGCCGACCACGCGGTGGAGATCGCGCTCAAGCACAACTCCCAGATCGTGACGTCCGAGGCCGACATCCTCGATGCGAAGGGCGGCGTCTACAGCTCGGCGTCCGCGATGCTGCCGCGGGTGTCGGCGAGCTATGGCCGGTCCGGTTCGCTCACCACGAACTCCCGTGGCGTGGGCAGTCGCATCAACGGCAGCCAGGTGGTGAGCGGTCAGGGCTCGACGGACTTCGAGAGCTATTCGACCGTGCCCCTGCTGTCGGGCTCATGGAACATCCTCGACCTGTCGTCGCTCAGCGGGTTCTCCGCGGCACGATCCAATCTCAAGGCCGCCCAGCTGCAACGGCACGAGACGCGCAACATCGTGATCCTCGACACGCGCCGCCGGTTCTACGACGTGGTCACCGCCGAGCATATCGCGACCGTGTCGGGCGCCGCGCTGCGCGTGTCGCGCGATGATGAACGCCGCGTGCGCGCGCTGTTCGAAGTGGGATCGGTGTCGCGCAGCGACGTGCTCAAGTCGCAGGTGCGCACCGCGCAGAGCGAGCTCGACTCGCTGACCGCCGTGCAGAACATCACCGCCACCCGGGTCACGCTGGCGCAGCAGATCGGCGTCGCGGAGGCGCAGCTCGGCGACATCGACACGGTGCTGACCGCCGAGCCGCAGACGTACGACGAGGCCGCGCTGCTCGCGGAGGCCGTCAAGAACCGCCCCGACATCGCCGCGGCGGAGGCCACGGTGCGGGCCGCGGGGGCGTCCGTGAACGCGGCGCGGTTCCAGCGCCTGCCGTACGTGACCGTGTCCGGCTCGGTGGGGATCAACTCGCGGTTCTCGCAGGTGGCGACCACCACGTTCGACTCGGCCGACGTGCATGTGGTGTTTCCGCCCCAGGGGTCCTCGAGCCAGGACGATCGCGAATGGCGCGGCCAGGTGGCGCTCAACCTCGACCTGTTCAACGGCCTGACGGTGGAGTCGCAGAGTGCGTCGGCCCGGGCGCGATGGATCCGTGCCCGCGAGAACCGCGACGCGCTGCGCCGCAATCTGACGAGCGAGGTGCACGGCACGCTGCTGATCTACCGCGAGGCGATCGAACGCGTCGCCGTGGCGCAGCGCGCCGATGAGTCGGCGGCCGAGAACCTCAACCTGACGCAGCAGAAGTACAACGTGGGCTCCGCGACCATTCTCGAACTGATCGACGCGGAAGTGCAGTTGCAGCGGGCGCTCGGCGACGATGTGTCGGCGCGCGCCCAGCTGCGGGTGGCCGAGGCCCAGATCGAGCTCGTGCGCGGCAGCGGCAGATAGCCCGCTTCAACCCGCACGTTCAGCAAGGAGCGCCGCACAATGAAGAAGCGTTGGCTGTGGATCGGAATCGGCGGGGCGGTGGTGGTGCTGCTGGTGGGGGTGAACATCGCCCGCAGCGGGAAGGGCAAGGGCGAGCCGGTCCAGTTCGCGCGCGTGCGCACCGAGGACATCACGTCGGTGGTGCGGGCGCCCGGCAAGATCGAGCCCAAGACCCAGGTCAAGGTCAGCGCCGACATCATGGGCAAGATCACCGGGCTCAAGGTCAAGGAAGGCGACCACGTCCACAAGGGTCAGCTCATGCTGCAACTCGACGACACCCAGTACCGCTCGGACTACGACCAGGCCCGCGCCGCGGTCCAGAGCGCCCGCACCCGGCTGGGCGACGCCGAGATGGCGCTCAAGACGACCGAAGCGAACTTCACGCGGCAGAAGGCGCTGTTCGAGAAGAACCTGCTGTCGGCGGCCGAGTGGGACCAGGCGTCGCGCACCCACGACGCGGCGCGCGCGCTGCTGGGCACCTCGCAGGACGAGGTGTCCCGCGCCCAGGCCGCGCTGGCGGGCGCCCAGGACCGGTTGCAGAAGTGCCGGTTCGAGGCGCCCTACGACGGCATCGTCAGCGCGCTGAACGTCGAGCAGGGTGAGATCGTGATCACCGGCACCATGAACAATCCCGGCACCGAGATCCTGACGGTGTCCGACCTGTCGCGGATGCTGGTGCGGGCCGACGTCGACGAGACCGACGTCGTCGACATGCGCGTGGGGCAGAAGGCGAAGATCACCGTGGACGCGATTCCCGACACCTCGTTCGTGGGCACCGTGACCGAGATCGGCAACACCGCGAAGCGCTCGATCGTGTCGTCGGCCGAGGGCCAGACGAACTTCGAGGTCAAGGTGGTGTTCGACGACAACGTGCCCCAGGTGCGTCCGGGCATGACCGCCGATGTCGAGATCTCGACTGCGACCCACCCGGGCACGCGCACGGTGCCGATCCAGGCGGTCGTGGTGCGCACCGATCGCGAACTCGAGCGTGCCGCCCGGAAGAAGGGCGTCAAGGACGAGAAGCCGCACAAGGGCGACGCGATCGCCGCGGACGAGGACACCGCCGGGCGCAAGGAGAAGGACGTCACCGGGGTGTTCGTGGTGAAGGACGGCATCGCGAAGTTCGTGCCGGTGCGCACCGGCATCGCCAGCGAGACGATGATCGAGGTGACGGGAACGCTGCAGGCCGGCGACCAGATCGTGTCGGGGCCCTACAAGGCGCTGCGCGAGCTGAAGCCCGAATCCAAGGTCCGGCAGGAGACGGCCCCGAAGCCGGGAAAGAAGGCGTAATGCTGATCGAGATCCGCGACATGCACCGCACGTATCAGGTGGGCGAGGAGGAGGTGCGCGCGCTGAACGGCGTGGATCTCGACATCGAGAAGAACGAATACGTCGCGATCATGGGGCCGTCGGGCTCCGGCAAGTCCACGCTGATGAACATCCTCGGCTGCCTCGACACGCCGTCATCCGGCTCCTACCGGCTCAAGGGCAACGAGATCGCGACGATGGGCGACGACGAACTGGCGCGGATCCGGAATCAGGAGATCGGATTCGTGTTCCAGACGTTCAACCTGCTGCCGCGCGCGGACGCGCTGCACAACGTCGAGTTGCCGCTGGTGTACGCCGGCATGAAGCACGAGGAGCGGCGCAAGCGCGCGCGCGAGGCGCTCACGCTGGTGGGACTGGCGGATCGCATGAAGCACCGGCCCAACGAGCTGTCGGGCGGCCAGCGGCAGCGCGTCGCGATCGCGCGCGCGCTCGTGAACCACCCCAGCATCATCCTGGCCGACGAGCCGACCGGCAACCTCGACAGCACCACCGGCGAGGAGATCATGGCGTCGTTCGAGAGCATCTGGCGGCAGGGCAACACCGTGATCGTCGTCACCCACGAGCCCGACATCGCCCAGCACGCGCAGCGGGTCGTGCGGATGCGCGATGGCAAGATCGAGAGCGACACCATGAACGCGACGCGCGTGACGGCGGTGCGGTCGTGAACCTGCGCGAGAGCGTCGGGATCGCGCTGGGGGCGGTGCGCGCGAACAAGCTGCGGTCGTTCCTGACGCTGCTCGGCACGATCATCGGGGTGGCGTCGGTGATCGCGGTGGTGTCGTTCGTCGAGGGCCTCAACCGGTTCGTGTCGGACAAGCTGATCCAGGCCGGCTCGAACACGTTCTCGGTGGACAAGTTCGGGTTCATCACCAGCGATGAGGCGTACCAGGACGCCATGAAGCGCCCCGACGTCACGATCGAGGACGCCGATGCGCTGCGCGCGGGCGTGCGCCACGCGTCGCTGGTGATCGCCCAGTCCAGCACCCGCGAGAACGTGCGGTGGAAGACCGAGCGCGCGAACGGGGTCGATATCCGCGGCCGCTCGCCGGGCTACGAGATCACCGAGGATCTGAAGATCACGGACGGCCGGCATCTCACGGAACTCGACGACCAGCGGCGGCGCGCGGTGTGCGTGATCGGGCCCGAGGTGTCCGAGGAGCTGTTCCACGGCCTGGGCGCGGTCGACCGCGAGATCCGGCTCGGCGAGCAGACGTTCCAGGTCGTCGGGGTGACGGAGGCCAAGGGCAAGCTGCTCGGCCAGACCCAGGACCGGTTCATCGCGATCCCGATCCGCTCGTTCGTCAAGTACAAGCGGGAGCGCGGCTCGATCGAGATCGCGGTCAAGAGCGTGGATCAGGCGTCGCTGCCAGTGGCGGAACAGGAGGCGCGCAACATCATGCGCGGCCGCCGGCACCTGGCGCCCGGCAAACCCGACACGTTCGCGATCACCACGTCCGACACCTGGCTGTCGTTCTACAACAACCTCACCGGCGGCATCTACGTTGTGACGATCGGCGTGGCGGCGATCTCGCTGCTGGTCGGCGGCATCGTGATCATGAACATCATGCTGGTGTCGGTCACCGAGCGCACCCGCGAGATCGGCATCCGCAAGGCGCTCGGCGCCCGGCGGCGCGACATCCTGACGCAGTTCCTGACCGAGTCCACGACGCTGTCGCTGTCGGGAGGGATTTTGGGGATTGCGCTCGGGGTGGGGATCGCGCTGCTCGTGGGGGCATTGAGTCCGCTGCCCGCCGCAGTCAGTTTCCCCGCGGTCGGGCTCGGCATCTTGATGTCGTGCATGATCGGCATCTTCTTCGGCTCCTATCCCGCGTGGCGCGCGGCCCGGCTCGACCCGATCGAAGCGCTGCGGTACGAGTAACACCATGAACTTCTCGTTGTTCCGCGAAACTCTGGGCATGGCGGGCGTCGCTTTGATCTCGAACCGGATGCGGTCGCTGCTGGCGCTGCTCGGGATCGTGATCGGCGTCGGCACCGTGATCGGCATGGTCGCGCTGATCAACGGTTTTCAGCGCTCGTTCCAGCAGAGCATCCAGTCGATCGGCAACAACACGATCTACATCCGCCGCATCCGGCCCGGCATCCAGATCAACGGCCAGATTCCGGACAGCTTGAAGCAGCGCAAGGCGTTCACCATGGACGACGCCGACGCGATCATGGCCCAGGCGCCCGCGGTAAAGACGATTTCGCCGTTCAAGTTCCCGTATCAGGAACTGCGGCTGCGGCATCACGACAAGCAGACCAAGATCACGTTCGTGTTCGGCACGAACCAGAACTACCTGATCACGCACGGCTACGATCTCGGACGCGGCCGGTTCTTCACGCGCGAGGAGGTCGACCGGCGCGCGAACGTGTGCGTGATCGGCAAGGACACCCGCGACGCGTTGTTCGGCAACTCGAATCCGCTGGGCCAGATCGTCCATATCGGCAGCATCTCGTTCACCGTGGTCGGGGAGTTCGAGTCCAAGGGCAAGATCTTCGGCAACAACTTCGACGAGGTGGCGGCGGTGCCGTACAGCTGCATCGACAAGTACTTCCCGGCGCCCGACGACGCGCCGCCGTGGTTCCCGAAGCGCGGCGAGCTGTTCCTGGACGCCCTGGCGCAGAGTCCCGAGCTGAACGAGACGGCGCAGCAGCAGATCATCGAGGTGCTGCGCATCCGGCGCCACCTGCCGAGCACCAAGGTCAACAACTTCGTGGTGTTCACCGACGACGCATTCCTGCAGTTGTATCAGACCGTGACCGGCGGCATCGTGGCGCTGATGACGCTGATCTCGTCGATCTCGCTGATCGTCGGCGGCATCGGCGTGATGAACATCATGCTGGTGGCGGTCACCGAGCGCACCCGCGAGATCGGCGTGCGCAAGGCGCTGGGCGCGCCGCGCAGCGCGATCCTGACCCAGTTCCTGATCGAGGCCGTGATGCTCACCGCGGCCGGAGGCGTGATCGGGATCCTGCTGGGAGCGTCGATCGCGTGGCTGGTGAAGACGCTGAGTCCGCTGCCGTCCTACGTGTCGTTGTGGTCGGTGATCACGGCGCTGCTGTTCTCGGCGGCGGTCGGGTTGTTCTTCGGCATCTACCCGGCCATGCGCGCGTCGCGTCTCGATCCGGTGGATTCGCTCCGCTACGAGTGAGCGTACGGGCGGCGCCGGCAGCGAACGGCGCAGCTGTGGTGTGACCCCGCGCCCGCCTGCGGGTGGCGGCTCCCCGGCATGCAGCGCCAGGCCGTGGTCGGACCGACGGTTTGGTGCACGGGCGGGCAGTCGGCTATAGTTCCCCGCTCATGCCCGCCAAAGTTCGAATTCCCGCAGCCAAAATCGGCAACCGCAATGGGCACACCGTGCCCGCGACGGCGCCCGGCGCCAACGGCGGCGAGTCCGGCCGCGAGGCGGCGGCGTTCGCCGCCCGCGGGCTGCGCGATATCACGATCCGCGGCGCCCGCGAGCACAACCTGCGCAACATCTCGCTGCGGTTTCCGCGCCAGAGCCTCACCGTGATCACCGGCGTGTCGGGCTCGGGCAAGTCGTCGCTGGCGTTCGATACGCTGTACGCCGAGGGCCAGCGGCGCTACGTGGAATCGCTGTCGGCCTATGCGCGGCAGTTCCTGGGCCAGATGGAGAAACCGGATGTCGATGCGATCGAGGGCCTGAGCCCGGCGATCGCGATCGAGCAGCGCGGCGCGGGCTCGAACCCGCGCTCGACGGTCGCCACGATCACCGAGATCTACGACTACCTGCGGCTGCTGTTCGCGCGGCTCGGCGCGCAACACTGCCCCAAGTGCGACACCCGCATGGAGCGGCAGAGCGTCACCGAGATCGTGGACACGCTGCTGGCGCAGCAGCCGGGCCGGAAGCTCGTGGTGCTGGCGCCGCTGGTGCGGGGCCGCAAGGGTGAATACCGCAAGGAGCTCGCGACCATCCACCGCCAGGGCTATCTGCGCGCGCGCATCGACGGGCAGTGGGTGGAGCTCGACGACCTGCCGAAGCTCGCGAAGACGAAGCGCCACGACATCGACGTGGTCATCGACCGCCTCACGGTGTCGGAGGGCACGCGCGGCCGGCTGGCGGAAGCGGTCGAGACGGCGCTCGGGCTCGGCAACGGCCTGCTGGTGGTGGCGCGGGAGGGTGCGGACGACCTGCCGTTCAGCCAGGGGGCGGCGTGCCCGAACTGCGGTACCAGCGTGCCCGAGCTCGAGCCGCGCAGCTTCTCGTTCAACTCGCCGTTCGGCGCGTGCCGCGAGTGCGACGGGCTGGGCTCGCTGCTGCGTGTCGATGCGGCGCACGTCGTGCCCGATCCCGGATTGTCGATCGAGGGCGGCGCGGTGTCGGCGTGGGGCGACCCCGGGAGCACGTGGACCGGCGGCACGCTCAAGTCGCTCGCGAAGGCGTACGGCTTCTCGCTCAAGACCCCGTGGAGCAAGCTGCCGGCCGCGATCCAGCAGCGGGTGCTGCACGGCAGCGGCGGCGACGAGCTGCGGTTCGAGTTCAAGACCCGCAAGGGCTCGTCGTTCGTCCAGAACACCACGTTCGAAGGCGTGATCCCGAACCTCGAGCGCCGCTACCTGCAGACCACCAGCGAGGCGGTGCGGCGCGCGATCGGCAGCCTGATGAATCCCACGCCGTGCCCCGCGTGCCGCGGCCGGCGGCTGCGGCCCGAGAGCCTCGCGGTGCGCCTCGACGGCCGCAACATCGCCGAGTGGACCGAGTTCTCGGTGGCGGCGGCGAGCGCCGCGGCGGCGAAGCTGGCGTTCTCGGGCGCGCGCGCGACGATCGCCGCGCCGATCGTGAAGGAGATCGGGAGCCGGCTCGGGTTCCTCGAGGACGTGGGGCTCGGCTACCTCACGCTCGACCGCGCCGCGGGCACGCTGGCGGGCGGCGAGGCGCAGCGCATCCGGCTCGCCACCCAGATCGGGTCCCAGCTCACGGGCGTGCTCTATATCCTCGACGAGCCGTCGATCGGGCTGCACCACCGCGACAACCAGCGGCTGCTGGCGACGCTGCTCAAGCTGCGCGACCTCGGCAACACGGTCGTCGTCGTCGAGCACGATCGCGACACCATGAACGCGGCCGACTACCTCGTCGATCTCGGACCGGGCGCCGGCCGGCACGGCGGGATGATCGTGGCCGCCGGGACGCCGGCCGAGGTGCGCGCGGTGCCGGAATCGCTCACCGGCCAGTACCTGTCGGGCCGCCGCGAGATCCCGCGGCCGCTCGCGCGCCGCCAGGGCAACGGCGAGTGGCTCGAGGTGCTGGGCGCCCGCGCCCACAACCTCAAGGGCGTCGACGTGAAGCTGCCGCTCGGCGCGTTCACCTGCGTCACCGGGGTGTCGGGCTCCGGCAAGAGCACGCTCGTGAACGACATCCTGCTGATGGCGCTCGAACGGCACTTCGGTGGCGCGGGCACGCTGCCGGGCGCCCACCGCACGATCCGGGGCGCCGAGCACATCGACAAGGTGGTCGCGATCGACCAGAGCCCGATCGGCCGCACGCCGCGCTCGAACCCCGCCACCTACACCGGCGTGTTCGGATTCATCCGCGACCTGTTCGCCCAGCTGCCCGAGGCGAAGGCGCGCGGCTACTCGGCCGGGCGGTTCTCGTTCAACGTGAAGGGCGGCCGCTGCGAGGCCTGCCAGGGCGACGGGCTGCGCAAGATCGAGATGCACTTCCTGCCCGACGTGTTCGTGAGGTGCGACCTGTGCCACGGCCGCCGTTACAACCGCGAGACGCTCGAGATCCTCTACAAGGGCCGCTCGATCGCCGACGTGCTCGAGATGACGGTGGAGGAGGGGCTCGACTTCCTGGGCGCGGTGCCGACGGTGCGGCGCAAGCTCGACACGCTGCGCGGCGTGGGTCTCGGCTACATCCATCTCGGCCAGTCGGCGACCACGCTGTCGGGGGGCGAGGCGCAGCGCGTGAAGCTCGCGACCGAACTGTCGCGGGTGTCGACCGGCCGCACGCTGTACATCCTCGACGAGCCCACGACCGGGCTCCACTTCGAGGACGTGCGGGTGCTGCTCGAGGTGCTGCAGGCGCTGGTGGGCCGCGGCAACACCGTGGTGGTGATCGAGCACAACCTCGACGTGATCAAGAGCGCCGACTGGGTCGTGGACCTGGGCCCCGAGGGCGGCGATGCCGGCGGGCGTGTGGTCGCCGAGGGCACCCCCGAGCAACTCGTGACCGCGAAGGGCTCCTACACGGGCGAGGCGCTGGCCTCGGTGCTATGATATCTGGGATTTCCCTGCACTTTCGCGCACGGAACCCAATCAAGAACTTGCGAGGATCGTCGTCATGACCCCTGGCACCCCCGCCACGACTGCGCTCCCTGGCACATCCCGCGGCACGCGAGCGCGCACGATGCGTGCGATCGTCAAGGCGGCTCCCGGACCGGGAATCGAGATCCGTGAAGTCCCGACGCCCGGCTGCGGACCGGGCGAACTGCTGTTGCGCGTGCTGCGCGCCGGCGTCTGCGGCACCGATCTGCACATTCACGAATGGGACCGCTGGTCCGCCGGCCGCATGCGACCGCCGGTCACGCTGGGCCACGAATTCGTCGGCGAGATCGTCGAGGTCGGCACCGGCGTCGAGCGCTGGGCGCCCGGCGACCGCGTGGCGTGCGAGAGCCACGTCATCGACGGCACCTGCCTCGCGTGCCGGACCGGCAACGGGCACGTGTGCGAGAACACCCGCATCCTCGGCGTCGACATCCCGGGTGGCTTCGCGGAATACGTCGCGGTGCCGGCGGTGAACGCGTGGCGCATTCCGGCGAACGTATCGCTCGAGGTGGCGGCGGTGATGGAGCCGTGCGGCAACGCGGTGCACACCGCGTTCTCGGGCCCGCTGTCGGGCTGCAACATCGGAATCACCGGCTGCGGGCCGATCGGGCTGTTCGCGATCGGCGTGGCGAAGGCCGCGGGGGCCGCGCGCGTGATCGCGTCCGACGTGTCGCCCTACCGGCTGGAGCTCGCGCGCCGCATGCACGCGGACCTGGTCGTCGACGCGTCGAAGGAGTCGCTCGCCGAGCGGGCGCTGGCGGTCACCGGCGGTCACGGGCTCGACGGCGTGCTCGAGATGTCGGGCAGTCCGGCCGCGATGCGCGACGGGCTCGCGGCGCTCCGCAACGGCGGCCGGCTGTCGCTGCTCGGGCTCCCCAAGGAGCCGTTCGAGCTCGACTGGAACCGGCTCGTGATCTTCAAGGGCATCACCGTGCACGGCATCATCGGCCGGCGCATGTACGACACCTGGGTTCAGCTCGACAACCTGCTCGGCTCGGGCCGTCTCGACCTGACGCCGGCGATCACCCACGTGATGCCGATGGAGCGGTTCGACGACGCGATCGCGCTGCTCAAGGGCGGCAGCGCCGGCAAGGTCGTGCTGGTGCCATGGGGGGCGGAGGCCTGATGGGCAGCGAACGGGTGCGCGCGAGTCTCGCGGCGGAGCTGGCCGCGGAGCTGGACTTGGTGCGATCGGCCGGAACGTTCAAGGACGAGCGGGTGATCGTGTCGGCGCAGGGCGCCGAGATCCAGCTCGCCAGCGGCAAGCGGGTGCTGAACTTCTGCGCCAACAACTATCTCGGCCTGTCGAGCGACCCGGGCGTGATCGCCGCCGCGCATCGCGCGATCGACGAGCACGGCTACGGCATGTCGTCGGTGCGGTTCATCTGCGGCACCCAGGACCTGCACCAGGCGCTGGAGCGGCGCATCGCCGCGTTCTGCGGCATGGAGGATGCGAGCCTGTACGCGGCGTGTTTCGACGCGAACGGCGGCGTGTTCGAGCCGCTGCTGGGCGAGCACGACGCCGTGATCTCGGATGCGCTCAATCACGCCTCGATCATCGACGGCATCCGGCTGTGCAAGGCGCAGCGCTGGCGCTACGCGTCCGGCGACATGGCCGAGCTCGAGCACGCGCTCGGCGAGGCGCGGTCGCGCGGCTGCCGCCGCATCCTGATCGCCACCGACGGCGTGTTCAGCATGGACGGCGCGTTCGCGAACCTGCCGGCGATCTGCGATCTCGCCGACCGGTTCGACGCTCTGGTGATGGTCGACGAGTCCCACGCGCTGGGGTTCGTGGGCAAGACCGGCCGCGGCACCCCCGAGCACACCGGCACGCGCGGCCGCATCGACATCGTCACCGGCACGCTGGGCAAGGCGCTGGGCGGCGCGCTCGGCGGGTTCACCGCGGCGTCGCGGGAGATCGTCGAGCTGCTGCGGCAGCGCTCGCGCCCGTATCTGTTCTCGAACTCGCTGCCGCCGGTGGTGGTCGGGGCGTCGCTCGCGGTGTTCGACATGCTGGAGCGGACGACCGACCTGCGCGACCGGCTGGAGGCGAACACGCTTCGGTTTCGCGGCGCGATGACCCGGGCCGGGTTCGACATCAAGCCCGGCACGCACCCCATCGTGCCGATCATGCTGCACGACGAGAAGCTCGCCCACGACATGGCCCGCCGGCTGCTGGACGAGGGCGTGTACGTGATCGGGTTCTCGTTTCCCGTGGTGCCGAAGGGGCAGGCGCGCATCCGCGTGCAGCTATCGGCCGCCCACACTCCCGACACGATCGATCGTGCCGTGCTCGCATTCACGCGCGTGGGGCAGACGCTCGGGGTCCTAGGGGGGCGCGGTGCGATGATGTAGGTGTGCCGCCCGGGTTTGACCGGGTGCGGCACGGAACCGTAGTGTTCCCGGCGTTTACCCACCCCGGTCGAATATGGAGTGTTCCCGTGGAAACCCACGTAACCCCCAAGCGCACGCCGTTCTACGAGTTCCATCGGGCGGCGGGCGGGAAGCTCATCGACTTCGCCGGCTTCGAGATGCCGGTGCGGTACAGCGGCGACGTGCGCGAGCATCAGTGTGTGCGCCAGCGCGCCGGCCTGTTCGACATCAGCCACATGGGCGAGTTCTTCGTGTCGGGGGCGGGCGCGGCGGAGTTCCTCGATCTGTTGCTCGTGAACGACGTCCAGGCGATGGCGGTGGGCCAGGCGCTGTATTCGCCGATGTGCCGCGCGGACGCCGGCATCGTCGACGATCTGCTGGTGTATCGCGCGGCGGACCACTTCATGGTGGTGGTCAACGCCTCGAACCGGTTCAAGGACTTCGAGTGGATGAAGCAGCACTGTCCGCAGGGCGTTGCGTTCGAGGACCGCTCGGACGCGACGGCGCTGCTCGCGGTGCAGGGCCCCAAGTCCCCCGAGGTGCTGCGCGGCCACGTGCCCGACCAGGCGCTCGAGCTGGGCTACTACCGGTTCCTTGCGGGGCCACTGTTCGGGGTCGACGCCGTGATCGCGCGCACCGGCTACACGGGCGAGGACGGGTTCGAGCTGTACTTCGACCCCCGGCACGCGGGCACGGTGTGGAACGGCCTGATGGCCGCGGGGTCGGCGGTCGGCATGGAGCCCGTGGGGCTCGGGGCCCGCGACACGCTGCGGCTCGAGATGGGCTACATGCTGTACGGCAACGACATCGACGACACGACCACGCCGCTCGAAGCGGGCCTCAAGTGGACCGTGAAGCTGAGGAAACCGGCGTTCATCGGGCGTGACGTGCTGGTGAAGCAGCAGGAGCGCGGCCTGGGGCGCAAGCTCGTCGGATTCGAGCTCGACGGCCGCCGGGTTGCGCGCCATGGGATGATCCTCGAGTCCCAGGGCCGGGCGGTGGGCAACGTGACGAGCGGCACCCACAGCCCGAGCCTCGAGCGGCCGATCGGCATGGGCTACGTGGAGCTCGAGGTCGCGCGCCCCGGCGTCGAGCTCGAGGCGGTTTCCGGTGCGACGCGGCTGCCGGTGCGCGTGGCGTCGCCGCCGTTCTGGAAGCACGGCTCACGCAAGTGACGCCCTAAGCCCCGCAGGGCCTGACCGGCCGGCGTTCGATCGGACCCGAATTCGACAGGAGGCAGTCTTGGCGTATCCCGAGGATGTGCGCTACACCGCGGAGCACGAATGGGCGCGGCTGGAGAACGGCCTCGTCACGATCGGCATCACGAGCTACGCCAGCGAGCAGCTCGGGGACGTCGTGTTCGTCGAGCTGCCCGAAGTCGGGCGCAAGCTCGACGCCATGAAGCCGTTCGGTGTGGTGGAGGCGGTGAAGACGGTCAGCGATCTCTACGCGCCGCTGGCGGGCGAGGTGGTGGAGACCAACGGGGGGCTCACGGAGCACCCCGAGCTCGTCAACGCCGAGCCGTTCGGCGGCGGCTGGATGATCCGCGTCAAACCGGCGAACGCGGCGGACCTGTCGAAACTCATGGACCACGACGCCTATGCGCGCCTGATCGAGGAGCAACACGCGTGAGCTTCACCGGAATCGGGCACGACGAACAGCAGCGCATGCTGCGCGAGATCGGCGTCAAGGACTTCGACGAACTCCTGAAGGCGCTGCCGCAGGAGGTCCGGCTGCGCCGGCCGCTACCGGTGGCGGGGCCGCTGTCCGAGATCGAGCTGCGCCGCACGTTCGGCGCCTGGGCCGGCACGAACGCCGCGGCCCGCGCCGTGTCGTTCATGGGCGGCGGTTCGTACGACCACTACGTGCCGTCGGCGGTGAACGCGATCGCGATGCGCTCCGAGTTCGCCACCGCCTACACGCCCTACCAGCCCGAGGTGGCGCAGGGCTCGCTCACCGTGATCTTCGAGTTCCAGAGCATGATCGCGGAGCTGACGGGTTGCGACGTGGCGAACGCGTCGCTCTACGACGGCGCCACCGCGCTGGTCGAGGGCGTGCTGCTGGCGCGCGGCCACACCGGCCGCCGCCGCGTGGTGATCGCGGGTGCGCTCCACCCGAACTACCTGGGCGTGCTGCGCACCTATCTCGACGGCGCCGACGTGATCGAGGTCGCGGACCAGGGCGGCATCTGCCCCGGCGCCGGGCTGCGCGACGCGCTGGGTCCCGAGGTGGCGTGCGTGGTGTATCAGCAGCCGAACTTCTTCGGACTGCTCGAGAACCCGCGCGGGCTGCACGCCATGGCGCACGAAGTGGGCGCGCTCGCGGTCGCGGTCGCCGATCCCATCGCGCTCGCGCTGCTCGAGCCGCCCGGCAGGGCCGGCGCCGACATCGTGGTGGGCGAGGGCCAGCCGCTCGGCATCCCGGCGTCGTTCGGCGGGCCGGGGCTCGGGCTGTTCGCGTGCCGGCAGGCGCTGGTGCGACGCATGCCGGGGCGGCTCGCCGGCGAGACGGTCGACGCCCAGGGCCGCCGCGGGTTCGTGCTCACACTGCAGACCCGCGAGCAGCACATCCGGCGCGAGAAGGCGACGTCCAACATCTGCACGAATCAGGGGTTGCTCGCGCTGCGCGCCACGATCCACATGGGGCTGCTGGGCCGGCAGGGCATGCGCGAGGTCGCGGAACTGTGCGTCCAGAAGACGCACCACGCGGCCCAGCTCGCGGCCGCGATCCCCGGGTACCGGCGCGCGCATGCCGCGCCGTTCTTCCGCGAGTTCGTGCTGGAGTGCCCGGTGCCCGCCGCCGCGGTCTACGCCGCGGGGCTCGACGCCCAGGTCCTGCCGGGCACCGACCTCGGCCAGTTCAAGCCGGAGTGGCGGAACCTGCTGCTCGTCGCGGTGACCGAACAGCGCAGCGCCGCCGACGTCGAGGCGTGGGCCCAAGTGCTGCGCCGCGCGGGAGGCCGCGCGTGACCCGCACCGAGAACCTGGCGTTCCCGCGCCGGCTGCTGATCGAACAGGGCGGACCCGGACACCGCGGTCCCGAGCTGCCGGCGTGCGACGTGCCGGCGCAGCCGCTCGCCGAGTTGCTGCCGGGCATCGCGCTCCGCGACGGGCTCGAGTTCCCGCAGGTGTCGGAGCCCGAGGTCGTGCGGCACTTCATCGAGTTGTCGACGCTCAATCACCACATCGATCGCGGGCTCTATCCTTTGGGTTCGTGCACGATGAAGTACAACCCGAAGATCAACGACGAACTCGCGTCGCTGCCTGGATTTGCGCTCGCCCACCCGCTCGCGCCGGATGCCGCGAGCCAGGGTGCGCTGCGGGTGATCTTCGAGTTGCAGCAGGTGCTGGCCGCGATCACCGGATTCCACGCCGTCACCACCCAGCCGGCCGCCGGCGCCCAGGGCGAGATGACCGGGCTGATGCTGATCCGCGCGTGGCATCGGTCGCGCAACGAGGGCGACCGGCGCCGCAAGGTGATCGTGCCGGATTCGGCGCACGGCACGAACCCCGCCAGCGTCAACCTGCTGGGCTGGGAGACCGTGACGATTCCGTCGGGCGAGCATGCGACGGTGAATCTCGAGGCGCTGGCGCAGGCGCTCGACGACACCACGGCCGCCGTGATGTTCACGGTGCCGAACACGCTCGGGCTGTTCGAGCCGCGCATCCTCGAAGTCACGAAGCTCGCGCACGCCGCGGGCGCCCAGGTCTACATGGACGGCGCCAACCTGAACGCGCTCGTGGGCCTCGTGCGCCCGGCGGATCTCGGGTTCGACGTCATGCACATCAACGTGCACAAGACGTTCTCGACCCCGCATGGCGGCGGCGGCCCGGGTGCGGGCCCGGTGGCGGTGGCCGCGCATCTCGAGCCGTTCCTGCCGTCGCCGGTGGTGGTCGAGAACGACGGCGTGTTCGCGCTGGTGCACGACCGGCCGCAATCGATCGGACGCGTGCATTCGTTCCACGGCAACTTCGGCATCCTGGTGCGCGCGCTGGCCTACATCCTCACACTCGGGCCCGCGGGGCTCGAGCGCGTGAGCCGCACCGCGATCCTGAACGCCAACTGGCTGATGCGGCGGCTGGCCGGCACCTACGATCTGCCGAACCCGGAACACTGCATGCACGAGTTCGTGCTGTCGGGCCGCTCGCTCCGGCGTTACGGCATCCGCACGCTGGACGTGGCGAAGCGGCTGCTCGACTTCGGCGTGCACGCCCCGACCGTGTACTTCCCGCTGATCGTGGAAGAGGCGCTGATGATCGAGCCCACCGAGACCGAGACCCTGGACCGGCTCGAGCACTTCGCCGCCGCGATGGAGCGGGTGGCCCGCGAGGCCGCCGAGGACCCGGCGCTGCTGCGCGAGGCGCCGTTCGACACGCCGGTGAGCCGCCTCGACGAGGGGCGCGCCGCCCGTGAGCTCAAGTTGCGCTGGACGGCGCCGCACGCCGCTCCCGCCGCCGCGCCGCCGGAGGCCGCCAGCCGCAAATGAGTTCACGCCCCCTGCCGGCGGCCGCCCCTAATTCGGCCGGCACGCCATACCCGCCTAAGCCGGCACTGTCGACCGGTCCCGCCGCGGCAACTTCCGGATCCGGCGCGGCCGCGGACCTGGCGCGGCTCGACTGGTCGTTCGATCCGTGGCGGGAGGATCCGCGCCGCGCGCTGCTGGCGACGGGCTGCGTGCTGGCCGCGTTCCTGCTCACGCGATACACGGGGCAGGCGGCGGTGCTCGCCGTGCTGCTGGCGCTCGCGGTCGCCGGCACGCTCAGCCCGCTGCTCGTCGCGCAGCGCTGCGTGATCGATGCGGCGGGGGTCGCGGTGCGCGGCCCGTTCGGCTGGGAGCGCCGTCCGTGGGCCGAGCTGCGTCGCGCGCGCGTCGCGCCGGGCTCGATCCTGGTGTCGCCGTTCCTGCGCCCCGGTCGGCTCGATGCGTTCCGCGCGCTGGTGCTGCCGGTGCCGCGCGGGCGGCGCGACGAGCTGGTTGCGGCCGCGGCGGGAGTCCTCGAGCGCCATGGCCTCTGACGTCGCGGGCCTCGCGCCCCAGGACCTCGAGCTGCTCGACCGCATCGCGGCGCGCATCGTGGAGCTGCGCGCGGAGGCGGCGGCGATCCTGGTGCTCGAAGGCGGCCGGCCGCTGAGCCTGATCGCCGGGCAGACGCTGCACTTCTTCGAGCCGATCGTGGGTGCGCTGCTGCGGCTGCCCGACTACCGGCGGTTCGCAGCGCTGATCGAGCGCCGCGAGACGATCGATGCGCTGTTGAACGCGATCGAACGCCGGGCCAACCTGGCGCAGGCGGCGCGCCGCGCGGCGCGGCACTCCGCGGCAACGCCACCGGCGGCCAGCGACAAACCGGGAGAGCGCTCGTGACCGCCCCGAATTCGCCGTCCGCGGCCGCGATCGATCCGTCGACCATCGGGTCGATCCTCGCCACCGACTGCGGCTCGACCACCACCAAGGCGATCCTGATCGAGCGCGGCCCGGACGGGTACCGGCTCGTCGCCCGCGGCGAGGCGCCGACGACGGTCGAGGCGCCGTTCGAGGACGTGACGCGCGGCGTGCTCAACGCGGTGCGCGAGGTGGAGGAGCTGGCGGGGCGGCGGCTGCTCGACTCTGACCGGATCGTCACCCCGCGCTCGGGCGATGCCGGCGTCGACCTGTACGTGTCCACGTCGAGCGCCGGCGGCGGACTGCAGATGATGGTGTCGGGGCTGGTGCTGCAGATGACCGGGGAGAGCGCGCAGCGCGCGGCGCTCGGCGCGGGGGCGATCGTGATGGACGTGATCGCGCTCAACGACGGCCGGCGGCCCTACGAGAAGATCCGGCGGCTGCGCCAGCTCAGGCCCGACATGATCCTGCTGTCGGGCGGCACCGACGGGGGCGACGTGAAGCGCGTCGCCGAGATGGCGGAGATCCTGCTCGCCGCGGATCCCAAGGCGCGGCTCGGCGCCGGCTATCAGCTGCCGGTGATCTACGCCGGCAACAAGGACGCCGCGGACATCGTGCGCGAGTGCCTGGCGGAGCGCACGGCGCTGAGCGTGGTGCCGAATCTGCGCCCGACGCTCGAGCGCGAGAACCTGCGGCCCGCGCGCGACGCGATCCACGACCTGTTCATGGAACACGTGATGGCGCACGCGCCCGGCTACAAGAAGCTGATGACGTGGTCGCCGGTGCCGATCATGCCGACCCCCGGCGCCGTCGGGCTGATCATCGAGAAGGTCGCGAAGCGCGACCGCATGGCGGTCGTCGGGGTCGACATCGGCGGCGCCACGACCGACGTGTTCTCGGTGTTCCAGGACGTGTTCAACCGCACGGTGTCGGCGAACCTCGGCATGAGCTACTCGGTGTCGAACGTCATGGCCGAGGCGGGGATCGAGAACATCCTGCGCTGGGTGCCGTTCGACGTCGACGAGACCGGCCTGCGCAACCGGATCAAGAACAAGATGATCCGGCCCACCACGATCCCGCAGACGCTGGAGGACCTGGTGATCGAGCAGGCGATCGCGCGCGAGGCGCTGCGGCTGGCGTTCGAGCAGCACAAGGCGCTGGCCGTCGGCCTCAAGGGCATCCAGACTGAGCGCACGATCTCGGACATCGTGTCCCAAACCGAGAGCGGCGCCACGCTGGTGAACCTGCTCGACCTGGGATTGCTCGTCGGCTCGGGCGGCGTGCTGTCGCACGCGCCGCGCCGCGTGCAGTCGGCGCTGATGATGGTGGACGCGTTCCTGCCCGAAGGCCTCACGCAGCTCGCCGTGGACAGCATCTTCATGGCGCCCCAGCTCGGCGTGCTGTCGACGGTGCACGAGCAGGCGGCCACCGAGGTGTTCGAGCGCGACTGCCTGATCCGGCTCGGCGCCGTGATCGCGCCGGTGGGCGGGGGCAAGCCGGGGCACAAGTGCCTCGAACTCGAGCTCGAAGCCGAAGGCCAGGCACCCGTGCGCCACGCGGTGCCGTTCGGCGAGCTCATGCTGCTGCCGCTGCCCGCGACCGGCACCGTGAAGCTGACGGTCACGCCCGAGCGCGGCTTCGACGTGGGCGCGGGCCGCGGCCGGCCGCTCGCGGCCACGGTGCAGGGCGGCGTGGTGGGGCTGATCGTCGACACGCGCGGCCGGCAGCCGTTCACGATGCCCACCGACGCCCCGAGCCGCATCGCGCGGCTGCGCGCCTGGAACCGGGCGCTCAGCGTGTATCCGCGGGAGGTGTGACGTGGCCCATGCCTACACTCCGGGCCTGCGCGTCACCGGTCACGCCGTGCTGCGCCGCGAGCGCCGGCTGCCGCTCAAGGGCGACGTGCTGGTCCAGGCGGGCGACGCGGTCGAAGCGGGCACGGTGGTGGCGCGCACGGAGCTGCCGGGCAACGTCCATACCGTCAATCTCGCCACCCGGCTGTCGCTCGACCCGTTGCGGGTCCAGGGCGCGCTCACGGTCCCCATCGGCACCCGGGTCGCGAAGGACGCGGTGATCGCGTCGGCGAAGAGCCTGTTCGGACTGGTGCGCACCACCGCCCTGGCGCCCGTCGCCGGCACCGTCGAGAGCGTCTCGACCATCACCGGGCAGCTGATCCTGCGCGAGGCGCCGATCCCGGTCGAGGTGAACGCGTACGTCAAGGGCCGGGTCGCCGAGGTGCTGCCGCAGGAGGGCGTGGTGGTCGAGGCGCACGGCGCGTTTCTCCAGGGCATCTTCGGCGTCGGCGGCGAAACGTTCGGTCGCATCGCAATCGGTTCGCGGGCGCCGGACGCGCCGCTCGACGGCGGCGACTTCACCGC
This sequence comes from Candidatus Eiseniibacteriota bacterium, assembly GCA_038231135.1. Classification (GTDB taxonomy): domain Bacteria; phylum Eisenbacteria; class RBG-16-71-46; order RBG-16-71-46; family RBG-16-71-46; genus JANLWX01. Next base: position 748 of record JBBRLX010000007.1, on the reverse strand, counting down.
GGCGCACCGCGGCGCGGTCGTCGTGGGCGGCTCCCACGTGTCGCACGCGGCGCTGATGCGGGCGCGCGAACTGGGTGTTGCCGCCGTGGTGGTGGGCGGGTTCGACGACCAGGACCTGCGGCAGTTGCTCGGCCGCGACCTGGGGGTCGCGATCACCGGCGCGGAGGACCTCGGCTTCACGCTGGTGCTCACCGAAGGCTTCGGCGTCATTCCCATGGCCGGACGCACCTGGCAGCTCCTGAACGAGCACGCCGGCGCGATGGCGTCGGTGAGCGGCGCGACGCAGATCCGGGCGGGGGTGATGCGCCCCGAGATCCTGATTCCCGACACCGCGTTTGTGCCGGGCGAGGCGGCGGCGGACGGTTCGCAGGGGCTCGAGGTCGGCTCGCTGCTGCGCGTGATCCGCGAGCCGTGGTTCGGCCGCATCGGCCGCGTGCTGGAGCTCCCCGCCGAGCTGCACGAACTCGAGTCGGAGACGCGCGTGCGCGTGCTGGTGGTGGAGTTCTCGGACGACGCCTCGCGCGCGATCGTGCCACGGGCGAACGTCGAGCGCATCGCGCCCTGACGTGAGCGGCCCGCACCCGTCGCATTCGCGTGTCGCATTCGCGTGTAGCACCGCAGTGATTCTGTCACCCCTACTCCGCAGTGATTCTGTCATCCCCCGCTTCTGCCATTGCGGGCAGGAGGCTGCGGTCATACGGCTTGCGCCAGGGGTGGTCCTTGGCGGGTGGACGGATTTTGGTGAGCT
>JBBRLX010000006.1:0-168122 GCA_038231135.1 Candidatus Eiseniibacteriota bacterium | reverse complement strand
GGCATAGATACCGGCGCGCTCACGCGGCCGAACTTTGCGGCCCTCTGATCGGCGCCAGTGAGGTGATGCACCGTAACCTGCCTCGCTGGTAACATTCCCAACTGAGGCAACACGGGCGGGAGTTCTGATTGTCGCTGATCACGCCATTGACGTTGACTTGACTACTCCGACATAGGAGACTCAAAAGCCTTCGCATCCTTCGCCGCCACCGCCAGGGCGATCCCAGACGACTCGGGAGGTGCCTGACGATGAAAGCAATCCGCGGCCAAATCTGCGTTTGGACAGTGGCGTTCTGCACACTCGCCCTGTCCACGATGCCGCCCCCTGCTTCTGCCAGTTCGCTTCTCGTCCCGGATCAAGCTGCGACGATTCAAGACGCTTTAAATGCCGTTCCAGATACAGTGCTGGTTCGCAGTGGCACGTACCCAGATACGGTCACCATCACCCAGCAAGTGGTCCTGGCGTCATGGGCGGACTCCGGTCAAGCAGTGGCTTCGATAGCTGGCATCAGCATTGAACCGTTGGACTTGGGCTTCAATCCGACGTTTATCTGTCAAGGCATTCGGTGCACGGGGCCGCTGTACGTCCGTAACGACTACGTCCTCTGTGCAATCACATTGAAACGGTGTCAACTTGATGCGGGCCTGCATGATCTCTCGCGTTATGTCTCGACTGCCAGGTTGGAATTGTTGCAATGCTTGATTACAGGGGCGTCATCCATCGTGGTGGATGGATATTGCCTATTGGATTCGTGCGTGATCAACGGCACCGTGTCAGCGGGCGCGGGCGATTGTCGTCTTTCGGTGCAATACTGCACTTTTACCGGCGCCGGGTTCGGAGCTGCGCTAGGGTACGAGGGCTCATGGTGGTCGTGCCAGATCCACGACAATATTTTTCGAGGGTACAGGTATGGGGTGCTGGCGCGCGTTAGCGACACCGCCACCATCTCAAACAATGTCGCAGACGATTGCAGCTTTACGGGGTTCTCAGTAAGCGGAGGCGCAATTTTCGTGTCCCACAATGTGGCGAGGCGCTGCGGCGAAGGGATATATGCTGACCCCAGTGACAGCATGGCAATTACTGCGAATCGAGTCGAAGCCGCGAGCCAATATGGCCTGTACTTGATCACGAACGAAGCAGCTGTCGTCGACAGCAATGTCGTTTGGCTGAGCAGTTGGGACGGAATCGTAGTGGGCGCGACCCACGCGCAGGTACGCATCACGAACAACACCAGTTGTTTCAACGGACGGTCCGGAATCGGTGCTACCGGCGACGCTCCCACCCAGGGAGCCATTTACTTCGAGTTAGAGCGCAATATCGCTTTAGGCAATGGCGAGTATGGAGTGCGTTGGGGTTCACCGGATGCAACCTCGGTGGCGTGCAACGACTTGTTCGGCAACAGCCAGGGCCCCGAATCCGGCCGGACTCCTTCTAGTCAGGATCTCGCTCTGGACCCGGTGTTCTGTGATACGCCGAACGGGGATTTCCACTTAGCCGCAGGTTCACCACTGCTCACACAGTCCGTGTGCGGTGTCATCGGCGCACTCGGTACAGGCTGCCGGGATACAGTGACAACGGCCACGCTCGTATCACGATTCACGGCTGAGCGCAAGCCTGATGGGATCCGCGTGGTATGGGAGCTGGCCGATGGGGGTGCAATTCCTAGCGTGCGGCTTGAGCGGGGCGTTTCCGAGGGTGGCCCATGGATCGTCCCAGCGACGATACGATCATTGGTAGGGCATGCGATCGTGGAACTCGACACAACTGCACCTACCGATCAGGTGTGTTGGTACCGTCTCGCGATGAGGGAAGGACAGAGTGTCGTGGCGTTGGGGGCTTCTGTCATGGTGCCGGCCGGTGCGTCGACATTTGCCCTCACGCGCATCAGCCCGAACCCAGGCGGCGGTCCCGTCGACCTGGAGTTCACGTTGGCCCGGTCTGCAGTAGTCGAACTGGACGTGTTTGACGTCCAAGGTCGCGTAGCTGCGGTAATCTTCCACGGCGCGTTGACCGCCGGTCAGCACCGCGTTCGGTGGACGGCAACATCGGGTAATCGAGTCTTGCCTTCTGGGTTGTATCTGCTGCGGTACAAGTTCCCGAATGGCCAGCAGACTCGACGCATGGTCCGATCCCGATAGCGTTGCGTGTTGTTCTGGTGCCTTGTCGATTAGGGGCCTGCTCCCGCCATCATTCCCTGCTACCGAATTGCTACCGACTCAGCGCCCTTTATTGCCCGCGTTTGTCCGTCCGTGTCCGCGGAATTGAATGAGCCCCACGAGGCGCCAACCTCATGGGGCTCTTCTGACTTCGTTGCCGCGCAATGTCTTCGAGGGGTTTGAGCGAACTCCAAGGTTCATGACACGAATCAGTTTTAGCGGTTTTGGTGCAAGAGGGGTGTGACCACTTCTGTGACCAAACGTCCCTGAATCCGCTGCGCCTCGGCCTGGACGTGCGCCTCACCGAGGCGCCCGTAACGCTGAGTCGTCACGATCGAGGCATGACCCAGGATCTCCTGCAGTGCGGCCAGCGATCCACCGATCCACCCACCTCCAGCCAACGGCACGCGAAGGTGTGCCGCAACTGATGGGCGTGGAACCGTTCGATCCGGCATTCCGGAGTGGATTGATGCGCCCCACCCGCAGCCGCAGTTCATCGAGCACGGTCGTCGGCAACTGCACACGGCGCACCTTCCCAGACTTCGTGCGGTGAACCGTGAGCGTGTCGTGGTATCGTCATAGGCAGATCTCAGGACGACCCTAGTAGCTAGGGAGGTTAACATGGCAGCAATTGTGAGGCGGGCCGTGACGGGCGCGCTCTTGGCCGGCACCCTGATGGTAATGTGGTCAGGTGCTGGTTGGTGCGCGGTTGGGAGCGACGTTAAGTTCGCAGCACCCTTCATCACGACGGAGTTGGGATTCACCCCGACGGACATGAGCGTCGGCGATTTCAACGGGGACGGTTTCGACGACTTGGTTGCGGTGTACCCCATTTCCTCGGGGATCAGGGTATTGATGGGGCGGGGCGACGGGTCGTTCAATGTGACGTCGCTCGCGAGCCAGCAACCGACAGCAGTTGTCGTGGCCGATGTCACCGGCGATGGGCGTCTCGACATCGTGGTCGGTGCGAGATTTCCTTCGAGGGTAGAGGTGTACGGCGGGGTGGGAGATGGAACGTTCTCTTTCGTGTCGAGCACCGTGGCACAGGGGCGGCCACAGCGGTTGGCCGTTGGAGACCTCAATGGGGACGGCATTCCGGACATTGTGAGCGCAAACGGCGCTGACAGCAGCATCTCCGTTTTCTATGGAACGGGTGGCGGACAGTTCGCGGCGGTGACGACCCTCAGAGAGTCGGGAACGGTGTCTCGGGTGAAGGTTGCGGACCTGGACCGCGACGGGTACGCCGACGTCATCTATACGGTGGGATCTGTAGGGTATCCCACAACTCATGGCGTTCTCGGCGTACGGCGTGGCTCCGTGGGTGGGATCCTATCGGCGACATCCTATCCAGTGCCGGACATGGCGGGACCGCTGGCGGTGGGCGACATGAATGGAGACGGGGTGCCGGACGTGGTGGAAGTGAGCCTTTCGAGATCCGACGTGTCGGTGTTTATCAACGATGGCCACGGGGGATTGAGCCTGCTGGAGGATGATCGGTTTACCGGCGGCGGCGAGTTCTGCCTGGCGGACTTGGATGGAAACGGGAGCAACGACATTGCTATGCTTTTCTATATCTTCTCTCAAAGCACTGTCTCGGTTCAGGCGCTGACCAATGACGGATTGGGACATCTCGTCGTCGGCAATTCATGGATCACGAGTCCACACACACCCTTTCAAGTCATCGCGCCATGTAACGCCAATCGGGACGGCCGCCTCGACATCGCGCTCATCACCTCATCGGCCCTCGACGTGTTTCTCGGGAATGCGAGCGGCGGTTTGGGATCAAGTATCACGTCAGACGCCGGAATTGTGGGCACTGATGTTCGGATGACGGACATCAATCACGATGGATACCCCGACGCCATCGTAAACGGCAGCACGGCCTACAGCACCCTGTTTGGAGGAGCAATGGCGACATTCAGTGCGCCGGTAATCACAACGTTCAGCAATTATACATATCTGAGTACGGTGGGCGACCTGGATGGGGACGGCCAGCCGGACATTGTGGGTAGCACCAACGGTGTCAGTAGAATCGATCTCTATCGTGGAAATGTGGGTGGTACGTGGACGGTGACTGGGCACTTGGCTGCGACGGCTCCAATTGTAGTGACGCTGGCGGACATGGATGGTGATGGCCGGTTAGACGTCGTTTGGGCAAACCAGTACGAGGTGGACGTGCTGTTGAATGAGGGGGGGATGTCGTTCAGTTCACCGGTGTCGACGGTCCTTGGCCTGACTGTCCTCCACGGAATGGCGGTAGGGGACATGAACGGTGATGGGATTCCCGACCTGGCGATCACATCCAACGGGGGTTCTGTCTTGGTGTATTGGGGTGCGCGCGACGGAACCTTTCTTCGGGGACCGGGAACATCGATCACCGGCGTTAGCAGCGCGATCACCATTGGGGAAGGAAGCCCACCTTTGATCTGGGTCGGGAGCTATGTTGACGGGCTGGCGTCGGATTTGATCTGGAGCTTCCGGGTCGAGGGAAATGCCCTGGTTCGGGCCACGTCTCTTCCTTGCCCGTCTGGGGGGATCCGCGCATATCCGGGCGGGAATGGCTGGGATGTGGCCGTGATGAATTCTGAGCGGAGAATCACCTATCTCCATTACTTGCCAGATGGGACGTGCGATCATGAATCAGAGTACGGCGCCGGGGGACAGGCGGAAGGCCTTGACTGGGCGGATCGAAATGGTGACGGGCTGCCGGATTTGGTGACCTGCGTGGGCAGGTCGGTCGTTACGTTGCTGCGACTCGCGGATGCTGTCACCTCCGTGCTCGTGCCGGACGGGCACGTCGTGAGCGACCTCGGACCGGTGGTGATCGAATGGGACACTCCGTCATGCACGGCCTGCCGGTATGAGCTTTGGCGGCGCAGCTTGGGATCGGACTGGTCCCGGATCCATGAAGTGGCGGGCACTCGCAGTGACGTGATTGTTACCACCGACGCCGATGTCGTTCCGGGCCGATCCTACGACTACCGGCTGGCGAGCGCGGACGGATCGATGCATTCAGTCGAGGTAGGCGCGACAGTGAGGGGTGTGAATTTTGGGATTACTGCCGTGTCGCGGGCGCGAGACGCAGGGGCGCTGAACGTCATGGTGGCCACAGCACCGGGAAGCTATCGGCTCGACGTCTACGATCTCGGCGGCAGGCGCATCGGCGGGCGGAACTGTGAAGGCCCGGCCGGCGGATCGGTCGCGGTGCCCTGCCGGGGTCTCGATCCCGGGCTCTATTTCGTGACGCTCCACCAAGGAAGTCGACAGGCATCACGGAAGTTCGTGCTTATGCAGTGATCATTGCATATGACTTGCCAAGGAGAAGATCCGCGGACGCGTTCACTTCGAACAGTGACGCCATCCAAATTGCTGAAATGGCCTATCAAGACATTGGAAGTCTCAAGACGGTGGCCCTCGGGCCGCTGGAACGACCCCGTTTGCCAGACCCAAGACATCGCTGGTTCGAAGTAGCGGGAACGATCTCCCGATCGTTCGTCAGGACGCACCCTATTCGACAGGATAGTTGCTCTCGCTCAGCGCACGACTGCGCCGCGCGCAACGAGCGCACTGCCGCCGTGAGTCAGCCGCACCCAATAGATGCCCGCAGGCACCCGCGCGCCGCCATTGAGCGTAACGATATGGTTGCCCGCGCCGAGTGACCCGACCTCGCGTGCCCGTATGACCCTGCCGCTAACGTCGAGGAGTTCGAGGCGCGCCGGCCGGTTGTCGGGTAACGAGAACGCCAAAGTCAGGCCGGCTTCCGCAGGGTTCGGTTGCAGCCCCCGCAATGCGAGTTCCGCCGCGATCGGTATCGTCAGCCAGGTTTCACCGAAGAACGCCTCGACGCCGTGCTCGCGGATCCCCAGCCGATATTCGTATCGGGCGCCAGGGACGACATTGCGATCGATGAAGGTGATGCGCCCGTTGCCATCAGGCGCGAACGTCGCGATGGGTTGCCAGCTTCCCGTTTCGAAGCGGTACACGACAACCGCTCCATCGGCTCCGTTCGAGATACTCCAAATCAACGTGGCGTGATCGGAGGCGGCCGCGGCCGACACCAACGAAACCAGCGTCGCGCTGACGGCGTCATTCGTGAGCCTCGTAACGTATACATTCGGGCTCCCTGCGCGATCATCGTTCCATGCGACGATCGCCCCACCCGCACCATCCATGGTGAGACCCGGTTGCTCCTGAAGGCTGTCCGCGGTGCAGATTGGCCGGCCTGACAATGGCCAACCGTCGGCGATTTGGCCGACCGAGGTGACATGTTGCGCGTAAATGTCCCATGACGACTCGGGAGGATGGTTGCCTGCGTCCGCGCGCCCGTCCTGCCACACGAGCAGCGCGCCGCCTGCGCCGTCCGAGATCATCGGCGTGCGGCCGTTCTGGACCTGGGCGCCAAAGCAGACGCGTGTCCAGCCCCATAGCGGGGCCCCATCGGCGGCGTAGTGCTCCGCATAGATCGAGCTGTCGCCGACCGAGCGATTGTGAGCCATTGTGACAATCGCACCGCCGGCATCATCGCCGAGCAGCGCGGCAACCCTTGTGCTGACGAGGTCCGCGCTGATCACCATGCTCCACCGCGGTTGACCGGTCGGGCGGATGCGGAACACCTGGGTACGGAAGAAAGTTCCGCCATTGTAGAAACCATCGATTCCGACAATTGCGCCACCGGCGTGGTCCGAAGCGAGTCCCATCGTCGCACCCGGGGCGATCACCGCACCCGAATCAGCCCATTGCGAAGTGCCGAGCGAGTCGACGCGCTGCATGAGGGTCGTGGCACGTTGAACCGTCCCTTCACGGGCAACGTCGTAATAGTCGAATCGCCAGTCCGACCATGCGACGATCATTCCACCGGCGCCATCGGGAATGCACCTCGGACACTGCTGGTCGGCGGAACTCACAATGTTGGTCGAGACGCCGCCCGCCGGCCACGAGGTCTGGCCTGCCGTCGTCAGATGCTGCACGTAGACGTGCGAATGAGGTGCTCGGAGGTCGGACCAGCACAAGAACGCGCCGCCCGCGTCATCCGTGGCCAATCCAAAACAGGAGCCGCCGGCGGCGGACCCGGTAGCCGGAATACCATTCGCGGCCCATTGGATATTCCCGGCCGCACTCACCTGCTGGGCGTAGATGCTGCCCGGCGGTTGTCGCAGGTCGCGCCATGCGATGATCGCGCCGCCGCTGCCATCGGGCACGATCTCCGGATCGGAGGCGGAACTGCCGATGACGTCGCGCACCGGCAGCCCGAGCGCCGGCCACCCGGCGGCGATCGTGCCAGTAGGAGTCAGATGCTGGGCGAACACGCCGATGCTTCCGCGACGATCGTCCAGCCATACCAGATAGGTGCCGCCGGCGTCGTCACTGGCAACAACAACGTTCGTCTGGCGTCCGGCCGCGGGGCACACCCGGATCCCATTCGTCGACCATTGGGCAACGGCTGGAGTCGTGCAGAGCACGAGGCACGCGGCAGCGAGTTGCGGAAATCCGGCGGAAATTTTGATGGGGTGCCCCTATTGAAGTATCCGAACAAGAGTATCCCACTCCCTAGTTCCGGTCGCCAAATCCTTAACATCTGACAGAACCCTCCCAGTACGCGAATCGAAAAGACGTACGATCCTGCTCCGTCGCTGGCGGAGACGCCCATCGACTTGCTAGCCTGCACTGCATGATCGAGGTCCATCCCGTCGTTCTCGAACTCAACGGCATTCGACTGGAGCCGCTGACCGCTGACCACCATGACGCGCTCGCGACCGCGGCGGCCGACGGCCGCCTGTGGGAGTTGTGGTTCACGACTGTTCCCGCTCCCGAGGGCATGCGGGCCTACGTGACCGATGCGCTGAGCGGCCAACGCGACAGCCACATGCTCCCCTGGGCCGTGCGCGATGTGGCGAGCGGCGCCATCATCGGCTCGACGCGTTTTCATGATGTCGTGCCCAAGATGGATCGGGTGGAGATCGGCTACACCTGGTACGCGCATAGCCGCCAGCGAACGGGCGTCAACACGACCTGCAAGTTGCTGCTGCTCGAACATGCGTTCGACTCGCTCGGCTGCAAGGTCGTCGGCCTGCGGACGGACAACTTCAACTTCCGGTCGCAGCGCGCCATCGAGGCTCTGGGGGCGAAGAAGGACGGCGTGATCCGTCACTTCGGCATGCGCCGCGACGGCACGGTGCGTGACTCGGTGATGTACAGCATCCTCGCCACCGAATGGCCGGACGTTCGGAGACATCTCGAGCTGAGGCTCGCGCGACACGGAGCCGGCAAGGAGTAGTCGGCCATGCCCGCGTGCGCACTCTCAATGGTCTCGGTCTAAGGCTCGGAACCCGTCCTCACCGCTCGGCTCGCGACGCTGCACCAATCGCTCCAGGAGCCTTCGTACAACACGGCGTCATCGAATCCGGCGAGTTGGAGCGCGAAGACGTTCTGGCACGCGTTGACGCCGCTGCCGCAGTAGCAAACGACGCGCTCGGCGGAATCGGCGCCGAGTTGGACGAAGCGTTCACGTAGTCGTTCGGGCTCCAGAAAGCGCGGGTCGTCCGCGGAGCGCACATTCGAGGGATACGGGTGGTTCCTCGCCCCCGGGACGTGCGCGGCAACCGGGTCGATCGGCTCGACGGCGCCCGCATAGCGTTCCGCGGCTCGCGAGTCGATGATGAGCGTGCGCGAATCGCCGCGCCATCGCTCGATGGCTTCGGCGTCGGCCGTCATCTCGGGGCGCGGTCTGGCGGTGAACGCGCTCGGTGGAACCGACAGGACGCGGCTCTCGACCGGATGGCCCTCCACTACCCAGCGCGCCATCCCACCGTCGAGCAGCGACACGCGATCGTGTCCGAAGTAGCGCAGCAACCACCACAGACGCGCGGCCGTCGAGCCGTCGCCGAAGTCATAGGCGATGACGTGCGTGTCCGCGCCGATCCCGGCCCGCGACGCGCTCGCGGCAAACGACGCCACACTGGGCAATGGATGGCGGCCGGGGCCCCGTCCGCGCGGAGCCGCCAGATCGGTGTCCACATCCATGAATATGGCGCCAGGAACGTGCGCCGCGAGATAGGCGTTTCGTCCCTTGTCCCGCTCGAGCAACGACCAGCGCACATCCACCACGCGTAGATCGCGATCGGCGAGGTGGCTGGCGAGCCAGCCGGTCGAAACCAGCGCGGGAACACTCATGCCGCTCGTGGGGTCCACGCGCGCATTGTGCCGAACGGTCGGGAGTGACACAAACGGCCACGGCAGGCTACGATTTAGCCTTCCGGCGCGTTCCGCATCCGGGTGGGGCTCTGCGCCGCTGAGACACCAGGGGATCCATGCGCACCCGTGCCTTCGCCATCGCCCTGCTGATCCTGCCGGCGTCCGCCCGCGCCGACGGCCCCGGCGTTTCGGTTCATGTCGCCTACGCGCACACATGGGCGGAACCCACGATGGGGCCCACCGCGGTGTGGAATGGTGGCGACGGCGGGTCGGTCGGCTTCCAGGTTCCCCTCGCCCACGGCCCGTCGCGGTTTCATAACTCGCGCTCCGGCGTCACTACGAGCTCCGCGGGCCAGGAGCGGACCGCCGCCGCGCTCGAGATCGGAGCCGGCTACCGCACTCGTCCGATCCCGGGCCCGCTGTGCCTCGAGATCGGCGCCCGCGAATTGCTGCTCGGGGAGCCGGTCGAAACCGTGCGGGACGGCCCCATCCGGATCGACCTCGCGCGCTGACCTTCGGAACGGGTGCAACCCCGCGGGGCGCTCTCGCCCCCCGCGCTACTCGTAGCGCAGCGCCTCGATCGGGTTCATTCCCGCCGCCTTGCGCGCCGGATAGAATCCGAAGAACACGCCGACCGCCCCCGAGAAGCCGACCGCCAGGAACACCGCCGACATCGGCACCACGGTATGCCACCCGGTCAGGCTGCCGAGCAGCAGCGAGCCTCCATAGCCGGCCAACAGACCGATGATGCCACCGATCAGGCTCATCACGATGCTCTCGACGAGAAACTGCACGAGGACATCGGAGCCCCGCGCGCCGATCGCCATGCGGATGCCGATCTCGCGGGTGCGCTCCGTCACCGACACCAGCATGATGTTCATGATGCCGATGCCGCCCACGATGAGCGACACCGATGCAATGGCCGCGAGCAGCCCGGACATCACCGAGGTCGTACTCGTGGCCGCGGCCGCGATCTCCGACTGGTTGCGCACGGTGAAGTCGTCGGGGTTGTCCCCGAGCCGGTGCGCTTCACGCATGATGTCCGTGATCTCCTGCTGCGCCGCCGGGATGTCACCGGGAGAAAACGTGCTCGCGAGAATCTGACCGATACGCACGTTGCCGCTGAGTCGCGTCTGCGCCGTGGTGTACGGCATGAGCACGACGTCGTCCTGGTCCTGGCCGCCGGCATTCTGGCCCTTGGGCGCCATCAGTCCGACCACCGTGAACGGCACCTGGCCGATCCGGATCTCCGCACCCACGGGATCGATGTCGGGAAACAGGTTCCTGGCCACGGTGGCCCCGATGAGCGCGATCTTCCGGCCGGACTTGAGGTCCGCGTCGACGAACAGGTCGCCCGACGTCGGCGCCCAGTTCCGGATGGTGAAATAATCCGTGCTCACTCCATTGATGCTGGTGCGCCAGTTGCCCTGCGGCCCGACGACGACGGCCCGGGCGTTGATCACCGGCGACACGCCGGTCAGGGTCGTCGCCTGGTCCTTGAGCTTGATCGCGTCGTCGACGGTCAGCCGGTTGAACGTCCCCGCCCCCTGGCTGACGCCGCCCGCCGCGGTCGACCCCGGCGTGATGACGATGAGATTGGTGCCGAGACTGCTGATCTGCGCCTCGATCTGCGACTGCGCGCCCTGTCCGACGGCGACCATCACGATGACGGCCCCGACGCCGATGACGATACCGAGCATCGTGAGCAGCGTGCGCATCTTGTTCTTCACGATGCTCTGCCACGCCAGCTTCAGTAGGGTCTTCTGAGTCATGCCACCCCCTCCTGCGGCTCCGGGTTGGCGGCGTCGAGCACACGGAGGTCATCGACGGCGTTGTGCCGGGCCCCCACCGGGTGATCGCTCCGCAGCCTGCCGTCCTTCACTTCGACGATCCGCCGGGCGTACTGCGCCACGTCCAGCTCGTGCGTCACGAGCACGACCGTGATGCCCTGGTCGTTCAGCGCCTGGAAGATGCTCATCACGTCGATGGACATCCGGCTGTCGAGATTGCCGGTCGGCTCGTCGGCGAGCAGCAGGGTCGGCTGCGTGACGAGCGCGCGCGCGATCGCGACGCGCTGCTGCTGGCCGCCGGACAGCTCGCTCGGCTGATGCTCCAGCCGCTCGCCCAGGCCGACCTTGGTGAGTGCCTCGCGGGCGAGCGCCTTCGTGTCGTGCCAGCGGCGATTGCGGTCGTAGAGCAGCGGCAACTCGACGTTCTCGAGCGCCGAAGTGCGCGCCAGCAGGTTGAAGCCCTGAAACACGAACCCGATCTTCTGGTTGCGCAGATCGGCGAGCGCGTTGCGATTCAGGCCGTTCACGCGCGTACCATCGAGCACGTAGCTGCCCTCGCTGGGCACGTCGAGGCAGCCGATCACGTTCATCAGCGTGGACTTTCCCGATCCGGATGCGCCCATGATCGCGAGGAACTCACCCGCTGCGACGGCGAGGTCGATGCCGTTGAGCGCGAACACCTTGTTGGTGCCCATCTGATAGATCTTCTTGACGCCGTGGAGCTCGATGACGGGCATCCCCTGCGCGGCACCCACGTCACCCGGCGTCATGGGCCGCCGGGTCCGCGACGAACGGGCGGCGGCGTGAGCGGATTGGCCGCCGGGGCGGTCTTCGACGTCGTGGACGCCGCCGTCGTCGCGCCGACGATGACCTGCGTGCCGGCGGCGAGGCTGTCGCTCGTGACCTGGGTGCGCTGACCATCGGTGATGCCGATGCGCACGTGAACCGGCTTCAGCTTCTTCGTGGCGCTCAGCGTCCACAGTGAGCCGAACCCGCCTCCCATGCCGCCTCCGGAGCCGGCGCGGCGCGGGCGATTCGCGCCCGGCGCCCCACCGTTCCCGGCCCCGCCGCCCGCCGCGGCGCCAGGCGCGCCCGCCCCGCCGCGGCTCGTCGAATCGGCTGTGCGGCCGTTGCGGCGCGACCCGCCTGCCCCGGTCGGCGGCAGGCCGGACGCGACGAGCATGTCCGGCGTGGGCTTGAAGCGCAACGCCGCGTTGGGGACCAGCAACACGTCCTTCGCCGAACCCGTGACAAACTCCACCGTCGCCGTCATGCCCGGCAACAGCTTCTGGTCCGCGTTCCCGAGCATCACGACCACGGTGTAGCTGACGACGTTGTCCGTGGTCTTGGACTCCAATCGCACCTGGGAGACGGTGCCGATGAACGTGCGCCCCGGATACGTCTGCACCGTGAACTGCGCGGTCTGACCCTCCTTGATGCTGCCGATGTCGCTCTCGTCCACCGCGGCGAGGATCTGCATCTGCGACAGATCCTGCGCCAGCAGGAACAGCTGCGGGGCCGAGAGACTCGCGGCCACCGTCTGACCGATGTCGACGTCGCGCTCGACGACGACACCACTGATCGGTGCGAAAATGCTGGTGAGGGATAGATTCTGCTTCGCTTTGTCGAGGGCGATCTGCGCGGACTTCATTCCCGCCTGCGCCACCGACTTGCTGAGTTGCTCCGTGCCGAACTCGGTCCCGGTGATGATTCCCTGGTCGTAGAGCGGCTTGTTGCGGTCGTAATCCTGCGAAGCTTGCAGCAGCTGGGCCGCCGCCTTCGCGACGTTCGCCTGCGCGTCCTGCACGGCCTGCCGCTGCAGCGTCGGATCGAGGCGCGCGAGGAGCTGGCCCTTGGTGACGTGGGCATTGAAGTCCGCGTGAATCTCGGACACCTGCCCCGACACCTGGGTGCCCACCTGCACGGTCTTCAGGGCGCTGAGCGCGCCGGTGGCGGACACGGTCGACTGCAGATCGCCGCGCTCGACGGCGACAAAGCGGAACTCCGGAGGCTTCACGCTGCGGGTTCTCAGCACCCACCAGCCGACGCCGGCCAGCACCACCAGGGCGGCGACCATGCTCATCGCCCGAACTCTGTTGCCGGAGGTTTCGCTCACGTCATGACCCGGACGACCATTGCAGCTCCTCGCAATCTGCGCGCGCTCGTGGCTGGTGTGATGCCTCGCGTCGCGACGCTTCGGCGCGTGATCGCGAGACTACGCTCGGCATGACGACGCCGACAAACGCCTGTTCCGGCGCTGTCCGGCGCTTCAGAGTTCGGCTCGAGAATCGGCGCTCGCTTCATGGCAGCGTCGCGCGGGACGCGCGCCAGATCGGCACCCAGTCCCACAGGGGCGTGAGCGACGGGGCCGCCACCATGCCGCCGCCAAAGCCGAGGCGGCGCCGGGTGACCATGTTGACGGGTGACACGTCGACCCCGCGCAGCGCGGCGTAGTTCATCTCGATGCGGTTGCGCTCCGCGAGGGTGGCCACGTAACGAGCCACACGCTCGGCGCGGGGTTCCGGAGCCTGATCGCGAGCGCGCTCCGACGCGCGGGCGGCGAGGTGGCGGGACGAAGCCGACGACGTCTCGGCTCCCGCGGCAACCCACTGCACCAGAAGTTTCGCACGCCAGGCTGCGGTCCACATGTCGAGATCGCGCCGCACGTCCGGGCGCTGGTCGAGGTGGCGGCGCAGGCCCTCGCGTGCCATCCACTCGCCTTCCACGATGGTCCGGAGCCGCACGCTCAACTCCGCGGCGAACGGCCCCGCTTCGAGGGAGTGCAACGTGAATACATAGAAGCGCAACTCCTCGAGCGCGTCGCCCAGTTGCAGCGGTCCGCCCGGGAGCCGGACGAGCGGCCGCTCGAGCGCGGGCCTCAGCCTGGCTCGCAGGACCTCCACGTACTCGGGGAGCAGTTCGTACCCGCGGGGAGACGGCGGAGCGTCCGAGTTGCCCGCCATGAGACTCCGCAGCGAATCAGCCAGCAGCATGAATGTCGCCGAATCCACGACCGCCCGCTCGCCGCCGAGCATGCGGCTCATGAACGCCGCGGCCCGCTGGCGCTCGCCCACTCCGCGCAGGGAATCCGCGGCGGCCCGGCGCAACTTGCGCCGCGCGTCCGGCGTGGCGTGCAACGAACGCAGCCGCACGCTGCGCTCCACCTCCGCCGCCGTGGGCTCGGGCGTGGCCGCCACGACTTCGTGATAGAGCGCGTCCCGCACCAGCGCCTTGCGGAGCGAGGCCCGCATCCTGGCCACGCCGCCCGCGTCGCCCAGCCCCTGGCGCTCGGCCTCTTGTGCGAGCAACTCCTCGCCCACCAGCGACTGCAGCGCGCGCACCTTGGCGGAATCGAGCTCCGCCGCTCCGCCGCCCTTTCCCGGCCACGGCATCATCTCGATCCGACGCACGAAGCCCGCGGTGGTGACGGCACCGGTACCGACCCACGCGAGGGTGTCCTGGGAGGCGTACGTGCTTCGTGACGGGTGCGGCACCGGGTGTCCCGGTGGGGCGGCCGAGGCGCCGGACCGGGACAGCACGAGTACGAGGAGGACGGTGGTCCCCATGGGTCGCAGGATGCGAGTGACGGTAGTCATCATTCGAGGGATTGTGCATGCCGCCGGGCCCGAGACAAGGCTGGACTGTCCCGCCGCTCACCAAACAGGCGCCAGGACCGAGCGGTCCTGGCGCCTGATGGCCGTCGTCGGCCGGATGGCTACATCGAGCCTCTGCGGTCCACGCGCAGGGTCCAGCCGCCGTCCTGGCGATACTCGAACGTGCGCAGCAGCTGGCCCGAATCGCGGCTCACGACCTCGAGAACGAGATCGTGATCGATCGTGTCGAGATGCCGCTGATACGCGTCGAGCGTCGAGAACGTGCGCTCGCAGTAGGGATCGTAGTATTCGCAGCCGGCCGGCGGATCGTTCGTGAGGATCGATTCGTCGATTACCTGCGGCGCCACGACCACGGGCGGCGCGACGTAGACGGGATAAGGATCATACCCGTAATACGGGTAGCCGAAACCGAGGCCGAGCCCGAATCGGAACGACGAGCGTGGATAGTAGCGACGACCCGCCCACGGGTGACCACCGCCATAGTAGCGCCGCCCGCCATCGACGTAGCCGCCGCCCGCGGGGCCTCTGAATCCGGGATTGCCACCGACGAAGCGGCGCCCACCATTCGCGCCACCATTGCCCGCAAACCCGCGGCCCCCGGACGCGCCGCCATTGCCGGCAAACCCACGGCCGCCGGACGCGCCGCCGTTCCCGGTAAACCCGCGGCCGCCGGACGCGCCGCCGTTCCCGGCAAACCCACGGCCGCCGGACGCGTGACCGCCGCTCCACGAACCGCCACCGCCACCGCGCCCCGTGCGCTGCGCGTAGCTGCTACCTGCAACCGCCGTCAACATCACCGCGAGCAGAACGAGCCGAAGCGCGGCAGCCCTCGCGATTCTCATGTCGGTGTTCTTCATATGGCACTCCTTCCACAGGGCTCGCCGGGGGAACGTCGCGGCGGCACCTTGACCTGCCAAGCATGCTCTCAGAACGGCGGCGTCGCAAGCTGCGTCGGCGTGCATTTGCGCGAGCTTGACCGCGGCAGCGGTCGCGTCTTGACGGATCTTTACCGGCGGGCGTTCAGGCAGTCCGAGGGCGCCCTGCGGGCGCTCGTTGCGTGGGGCAGTGCAGTTCGCATCGCCACCTCATGGTCACTCGGGCCCCCGCCGCGCCCATCGCAACTTTGCAGCCCGCGACCGCGGGTTCGCGTGCTGCTCCGCGGCGGAGGCGCGGATCACCTCGGGCGCGACGCCCGCGTAGACGCCGTCGCGCTCGCCCGCGGCGAATGCCTGCTTCACGCGCCGGTCCTCGCCGGAGTGAAACGTGATCACCGCGACGCGCCCACCCGGGCGCAGGCAGAGCGGCAGCTGGCGCAGCAGCGCATCGAGCGTCCCGAACTCGTCGTTGACTTCGATCCGCAGCGCCTGGAACACGCGCCGCACGCACAGCTCCGCGGCGTCGTCACGGCGCCGCGACTTCACCGCGGCCCGCACCGCATTCGCGAGCGCCTGCGTGGTCGTGAGCTCGCCGCGCCGGGCGATGATCGCGGCGGCGATGATCTCGGCCAGCGGCTCGTCGGCATGATCGCGGAGCGCGGTGGCAAGCGCCTCGACGGACGCGTGCTCGAGCCAGGCCGCGGCCGGGAGGCCACGGTTCGGGTTCATGCGCATGTCGAGCGGACCATCGGCGGCGAACGAGAAGCCGCGCGACGGGTCGTCGATCTGCATGGAGGAGACGCCGAGATCGGCGAGTACCAAGTCGGCGCCGTCGTGCCAGCCGGCCGAATCCAACGCCGGGCGCAATCCCGCGAAATTCGTGCGCCGGGTGATGAACGCCGCCTCGTCGAAGCCGAGCCGGCGCAGCCGCGCCTCGGTGCGGGGCAGCTCGATCGGATCCGCATCGACCCCCAGCAGTTGCCCGCCGGGAACCAGCCGCTCGAGCAGGCGCTGCGCGTGTCCACCCCATCCGAGCGTGGCGTCGACGCCCCGCACACCCGGGCGGGGAGCGAGTACTTCGAGGACCTCCTCGACCATGATCGGCACGTGCTGGCCGGCAGGGGTCCGGCGCTTGGCGAGCACATGGCTCACGAGCTCCGGATACTTCTCCGGCGCCAGCTCCTTGTACTTCTCCTCGAAGCGACGCGGATGCGTGCCGCGGTAGCGCGGCCGCCGCCGGTGCGGCGGGCTGGGATCGTCGGGCGGGTCGGTCATGGCTGGACAGGAACGTACGACACGACCGGGCCCGGCGACCAAGTGAACGTCGCCGGCATCGAAGCCGCTATGAGAGGGCTGGGGGAGCCGGTTCGCTCGCCATCCACCGCCACGGCGACCGACCGTATTCCGGCTCTCCTCACTTACGCATTCCTGCACGCGAATCTCGTGCACCTCCTCGGCAACATGTACTTCCTCTACGTAACGATGCCCCTGGTAGGAGCCAGCGGCGCCATCGCGGCCGTCATGGCCGCCTACGCCATCCTGTTCCGGAGCGCGCGCTTCACGATGATGTTCGTCGTCGTGCAACGCCGCGTGTCGGCATGGGCGTGGTTTGGACTGTGGCTCGCGTTCAACTTCCTCGGGATCCTCGTGGATCCCGCGGGCCGGCATCTAACCACGGCGTTCGTCGCGCATGTCGCCGGCTTCGCGTTCGGAATCGCGGTCATCTGGCCACTGCGCCAGCGCCTCGTCGCGCACCATCCGCTGCTGAACTTGCTGGCTTCCGGACGCATGCGGCTCGGCCTCGACAGGAAACCCAATTCGGCGCCACGAGCCGATGCGGCGATGCGCTAAATTCACGACTTTGTAACTGCGGCCACCCTGAGGGTGGCCGCAGTACATCGATCGCCGACCTGGCTTCGCCGTGTTCACTGCGTTCGCACGAGCCGCTCCATCCTCGCACCCCACCGCGTGCTCAAACGGGCGAAGTACATTCCGGCGGGCACCGTCGTTCCGTGAGCCATCTGCCCATCCCATCGCACGCTGTGCAACCCGGCGGCGAACTCGCCTTCGCTCATCCACACCCGGCGCCCGGTCAGATCGAGCACCTCGATGCGCGCATGGCCGGCGGCGGGCAGTGAGAATCCGAGCAGCATGGCGCCGGCGCCCGGATTCGGAACCGGGCGCGACCAGTCGAGCGGGTACGTCGCGGCCGGCACCACGTCGCCACCGCGAGGAATGCCGAACGCCGTGGGTCCGGCGGTGGTGGCGGACACGTTGTCGATGCTCACCTTGGGCCGTGAGCCGGTCGTGCCGCCGGTGCCGTTGTGATAGTAGAACCGGATCCGCGCGGTCGCGGAGTGCGTGAAGCCGGCGGGCAGCGAGACCGGACCTATGTGACCGGACCCGGCGACGTTGTTCGTGAAATTCAGCACGTCGGCGCCGGTCAGCTCGGTGAACGTGGCTCCGTTGGTGCTCGTGTAGATCCGCAGCGAGCCCTTGCGGTCGCCGGTCGAGTTGAACACGGTCGCCCAGTCGAAGCTGAGCGTGCCGGTGGTGACGCCGGTGTAGTCGAGGAACAGGTCGATGGCATCGGCGGTGGTGTTGTCGGTGGTGCCGGTCGACAGCAGCACGATGGCGCCCGTGCCCTTCTGCACGCCACCCGTGGTGCCGGTCACGAACGTGGCCGTGCTCGTGGTCGTGTGGAACCCGTCGGGGATGGTTCCGGAGCCTTCGACGGGCACCGAACCGTACGTGTTCGCTCCGATGCCGCTCGCGAAGTTGTTCGTCCAGTTCGCGATGTCGGAGAAGTTCTCGAGGTAGTTGCCGCTCGCCAGCGGCCACGGCGTGATGCCGCCGGCGTTGGCCGCGAAGCTCGCCGCAATCGTGTGGTTCGCCAGCACGTTGGTGAACGTGTAGGTCGTCACGGCGCCCACCGACCCGCCGTCGACCAGCACGCCCGAGACGTGGAAGCCGCTGTTGGCGGTCATGGTAAACGTCTGGCTGCCACCCGACGCCACCACCACCGCGCCGCTGGGCGAAATGCTGCCGTTGGCGCCGGCGCTGGCGGTGATCGTGAACGTGCCGTTCACGGCGAAGCTGGCCGCGATCGTGTGATTCGCCGTGACGTTGGTGAACGTGAAGCTGGTCACGGCACCCACGGAACCACCGTCCACCAGCACGTCGGCGACGTGGAAGCCGGAATTGGCGGTGATCGTGAAGCCCTGATTCGCTCCCTGAGCCACGGCGACGGCGCCGCTCGGGCTGATCGAACCGTTGGCGGAGGCACTCGCGGTGATGGTCCAGCGATCGATGGTGAAGTTCGCAGCACTCGCGCCGCTGCCGCTGTTCCCGGCGGCGTCATGCGCGGTGACGCGAATGCGGTTCGTGGTGCCGGGAGTGTTCGGGACGGTCCAGCCGAAGCTGCCGCTGTTGGACAGGCCGCTCGCCAGGGTGTTCGGGTAACTCGCGCCCCCGTCGGTGGACCACGCGATGTCCACCGTCGTCACGCCGACGTTGTCCGTGGCGGTCCAGGTGATGGTCTGCGACGAGCCGGCCTTCCACGTCTGGCCGCCGGTCGGCGACGTCACCGACACCGTCGGCGGCGTCACGTCGCCGCCCGACGACCGTGTCGCCCACAGCGTGGCGTTCATGAACAGGGTGCTGTCGGTGGCGCCGGCTTCGCCCCAGCCATTGAACACGGTGTTGCCGGACGAGGCGGTGCCGTCGTCGGCCGGCGAGCTGTCGGTCGCGAACACCACCTTGCCGGCGCCGTAGCTCGCCGAGGCGGCCATGACGCCGGTCAGGCTCGATTGCGACAGGCCGTTCATCCACACCTCGCCCCGCACGGTCGCGTTGACCGACGGGAACAGCGTCATGGTCGTGCCGTTGTGGAACGCGAACCCGGTCACGTTCCCCACCGGTCCGCGGGTCACGGCGTCGGTGCCGAGCGCATTCACGTTGGTGCTGGTCTGCGAAATGTTGTTGTTGGCGTCGCCGCTCACGCCGAAGTGCAGGCCGAGCAGATGCGTGGGATCGAGCGCGTTCCAGATGATCGGCGAGTCGGCGCCGTCATTGTTGCGATCGGAGCCCGAGTGATCCGAGACCCCGACGAGCCCGCCACCGTTCTGGACGAAGCTCAGGATCGCCGCCGCCTCGGCCGACGTGAACAGGGTATTGGGCTCGTCGATCACGAGCACGTCGTAGTTGGTCAGATCGCGCGGATTGCTGCCGTTGCCGTACGTGATCGCGGCGGTGTTGGTCTCGACCGTGTAGCCGCGCTTGACGAGCGCGACGCCCCAGGCCGACACGGCGCCGGTCCAGAACGTCTCGGAGGTGCCGGCGGTGATGCCACTCTGCGCGGGAACCGGGATGGGCTGGTCGTTGTCGATCACCCAGTCGGCGTTGCCGGCGGTTTCGGCGTGAGCGTTGTCGAACAGCGCCTTCTTGGCGGCGGCAGCGGGTGTCGCGGCGAGCAACAGGACCAACAGCGCGAGCAGGAAGCGACGGCTCATGGGGGCACCTCTCCCATCGGGGGAGTGGAAGATGGCCCGCGCGCCGGCGGGGCCGCCACGCGGGAGTGGAGACCTGTGCGCATCCTAGACGAGGGCGTGTCACGATGCCATTTGGCCTCCCCTCGGCATAGCCCGATTGCCCGGCACGGGCCGCCGACAGGCCGGGACGGAGGACCATGCTATTCTCCCCGCTCAGGCTCCGGGATGGGGCCGCTGGATTCCTGCCTCACGGAGGAGGACGCACCGTGTCACCCCACGTTCGTCGCTGGCCGTCGCGCGCCATTACCGCGCTCGTCATCGCGGTCGAGATCGCCGGACTCCTCCAGGGCGTGCGATATGCGCACGCCGCCAGCCGATTCAATCCCCCGCAGCCACCGCACGGCAACGCCACGAGCGCGTCACCCACCATCGACCTCATGGTGACGTTCGGGCGCGGACCCGGCGGTCACGCGGCCGGCGGACCGCTCATACTGCTTGGAACGTCCTTGACGTACTTCTTGAGCGACGGGAGTTCGTTCGAGAACGGTGCGGGGTCCGCCCCGCTCGCCTACATGACCCTCGACCAGGTCGTCGTCACGGCAGATTCGGTCCATTACATCATGCGCGCGCCCAGCGACAGCATCGCGTTCTACCGGCTCGACGAGTATACCGAGGGCGCACTGGCCGTGGCGGGACCCCTCGTGCTGTCCGCCGCGCTGGGCTCGAACGTCGCGGTCATGAGCGGTGTGGTGCGCATCCTCGAGAATGTGCCGATCTCGCGAGGGGTGCCTGGATTTCGATACTTCTCGAGTCGAATCGCCAACGTCGTGCCATTTGCCGCGACCTATTCTTGCACGTCCCCATGGACGGCGACGTCGTTCGATTCCACGTTCACGTACGAGTTGGCTGGACGTGTCGACTTCGCCCACCCGATTCCACCCGTCGATCTTCAAGGGGTCGTGATCCGCGGCCCCCGGCGCATCCTGGCGCCGTCCCGAACCCCGTATACGGCCTGGGCGCATTACCCCGGCAACTTGTGGATCGACGTGAGTTCCCAGGCGAGCTGGAGCGTGTCGGGGGATTCGCGCGCCGCGGTCCAAGAGGGACTCGTCACCGTGGACAGTCTCGGCGCGGGAACCACGTCGTTCAGGCTTCAGGCGACGCTTGCCGATTTCCAGGGGGAGTTGACCGTCACGGCGTCGGGAGATCCGGCTGAGGGACCGGGAGCAGAGTGGCCGATGTATCAGGCGGACGCCCGCCACACCGGTTATCGCCCCGTGACCATCGATCCTGCGGCGTTCGTCCCGCGCTGGACGTCGAACCTCGGAGTGACCGCCTACTGGAGTATCGCGGCCGCCGAAGACAAGGTGTTCTGCCTCAAGACTCCGGGCCCCACGCTGGTTGCACTCGACAGGGCTACCGGAGCCACGCTGTGGTCGCACGAATTCCAATCGATGTTCTACGTCGGTCCGCCAAGTTACGCGGACGGCAGCGTGTACGTTCAGACCAGCACCGCGAGCGACATGTATGTGTGGGCGTTTGACGCCGGCACCGGGGCGCTGCAGTTCCATTCCAAGGGGTTCACCCAATTTGGTGTGTTCCTGGCCCCGACCATCGCCGACGGGCGGCTCTATACAACCGGCGGCTCTTTCGACGGCGCGTACTCCGTCGACGCCGTTACCGGCGACAATCTCTGGATGAACGACCGGCTGGCGCAGTACGACCGGTGGGCCGCGGCGGTCGACAGCGCATTCATCTACGTGTTCATGAACCCAAGCGATACGCGCCTGTACGCGATCGACCGCGCGAGCGGCGCCCTCGCCTATACGATCGTCGACACGGACCCGTATGTCCTGAACCCGCTGGGCAGCTCCTCACCCGTGCTCGGATCTCCCGGTCGCGCATATGCGGTGAGCCGTGGCCGGCTGCGTGGCTACGACCTCGTGTCACACGCCGAGGCCTGGACGTTGAACCGGAATTTCATAGGTCAGCCCGCGTTTGCAAACGGGGTGATCTACTCCAACGACGGCGGCGCCCTCACCGCGCTGGACGAGTTGACGCACACGGTGCTGTGGTCATGGCGGCCCCCGGCGGGTTCGCTCATCGATGGCATCGTCGTGACGAATTCTCATGCGTTCGTCTCGAACGGTGGCACGACCTACGCGATCGACCTCGCGAGCCACGAAGCAACGTGGTCGTACCCGGCAGGTGGAATACT
Organism: Candidatus Eiseniibacteriota bacterium; assembly: GCA_038231135.1. Taxonomy (GTDB): domain Bacteria; phylum Eisenbacteria; class RBG-16-71-46; order RBG-16-71-46; family RBG-16-71-46; genus JANLWX01. Next base: position 145,788 of record JBBRLX010000006.1, on the reverse strand, counting down.
GGCCATCGCGGAACGCATGCTCTATATCGTGACCCCGGCGGGGATCCTGCACGCCATCGAGCAGACCGACTTGCCGACACCGACCCTGCTTCGCCGATTCGACGGAGTCCCGGAGGCCACGGGCGTACGGCTCACCTGGGAGTTCGAGGATCCCCTGTCCTGGACGCATCCCCGGGTCGAGCGATCCTCCAACCCGTCCACGGGATGGAACGCGGTCGACGCGCCGATCACCTCATCTGGAGGCGTCAGCCAGGTCCTCGATGCGGCAGTCGAGCCAGGGGCGCACTATGGGTACCGTCTACGCGCAACCGGACTCGACGGCCACGTCCTGACGCTGGGCACCATCGACGTCACCGCGGCAATCCAGTTCGAAGTTGCGACCTTCGATCTGAACGGGCCGAATCCGACCCACGAACAGGTTCAGCTGGCCTGGACTCTCCCGCGTGCGACGCGGGTGCAGATCCGAATGCTCGATCTGCAGGGACGGGTGGTGCTCGACCTTCTTGACGAATCGCACGCCGCCGGTCGGTTCTCGACCCGGCGATCGCTGCCTGCCAGACTGCCTCCGAGCGTTTACCTGCTGGTGTTCCGTGCGGGCAACGTGGTGATGACCCGACGATTGGTCGTCTGCCGCTGAACTCGGACCGATCACCGAATGCGAACCACACGTCGTGTGATCGTGCGATTCTCGAACCGTAGCACGCCGAAATAGATCCCGGGAGCGGCGCGCCCGCCGGATTCGTCTCGCCCCTCCCAGACCTCGCGTTGCGGCCCCGCGCTCATCGGGCCAGCAGCGAGCCGGCGTACGCGCCGACCTTGAAGATCGGTCACCACGAGGCTGACGCTCCCGGTGTGCGGAAGCGTGAACTCGAACGTCGTGGCGGCCGCGCTGGGATTGGGTGTGGCCGGGGCAAACTCGAGGTCGCGCGATTGGGCCGCGTCGACGCCTGCCAGGTGATTCGCGATGACGCCCCAACTCGGTGCGTTCACGGTGTAACCGTCCGGTAGATCCATGACCGGCCCTTCGGTGTCGCCGAGCGCGAGGCCCACCGTCCAGCCATCGGTCGCGGTGATCCCCGGCGACACGGCGGAATCGCCGTAGGTCTGGTCCTCGGCCTCGAGGTTCATGGACACGGCGAACGGAACGCCGACCGGAAACGTGCCCGCCAGCGAGAACGACGCTGCGAGGTCTGGCGGGGATTGACCCGTCAACACGCCGTCGGCTCCCTCGTTCAGGTTCCCAGACCAGCACGAGCCGTCGGCTGCGAACGTGGCGGCCGTCACGTGGACGAGCGCCTTCGCGATGTGCATGTCGCTGCCCGCGAGACCTCCGCCGCGTTCGAGCCGGACCTCCGCGTGAAATCGCATGGCGCCGCTCACGGTCGTCACGCCCGGCGGCCCCGCGATCAGGAAGTCATCCGTCGAGGCGTGCCCGGCCGCGTTGCCCGAAATGCCGGTGACGATCTCGAAGGGCCAAAACGTCTGAAGCCGGGCGCGGGCGCCCACGTGGGCGGGCAATGCGCAGGCATCCTCGGAAATCAGGGTCGGAGCCACACCGGGCGTCGCCGTATGGAAGCTGTCGCGGAGCGGCGACGCGGAGGTCTGGGTGCCGCCCTGGAGCGTGATCGAGTAGCTCGCCGCTCCCCGCGCGATCACCGGCATGGCGAGCGTCGATCCTGCCGTCAGCAGTGCCACGAGAGACCGAGCCCGGCTTGCTGTCATCGCGTGCTCCCGGTTCATGGAAGAGGGGTTCTTCAACGGCAAGGCTACTCCATGACACCCGCTCCCGGCAGCCTTTTTGGCGCTGGCGAGGCCCCCATTCGAATCGTGACTACTGCGAAAGCAGGCGAGGAACCGAGGTTTCGACCGTCACCGGCGCCGCCACGAAAAGACACTTGCGGGGCCGGCCGCTACGGCAGGACAATCGTGCGGTTCGAGGTCTGGAGGATTCGGAGCATGAAACGCATCGGCACACTCGCAACCCTGGCGGTCGTGGGATCGCTGCTCACCGCGTCGCCCGCCCATGGTCAGGGCGCGGCCCCCGATTCGCTCCTTTGTGTGCTGAACCAGCCCCCGAGTGAGTTCGAATGGGGCTGCTTCGCGCCCTGCATGTGCCCCCTGCTTATTCAGTCGCCGCTCGCCGGAGACTTCCTGCTGCGCCGGTCGGGGATCGGGCCCCTGTTCATCACCTACGACGTTCTCGACGTGCGCTGGAAGGCGGCACATGACAACCAGCCCGTCGTGATCACGGGCTCGGGAACGTACCGGCACGGCGGCGAGCTCGAGAACATGGAGCAGCTGACGCTCGATCTCTCGTTCGACGGTGGCCCGCCGCAACACTTCGACAGCGGGCTCGTCCGCTCGGCTGCGACATTCCCGCAGATCGCCACGCGCATCTCGCTGCACGGCGAATTCTGCCACGACTCGGTGCTCGTCGTGGACTCCAGGCCGCTCGAGGTGGCAGGCGCCGGCGATCATTCGTCCGTGACGGTGCTCACGGCGGCTCCCAATCCGTTCTCGGGGTCGACCGAGATCGGGTTCTCGCTCCCGCACGGCGGCGTGGTGAGCCTGGGGGTCTTCGACATCACGGGCCGGCGCGTGCGGGCGCTCAGCGCCCGAGAATCGCTCGCCGGCGGCTCGTACGTGAGGTCGTGGGATGGTCGGCTCGACAGCGGTGCGGCGGCGGGGCCCGGGCTCTACGTCGTGCGACTGGATTCACCGGCGGGCCGAACGGCGCGCACGGTCGCAAAGTTGCGTTGAACGGCAGGCGATTCGCATCGCCGGATCGCTGCCGTCCCGCGCCTCAGAAATCCGCGATCACCCGGGGCGGCAGTGCCGCGCGCAGGGCATTGAGGATCGCGAGCACGTCGATGACTTCCTGGCTGATCGCGCCTTCCACGGGGGTCAGGTAGCCGGCCGCCGCGAACGCCATTCCGGCGATGCTCAGGAGCATGCCGCCCACCGCGCTCTGCAGGGCGATCGACCGCATCCGGCGGCTGATGTGCATGAACTCGTCCACCTTCCGGAGCGAGTTGTCCATGACCACGACACCCGCGGCCTCCGTGGTCACGTCGCTGTTCTGGCCGATCGCCATGCCCACAGTGGCGGCCATCATGGCCGGCGCGTCGTTGATGCCGTCGCCGACGTACAGCGTGCGCGCCTGTTGGGTCTCCTCGCGCACAAGCGCGAGTTTCTGCTCGGGGCTCTGTTGTGCATGGATCTCGGTGATGCCCACCTGCGCGGCCAGATAGCTGACCTCGGACTCGCGGTCGCCCGACACGATCATCGTGCGTTCGAACCGGTGCTTGGGTCCCAGGTGTTTCACGAACGATGCGCTCTCCGCCCGCGGCGCATCGCGAAACCGGCACATCGCGGCGTACCGATCGTCGATCACGACGACACACTCGAGCCCGCACGCGGCGGGTGGCAGCTCCTGGATGCCGGACACGCAATGCGGGTCCAGGTTCCCGCGGCTGGTGACCTGCACATGACGGCCGGAGACCGTACCGCGTAGTCCCTGCCCGGGCGCCTCTCCGACCTCCGTTGCCTCCTGAAACCCGATCCCGGCGTCCTTCGCAGCATCCAGAATGGCCCGGGCCAGCGGATGCTTCGAATATCGTTCCAAGCTGGCGACCAGCGTCAGCATCTCCACCTGTGAAACGCCGGGTGCCATGAGCTGCTCCGTGAGCCTGGGTTCGCCGTAGGTGAGCGTTCCCGTCTTGTCGAAGATCGCGGTTCGGCACTGGGCGATCTGCTCCAGCGCAACCGGGCTCCTCACGATGATCGCCCGGCGTGCGGACAGCGAGATCGAACCGATGATGGCAATCGGGATGGCGATGAGCAGCGGGCAGGGCGTCGCGACCACGAGCACGGCCAGGAAACGCGTCGGGTCGCCGGTGAACAGCCACGCGAGCGCGGCCACGGCGACGGCGATCGGCGTGTAGACCGCTCCCAACTGATCCCCCAGACGCCGCAACCGGGGTCGCTTCGCTTCGGATTCCCGCATCACCTCCATGATCTTGGCGTAGCGGGAATCGGCGGCGAGTTGGGTAGCGCGGATCGTCAGCACGGCCTCGCCGTTGATCGCGCCGGACATCACCGCCGATCCAGAGGTCTTTGTGATGTTAAACGGTTCCCCGGTGAGGTAAGACTCGTCCATGGCGCCGTGCCCTTCGATGACGATGCCATCCACCGGACAGATGTCGTGCGGATAGATCACGATGGTGTCACCCACGGCGACGGCGCCGGTCTCGACGTCCGCGATCGTGCCGTTCACCCTGCGGTGGGCGATGGACGGCATGCGTTTGGCCAGCGCCCGCAGCACCGACGATGCACTGGTCAGCGCGTAGTTCTCGAGCGCCTCGCCGCCGGCGAGCATCAGGACGACGATGGCTCCCGCGAGGTATTCGCCCAGCACGACCGACGTGACGATCGAAATGCCGGCCAGCAGGTCGGACCCGAATTCACGGCGCAGCAGCTTCCGGAGGAGTTCGTAGACGAGCGGCCCGCCGCCGAGCGCGAGCGCGGCCAGCAGCGGGAGCTGCGAGGCGCGCGGGCCGGTATGGAAGCCGAAGCGAATGACGAGATGTGCGACGATCGCCGCGAGCGAGAACGCCGCAATGACGGTGACTTTGCGGCGCCAGACACCGGCCATCGATTCCCGCACCTGTCGCGGCGGCGGCTGATGTCGCAGCTTGGGTTCCGTCAGGAACTCCGCGCGTTCCGGAACCCGGCGATGATCACACCGCGCATCAGTCCACCCGTCGCCGGACGACCATCACGCTGCAGGGCGCGTGCGTCACCACGTGCGAGGCCACGCTGCCCATCAGCAGCTTCTCGAGTCCCGTACGACCGTGGGAACCCACGACGACCATGTCGGCGTGTTCCGTCCTCGCCGTTTCGACCAGCGTCTCGCGCGGATCGCCCTGCAGGACGAGTGCCCGCGTGTTCAGCCCCGCCTCCGCGAGTCTGCGGGCGCCGCGGGACGCGATGCCCTCGTGGAGTTGGGTAAGCTCCTTGAGCCAGACGCTGACGTCCACCGCGACCGGCGCATAGGTCTCGGAATAGGCCCCGGACGGCAATTGCGCGGCCGAGGCGACGACGATCGTGGAGCCTGCGGGCCACGACATCGACCGCACGAACTCCAGTGTCAATTCCGAATGGGGCGAATCGTCCACACCCACCAGCACCCTCATGACACCTCCTTCGTGACCTGGAATCGCGACGTGCGATCACCGGCGGCATCGCTGTGTCCGCAGCAGCCCATGGCTACTTCAGAAACTGCGCCCGCACCCGCGCCGCCACCTGGGGGTTCGTCATCTTGTCCGCCGTCTCGATGCCCACGATGCGGGCCCCCAGCCCCTTGGCCTCGAGCCGCGCCTTCAGCTCCAGCTTGGCTTCGCCGGGACCCAGTACGAAGATGGCTTCCGCATTGTGAACGTGTGCGATCACCTCGTCATAATACTTCGCGAGTTCGCCTTCGAACCGTCGCTCCCGCGTGTCCTCGCCCCCTCCCGACTGCGACCCGTGAGATCCCGATGCCGTGCCGCCCGAGTACCGGACGTGCTTCTCGACGTCGGCATCCACCTGGGTCGTTGCCTCCTGTCCATCCGCCACCGACACGATGACGGCCTTCCGATGATCGATCCACAAGCCTGCCTGCGTTGCCATGGTTCAGTCTCCTGTTCATGAATGACTCCCGGACGGGAGGCCCTTGCCATTACTTGCGGCGGCGGCGTCCTCGACGGACCCACCGCAACATGCATCGAACCAGCCTCGCCTCCGTCACGCCGTCGCAAACTTGCGATAGAACCACAGCTTCACCACCTGGACCGCCGCGAGATAGACGACCACCATCCCCGCGAGGATCAGAAAAAACAGCCCCGGCAACGGCACGAACCCCAGCCGGGCTCCGAGCGGCGTGTACGGCAGGGCGGTCGCGGCGGCGACCACGGCGAGCGAGGTCACGGCCAGTACGGGGCTGGGTCTCGAACGCAGCGGGTTGCCGCGCGTGCGAATCACGAAGATGACGAGCACCTGCGTGGCGAGGGACTCGACGAACCAGCCGGTGTGGAACAGCGCCTCCCCGGCGTGAAACACATGAAGCATGACGTAGAACGTCAGGAAGTCGAACACCGAGCTGACCGAACCCACGACGAGCATGTAGCTACGGATCGAGGCCATGTCCCAATGGCGTGGCCGATCCAGGTATTCGGCGTCCACGTTGTCCATGGGAATGGGAATCTCGGACAGGTCGTACAGGAAGTTGTTGACCAGGATCTGCACGGGCAGCATCGGCAGGAACGGCAGCATCAGGGTGCCGCCGGCCATGCTGAACATGTTCCCGAAGTTGGAGCTGGTTCCCATCAGCACGTATTTCATGATGTTACCGAACGTGCGGCGGCCCTCGATCACGCCGCGGTGGATCACCTCGAGGTCCTGGTCGAGCAGGATGAGGTCGGCGGCCTCCTTCGCCACGTCCACCGCGTCGGACACGGACATGCCGACGTCGGCGGTGTGCAGTGCCGGCGCGTCGTTGATGCCGTCGCCGAGGTAGCCCACGACATGGCGGCGGCTGCGGAGCGCCGCGATCACCCGGTTCTTCTGCGGCGGAGTGACGCGGCAGAACAGGTTCGCGGTCTCGACGCGGGCGGCGAGCGCCGTGTCGGCCATGCCCTGGAGTTCGGCGCCGGTGACGATGCCGGTGACCGGCAGGCCCAGCTCCGCGCAGACGTGCTGCGTCACCAGCTCGTGATCGCCGGTCACGATCTTGATCGTGATGCCGCTCGCCGCGAGCGCCCGGATGGCATCGCCCGCGCTCGCCTTGGGCGGGTCCTCGAACGCGGCGAAGCCGGCGAACACGAGCTCGGATTCGTCGCCGACGACCGCGTGGACCTGATCGCGCGCGGTCTCGCGCGTCGCGACCCCCAGTACCCGGAACCCTTCGCGTCCCAGCGATTCGAACGTCGCGTGCAGCATCCGCTGCGCCGCGTCGTCCAGCGGCAGGGTGTGCTCCGGGCCGCCGGCTTCGTAGCTCGTGCAGTGGCGAAGAATGTCCTCGAACGCTCCCTTGTCCACCAGCAGCCGCCGGTGGCTGTCGTCGGCGAGCACCGAGACGCAGCGCCGCTCGAAGTCGAACGGGACCTCGTCGATCTTCTTCCAGTCGCGGACGTCGACCTCGGTGTGACTCAGGATCGCCTCGTCCATCGGACTCCTGAGCCCGGTGCCCATGGAGCTGTTCAGGACGGCGAGCTGGAGGACCCGGGGGCTGTCCTTGCCGAGCGGGTCCCAATGGCGCTGCAGTCGGATCCTGGCCTCGGTGAGCGTGCCGGTCTTGTCGGTGCACAGGACGTCCATGCTGCCGAGGTTGTGGATCGCCGGCAGCCGCTTGACGATCACGCGCTGCTTCGCCATCCGGAGCGCACCGCGCGCCAGGGTGATCGACACGACCATCGGCAGCAGTTCTGGGGTGAGGCCGACCGCCAGGGCCGTGGCGAACAGGAACGATTCGAGCCACGGCCGGTGGAACATTGCATTCACGAGCAGCACGAACAACACCATCAGAATGGCGAGCCGGAGCACGAGCAGCCCGAAGCTGCGGACCCCGGCCTCGAACGCGGTCGCGGGGGCCCGCACGGCCAGGCTGTCACTGATCTCGCCGAGCGACGTCTGGAGCCCCGTTCGACACGCCAGGATCGTGGCCGATCCGCCGATCACCGAGGTTCCCATGAACACGGCATTGGTGGCGGCGGCGAGGTCCGCGCCGGCGGCGGCGAGTTCACCGGGACGCTTCTCGACCGGGTACGATTCGCCCGTCAACAGCGCCTGGTTGACGAAACAATCGCGCGCCTCGAGCACGCGGCCGTCCGCCGGAACAAGGCTGCCCGGTCCGAGCAGGATCCGGTCGCCGGGCACGACGCGGTCGGCTCCGATCTCGGTGGAGCGGCCGTTCCGCATGACGGTGGCCTTCAGCGCCACCGAACTCTGGAGTCGCTCCGCGGCACGCCCCGCCCGGTATTCCTGGACGAAGTCGAGCGTGACGCTGAGCACGACGATGACGGCGATGATCGTGAGGCTCGCGCGGTCGCCGGTGAAGCCCGAGATGATCGCGGCGGCGAGCAGCAACACGATGAGCGGGTTGCCGAATCGCGACAGAAATTGCAGCGCGATCGCCCGCTCGTGACGCGGTCGCAGCACGTTGGGACCGTTCGCGTCGAGGCGCCGCTGCGCCTCGGCATCGTCGAGGCCCGCCTCGTCCGCGCCGAGCCTGGCCTCGAGTGCCGGGAGGCTCTCGGTCCAGAACGCCGGTTGGCTCGCGGCCCTGCCGGCCATGGCCTTGCTGCCGTTCATGGGGAGGCGCCCCCACGATTCGGGCCGGGGGATCTGCGCGTGACTCCCGTGGAAGCCTCGAGCATCAGCCCCCGGGAGCCGTCATGCCGGCTTCCCGCCCCTTCGCCCCCGCCGCCAGCAACCGGCGGGTGTGCCGCGCGATCATGAGATCCTCGTCCGTGGCGACGACCCGCACCGTGCAGGTGCCCGTGGCATCGCTGATGACGGACTCGTTCTGGGCGTTACGTTCCACATCGATGCGGATGCCCAGATGCGCGAGCCCGCGGCACGCCTCCTCCCGCACCGCGGCGGCACGCTCGCCGATGCCGCCCGTGAACACGAGCGTGTCGACTCCCCCGAGCACCGCGGCCAGCGCCCCGATGTTCTTGCGCAAATGATGGCAGAACAACTCGACGGCCAGCGCGGCGCCGGGATCCGTGCCGCGCTGCGCGAGCAGCGTCTTCATGTCGGAGCTGCCGCCCGATACCCCGCGCAGACCGGACTCGTGGTTCACCAGGTGGTCGAGCGCCTCGATGTCGTAGCCCATCGCGCTCTGGAGGTAGAGCAGGACTCCGGGGTCGAGATCGCCACTGCGCGTCCCCATCATGAACCCGCCCGCCGGCGTGAATCCCATCGTCGTGTCGAGCGGCCGGCCGTCGCGCACCGCGACCATGCTCGCGCCGTTGCCGAGATGGGCGATGATCAGCCGGCCGAGCCCGGCCGCGCCCAGCTGCTCGACGACGTACTCGTACGAGAGTCCGTGGAACCCGTAGCGCCGGATTCCCGCGTCCCACAACGGGCGGGGCAGCGGGAGGCGCTGTGCCAGCTCCGGCATGCGGCGATGGAACGCGGTGTCGAAGCAGGCCACCTGGGGCAGGCCGGGGAACTGCGTTGCGACGGCCTCGATGCAATCCAGCACCGGCGGCAGGTGCAGCGGGGCCATGGGGATCAATCGTCGCAGCGTGGCGACGAGCGGCGCATCGATCCATTCGGGCGCATCGTGATCGGGACCGCCGTGCACGATCCGGTGGCCGACCGCCGCCGGCAGGCTGCGGCCGGGAATCCCGAGCGCGCGGAACGCGGCTTCGAGCGCCCGCCGCGCGTCGGGGATGTCGGCTTCGGCGCGCACGGAATCACGGGAATCCGCCGTCCGGGTCCAGATCCGTGCCGGCGCCGCCCCGATGCACTCGACCGCGCCCCACGCCAGTTGCGCCTCGCTGTCGCCCATGTCGAACAGGGCGAACTTGAGCGACGACGATCCGCTGTTGAGGCAGAGTACGCGCAGGGACTCAATCATGGTCACCGTTCCGTCCACGCTGTGACTCACGCGGCTGCCTCCGACGAGCGCAGGCAGCTAGGGCGAGGATGCCATGGTGCCACGGCTGCGATCCGCGACGGAAACGTGCGGCGCGGGACCGCCGGGCCCCGCGGCGCCCAGGGCGCCGGAGCGTCGCAGCATCTCGGAGCGGACCTGATCGAGCAGATCCTGAACCATGTTGCGCAGGATTCCGCGGTACATGGACTTCGGCAGGCTCGCGCGGGGATCCGTCGCCAGCTCGTAGTCCACGCGCGTCCCCGACCCGACGCGCGCGATCCGCCAGACTCCGGAGTAGCTGTGGAAGTCCTGCCCGGAGACGTCGTGGAAGCTGATGCGGCGGCCCGCCTCCTCGTGAATCTCGAGCAGCACGCGGACGCGGCGCCGAAAGAACAGCACGCCGCCGACCGCCTCCTGGCGGACGAGCAACCGGTCACCCTCGCGCCGCTCGACGGTACTCGAGCGCATCGAGTGTACGAACCGGCTGATGTGGGCATAATCGGTGAGCACGCTCCACGCGATCGAATCCGGCACCGGCACCCCGAATTCTCCCACCACCCGGCAGATGCTGCCGGCGTTGTCGACCGTGACCCGGGGCTCGTGGTCGTTCGCCCGCACCGTCCCGACCCGCGTGAACCCCGCGACGACGAGCAGGACCATCGCAAACCGGGCGGGGCCTGATCGGTCGCGGCGAGCGGCCCCCGGCCTGACCGGGGGCTCACCGCATTCGATGCTGATGTTGCGAACGTCGCTCGCGGCGATCATTGCCTACCTGTTCAGAAGGACACCACGCCCTCGACCATGACGCCGTGGAACTTGCCGTCGCTGTGGATGTCGGTCAGCGGGTAGTCCTTGTATTCCTGGTTCACGTACTCGGCCTTCGCCTCGAGATTGGGCGTCAGGAACCAGCCGCCGCCAGCCTGCAGGCGGTTGATGGTCACGTCCGAGGTGAAACCGAACGGCCGGCCCTTGGCCACGTTGTACCGGCCGGCGAGATAGAATTGATTGCTGCAGAGACGGTACACGGCTTCGCCGGCATACTGATTCCACGTGCGGTCGGTCGTCTCGGCGATCTTCCGCCCCTTGGCCTCCTCGATGTTGCCGAACAGCTCGAGTCCGTGGAACTTGACGAACGGGTTCACGACCCAGGCCGTCACCTTGTGATTGAAACCGGGCTGGAGATCGCCCGACCACGCCTGCGCGGACTCGGTGGCGTTGACGTTCTCGAGCACGTAGTAGTAGCGGGACCCCGCACGACTGCCGCTATAGAGCGTGTTGCTGTTCGACTTGCTCGTGGTGTAGATCGAACCGGTGAGGCGAACGCGCGTATCGGGCGTCAACTGCCGGTCGAAACCCACCTTGCCGATGATGCTCGGTGAGCGCTGCTCGGGCAGCACCACCTGACCGTGCACCTCTCCACCGGTCACCGCGGCCATGCCGAGAAAGCCGTTGGCCCGCAGATACGCCTCGGCGCCGATCTCGGTCGTGAACGCGTCCATGATCAGGTTGCCGACGAGTGGATTGAACATCGCCTCGCCGTTGTCCGTGCGCCGGAAGTGCATGTCGCCATAGTTGATCTCGAAGTGTCCCGTGCGCAGGGTCAGGTACTTGAACAGATGGTCCAGCGCCGCGTTCTCCCACGGCGAGCCGTCGATCAGCAGGTAGCCGTCCTTCACCCACGTCTCGTTGTGGTGGCGGGACGACAGATAGCTGGTCAGCGCGACGCGGATGCCGCGCGCAATCTGGGCGTCCAGGTACAGATTCGCGTCGGCGTTGTTGGTGCCGGAACCGATCTTGATCAACTGGTTCTGGTCGACGCCGCCCACGACGTTGGGCGTCGCCGTATTCGTGTGGCGCAGTGCCTGGAACTGCTGCGTGAACGCGGCGCCCCATTCCAGCTTGAAGCCGGTGTACTCGACGCCTTCCTCCTTGGGCGGCTCGAACACGTTCAAGCCCCGCGAGTCGTGCGCCCGGAAGTTCGAGATGACGATCGGCTGCGGATTCGCCCGGGCTGTCGCCCTGGGGGCTGACGGGTTGTGGAACTCGGTCGAGTCGGCGTCCTGGGCGGACGCGCGACCGGCGCACAGCACCATGAGCGCCATGACGAGTCCCATGCGCACGTCACCTCGTCTGGTGTTCAGATTCGGCGTCTGCATCTATCGACTCCCTTCGGATAGAGGTGCTGCGGACACTGCCGGCACGAGCAGCAGCCGGAAGTGAACGGTGACGTCGTCCCGGACTCGCAGCGTGCCGAGCATCATCGTGCGCGGCTTGATGCCGAAGTCCGTCATGCGCAGCGCGTGACTGCCTTCGAACCACAGCCCCCCGTCGCCGCGGTGGCCCTTGACCGACAGCGCCACGGGGCATTCCTTGCCCGCGATCCGGAGCGCGCCCTCCACCCTGGCGACGAGCGTGTCGCCGGACCCTTCATGAGGGGTCACCGTATAGTGGGTGAGATGGAACTGGATCGCCGGATACTGGTCGGCCCGCAGGTCCTTCCACATGTTCTTGTCGAGCCCGGTCTTTCCGGAGTGCAGGGACGTCGTGGGCACGTCGACCTCGAGACCGCGCACGCCGGACGCACGCAGGTAGGACTCGATCTCGGCCGGTGTCGAGGGCGCGTGCTGGGCGGGATCGCCGGTGAGTTTGACGGTGACCGCGGTCGTGCGCGCCTCGAACTCGTGCAGGTTCGAGGATCCCTGGAGCCAGAGTGTGCTCCCCGGGCCCAATCCGATTCCCGCGGGCGTTGCGGGGCTCGCCTGGGCGGCAACCCCGGTGAACATGAATGCCGACGCACAGGCGACGGCGGTGGCGATCGCACCTCTGCGAAATCTCATACGTTCCTCCTTGGCGGAAGGTCCCGATTCGCTCGGGGTGGGTCCGCGTTCGACGTCATGATCGCCGGTGTTGAAATGGGGGGCTACGGGCCGATTGGAGACGGGCGGGTGCTGTGAGCGAACCGCAGGACGGCAAACCCCGGGATACCCCTGGCATGGTCCAAATGGATGAGTCCCTGCCGCGCAGCGCATTCACATTGGGCTGTTAGTTTCTACGATATCAGCACCATGACGACTGAACGGGGCCGTGGTCAATGATCTGGCGCGTTTCGTTCGTGCCGCCGCCACGTTCCAACTCACCAATCGCATCGCAGTTGTCATTCGTTGCGACTGCGGTCTGGTCCGTACTCATATTCGCGACGGAGTCGGAGTGGGGCCATGGCGCATGCTTGACATATGCGGAACGATAAATCTCACCGCGCGACGATGTTGATCCGGCGTGCTGCCTCACGGCCGGTCTTCCACAACGAGCGGGAGCCCTGATCGATCTCGATCAGGACGAGGCTCAGCCCCTTCGTCGCGAGCCGGGGGGAGACGGCCTCGATCAGCTTCCGGGGTGCATCGCCGGCGGGGTCACATGCAAATGACGCCGCGGGCGGGTCGAGGGAAACGCGCACCGTGCCCGGATCGACTCGGGGCATCGCGGCGAGGGCGCGCACGACGAACGCCCTCACTGCAGGGCCGGCGCCGGCGGCCGGCCCGCGAATCTCGGTGTACACGACGACGTGGCCGCGGCGCGCCGCGCGGGTGAGTACCCCATAGTCGTACGTCGCCGCCACCTTGTCCTCGATGCAGTGCCCGCACGCTGCCGCCGGCGATCGCATGCCCGCCAGCAGCAACACGGCCGCCGCCAGACCGGACACCCTGCCTGCCAATCCCTCGAATCCCATGGTCACTCGCCCGCGGGCTTGCCCGCCAGCTCCCCGCCTGCCGTCCAGTGGAAATAGGCGAGCATCCGCCGGATGTCGTCCGGCGACAGGCTCTGGTTCGGCATGGGGATCTTGAACCGGGCGAGCAGGGCCTTCGCGGTGTCGTCCACCGCGAGCATCTTCTCCGGCGCTTCGAGCCAGTGGGTCACCCACATGTCCGCGCGCCGCCGGGTCACATCCTTCAGGTCGGGCCCGATCTTCGGCCCCTGACCGATCGTGTGGCACACGAAACACTTGCTCTCGAACAGCAATTTGCCCTGCACGGCGTCGGGATCGCCGGGGGTCCCGGGCGTTGCCGGAAAATTGTTGTGTTCGATCGAGGCGACCGCAGGCTCGGGTGTCTCCCCCGTGGCATCGATGACTCCGATCGCCCCCTGCGAGGCATTGGCGAAATGGTGATCCACCATCACGTATTTGCCCTTCTCGGGAATGCGGAACTCGACGATCGTGCTGCTGCTCGAGCCGAGCAGGACAGTCTGCATCCCGCGGAACTGATTGTCGGGGTTTCCGTCCATCCACACCCGGTCGAACAACGTGCCCACGACGTGGAAGCTCGAGGTGTTGCTCGGCCCCACGTTCAGGACGAACAGGCGTACCCGTTCACCGGGCTTCGCCATCAGCGGATGTTCGACCATCCCGTTGTAGACCCCGTTGAAGATCGTATACGTCGAGACCTTCGTCCGGACCTTCTCGGTGTCGAGCACATACAGCGGCTCGCCATCCACCTTGCGGCCCGCGGGGTCGGGTTTGGTGTAGAACTCGCTCTGGATCACCGCGTACTCGCGATCCGCCTTCGTGGGGTAGCCGTCGCGCGGTTCGACGATGAACATGCCGTACATGCCGGAGGCGATGTGTTCCAGGATCATCGGCGTGCCGCAGTGGTACATGAAGACGCCCGGGTAGTTGAGCCGGAACTCGAACTGGATGGTCTGCCCGGGGGCGATCGACCGGTACTTGTCCTGCGGCGAAACCATCGCGGCATGGAAGTCGATCGAATGCATCATCGGCATGGGGAACGAGGCCACGCCGGGGATTATCTCGTCACTGCGGTTCGTCATGCTGAAGTGGATGGTGTCACCCACGCGCGCGTGAACCACGGGTCCGGGCACCTGCCCCCCCAGCGTCCATGCGCTGAATCGCACTCCGGGCGCCAGTTCGACGACGCGATCGACGATGTCGATCTGAATCGTCCGGTCCGTCGCGCCATCCAGCGGCGCCACGGTCGGGGCGGTGCTGATCGACGCACCCGAGGTGAACGCGCCCGTATGGCGGCGGTCCGAAACCGTCGCGGGTTTCGGATGGAGATCCATCCGCGACTCGTCGTATGGGTCATGAGCGCGCAGGCTGCAGCCCGCCGGGAGCAGCAGCGTGGCGGCGAGCAGCGTCGTGCGTGCCGTGACACGGGAACACCGGAGTGACCGAGAACTGGCAGTGGATCCGCGCATCGTGCGCACCTCCGCGATGGGTTGGAACATGCGCCGGAGGCCAGGAGCCTCCGGCATCCGGAACGATCAGGTCGTGATCGCGACTTTGACGACACCGTCGCGTTGCGCCGCGAACAGATCGTAGGCGGCGCCGATGTCATCCAGCTTGAACCGGTGCGTGACGAGCGACTTCATGTCCGCGCGGTCCGCGGCGACGATGTTCATCAGCCGTCGCATGCGCTCCTTGCCGCCGGGGCACAGCGTCGTCACGATCCGGTGGTCGCCGAGCCCGGCCGCGAACGCGTCGAGCGGCATCTCCACCTTGCCGGAGTAGACACCGAGGCTCGACAGCACGCCGCCGGGACGGAGCACTCGCAGGCAGCTCTCGAATGTCGCCTGCGTGCCGAGCGCCTCGATCGCGACGTCGACCCCACGGCCGCCGGTGAGTGCCAGGATCTCGGCGACCGCGTCCTGCTGCTTGTAGTCGACGACCACGTCCGCTCCCATCTGCCGTGCCCGGGCCAGACGCTCGGGAACGGAATCGACCGCGATGATGAGCGAAGCGCCCCGCAGCCTGGCTCCCACCGTGGCGCACAGACCGATCGGACCCTGCGCGAACACCGCCACGATGTCGCCGATGCGAATCCTGCCGCTCTCGGCGCCGCTGAATCCCGTGCTCATGATATCGGGACACATGAGCACCTGCTCGTCGGTGAGACCGTCGGGGATCGGAGCCAGGTTCGCCATCGCGTTCGGCACCAGGACGAAGTCCGCCTGGCATCCGTCGATCGTGTTGCCGAGCCGCCATCCGCCCATCGCCTTCCCGCCGCACTGGGACGCATGGCCGTCGAGACACGAGTGGCACTGGCCGCACGGCGTGATGGCGCCGGTGATCACCCGCTGGCCAATCGTGTAGCCCGTGACCGCGGACCCCAGTTCCTCGATCACTCCGACCGGCTCGTGGCCGATGATCCTCCCGCGCTCCACGGGGTATTCACCCTTGAGAATGTGAACGTCGGTGCCGCAGATCGTGGTCGTCGTCACCCGCACCAGCGCATCCGTGGCGCCGACGTTCGGAACCGGCCGCTCCTGAAGCTCGATCCGGCCCGGCTCCACGAACACGGCGGCGCGCATCGTCTTCGAACGGTGAACCCTGGGCGCGCTCGGCTGCGCGCCACCCTTCTCGAGCACTGTGTTCGCGTGGTTCATCTGCACTCCCACTGGAAGATGGCCCCGTACCGCGGCACGTCAGGGCCGTCCGAGCTCGCGGTTTCGCACCGGGCTCACCGCTTCTCGAGCTTCACCACCATGACACTGCACGGAGCATTGGTCACGACGTGACTGGCCACGCTGCCCATGATGAGCTTCGCGAGGCCGGTGCGGCCGTGGGAACCGACGACGACGAGGTCTGCGCGCTCGGCGCACGCCACATCGACGAGGGTCGTGCGCGGATCCCCCTGGAGCACCTTCGCTTCCGTGGTCAGTCCGGCGCCGTGCAGAATGCGCTCGGCGCTCGACGCCGTCTCCTGATGCATGTCCGTA
The DNA here is from genome assembly GCA_038231135.1 of Candidatus Eiseniibacteriota bacterium. GTDB lineage: Bacteria > Eisenbacteria > RBG-16-71-46 > RBG-16-71-46 > RBG-16-71-46 > JANLWX01. The sequence goes on along the minus strand of JBBRLX010000006.1, from coordinate 129,413 downwards.
ATGCCCTTCATGAGCTCCACCGGGGACTCCGCGGGCACGAAGACTTCGGAGTATGCCAGCACCACCGGCTGAGCCACCGACAACACCACCACTTTCGTGTCACTCGGCCATGTCATTTTCCGGACGAAATCCACCGCCGCCTTCGAATGTGGCGAATCATCGACGCCGATCAGGATCTTCATGACCTCCTCCTATCGTGCCTGCTGTCGAGTTGCTCCTCTATGGGTCAGCATCCGCCTGGGCGGCCGGGCATGCCAGTGGACGCTGGGAGCCATCCCGCCGGTGAGAACGGACCGCCCGCAACGGGACCAACGGATGGGGTGGTGCGGTCCCAACGGATGCTGGATTCAGGCAGGGTGCCGGCGTGCACTCGTGGCGCGCCGGGGCGCCCGGCGAGCGGACGCCGCGCGGGCGTGCCGTTCCTTCACCACGAGGACCGAGCAGGGAGCGTGGGTTACGGCGTGGGCCGAGACGCTGCCGAGCAACAGACGTGCGACACCGCTCCGCCCCCGGGAACCCAGCACGAGCAGGTCCACCCGCTCGGCCAGAACGAGGGCGACCAGTTGCTCGCGAGCGTCGCCCTCGAGAATGCGTCCCTCGGTCGAGAGCCCGGCCTCGCGTAGTCGACTCTGAGAGCGTGCGATCACGGTGTCACAGCCGCGCCGGCACTCGGCGATAACACTCCCCTGCCTGGCCTCCGCGAGATCGGACGGAGCCATCGCGGGCGGCGGGACGGCGGGCATCACGGTGGCCACGATCACGCGGCTGCCGCCTGGCCAGTGCATGCCGGCCACGAACCGGACGGCGCGCTCCGAATGGATCGATTCGTCGACTGCGATCAGGACCTTCACCAGCGCCTCCTTCGTTGCCTGCGACTGCATCCAGATTCGACGTTATCGTGCGCCCGCCACAACGGGCCTTCGGGAGCCGCGCTCGTGGTCCTCTGGTATCATGGGTACCGTCCGATGTTCGACGTGCACCTACCAGGAACTGGAGTGTGTTCGGAATGCCACCACGAGGTCGGGCGGCGGCCGCAAGTCGGCGGCCCGCGGGCAGGCGCGCCATCCCGTCGCGGAAATCGCGACGCTCCGCTGGCCCCGACACGCCGGGCCGGATTCGCATCGTCGTGGCAGACAACCAGGCGATCGACCGGGGCGGACTCATCGTTCTGCTCGCGTCCGAGGTGGAATTCGAGATCGTCGGAGAATCGGCCACGGTCGAGGAGACCATCCAGCAGTGCCGAGCGCTCGCGCCCGACGTGCTGATCCTCGCGCTCAACCTGCCCGGCCAGGACCGACAGGCCGCGATTCCCGGCATCCGGTCGCAGTTGCCCGCGCTGCGCATCCTGGCATTGTCGGAGCGCGGGGCCGACAACTGCGTGGTGCTCAACCCGCCGTCACGCCAGTGGCTGACCGGGATCCCGCTCGGCACCTGCCCGGTCGGCATCGATTGTCTGCAGCTCGCGGCGAGTCAGGGCGCCATGGCGACGCTGCGACGCAGCGCCGACCCCGAGGATCTGTTCCGCGCCGTTCGCGCCGTGGCGGGCGGACAGGCGTGGTACGACCCGACGACCGCCTCGGGCATGCTGTCCGCGACGGGCCGCGACAGCGGTCAGCCAGGCGGGCGCCGGCCGTTGTTCTCCGACCGCGAGCTGCAGGTGGCGGCGTTGATCGCGGAGGGTCAGTCCAACAAGGAGATCTCGAGTTCGCTCGAGATCAGCGAACCCACGGTGAAGAAGCACGTCGGGCACGTGCTGGCGAAGCTCGGGCTCGCGGACCGGCTCCAGGCCGGAGTGTTCCTGGCCCGCAATCCGCTGCTCTTCAAGAACTGATCCCCTCAAGGACTCAACGACACCCGATGCGCCTCGCGGTCCTGTCCGACATTCATGGCAACGCCACCGCTCTGGACGCCGTGCTCGCCGACCTCGGGCGCCGGCCCGCCGACCGGGTGGTCTGCCTCGGCGACACCGTCCAGAGCGGTGCCCAGCCCGCCGAAGTCGTCGAGCGGCTGCGGTCGCTCGCGTGCCCCGTGGTGATGGGCAATGCGGACGCATGGCTGTTCTCGGGAATCGACACCGGTGCCGAGCCCAGGACGCCGCAGCAGCGCGCGATCCTCGAGGACGTGCGCGTGTGGTCGCTGTCCCGGCTGACCGCGGCCGATCGCGAATTCATCTCAGGGTTCGTGCCCATGGTGGCGCTCGACTGCGGCGGCCGCTCGTTCGTCGGCTACCACGGCTCACCCGCATCGTTCGACGAGATCCTGCTGCCCGACACCCCGCGTGAGGCGTTCGAGCGAGCGTTCGCCCCGTGCGCGGCCGACTTCATGGCCGGCGGCCACGTGCATCTGCAGTTCGCGCGGCGCTTCGGGGACTCGACGCATTTCAACCCCGGCAGCATCGGCATCGCCTACCGGCACGACGCATCGCCGGGTGAGCTCCGCATCGATCCCTGGGCCGAGTACGCCGTGCTGGAGGTCGAGGGCGCGCGGGTGAGCCTCGACTTTCGCCGGGTGCCGTACGACGTGAACGAATACGTTCGCATCCTGCGTGCGAGCGGCCGTCCGCACGCGGAGGAAGCGATCCGGCATTACGGCGGGCCGCGCTAGCGGAAACCCCGAGTGCGTCTCAGTTCACGTCGAGCAATTCCCGCACCTTGCTCAGCAGCATCGTCTCCGTGAACGGTTTGGCGAGGAACTGCCCGGATCCGCCGGTGACGCCGTGTCGGCCGAGTATGTCGAGCGAGAACCCCGACACGAACAGCACACACAGGTGGGGATCCTCCGCCGTGAGGCGTTCGGCCAGCGCCTTGCCGCTCATGTGCGGCATGACCACGTCCGTGATCAGCAGCCGGAACCGCCCGGACGCCCGCGCGGCCAACTCGATCGCATCGGGCCCGCTTTCGGCCGTCGTGACGCGATAGCCCGCCTCCTCGAGCATGCGGGACGTGAGCGATCGCAGCGCCGCGTTGTCCTCGACCAGCAGGATGGTCTCGGTGCCGCGCGGGGACTCCACGGGTGCCGCCGGCCGCACGTCGGCCACCGGGCCCTGGGCGCGCGGGAACGCCAGCGTGAAGCTCGTTCCGACGCCGACCTCGCTCCCCACCCAGACATCACCACCGCCCTGGGTCATGATCCCGTATACCGCGGCGAGACCGAGGCCGGTGCCGGCGCCGTCGGCCTTCGTCGAGAAGAACGGCTCGAACACGTGCGACAGCACCTCGGGCGACATGCCGCCGCCCGTGTCGCGGATCTCGAGCAGCACGTAGTCCCCGGGAGTGAGGCGCGGTCGCAACGACGCTTGATGGTCGTCGAGCGTCCGGTTCGTGGCGACGAGCGTCAGGGTGCCGCGCCCACCCATCGCGTCCCGCGCGTTCAGCACCAGGTTGATCAGCACCTGTTCGAACTGCCCGGGATCGGCCGTTATCGACCACAGATCGGGCGCCAGCTGCTCGGTCACCTCGATGCCCTCCCCGGCGAGCCGGCACAGCAGCGACATACGATCGAGCAGCAGCCGGGAGAGGTCGATCACGCGCGGATCACCGCTCTGACGCCTGGCGAACGCGAGCAGCTGCTGCGTCAGCTCCCGGGCGTGCATGCCGGCCGTGCGGATCTCGCCCAGATCGGCGACCGCGTCCGGCTGGGACCGGAACCGATGTTCCAGCAATTCCGTGTATCCCAGGATCGCGGTGAGCAGGTTGTTGAAGTCGTGCGCGATGCCGCCGGCCAGCCGCGCCACGCTCTCGAGCTTCTGGGACTGCTGAAGCTGGCTCTCGAGCAGCATGCGGTCCGTCACATCGTGGATGGTCGAGATCCACACCATCCGGTCGCGGAACATCACCGGGCGCGCCGTGACTTCGACCTGGAGGATGGTGCCGTCCTTGCGGAGATGCCGGGCCTTGTGGGTCATCGGGCCCTGCTCACGCAGCGATGCCTCAACCTGGCTCTGCAGGATGGCCTCGTCGCCCGCAGCGCGGATGTCGCGAATGGTCTTCTGTAGCAGCTCCTCGCGCGCGTAGCCGTAGTGGCGGCAGGTGGCGTCGTTGACCGCGAGGAACGCCCAGCTCTGCACGTCCACCATGAACGTCGGGAACGGGCTGGAGTCGAACAGGGCGTGATACAGCTCCTCCGACGCGCGCAGTGCCTGCTCGGCCTGCTTGCGCGTGGTGATGTCGATCATGCACACGAAGATGGCGGGCCCGCCATCGAACACGATCTGCTGCGCGGTCAAGCCGACCCAGGCCGGCATTCCGGGCAGCGGCGGCGCCTCGATCTCGAAGTGAATCGGCAGCGGCGAGCTGGTCAGCGCCTCGATAAACCTCTGGCGGTCGGCGGGATTCCCATAGAAATTCACCGACCGATGGCGGAGGAATTCCTCCCGCGACAGCCCGAACATCCGGGTCATGAGTGTATTGGTGTGCACCAGCTGGCCGTCCGAGAGCCGGCTGATGACCACCGGAATCGGAATGGCATCGGCGATTACGCGGAAGTCCAGGGGCGCCTGAGCCGCGGCCGGACCGGCGACCGCGGCGAGCTGCGCCGCCAGGCGCGCGTTGTCCTCGCGCAAACGCAGGATCTCACTCTCGAGTGCTGACAGGCGGCCGTCGTTCGTCATCGGAGTGGCAGAGTGCCATCGCCCCATGGGAAGTCCTGCACGAACTCACTTCGCGATCGATCCCGGGCCGGGATTCCCGGCAAGTGTACCCCGAGTATTTCACCGCGCGCACCCCGCCACCCACCCGGGATCGCCGCTGCGAGCCGGGCGAGCCGTGCGAGCCGGGCCGGCCGGGCGCTGGCGCCGCACGCGTACCGCCGCGTAGAGTCACCCGTGGCGGTGTGGACCGGCTCCGGACGGCGTGCGCCCCGCCGGCGCAGATCGCATCCGCGGAGCGCCACCATCGTCCACGCGGAGATTCCCACAATGCTGCTCAGCGTTCGGACGTCCCCCGGCGAATTCCTCGACAAGCTCTCGATCCTCGAGATCAAGTCCGAGCGCATCACCGCCGAATCCCGGCTCTCCAACGTGCGCCGCGAGCTGGAGTTGTTGCGTGCCACGTGGAGCGCGTCGCCGCTGGCGGGCCGCGACGTGAGCGCGCTGACCGCGCAGCTCCGGGTGGTGAACGAGGCGCTGTGGGACATCGAGGACCGCATCCGCCTCAAGGAAGCGGCCCAGGCGTTCGACGCCGAGTTCATCGAGCTGGCGCGCTCGGTCTACCGCACGAACGACCGCCGCGCCGCGATCAAGCGCGAACTGAACGTCGTACTCGGCTCGGAGCTCCTGGAGGAGAAGAGCTATCCGAGCTACTGAGCCCCACTCTCGAGTCCGGGAGGCCGCCGTGACGCGTCACTGGATCCGTACGTTCGCATGGTTGGGGCTCGCCGTCGCGATCATGTCGCTGAAGCCCGCGCCCTACGTGCCGCCGTGGAAACGGGCACCCGGGTCTACCGGCTACGTTCTGCCGTGGAACCGCGAGCCCACCGGCGACCGCGTGGACCTGGCACCCGGCGAGCCGGGCCCGCGATTCGTGCTCTCGGGACGGGTCTACGACGTGGATGGACGGACGCCGCTGGGTCACGCGAGGATGTACGTCTATCACGCCGACGCTCAGGGCAACTACGCGCGCCCCGGTGATCCCGCGGACATCCCCCGCCTGGCGGGCGTGCTGCGCACCAGCGCGCGCGGCGAATTCTTCATCCACTCCGTGCTGCCCGGAGTCGCCGAGGGACCGCCGCACATCCACGTCAGGATCTCGAGCGACGAGGAGAGCCGCGTCACGATGGTGAACCTGGTCCCGTATCCGGGAACCGTGATGCCGCGGGGCTGGAGTCACGTGGAACCGCACTATCGTGCGGTCAACCCGTTCATGGCCGTCGTCGCGCGCGATTCCAGCGGGGGCTATCGCGCCGTGCACGATTTCAAATACGACGGCATGACGCTCGTCACACCGGACCGTGCGCGGGATTCGCTGATGCGCGAATTGACCCGCCGCTGGGAGCGGCGGAAGTAGGCCGCGTCCGAATTCGGCGCGCGCCGGCGCCGTCGCGTCATTGCTGCCACGCGTACGACACCTTCGTGAACCACTGCCGCGCCGATGGCTCGAGGCGGTCCGTCGTCTCGAGGAACGTGTGGTTGTCGCCGTACCCCACGTAGAACACCGTCTGCCAGTCGAGCTTGAATGCGAACAGCCCGGACGCGCTGAGGTCGGCGTCCTTCGCTCCGGTCGTGACCGTGTAGAGCGCGGTGTCGCGGCGCGTCTGGACGTACTGGCCGATCAATCTCACGAATGACCGTGAATTGAGCGACCATGTCGCGCGCACGCGCTCGACCTCGGCGGTGAACAGCCGGCCGGACACGCCGTTCGCGTTCACGTTCACGAACCGGCGGCTGGCGTCGCCGCGCAGCTCCAGGTGGTCGCCGGGCCGCAGCGACAGGCTGCCGATCAGCGTCAGGCCGCGCGCCTTGCGGCCGTTCGCGAAGTCGATCTCCTGTCCTGCATAGGTGTCGAGCGACAGGAAGTTGAGGATGCGGCCAGGGCTCGATTCCATGTAGAGCCGCGGCCGGAACCGGTCGAGCACCTGGTTCCCCACGCGAATGTCGTCGCGATTGAGCTCGAGCCGGACGAAGCTGTTCAGCTTGCCGTCCGCGCCAAAGCCCACCGCAATCCGGCGGTTGAGCAGCCCGCCGTTCGCGTCGCCGTCGAAGTAGTCCGTCGTGAACACGCGGACTCGCGACAGGAACTGGTCCTTGGGGCGGATCGTATAGCCGCCGTCGAGGAACGCCTCGCGATAGCCGACGTTCGGCATGAACCCCTCGTCGGCGCGGAAATTCCTGCCGATGTCCTGCAACTGGAAGAACCAGTCGGGATGGGGCGTGCTGTGCGACCACTGCAGCGTGACCGCGTGATCCTGCAGTTGCCGGCGGTCCCACTCGGCCGCGAGATCGGGCCGGTTGGGGGTGCGGCTGTCGCTCCACAGCGCCTGGCCGGTAAACGAATCGGACGGCCGCGGGCGCCACTGGCCGTCGGGTCCGAACACCACGTTGTGCCCGCCGCCGTCGATGTCGCGCCCGGTCACGAGGAAGCTGCCGAACGAGTTGCCGTAGTCCTGCCGGACCCGCGCCACCCCGACGCGCGACTTGAAGTCCTGGAGCGCGAAGTCCGACCCCTCGGGTCCGGGCAGGATCACGAGGCCGCCGCCGCGGTCCTCGGTGACGAGCGCGGTGTACGCGGTCGAACCGAACTTGCCCGTGGCGCGCAGGCCGGCGTGGGGCGACGTGATCGTGCGCGTGTACACCGCCTGCATCGGCGTCGCGAGCAGATCCACCCCTTCGAGGAAGAACGGCCGCTTCTCCGAGAAGAACAGCGCAAACCGCTCGTTCGCGGTGATCTGAGCGGCGTCCGATTCGACCTGCGAGAAGTCGGGATTGATCGTGGCGTCGATCGCGGTGTTCGCCAGCGGATTCCATTTCACGTCCACGCCCGCGTCCGTCCTGATGTTCTCGTCCTCGAGCGGACTGCCGAGGTCCCCGCCGGGCGCGCTGTTGCGCGCCGCGGTCGCGAACGGCGCCACGACCAGATGCTCGCCGTGCGGCAGGTTCGCGAGGCCGTTCAGCTTGCTCGAGTTGCATATGAAGCAGTTCACATCGCGGGGCAGCCGGGCGTTGAAGAACTGATAGCGGCGGTCACGCGGATAATTGCGATAGAGCAGGATGCCCCACGTGGGCTGCGCGACGTCGCCATAACGCAGCGACGAGAACGGAATCCGGATCTCGAGCGACCAGCCGGTCGCCGTGACCTTGCCGGCCGCGTCCCAGAAGAAGTCCGGCGAGTTGTCCTCGCCCGAGACGTCGCTGCTGATCGCGTCGTACTGAACACCGTGGGGGTTCGCGAGGAACATCTGCGCGGTCTTGCCGTCGTTCCGGCTGTCGATGATCACGCCGGCGTAGTCGGTCGACGACGGCACGACGTCGTGATCGCCGATCGGCGCGCGGATCGCGGCCGGGGCGGGATCGTCGAACACGAACCCGGCGTAGAAGTACTTGTCGTCGTACGCGAGGTACGCGACGTTCTTCACCTGCGGCTCGACGTTGTCGCCGACCCGCGTCTCGTACCACTGGGTGATCGCGGGCAGGCCCTGCCACGCGGGCTCGGACAGGTCGCCATCCACGGTGATCGGTCCGTGGATGCGCTGGATCGTGATCGGCGGCCCGGGCTGGGGCGCCGCGGCGAGCGCGGCGGATCCCGGAACGGCGGCGGCGAGCGCGACCGCCAGCACCAGGGTCCGCGCGCCGCACCGCGCGTGCAACATTCGCATGAGCGGCGGAGCGGCGGAGCTCGTCAGCAGTCGGGTGCGAACCGGAACGAATCGAGAGGTCATGAAATTCGGCTCCATCGTGCGGCGACCGGTGGCGTCGCGGTTCCAGCATGCTGCGCGGCGAGGTCGCATGGCACCATCCACGTCTCACGGGGATGTCATGCCGGGAATAACTGGGCCGAGTGCGGCGACGCGGGGGCATGGGCGCGGGGAACCGGGGGACGAAAGTCGCGCCGGGTACCGGGTTCGTTCGCGATCGCGCTCCGGACGCTGCGCCGGACGTCAGGTTCTAGGTCCCGGTCACCGCGTTCAGCGCATCTTCGATCGTCTGCGGTTCGACGGGCTTCACCATGTGCACGTCGAACCCGGCGTCCTTCGACCGCCGGCGATCGGATTCCTGACCGTAGCCGCTCACGGCGATGAGCTTGACCCCGCTCAGCTCCGGGTCCCGCCGGATCGCGCGCGCCACCTCGTAGCCGTCGAGGCCGGGCAATCCGATGTCGAGCAGCACGGCATCGGGCCGGAACGACCGCACGGTCTCGAGCCCGTCCGGCCCCGTGTACTCGACCCGGACGTCGCGTCCCGAGCCCTCCAGCAGCATCGCGATGGTATCCGCGGAATCGCGGTTGTCGTCCACAACCACCACGCGCAGGCGCCGCCTGCCGGTGGCGGACGCGCGATCGGCCTCCGGCCTCTCGCCGTGCTGCGGGCTCGAGACCGGCAGGCGCACGATGAATTCCGCCCCCTGATTCAGGCCGGCGCTGTTCGCCTCGACCGTTCCCCCGTGGAGCTGTACCACGCGCTGCACGACGGTGAGCCCCACGCCGAGTCCGCCTTCGGAGCGGTGCAGGGTGCGATCGGCCTGGGTGAACAATTCGAAGATGTGCGGCAGCAGATCGGCGGTGATCCCGACGCCGTTGTCCTTCACCCGCAGCACCGCTTTGCCGTCCTCGATCTCGAAGCACACCTCGATGTGGCCGCCGGTCGGGGTGTACTTGACGGCGTTCGTCAGCAGATTCACCGCGACCTGTTCCACCCGGACCGGATCCGCGTCGAGCCATATCGGAGCGTCGGACAACTTCAGCGCCAGTGTGTGATTCTTCTGCTCCCGCAGGGGGCGCACGGTCTCGACGGCGTGCTCCACGAGCTCGCGTCCCTCCACGGACTCGAGATTGAGCCGATGGCGTCCCGTCGCGATGCGCGACACCTCGAGCAGATCCTCGACCATGCTCGTCAGCCGGCCCACCTGGCGCTCGATGATCGCGCGGATCTGCCCCGGCACGCCGCCCGCTTCCGGCTGCATACGCTGGAGCTCGACCGCATTCGTGATCGCCGACAGCGGATTGCGCAGCTCGTGCGACAGCAGCGCGAGGAACTCGTCCTTGCGGCGATTGACCTCGGCCATTGACTCGGTCTGCCGCAGGGCGCGCTCCAGCTGGCGGCGCTCGCGGATGTCGCGCACGTTGTACTGGATCGCCGGCTGCCCCGCCACTTCGTAGCGGTTGCCCTGCAGCTCGACTTCGAGATCGGAATCGCCGCGCGACAGGACCACGTCGTCGTGCCGGACATAGCCCTGCTCGAGCATCATGCGCTGAGCCGTCCGGTTCGCGTCCTCGTCACGGAACAGGCCGATCTCCCACGGCAGCTTGCCGAGCAGTTCCTCGCGCGACCGGCCGAGCAGCACGGCGATTGCCGGATTGGCGTCGATGATCTGGTGCGTGACGGCGTTCACGATCAGCACCCCGTCCCGCGAGCCCTCGAACATTCCACGATACCGCGACTCCGTGTCGCGCAGCGCCGCGACGGACTCCATCCGCTCGGTCAGGTCGCGCGTGATCTTGGAAAACCCAATGAGCTCGCCCGCCGGATTGCGGATCGCGGTGATGATGACGTTCGCCCAGAACCGCGTCCCGTCCTTTCGAATGCGCCAGTTCTCGTCCTCGAACCGGCCCTCGCTGGTGGCGGCGCGCAGTTCGGTCGCCGGCCAGTCGGCCGCCAGCGCATCGGGCGGGTAGAACACCGAAAAGTGCTTGCCGATGATCTCGTGGGCGAGGTAGCCCTTGATGCGTTCCGCGCCGGTGTTCCAGGTGACGATGTTGCCCGCGGGATCCAGAATGAAGATCGCGTAGTCCCGCACCCCGTCGACGAGGGCGCGGAAGAGTTCGTTCGGATCCTGCGAACCGGTCTTCACGACGTGGGGGACTCCAGCTTAGGGTGGGGGTTCACGGCGTTCGATCATTCCATCGGCAGCGCACGGCAGCCCACCAAGGGTGGACCCGGACCGGCCGCGGAATCAAGTGCCGCGGGGCCGCCGCGATACCACGTCATGGCTCCGATGCGAATCGCAGGCACGTGGCATCTACAGCGGGTCCGGGTTCGGACGGTCGTAGGCTTCATCGATCGCATCCTTCGAGCCGGCGGGCGCCGCCGCGACCGGAGACGCGCCCTCGGGAACCGTCTGGCCGAGCGCCGCCGCCGCCAGCGCGGCACCCGGCGTCACGGGCACCGCGGGCCCGGGCGCCGCACCCGCAGCGGCCGTTCCCTGCGGCGCGGGTGCTGCACCGGCCGCTGCCTGCTCCGCCTCGACCTTCGCCTCGGGCTTTTCGATGCCTTCGCCCTCGACCCGCGCCTCACCAGGCCGGTCCGAGACCATCGCGCGCAATCGCTTGGCGAGCACGCGCACGACCTGCTGGAGCAGTGTCAGATCGCCCGCCGCCACTTCGTAGAACTCGTCCCGGCCGAGCGCGAGCGCGATGCCGTCCTCGAGGCACTCCGCCTGCTGCCCGCGGCTCGAATCGTCGACCAGCGCCCAGGTGCCGAACGCCTCGCCGGGACCGACCTCCGACGTCGTGCGGTCGCCGGCGGTGATGCGCACCCGGCCCTCGACCACGAGATAGAGCGCGTCGGCGGGGTCGTCCTCGCGATAGATCGTGTCCCCCTTGGTCAGCGGGATCTCGCGCGCGACGTCGGCGAGCCGCAGCAGGTGGCGCGGACCGACGTCCTTGAGCAGATCGGCGCCCTTCAGGATCAGCACGCGCTCGACGGGAGTGATCATGCGGCCGCCCCGGCCGGCAGCGCCGTTCCACGGCGACCGCCGTGCGCGAGCGCCTCGAGCTCCGCACGCACCACGGGATGCTCGTCGCCGCCCGCGAACAGCCCGGTGTCGAATCCCGGGATCGCGCGGGACGCGCGCACGGCGCAGGCGCGCAACCAGGCATCGGCGCTGCCCCACGCCGACCGGATGCAGGCCGCGACAGCCGCGTCGTCGGGCGGACCGGCGGGGTCCTCCCTCGCCTGAGTCTCGAAGATCCGGCTCACCGATCGGAACACGCTTCTCGGCAGCACGTGCCCCAGGTATTCGAGCGCGGGCGCCGCCTGCCGGGCGTCCTTCGACGTCAGCCGCCCGATCACGCCGAACAGCGGGCGTGGATCGTACCAGCAGGCGAGCGCGTCGATCGCACGCGTGAGCGCCAGCTCCGACGACTCCCAGTAGCTCTCGGACAGCAGCCGGACTTCCGCCGCGGGCACGGCATCGAGCGTGATCGTGGGCTCGAGGCAGGCGCGATAGTCACCCAGCTCGCGTAGAAACAACCGGTGCGCGAGGCCGCGGGGGATCATCGGCTGGCCCGAGCGCAGGCGGATGCGGGCCAGCGACTCCAACCCGACCTGGCGCATGCCCGGATCGCCGCTGCGCGCGAGCTTCTGCAGCACGCCCGCGGCGCGGGATGTGGCGATGCGCGCCAGCGTGCGCGCCGCGATCGGCTGCCACGGCGAGTCCGGAGCGGCCTCGAGCATCTTCTGCAGCGCGGGCACCGCGGGGTCGCCGATCGCGGCCACGGCATCGAGCGCCTCGTAGTTCAGCTCGGGCACGAGCAGCAGGGGCAGCAGCATCTCGAGCAGCTGGGGCCGCGGCCGCCGGGCCGCGGCCTGCAACGTCGCGCGCCGGACCTCGAGGTCGTCGTGCGCCAGCAGCAGGCGCAGCTTGGGCACCGCCCCGGCCGCGGCGGTCGTGCCGAGCGCCCGCGCCGCCAGCAGTAGATCCTCGGGCGTGCCGGCGGCGATCCGCGCATCGATCCATTGCGGCGCCACCCAGCCTTCGGCTTCCTGCGGGCGCTCGCTCATGACATCCAGCACGTGCTGGCGCAGCGCCGCGTCGTCGCCTTCGAGCAGGCGGCCGGCGAGCTCCGCCGGCTGACTGCTGCGCGACAGCAGGTAGCTGACGGCCGCGCGGCGCAGACGATCGTAGCGGGCGCCCAGGAACCCTTCGATCACGCCATCGGCATCGCGTAGTCGCAGCGCCTCCATCGCCTCGACGGCGGCCAGTTGCACGCCCGGCGAGGCATGCCCCAGGCACGCGCGCACGGCGGCGGCGGTGCCGGCATCCCGCGCGTTGCGGCTGAGCTTGAGCGCCAGCACCACCTGGGCCTCGTCGGGCGACTGCAGAGCCGCGCGGAGCGCCCGCCGCGCGGATGGAATCTTGAACGATTCCGGAGAAGCTTCGGGCTCGATCCAGCGCGCGCTGAGGATGTTCTGGAACGCCTTGCCGTAGTACCGGTTCAACCGCAGCAGCACGAGCAGCCAGATCGCACACAGCGCCACGGTGCCGATCGCGATCACCGGCATCGGGGCCTTGAGCGCGTGCAGCACCACCACCAGTACCACGCCCACCAGGGCATCGGACCAGCGCTCCACCAGCGTGTCGATCGCGGGCTTGATGGAGCGCCGCTCGATCGGCCGGATGGCCGCGTAGTAGATCTCCGCCGCGGGCTTGCCGAGGGTCTGGAACACCACCCCCTGCACCCACCGCATCGCGATCACGATCCACCAGCCGCTGCTGATCGCGGCCCAGGTGGCGAACACCATGACCGCGGTGGGCTGGAGACCCGTCGACGCCGCGAGTCCGAACCGTTGCATCAGCCACCCCGCCACGCCGAACTGGAACAGCAATGCGGCGGCGTTCAATCCCACGTAGAACCGGCCGAGGAACTGGGTGAGCGAGCGCGAATCGGGATAGGCGTGCTGCAGGTAGAGCTTGAACTGGAAATCGACCAGCGTGGACACGATCACCGACAGCGCGAGACCGACGGCGAAGATCCGGATGTACTTGGACCGCCGGATGATCTCCCATCTCGACAGCGCCGACACCGCATCCGCCGGCCCCGGCATGTGGGCACGATGGACCTCGACGAACCGCGTGAGCACGTGCGCGATCACGAGCAGGCCGAACAGCACCCACAGCAGGCCCATGCGGTGCACGAACGGCTGCGCCCAGCCCGCGAACGCGCCGCCGGCCAGGCCGCCGAGCAGCCCGAAGCCGCCGAGAATCGGGAACACCCGCCGTGCCCGCCGTGAGTCCCACACGTCGAGCGCGAGCACCCAGAAGTGCGGCAGCAGCATCATCGCCTGGCTGCCGGTCCACACGTAGAACACGCCGGTGATGCGATGCGGCGCGTGTGGGAACGCCGCCGCGGCCGCGGCGCTGACCGCGATCGCCGCGTACTGGTTGAAGCGCGAGGCGCCGACGCGCGTGAACCGGCTGGCCACCTGACCCTCGAGCCACACGAAGCCGGCCGAGGCGAGCGCCACGCCGATGTAGCCATACGGCAGCTTGAGCGCGCCGAATTCGGTGATGAACAGCGCGTCGCGCACGACCTTGGCGATGGTGTAGGCGCACATCAGCGTGGCCACGAGCACGCCCATCAAGCCGAGCGTCGTGGCCTCGCCGCGCTCGAGGCCGAGGCGGCGGATGAACTTGTTCAGGAACTTCAGCGTGCCTCCCTCGCCCCAGGCGCCGGCGCGGGATGCATCACGCCGGACCGGGCCACCGATGTCGTCAGGCCGTGCCGGCCATGCTGCGGAACCGCCTGCCGATCGCGACCGCCAGCACCAGCCACACGACGATCAGCCCGACGTTCACCAGCGCGAACTGCGGCGGCGCGAATCCCAGCCAGGTCGTGCCGGCGAACACCACTCCGGCGGAGATGACGTCGCCGAGCCGCACGAAGAACGTGTCGTTGGCCTGCTTCGCCTTGTACTTGGCCTCGCGGCTCGTGGGGAGATAGAGGGCGTTGCGCGTCGTGCTCTGCAACGAATAGTCGATCGAGTTCTCCGCCAGCTTGACGGAGCGGATCAGCCACAGCACCGGAATGAATGCCATCGTGGCGTAGCCGCCCAGTGCCACGATCGGCAGCACCAGCAGCGCGACGCGCACGCCGAACTTCTTGAGCACCCGCGACACGACGAACGCCTGCACCAGCGCGGAGAGGATGTTCACGAGCGTGAAGAAGTTGCCGTAGAACTCGCCGATCACCTTCTTCTCGTTGAGGCCCCCCGCAGCCGCGGCGCCGTGGGCCGCGGTGTACAGGTTCACCACGGTCTTGCCGAGGATGTACTCGCCGTTCGTGTTCACGAGGTTGTACACCGTCATGAGCACCGCGATGAGCAGCAGGTAACGGTCGGAGAACACCAGCGCGAAGCCGCTGCGGCCCTTCACGGCGCCGTCCGCACCGGCCGCCGGGGCGTTCTCCGTCGCGGCGTTCTCCGTCGCGCCTCGGTCACCCGCGGTAGTCGGGGCGCCGCCGCGGGCGCGACGCTCGCGCATGTTCACCCAGTTCGTGAGCAGCATGCACACGCCGAGCAGCGCGGCGGCGCCGAGCATGAACGGGTACGGACCGTACTGCTTCACCAGTTGCCCGGTGACGAACGACCCCGCGATCGCACCCAGCGACGCGCCGAATCCGACGATCGCGAACAGCCGTTTGCCCTGGTCGACGGTGTAGACGTCGTTCGCATACGCCCACATCTGGGCGATCACCATCAGGTTGAAGATGCCCACCCAGATGAAGAACGGGATGCCGATCTCGATGCCGGCACGGCTGAGGGCGAAGAACGCGATCAGGCAGGCGATAAAGAACAGCGTCACGCCGTTGATGAGCTTCACGCGCGACACCCGCGACGCCACCGCGCTGTAGATCGGCACGACCACGATCAGCAACGCCGCCATCGCCGCCGCGGCGTAGCTCTTGACCTCGGCGCCGCCGGCGACGGTGAGGATCAGCGGCTCGCGGATCGTCTTGAGCAGGTAGTAAGCCGCGAGCAGCAGGAAGATGTTGAGCATCAGCAACAGCGCGGTGCCGGCCTCCCCGCCACGAACGTCGGCGAAGATGCCGAGGAACCGGTCGAGCGGGCGCCTGGCGACCGGGTCCGGCGTGGCTTCCGTCACTGTCGAGTTCATGACCGTTCCTCCGCGGCCGGACGACACGATGCCGTGCGGGCTCAGGGTTTGCGCCTGGTCGTCTTCCTGGCGGGCGCCGGTTTCGACAGCAGACGCTTGCTCGCGGTCGAATCCGCCTTCGTCACCGGGTGGACGGTCTGGTTCTTCTTCTCCTCCGTGGCCTCGGACGCGCTCGTCTGGCCCTTCGCCGGCGGGATCGGAATTTTGAACTGGTCGATCTTGGGCGTGCCGTAGCGCGACAGGTCGATCTGCACCTTGTCGATCAGCGTGGCCTTCGCCTTGTCATCCACGGCGTAGGTGTAGAACTCGCCGCCGCCGAACCAGAACCGCAGATGGATGAAGTGGAATGCCTGGGCGGTGAACACGTCTGCCGGCTGCACCGTCGAGCCCGCGACGTGGTATTCGCTCATCACCCGCGCGGCCTCCGCCCGTGGCGGCAGCGGGTAGAGCGGGGCGCCGGCGCCCCCGGAGACGATCGCGATCAGCACCGCGTCCGGCCACCGCAGCAGGGCGCGTTCGTACGCGTGTTCGTGGCCGCCGGCGATGATCGAGATGCCGGACTTGTGCAGGTCCTCCACCATGGTCTCGCGGCGCTTCGACAGCACCGAGTCGCGCTGCCATTCGACGCGATGGAAGCCGGCCGAGAATGGCGGGTGGTGCATGAACACGATCACCGGGCCACGATGCTCCTTCACGCGCTCCGTCAGCCACGCGAACTCCTCGGCGGAATACTTGATCTGCACCTCGCGGGTCCAGAGGTTGCCGGGATCGACGATCGGATTCGAATCGAGCGCAATGACGCGCAGCCAGCCGTCCGCGGTGTCGAAGCAGTAGTAGAGCCGGTCGCCGCCGACGGGCAGCCCGGTCGCGGTGCGCCAGTTCTCGCGGCCGTCCTCGGTGTCCGTACGCTCGTGGTTGCCGGCCACCGGGAAGTAGGGCACCCGCGACGACAGCGGGCGGGTAATGCGCAGGAACCGCTCCCACGTCGACGGGTAACGGCCGTCGTACACCAGGTCGCCGGTGTTGAGCACCGCCGCCACCGACTGGCCGTGCGCCTGCAGCGAATCGATCTTGGCCAGCATCGCGCTCACCACCTGCCGTTCGCGACCCGCGGTCGGAGCCTTGCGAAGGCGGTCGGGAATGTCGCGGATCAGCGCCAGGTCCGGATAGAGCCCCTTCACCAGCGCCCACGGAATCGTCACGAGCCCGCGGCCAATCTTCGCGAGGTTCGGCGAAAACATCTCCCGTAGCGCGGTGTATTCGGTGCTCAGCCGCGACGCGCGCCAGCCGGGGCGATTGTCTCCGAACAGCATGAGGTTGAGCGTGTCGGCGGTGAATCCGGTGTGCAGCCGGCCCAGGTAGCGCCGCGAGGAATCCGCCGTGCCGGGCACGAGCCCGATCAGCGTGTCGCCGAACAGCGGCTGGAGCTGCATGGCCGCGGGATTCGCCGGCGGCGCCTCGCCGGCCTTGTGCGTGAGCGTGGGCGATACCGTCTGCGGCTGATACCGCAGCCGGCCCATATGCGAACACCCATCCACCAGCATCAGCAGCATCGCGACGGTGGCGGCTCGCCTCATCGGCCAGCCTGCAGTCGAGCGGCCTCCGCGCCGAGCCACCGCCGCACCAGCTTGTCGCGGCGCTCGATCAGCACGCGGGTGATGTACGCGGCCGCACGCGGATCGGAATACTTCGCGGCGTCGACGGCGGCACGAATGTGGTCATCCGTGAAGCCCGCCACGATCCGGGCGCCCCAGCGAATGTCGCGCTCGGTGCGCGCGTCGAACGCGGGGTTGGGATAGTCGGGCCGCCACCCGACGGGATCGAACGTCGCGGACTCCACGAACCCGACTGCCTTCATGTTTGGATCCACCGAGGATTCCCAGGCGAAGGGCCGCAGCCCCAGGGTCGTCAACTCCCGGCGCATCACGCCGAAGTCGACATAGTACTCCGTCCCGGTGGCGTACGCCCGCTTGCCGGTCGCACCGGCGCCGAGGATGGCGCTGAAGTCGATCAGGTTGTGGCGTACGAACGACCGGCCGTGATCGGTGACCCACATGTCGAGCGTATTCGGGCCGCGGCTGTCCGCGTGATTGAGCCACGCGCACACCGTCCACAGCCCCCGCAGCTCACGCCGCAGCTCGTGCGGAATCCGGTCCTCGGGATCGTCGCGCTGGCGGCCATGATATTCGAACGGCCCGAGCGGCTTGCCATCGAGCATCCGGCTCGCGATGCAGCGGTAGCTGCCGTCCTGCTGACGCGCGACCCGCGCGAGGAGTTGCTGGATGTACGCGTCGTTGATCGGCTGTTTGCGGCGGTTGGCGTCGGTGTAGGTCGCGCCCCGCTTGATCTCGAGATCCTCGGGGCGGAACTGCCCGATCGCGTCGTCGGGCACGTTGTAGCCGGCCGCCCACATGAGGCGGCTGCCGATCACGGCGGCGCCGGACGCGAGGTCGGGCCATCCCACGGGATCGAATTTGAGCAGGAACTTGTCCCCGTGTGAATCCTCGATCTGGAATCCCGGCGTCACGCCCTGGTCCTTGGCCTTCGTCACCGTCCACTTGCCGGGGGCGGGACCGGTGCCGGGCCCCGGGCCGGTGAGCATCTGCGCGACCGTCACCGGGCGGAACCCCAGGCGCGGCTGCCACCAGGTGCTCGGCAGCCGCACCTGGTCCTGGTCGTCGATGTTCGCCGCCTCGCGGAGATTGCCGGTCAGCTTGCGCGCCAGCAGTGCCACGTCGAGCACCCGGGTGGCCGGTCGCACGAAACTGTTGTCGAGTATGTCGTAGGCATAGGAATAGGGATGTGGCTCGGGGCCGGCATGCCTGGCCGAGCCCGAATCACGCGCGGCCGCGGCGCCCGGTGCCGTGGCGTGCTCCTTCGTCGTATCGGCCGCCCGTGCGATCGCGCCCGCGGCACCCGTGCCGGCGAGGAGCACTGCCAGCATCACGCCTGCGATCGAGCGGCTCATTCCGGCACCCCCAGTGTGTAGTTGATCCGGATCGATTCGGGGCTGATGTCGAATCCGACCGCCCCGCGCGCAGTGCGATCCCCGCGTCCCCTCAGTGACATGCCGAACGAGTGTTTGAGCCCGCCGATCCGGACGTCGTGCCACACGTCGCCATAGACCCCGCCGAACTCAGAATGCAGATCGACTTCGAACCGCCGCGCGAGCGGGAACACATACGTCAGCCGCGTGAGCAGCAGGTCCTTGTCACGAAACCGTCCTGGCGAGTAACCCAGCAGTCCGTCGCGGCCGCCGAGCGTGGCCAGATCGGCCACCAGGAACCGGTCCGCGCGCGCGTCGACCTGCTGATCGACGACCTTCGCCATCAGCCGCAGGGAGCGCGGGTCGCGCATGAACGAGGTGCCCACGTCGAGCTGGCCGGTGAAGCGGCGGAACCCCGCTCCGGTCGCGGCGGCATCGTGGAGCGCCAGCGCGCGCACCGGGTCCGTGAAGTTCTCCGCCGCCAGCGTCAGCGCGCCGCCGCGGCTCCAGTGGGGAGCGCCCCGACGTTCGTCGAGCTTGATCGCGGCGCCGTAGGTCAGGTGCTCGACGCGCCGTCCGAGCGTGAGCCCGGCCAGCCCGGGGAAGCGGCGGTCGAACGGCACCTGCCTGGCGTCGCGGCCGGTGCTGGTGAGGGCGCTGCGCGGGCCGCCCCACGCATTGAGGGTCAGCCGGGGCTGATTGCGATCCGGGTCCCGGCCCCAGGCTCTGGTGAGTCCCGCGCGCGCCGTCTCGAACTCGATGGCATAGTCGGACAGGCTGTCCTCGGCGCTCTCGAGACCGATGCCATGGAATTGCTCCTGCGGGCGCCACTCATATGCATACTGAAGGCTCGCGGGGCCGCTCGTCAGCGTGGCCTGCGTGCGGTTATAAAAATGCGTCGTGGCTGAGTACTGGACGCCGAATCGTGGCACGAACTCGCGGCGCGGCTCCGGGGTGCGCAGCTCCAGCGACAGCCCTACGCCCGTGCGATCGCCGAAGTGGGACAATCCGACCGCCACGGACGGCGAGTGCTTCGCGCGCGGCGGCTGCGGGCCCATCGGCACCCGGCCGCTGTCCTCGATCACGAGCATGGAGCGCCGCGTGAGGTATCCCAGGCCCGATAGCGGCAGCGAAATGATGCGCCCGGGCAACAGCATCGCCCGCTCCCACGGCCGGCGCGCGAGCAGGGGCCGCGGCGGATTCCAGGGCGCTGCATAGGACGCTGCGAGGCTGTCCGCGTTCTCCGCAATCGGCGGTGCGCTCGCGCGGTCGGACACTCGGTCCGAATCCGCAGGCGCGGCAGCGCCGACGGGGGACACGGACACGGACAGCAGCAGGATCGCGAGTGCGATGGCATTCATGGCAGTTTGTCCGTTCGATGTGAAGTCGGTCGTGTCTGGCTGTTAACGACGCGAACTTCCGGCCGGTGGCATGGGTTCGACCATGCTGCGGTGATTGCAGTCGGCATGGTCTAGGCGACTTTGGTGCCAGCGTCGGTGGGAGTTATTAAGTCGCTTCGCCTTAAGAACTTGGCGATGAGGGACGGCGCGAGCCGCATCCCAACCAGCGTTTCCCGAGTGGAAGAAACTTCAACCGGGAGTGTTGTGGGACGGGATGGCGAACGCGCCCGACACGATGTGCAGCGGCATCGAACCCCTGCCGCACCCGGGTCGGACGCTCCGGGACCGCGGCCGCGCGAAGGGGTCGCGCGGCCGGCGGTCACTCAATGCAGGTGAAACCGGTACGGCATTTCGACCCACACCGCCACCGGATGGTGGTCCACGATCGCGGGCTGGAACACCAGCTTGCGCGCGGACGCCAGCGCCGTGGCGTCGAGCATCGGCACCGAGAATTTCGCGTCGAGCCGCGCGTCGATCACGCGACCGTCCCGGCCGACGAGCACGTGGACGACGACGAGACCCTCTACGCCGGCTTCGCGCGCGATGTCCGGATACTCGGGCTGGTTGAGGGTGACGAGGACCGGCAGCTCGTCGGTGCGCACCTTGTCGCCAAGATTCGGCAGCGGCGGCTCGGCCACGACGCCGCGATCGGTGACGGGCGGCGCGTCGCCGGCTTCGCCGCCCAGCAGGCCCTGCGCATCGCGGATGCCACCCGGCCAGTCCGGAGCCAAAGGCGGCGGTGGCGGCTCGTCGATCACCGGGATGATGGCGCCGTGCGCACGCGACAAGGTCGCGGGCGCGATCGGCTGGGTCCGGGCCGGCGGTGGCGGCAGCATGGGCGGCGGTGGAGCGAGCAGCACTTCGACCGTCGGTGTCACGAAACGAGTCGCCGGCGCGGGCAGGGCGCCGGTCATCACGCCCGCCGCGAACACAAAGACCCACACGAGACTCGCGGCGGCCAGCGCGCGGAACATGTGGCGGTGCGACGCCTCATGCAGCTCGGGTGCTCCGTACGGCATGAATTCGAACAATGGGATGCGTGCGGTCACTGCCACTCCGAACCCGGTCGAGGAACGTGGGACCCGGTCCGGCCCTGCACCCGATCGGCGCGCCATGGCGGCGCACCACTCCCATTACGGTAGGCCCGGACTCCGCCTGCGTAAAGGGGAATGATCGGCGGCGCTCACCGCCGGCCCGCCCGGCGGCGACGCGAGATCCACGGTGTCGATCAACCGTGCCGCGCCGGCGCTGTCGACCCGGTAGATGCGCAACTCGGCGGCCGCCATGCCGGGCGCGGGATCCGGCCGCAGCACGAGCCGGCAATAGTGGTAGACCGACTGCTCGGGGAACATCTCGCCGATCGCCGCCGAGTCCGGCAGCGACTGCGTCCGGGCCCGCCGGCGATCGTCGTCGGTCACATAGTGCAGCGGCGATCCCCCACCGCCGGTGGTGATGTGCCACAATCCGCCGCCGCCGGGCTCCGAGATCCAGCTCCGCTGAAACAGGTGTTCGTGGCCCGCGAGCACCGCGGTGACGTGGCGGCGCCTCAGGATCTCGAGCAGCTGGATGCGGCGGTCCTGGGCCGGGTGCTCGTCCTGCGATGTCCATTCGTCCCAGTGGTGCCCCGATGTGACCAGCGGATGATGCAGCACCACGAACTTGAACCGCTCGGGACCGGCGAGCATGGAGTCGGCCCACGCGAGCTGTTCGTCGACGAGCGCCTGCTCGAGCGCCGGCGGATAGTGGTCGTGAGGATCCGTGAACAGGTTGCTGTCGAGGATGACGAACCGCGCCAGCCGACCGAGGGCCACGGACGACCAGTAGCTGAATGGCGCGCGCGGCGGCCCCATGATCGCGTCCCAGTTCCGCCGCGCCGCGGCCTTCCACAGCGCCTCGTGGTTGCCGGGGGCGGCGACGAACGGCGCGAGGTTGCGCAACGCCGCATGGGACCCGGCGAACTCCTCCCACTGCACGTGCTGCCGGCCGTCCTCCACCAGGTCGCCGGTGTTCACGATCAAATCGACCGCTGTGTTGGCCTCGAGCGCGCGGAGCACGCCCGGCTGATTGCCGCCTGTGAATCGATGGCTGACGAACGTGGACCACACGTCGCGCAAACCCATGAAGTCCGGGTACACGACCTCGAGCGCCGTCGCCGGCAGATTCTCGAGCCCGGCGAGCCACATCGACGGACGATGCGATTGCGCCGCCTCGTACAGCATCCGGGCGCCCGATCGTTGCGTCAGCACCCGATGCCCGGTGCGGCTGTCGCCATAGACGATCACGACGGCGCTGTCGGGGGCCATCCTACCGAGCGTCCCCACGGGCGCGGGTGCGACCTGGATGCCCCGCAGATCGGGACCGGGGCCGGCCGTGTCGTTGTGGAATCGCGGGATCGCGAGTGCGAGCGCCGACACCACCACGACCCCGAGCAGCATTACGCGTTGCGCGAACCGCCGCGGCGCCGCACCGGCATCGTCTTCAGCGAAATGCACCGGCATGAATGTGGGAGCTCCCAGCGGCCATGATCGCCCGGCTCGCGCTGGCGCTCGAGGGGTCACGATTATGCTTCCGATTCGGACACGATCATACATCACTCCACGGCCCGATTTGTCCCGTGAGCCGCGGCCGGCGCGCGTCATCGCGGTACGGGACCCGTGCCTCATGGCGCAAGCGACGGGTGAATTCCCCCAGCCGGGGTGGACTCCCTCCCCCGCCGATCCGGGGGACTCCGGATGCGACTGTGGCGAACTGCCACAGACCCAATTGAACCCTGGCCAGACTGCACTCAAATCGCATGACTACCCAGCGCAATTGTCGTGAATCTCGACGATTCCTCCGGATTTCCAAAGGTTTCCCGAGAGGAAACCCGGGCAAATTGCTTGGCAGCCGTCGCGTCCGCGGTCCGGACCCCAGGGTACGGAAGTTGCGTTGACGGCTTTGTAGAGACCTCGCAGGTATCGAACGCGGCGACCGCTTTGTTCAACTACAGGGCAACGCCGCGCGTGCCGTTTTGTATTCCCATCCAAAGTTCACCGTGCCATGGACGGTGCCTCAGGAGCGTGGACGTGTTCCTGCGCCTATCGCGCACTACATCCAAGATTGTCGTCGTCACGCTGGCCTTGATGCTGTGGGCGGCGGGACGCGTCGCCGCGGACACGTACTACGTGGACGGCCCGAACCCGTCCGCCAACGACGCGAATCCCGGCACCGCGGCACTTCCCTACCGGACGATCGCAGCGGCGGTGACCGCGCGCCAGGCCGCCGGCACCACAATCCTGGTGAAGGCCGGCGTTTATCGTGAACAGGTGACGATCAAGAGTTCCGGAACGGCGGCCAGCCCGTACACCGTGCTGGCGGAGAGCCCGGCGACGGTGATCGACGGCGCCGACGACTTCGGCTCGCCGAGCCGCTGGACGCAGGTCGCGGGCGACGTGTGGCTCGCATCGACCGTCAACTGGAGCCCGGTGCAGGTGTTCGCGAACGGCGCCCGGCTGCTCGACTCGACGTTCGTCTCGCCGACGACGATCCCCGCGAACTCCTGCACGTGGGTGAGCGGCACCGGCCTGTACGTGAACGTGGGTGGCGGCAACCCCGGGGCGCAGCAGTTGATGGTGGGCAAGCGCCTCTCGGCATTCCTGTTGCCGGCGCGCTCGTGGGTCACGCTGCAGGGCTTCACGATCACGCGCACCGAGGACAAGTCGATCTACCTGTCGGCCGCGGCGAACCACTGCACGCTGGCGAGTCTCGCGATCTCATATTGCGGCAAGTACGGCATCTCGATCGTGAACTCGTCCTACGAATTGATCCAGAACTCCCGAGCGTGGCTCAACGCGGATCACGGCGTCTACCTGACCTCCTGCGACAGCTCCGTCGTGCGCAACTTGGAGTCGTGGGGCAACTGGCGTCCGCGTGAGCGCGCCGCGAACGGCATCTATCTGTCGCACGGCGTGGGGAACCGGTTCGAGAACAACAACCTGCATCACAACCAGGACACCGGCCTCAATCTCTACACCGGCGCCAACTACAACATCTGCCTCGGCAACTACTCGTGGAACAACGGCGACCACGGCTACGACAACCTGGGCGCGGTCGGCAACCTGTACATCGGAGACCTGGCGTACAAGAACTACAAGGACGGCTGGTCGATCGAAGGCTCGTCGCCTAACAACCAGCTCTATGACTGCATCGCGGTCGACAACGGCTTCACGACGACCGAGTTCAACCTGTGGGTCGACGGGACGTCCGCGGTCGGGTTCCAGTCGGACTACAACCTGTTCTGGAACTCCGAATGGGGCCACTATCCCGTCAAGTACGTGAAGACGCTGTACAGCTCGGTGTCGGCCTACACCGCCGCCAGCGGCAAGGACGTTCACACGCTCGAGGCGAATCCGCGGTTCGCGAACCCCGCGATCGGCGACTTCCATCTGCTGGGGGGCTCGGCGGCAATCGACAACGGCATGTCCGGGCTGCCGTACTGGCCCGCGTTCGACGCGGACGGCAATCCGCGCGCGGACGATCCGTCGGTCCCGAATGCCGGCATCGGTCCCGTGACGTACATGGATCGCGGGCCGTTCGAGCATGCGGTGGGCAGCGATCTGCCGCCGGTGGTCGTCGCGCCGCAGAGCATGTCCGTGAGCGAGAACCAGCCGCTGGTGTTCGCCGTGTCCGCATCGGACGCCCAGCCCATCAGCACGCTGACGGCCAACCTCGCGGGCCTGCCTGCGGGGCACCACGCGACGTTCGGTTCGTCCGCGGATGCCACGTCGGGCACGTTCACCTGGACACCGGCGTTCGGATCCGCACCCGGGCCCTACACCGTCACGTTCACCGCCGCGAATGGACTGTCGGGCACCACGGCCACGACGATCTCGGTCGTGCACGTGGACCGCGCGCCCACCGTCGCCGCGCCCGCGAGCACGAGCGGCACGCAGGGCGCTCCGATCAGCGTCGCCGTGACCGCGTCCGACGTGGACGGCGACGCCATCGCGTCACTGACCGCGAATCTGTCCGGGCTGCCGGCCGCGAACACCGCGGTCTTTACGCCGAACCCGTCGCAGACGGGGGGCACGCTGAGCTGGACTCCCACATTGTCCGACGGGCCCGGTCCCTACACGGTGACGTTCACGGCGTCGAACGCGCTATCGGGGTCCGGCGCGACGTCGATCACCGTGGCCGCAGCCGATCGGGCGCCTGCCGTCACCGCGCCTGCGACGGTGACCGTCACCGAGAACCAGCCGCTCAGGATCGATGTCTCCGCCGCCGACCCCGACGGCGAGGCGATCGCGTCGCTCACCGCCGTGCTCGACGGGCTGCCGGCCGGGAACACCGCTTCGTTCAGCTCGAACCCGTCGCACACCGCGGGAACACTGACCTGGACCCCGTCGTTCACCGACGCGCCCGGCCCCTATGCCATCACGTTCCGCGCCGCGAATGCGCTGAGCGGTTCGGCCACGGTGTCGGTTCAGGTGCTGAACTCCGACCGCGCGCCGGTGGTGACCGCGCCCGCGACGGCCGCGGCCACGCAGGGCCAGCCGCTGACGATCGTGGTCCACGCCTCGGATCCCGACAGCGACGCGATTGGTTCGCTCGGCGTCGATCTGGGCACGCTGCCCTCCGCGGGAGGCGCCACGTTCACCCCGAACGCCGACAACACCCGAGCGACCTTGACGTGGACGCCGGGTCCCACCGACGGCTCCGGCCCCTACGTCGTGACGTTCACCGCGGCGAATGGCCTGAGCGCTTCGGCACAGACCTCGATCACCATCACCAATGTGGACGCGCCGCCGTCGGTGACGGCGCCGGCGACCGCGTCGGTCGTCCAGGGCCAGAAGCTCACGCTCAGCGTGACGGCGGCCGATCCCAACCTCGACCCGATCGCCACGCTGACCGCGGACCTGTCGGCGCTGCCGGCCGGCAACGACGCGGTGTTCGTCGTGAGCGCCTCGCACAAGACCGGCACGCTCACGTGGACCCCGACGCTGGCGGACAGCGCCCGGCCCTACACCGTGACGTTCACCGCCGCCAACGCACTCAGCGGCTCGGCCGTCACCGATATCAGCGTGACCCCCGCCGATCGCGCGCCGGTGCTGACCGTGCCGGCCGGCGTAACCGCGACCGAGAACCAGCCGCTGACGGTGACCGTGTCCGCGTCGGATCCCGACGGCGACGCTCTCACCTCGCTGACTGCGGCGCTCGCCGGCCTGCCCGCCGGCAACAACGCCACGTTCGTACCCAACGCCTCGAACACCGCCGGCAGCCTGACGTGGACGCCGTCGTTCGCGGACGCGCCCGGCCCCTATGTCGTGACGTTCACGGCCGCCAACGCGCTGATCGCGACCGCCTCCATCACGATTTCGGTCGCGAATGTCGACCGCGCGCCGGTGGTGACGGCTCCCGCCACGGCCACCGTCGTTCAGGGCCAGCCACTGTCCATCACGGTGACGGCGGCCGACGCCGATGGCGACGCGATCACGTCGCTCGCCGCGAACCTCGGCGCGTTGCCCGCGGGAGCCGCTGCCACGTTCACGCCGGCCTCCGACCAGAAGTCCGGCACGTTCACCTGGACGCCTGCCTACTACGATGGCCCCGGCCCCTGGCCTGTCAGCTTCGGCGCTGCGAATGCGCTCACCGGCTCGGCCGTGACCGCGATCACCGTTCAGGCCGCGCCGCCGCCGCCCAACCTGTGCGCGAACCCGTCGTTCGAGACCGACATCGCCGGCTGGCAGTCCACCGCGAGCGCCACGCTGGCGCGCGTCGCCGGCGGCCATGACGGCGGCTGGGCGCTCGAAATGCGGTCTCCTGCGGCCGCCACCGCCACGTTCGGCATCGGCGATCAGCCCAACTGGGTGGCGTCGTCGCCCGCGGCAGGCTCGCGGTACCGCTTCAGCGCCTGGGTGCGGTCGGCGTCGAGTCATGGCAGTACCAAGCTCAAGTTGCGCGAGTATTCGAACAGCGTGCTGCAGGGCGCTGTGGTGTACTCGAATGCGATTCCGTTGACGGCTGCGTGGCAGTTGATGTCCGTCGACTTCGTAACGCTCAAGGCCGGCTCGACGATCGATCTCGAACTGAGCGACTACCCGGTCGCCGCCGGCGAGGTGTTCCAGACCGACGACGTCTCGATCACCCTGCTGCCGGGCGCGGACCAGTTGCCCGTCGTGCTCGCACCGCCCACGGCGACCGCGACCGAGAACGGCCAGCTCACCGTGACCGTGACCGCGAGCGATCCCGACAGCCAGGCGATCACGTCACTCGCCGTATCGGGACTGCCCGCCGGCAACAACGCGTCGTTCGTGACCAACGCCGCGCACACCCAGGGCACGCTCACATGGACCCCCGGCTGGTTCGACGGCCGCGCCACCCCCTACACGGTGACGTTCACCGCGTCGAACACGCAGTCCGGATCCGCCACCACGTCCATCACCGTCGCGAACGTCGACCGGTCGCCGGTGGTGACGTCGCCGGCCACGGCCAGCGTGGCCGAGGGCCAGACGCTGACGGTGGTCATTGCGGCCGCCGATCCCGACTCCGACGCGATCGCCTCGCTGACGGCCGGCCTGACGGGTCTGCCCGCCGGCAACGACGCCGAGTTCACGCCCAACGCCACGCGCACCGGAGGCACGCTGACGTGGACGCCGCTGGGCGGAGCGTCGCGCTCGACTCCTTACTCCGTGACGTTCACGGCGGTGAACGCCATGTCCGGCTCGGCGACGCTCGCGATCACCGTGAGCCCCGGGCAGGGCGTGATTCCGCCTGCCGACCGCAACCTGTGCGGCAATCCGACATTCGAGACCAATCTGAACGGCTGGAACGGCGCCGGCAGCGCCACGACCACCCGGGTCGCGGGCGGGCGCGTCGACAGCTTCGCCGTGCAAGTCCGGGGCGCCACCACTACCGGCACCGCCTCCATGGGTCTCAACGACAGCCCCAACTGGATCATGTCGATCCCCGTGGCAGGGACCCGCTACCGGTTCGCCGCCTGGGTACGCTCGCCGTCCAACACGGGGCAGGTGCGCATCAAGGTTCGCGAGTACACGCCCGCCGGCGTCCAGGTCGGCACCACGATCCAGTCCGCCGCCGTGACGCTGTCGCCGGTGTGGCAGTTCGTGAGCGTCGACGTCGTCACCGGTGGCGCAAACAACACTCTCGACATGCAGGTGCTCGACGCCCCGGTCGTCGCCGGCGAGACGTTCCTCGTCGACGACGTGGGAATCAACGTGGTCGCGAACTCATCGGCGCTCGCCATGGGCAGGGCGGGTGACGACGTCACCACCGCGATTACCCCCGGCGGGCTGGTGTTCGGCGCTCGCATGACGCCGAACCCCGTCTATGGACACGCCACGCTGCACTTCACCACGACCGCGCGCGAATCCGTCCGCGCCGATCTGTACGACACCTCGGGCCGCCGCATACGGCGCCTGCTGGACGAAGCGCAACTCGATCCGGGCGAGCATCACCTCGGCATCGATTTGACCGACGACCGGGGCCTGAGCCTGCGGCCGGGGCTGTACTTCTACCGGCTCGAGGCGCGCGAAGGCGTCCGGACGGGACGCGTGGTGCTGACGGGGCAGTAGGCTGCCGCGTCCGCTGAACCTGGGCAACTCTCTCAACTCTGCCCGGATCTGCGCGTCCTGTAATCGAAGGTCTTCGATCTGCCCCGCTGCCGGAGCGCCCCTGATTTCCATGGGCCGGTCGTTTTCACGGGAGTCGTCGCGCAACCCTGCCGATGAATCAGCATTCACGATCGCGCCGGAATGGTTGCCAACGGGGCGGAGGGTGATTTGCCGTGACCGCGTTCGAACTCTTCTCGCGATACTTCTGGCTCATATGCATCGTCACGACCGGGGTCAGCATCGCCGGGTTTCGGAATCAGGCGCAGGAGCGAATCCAGGGTGATCCCGCGCTGGCGAACGGCTACGACATCCTTGCACGCGGGTACCTCACCTACGCCAACATCCCCTGGATCGTCATGGGTCTGGGCATGGTCTTCGGGCACGTCCCGTCCCTCTGGTATTACTTCCGGCCTGGAGACGGCAACCCCTGGGTCCTGGCGTGGTACGCATCGATATTCGTCGTGTGGATGCTCGGTACCTACTGGCTATTCCTTCGCGGTGGTGCCGAGTTCCTCCGTGCGAACCTCGTTGTCTTCGACCCGCGGCTAAGCAATCCCAAGGGGGTCAAGCGGTTCTGGCTGGCCTGCCTGGCCGGCGGCCTCGCGGGAATGGCGATCGTGTGGTCGATGGATATGCCACTGCCGCAGCTGCGCTGACGACGGCACTGTGCCGCACCCTGATGACCAGGCAAGCTCCAGACACCGGTCCGTTCTGGAACCCGCGGTGCTCACCACCACGTATCCCGCGGCTTCGGATCCCGGAACAGCAGCGGCTCCAGGAATTCGGCGCCACGCTCCAGCCCCTCCATCGGCGAGAACGCCGGGTCCTCGTGCTCGAGCGCGACCACGCCATCGTAGCCCGCGAGCTGCAACTCGGTGAGCAGGCGCCGCCACGGCACGTCGCCCCAGCCGGGGATGCGGAACCGGAAACCGCGGTCGCGCCGCCCCCACGCGCCGTGCGCCAGCAATCCCGAGCGTCCGGCATTGTGCGCGACGCTCTCGCCGTCCTTGGCGTGGACGTGGGCGATGCGGTCGCCGAGCTCGGCGACGAACACCACGGGGTCGGTGCCGGCGATCAGCAGGTTCGCGGGATCCAGGTTGAACGCCAGCGCGGGATGGTGATCCACCGCCGCGAGCGCCAGCTGCGCAGTCTCGAGGTTGTAGGCGAACTGCTTCGGATGGCACTCGATCGCGAACCGCACCCCGCGCTGCTCGAACGCGTCGAGCACCGGCAGCAGCCGTTCGCGAAACTCGGGGACCATGCGCTCGTAACCATCCGCGAGCGGGTATGGGAACCAGCGTGAGTAGTCCTCGCAGCCGGTGAATCCGCACACCACTCCCACGCCCAGCCGGCGGGCGAGCTCGGCGGTGAGGATCAGCCGGTTGCGCGCGAACTCCGACTTCGCCGCGGCGTCGCCGCGGAACACCTGGTCGGTGTCGACGCCATGCGGGCCCAGCAGCAACTGGCCCTCGGTGTGGTTCGACAGCGCGGAGATGTCGAGGCCGGCGGCGCGAAACGGCAGCAGCACGTCTTCGGACCGGCCTGCCAGCGACGCCGCGAGGTCCACCCACGGATTTCCGGCGTGAACCGGCAGCTCCATGGCGTGGAATCCGAGGTCGCGGGCACGCTGCACGCCGTCGGCGAACGGCAAATGTTGGAGCGCCTGCGCGCACACCCCGAGCCTCATCGCGCCTCCCCGCAGCGGGTCGCCGGGCCGGGCGATGGATCCGCCGCCGACCCGACGTGCGCTAGGGCAGCTCGAGGTCCTCGGGCGAATGCGGGGGATGATGCTCGAGCGCGGCCGCGAACGCGCTCGCGAACTGCAGCTGCCGCCCGGTGCCGGGAAACGGAATGCGCCGATTCACCACCGGCAGACCGGCATTCCTCAGCGGCAGGAACGCGAGGTCGAACACCTCGGGCTTGATGATGATGATCTTCCGCGGGGCGAGCGCCAGGCAGCGGACGATCAAGGCTTCGACGCATTGGTCGAGCGGGGTGCAATCGGCGGGATCCTCCTTGAGGTCGACGAGGAATACACCCATCGCCATCAATTCCGCGAGGTATTGGGGCTTCTCCCGCCGATCCGTCATCAGACCGCCGGTGACGGCCTTCACGATGTCCCAGAACAGACCATCGTGATGGTCCACGTCCTCGAAATAGAAGTGCCGTGACAGTAACGCGGGAGGCGACTCCGCCACCAGCAGCACGTGGATGGTCGGCGGCCGGTAGCGTTCGGCGGCCTGACGACGACGCTGCGCGGCCTCGCGTTCGATCTCGACATCGCGCATGGTCATTCCTCCCTACGCCTGGTCATCTGTTGAGGGAATTCCCGGGGGCATCGTTGCGCGCGCCTGCACGGATGCCGGCCGTCTGTGACCCCGGCGCGGCCCGGGAGCGAAGCGGCTACCTGGAGTAGGCCGCGACGATGCAGCGCTGCGGATCCAGCTCGAACATGGTCTTGCAGTTGTCCGAGCAGAAGAAATACGAGTGCCCGTCGTACTCCGAGTGGCCCTCGTTGGAGGAGCTCTCGATTTCCTGTCCGCACACGGGATCCTTGACGATCATGACGTCTCCTGGAAGGAGGCGCGACACCGTTCGCCGGGCCTCGCCCCCGGGACGGGCATCTCGCGTGCCATCGACTCAAAGCCACGCCAGTCGGGGCCAGCGGACCGGGTTGGGTCAAAATCTACCTGCGGCTTGGCAATGTTTGCCGACCCCGGCTGTAAGAAGCACCACCCAAGCGAAGACGCTCCCCGAGTCGCCTCGAAGAGCGTCCGCACGTAGGTCACCCTCTCGATCCGTGGAACCGCCGGAATCGACTCCCCCTCAGTAAGCCACTCCGACCCAATCCTCACGAGACCAGAAGGTGATCGAGTTGGCGGTGAGCCGTTCTACTCCCTCTCTGCCGCCGCACATCTTTCGATGCACGCATGAGCATGGCGATGCGGCGGAGCTGGTTCGAGTGGCGGTCCCGGGCGGCATCGAATTGCGGCCGCGCGAGTTGAAGATGGGATGACCTGCGGACGAACCCCGGGTTCGGGGTCGTTCAGCGCGTGGCGAGGACGACCCGCGCGGTGGCGATGCCAGCGGGGGTCGTGATCCGGGCGAAGTAGAGCCCCGGACGCTCGGCGCCGGCGACGTCGTCGAGGTCGATCACGTGGGCGCCCGCCGCCAGGCGGCCTAAGTCCCGCGCTACGGCGCGGCGGCCGGCGAGATCGAACAGCTCGAAGCGGGCGGCTCCGGAGCGGGGTACCACGAACGACAACGTCAGCGTCATGTGTCCGCGGACCGGATTGGGCGACACATGCAGCGGCATCGTGCCCGGATCGGGCAGCGCCGCCGTGGCGCGCCAGGCGGCCACGACCGCGCGCCGCGCCAGCAGCGTCGCCGCGTCGAGCCGGTCGTGCTGCAGCCGGTCCATTGCGGTGCTGTCCCCGGTCGCGGCGAGACGCTCGAGCGTGTCGCGCAGCGCGGCGCTGCCGCGGGCCATGGCGACCGCCTCGGCGAGCGCCCGTCCGGGCGCCAGCGATTCCGCGCGGGCGGTCACGGCCGGTGTGGATTCGGGGGCGAGCAGGTCACCGAACCGGGCACGGCCACCCGGGGCCTCGTCGAGATCGAGCGCCGAATTCTGGTAGGGATCGGCGAGGTCGCACGCGTACGCCGCCAGCCGCTCCAGCGCCTGCGGCCAGCGGTTGCGATCGCCGCTCGCGAACGCATCCGACAGCGACGCCACGGCGCCGGCGAACGCGTGGGGCGCGTCGGCGGCCAGCGTGCCGGCCAGCGTGATGTCGCCGGCGGCCGGGGCCGCGTAGCGATGCAGCGGCAGCCAGCTCTCGGGGTCGGCATCCTCGGCGGCCACCCGCTGCGACATTGCGGCCTGCACGGCGCCGTCCATCGCGGGATCCCATGCCCCCTGAGGCAGCGCGTCCGCGGCGCGCATGGCGACGCGCACGGCGGCGTCCGGCGTGAACGCGCGGGCCCGCGCGGGCTGGAGCATGGAGGTGATCAGGATTCCGAGCAGCATGAGGGAGGCGGTGGAACCACTTCGACGATGCACGCGAGTGCCGCGGGCTCGCTGCGTCGGTGGACGCGCTCTGCCGTTGGCCTGCCTGGGCGTTCCCTCCCGGAACCTGCGGAGGGCTCATTCCTGAAGGAGTGCGCGACCCGACGGAAACCACTGTGCCGCGCGCGGATGCTGCTCCAATTCTAACGGGCGCCCGGGCGGGCACCCAGGAATTCCACAGGAATCACGGGGTTTCGTGCATCGCGCACGATTCGCCGGGTGGCATGGGGTTTTCACCCGTGCATCCCGCAACGACACCCGGCGCATCCTGCAACGACAGCCGCCACGCCGCGGCCGCCACGCCGAACAGCAGCAGCTTGAACTGCTCGCCATAGAGCGTCGATTCGACCTGATTGTGGAGCAGCGCCGCGACCACGGCGGCCGCCACGCCCAGCGCCAGCGTGCGGTCGCGCGCCGTGCGGCTCGCGCGCACCGCGCCGAACGCGGTGCCGAGCAGGGCCGCGCACCAGGCCAGCGCGAGCGCCAGTCCCGGCACGCCCAGTTCGGCGAAGAATCCCAGCTCGAGGTTGTGCGGCACGGTGTCGAGCCCGTGCAGCGAGTGCGACGCCACCGAGAAGTTGTTGATGCCGATGCCGAGCAGCGGATGGCGCAGGCCCTCGTCGATCGCGAGCCGGTAGAGCAGCATGCGCTCGCTGCCCGAGTAGTCGAGCGCGCTCGCCTGCATCCGGTATTCGAGCGCCGCGCGCAACGGGCCGGTCGTGAACAGCGCGGCGACCAGCCCGAACACCACGAGCATGACGACGCGCGGCCATGCCCGGGAACCGCGTCCCCATGGGCCCAGGAACATCGCGGCGCACGCCAGCGCCACGGCGAGCACGGCGCCCTTCGACGCCGACAGCGCGAGCCCGAGCGCGATCACGACCGCGGCGGCGAGCCACATGGCACCCTCCCGCACGCCCGCGGCCGAGCCCATCAGACCGAGCGCCACCGGGAATCCGAGCAGCAGCAGGCCGGCCAGGTAGTTCGACTTCCCCCACGGCAGATCCACGTTCTTGGTGAGCACGGCGATCGCGAATCCGCGCGGGTCGTGCAGCGCGACATGGGCCATCAGGACGGTGAGCACGACGCCCGTGAGCACGGTCGCGCCGAGCAGCACGCGCGCACGCATGCGGGTGGTCACCCAGCGCACCGCGCACGCCCCGGCCGCGAGTGCGACGACCCACTCCTTGAGCTCGGCGATCGCGGTGAGCGGATCGCGCGCGAGCGGCAGCCCGAGCGTGCACCACGCCAGGAACGGCAGCGTCGCGACCAGCAGCGGCGCGCGCGGCACGTCGAGCACGAACCGGCCGCGCACCAGCAGCACGAGCAGGCCGAGTCCGACCCACAGGTCCGCCCACAGGATCCGCCCGCTCTGGCCGCCCAGCGAGATCGCCGTGACCTCGCCGGCGAGGATCGTGAACGGCAGCAGCACCATCCATGCGCTCGCGAGTCCCGCACGCCGCAGCGGACGCGCCACCACCCCGAGAGCGATCGCCAGCGCCAGCGCGGCCGCGACGGCCGGCGGCGGCGCGCCGAGCGCGATCGCGGCGATGATGATCGCCACCGGCAGCGCGACCAGGCCGAGCAGCGCCGGCGTGACGCGCGGCGCGGCGCGGATTGCGGTGCCCGTCACGCCGCCATCCGCACCGGCGGCGCGAATTCGTCGTACAGCGCGGTCAGCGCGTCGCGGCTCGCATCGATCGAGAACTTGCGCGCCCGCGCCGGCGCCGCCGCCGACATCGCCGCCCGTGCCGCCGGGTCGGCGGCGATGCGCACGAGCGCCGCGCTCCATTGCTCGACGTCGCCCGCCGGCAGCAGCCACGCGCAGCCGGCGTCGCCCACCACTTCCGGGATGCCGCCGACGTGCGACGCCACGGCCGGCAGCCCGGCCGCCAGCGCCTCGATCAGCGCGAGTCCCAGGCCTTCGGTGCGCGAGGGCGCGGCGAACACGTCCATGGCAGCGAGCAGCGGGCGCACGTCGCCGCAGTCGCCGGCGAACCGCACGTCACCGGCGACGCCGAGTTCCGCCGCCGCGGCGCCGAGTGCGGCGCGCTCGGGCCCGTCGCCCACCAGCAGCAGCCGCAGCTCCGGCCGCGCAGCGCGGGCGCCGGCAAATGCCGTCACCAGCACGTCGATGCCCTTGCGGCGTTCGAGTCGCGCGACCGCACCCACGACGCACGCGTCCACCGGGTACCCGAGCCGCGCCCGCGTCGCCGCGCGCACCGCGGGATCGCCCCCCGCGAACGCCGCGGCGTCGACGCCGTTGTGGATCACGCGCGCCCGCGCCGCGAGTGCGGGGTCGTGATGCGCCATCGCGGTGCGGATCGCCTCGCTGGAGGCGATGACCGCGTCGCACCAGCGCAGCGTGCGGCGATCGAGCAGCCGTAGCGGATCGCGCGAGCGCTCCTCCCAGTCCGTGAGATTGTGCAGCGTGCTCATCAGCCGCGGCACGCCGTGATGCCAGGCGCAGACCCGGCCCACCACGCCGGCGATCGCGAGATGCGTGTGCACGACCACCGGGCGCGAGGCCCCGATCAGGCGGTCGAGCCGCACCACACCCAGCGCCTCGGGCTCGTGCGGCGTGCGCAGCAGGTGCACCGGCAGCCCCGCGGCGCGGGCTTCCCCGGCGAGCGGTCCCCGCGTCAGGCGCTCGAGGCTGACGAGCCGCGCATCCCAGCCCGCTGCGGACAGCCACGAGGCCTGCTGCAGCGCGACGCGCTGCGCGCCGCCCGTGACGAGATCGTTGATCACGATCAGCACGACGCCCCGGCCGGCGCGAGTATCGTCCGCGTGTGGCACCGCGGCATCGACGATGCCCGGCGCGCGCGTCGGCCGGGCGCCGCCCCGCACCACCGACAGGCGTGGCGGATCAGGCCGCGACATCGTCCGAGGCTCCTGCGTCGGGCGTGGCGGTGGTGGCGGCGCCGGCCGCGGCGATCACGGATGCGGGTGGCCCGAGCGCCGGCAAACCCGACGCGACGCTGCGGCTGTAGCCGAGGAACGTGGCGCCCCACATGACGCCCAGCGCCGCGGCGAGCACGAAGCCCCACGGGCCGCCGGCCGCGACCACCCACGCCGCCACGGTGAACGAGCCGGAGGCGGTCCACAGCATCAGGACCGCCCGGCGCGTCGTGAATCCGGCCAGGATCAGGACGTGATGCAGATGCCCCCGGTCGGCGGTGAACACCCGCGCCGCCGCGGCCCGCATCAGCGACCCGCCCGCGCGCACATCGCGAATCGCGCTCGTGGACCGCCGCACGATCGCCGCCGCCGCGTCCGCGATTGGCAGCGCGAGCAGCAGCACCGGCACCAGCGGGAACGCGCCCGGCATGTGACTGCCGGCGCGCAGCGTCACCGCCGACAGCACGAATCCCACGAACAGGCTGCCCGAGTCCCCCATGAAGATCAGCGCCGGGTTGAAGTTGAACCACAGGAATCCCAGCAGCGCGCCGGACAGCGCCGTGACCGCGAGCAGCACGCAGCCGGTGTCGGCGCCGGGCATGCACACCACCGCGATCGCGATCGTCATGGCGACGCCGCACGCGAGCCCGTCGAGGCCGTCGATGAGGTTGAACGCGTTCGTCACGAACACCATCCAGCAAACGGTGAGCGGCAGGCTCAGGTTCCCGACCGCGATCGATCCCAGGCCGGGGATGCCTATCTGCTCCACGCGCCAGCCCGCGCTCCACAGCAGGATGGCGGCGACGACCTGCACGGCGACCTTGATCTTGGGCCCCAGCCCGCGGACGTCGTCGATGAGCCCGAGGATCAGCAGCAGGCCGGAGCCGCCGAGCAGCCCCAGCAGCTCGAGCTCGCGCCCGGCGAGTATCGGCTTCCACGACGGGTTGCCGTAGATCACGAGCAGCAGCGCGCTCGCGAATCCCCAGAAGATCCCGAGGCCGCCGAGCCGCGCGGTCGGTCGCAGGTGCACGCGGCGGCCTCCCGGACGGTCGACGGCGCTCAGCAGGAGCGCCGTAACCCGCACGAACTGGGTCGCACTGAGCGTCGCGGCAAGCGCCACCACGAAGCCCACCACCCAAACGTTCATGTCTTCGCCTTCCCTGGGGTCCCGTGGCGCCTGGCCTGCCGCGCCTAAAGTCCGCTGCCGCTCACGCGGCGTGGGTGTCGTTCAGTTCCTGGTAGGTGCGATCCAGCCGGTCGATCATCGCCTCCACGGTCCACTGGTCGGTCACGCGCGCCGGGCCCGCGGCGCCGAGTGCGCGCGCCCATTCGCGGTCGGTGAGCAGCCGGTCGAGCCGCGACGCCAGCGTCGCCACGTCCTTCGACGGGACGATCAGCCCGTTCACGCCTTCGCGGACCACCTCCCACGCGCCCTCGACGTCGAACGTCACGATCGGCCGGCCGGCGGCCGCGGACTGGACGAGCACCCGCGGCAGGCCCTCCCACAACGACGTGAGTACCGAGATGTCGCAGGCCGCGAGCACCCGCGCGAAATCCATTCGGTGGCCGAAGAACCGCACCACGCCGTCGATGCCGAGCTCGCGCGTGCGCGCCTCCAGCTCGCGGCGCAGCGGACCCTCGCCGAGCACCAGCACCCGCAGGTCGGGATGCCGCTCGCGGATGAGCGCGACGGCGTCGAACAGGTAGCTGTGGCCCTTGCGCGATTCGAGCCGGGCGGCCACCACGACGAGCTGAAGGCCGGGGCCGTAGCCGAGCGTGGCGCGCAGTTCCGCACGTTCCGCGTCGTCCATCGCGCCGGCGTCGAGAAACTCCTGCAGCGGCATGCCCGAGTAGATCGTCTCGTAGCTCGCGGCGTCCCCGATGCCGGCGTTCACGTAGATGGCGCGCATGTCCTCGCCGACGGTGATGAACTGGTGCGTGAAGCGCCCGGCGATGCGCTCGAGCAGCACGTAGAACGCGCGCATCGGCGCCGACAGGTGGTCCGGGAACGTGGTGCCGTGCACGGTGTGCACGATGATCGGCGTGCCCGCCAGCGCCGCCGCGAGCCGCCCGAGGAACCCGGCCTTCGCGGTATGGGTGTGCACGATCCGGTAGTCGCCGTGGCGGATGAGCAGCGCCATCCGCACCAGCGCGGCGACGTCCTTGAACGGATTCGGGTTGCGGGTCAATTCCGGCAGCCGGTGGATGCGCCCGGGATCGAACTCCGTCAGCAGCGATTCGTCCGAGCCGTCGCCGACCGCCAGATCGACGACGTAGCGGCGCGGATCGAGACTCCGCACGGTGTGCAGCGTGTTCTCGTCGGCGCCGCCGCGGACCAGCCGCGTGATGACGTGCAGCATGCGGATCGGCGGCTCCTGGCCGGTGCGGCGCTCGATGCCTGAGTGATTCGGTTGGGTCATGGGCTGTCGCTCCCGAGCGCGTTCCAGTAGTCGCGCGCATCACCCTGCAGCGCGTAGCCGCCGGTGAGCTTCGACGCGTCGACCACGAGGCTGTAGGTGGTGAACAGGAACACGCCATCGGCGGCGTGCTCGATCGCATGCATCGCGACGACCAGCGCCGCGGGTGAATACCGCTTGAGCCACAGCCCGCCGACGAGCGGCGTGGCGGCGAGACCGATGCTTCGCAGCCGGTCGCGCGCAGCCTGCAGCGAGCCGCTGCCGGTGCTGTACGTGCGCTCGGTGTAGTCGGTGGTCGGCACGGCGGTGCGCGCCAGCGCGCGCCCCAGCGCCCGGTGGACGAACGAGTCGAGGTCGAGGTCGAACACCTCGAGCCGCACGCCCGGATGCCGCCGCGCGAACTGCCGCAGCATCGGCCTGAGAAACGCGGCCACGCGCGATTCCTCCCAGCCCGCGAGTCCGCCCAGCCGCGAAGGATCACGGCCGGCGAGCGCCGGCGTGGCGACCAGGTATTCGCTCAGGCACGCCGCGCAGCGGCACGGCCCGGCGTCGTAGTGATGGCGCGAGTCGCGGTACAACTCGAGGTCCACCGCCACGCGCGCCACGCCCGGCACCGCGGCGAGCACGCTGTCGGCCGCGTCGAACACCGCGCGCTGCCAGTAGACGGAATCGAGCGGACACGGCACCGCCGCCTCGATCGTGCCGCGCCCCCAGGTGTAGCGGCGCGCCGCGGGCCTCAAGGCCAGCCGGGAATCCGACTGGAACAGCCACTCGGGCACGAACTCGAGGCCGGTCGCCGCGGACCTGAGGGCGAAGCCGCGGAACTCGGTGACGCTACGGGCGTCGATCGAGTCGGAGATGGTGTGGACGATCGCGCGCGTGAACCCGTGAGCCGCGAGCGAATCGACGTGCGACGGGCTCATGTAGCCGTAGCAGTACGCGGCGCGCACCGTGCCCGCGGCGGCGGCGCCCAGCGAGACCTGCGGCTCCGATGCGAACGTCAGCAACAACGCGGCGACGACTCCCAGGCGCAGTCTCATATCGGTCGCTCCTGCGGCGGTTCCCACACGGCCCGGAGGCCGAGCGCATACACGTGCGCGTGCCCGAGCCCGCCGCGCAGCGCGGTCACGCTCCACTTGCCGAGCAGACTCGCGATCAGCACCAGTTGCGCGCACCCCGCCGCGAGCCGCCCGTGGTGCTTGCGGAAGTAGTACACCCGCGCCCGCAGGTTGTGCAGGTAGGTCGCGCCCGGCACCAGCGAGGACGAGCGCTGCCCGTAATGAACGATCGTCGCCGCGGGCACGTACTGCACCCGCAATCCGGCGGTCGCGGCGCGGCGGCACCAGTCGACTTCTTCCATGTACATGAAGATGTTGCCGTCGAACGGCCCGGTGC
Source organism: Candidatus Eiseniibacteriota bacterium (assembly GCA_038231135.1). Lineage (GTDB taxonomy): Bacteria > Eisenbacteria > RBG-16-71-46 > RBG-16-71-46 > RBG-16-71-46 > JANLWX01. The sequence continues at coordinate 90,101 of JBBRLX010000006.1, read as the reverse complement.
GCTCCCATGCGGTGCGCGGCACCAGCAATGCTGCTCCCGAGGCCCAGTCGACATCGCCCAGCGACGCCATGGACCGTTCTCCGTACTTGTATCCGCCGAACGCGTGCGAGTTGGGGAACCATCGCACCGGGCCGAGATGGTCGCACACCAGCGTCCACAGGGACGGGAACCGGCCGCAGGACCGCATCACCCGGCCGTGTTCGTCGGCCAGCGCCGGCGCCGCTGCCGCGAGATCGGCGCGCTGCCCGGTCGCGGCCAGCAGGCTCTCGAGGCTGCCGGGCGTCACGATGCAATCCGGATTGAGGATCAGGAACGCGTCGCCGGTGGCGACGGCGACGCCGCGATTGATCCCGCGCGAATAGCCTTCGTTGGCGCCGGCGGCAATGACCCGCACCCACGGATGCGTGGCGCGCACCCATTCCTCGGTGCCGTCACCGGACGCGTTGTCCACCACGATCACCTCGAGCGGCACGCGCCCGCGGCACGCCTGGAGTGCAGGCAGGCATTCGGCGAGCGATTCGCGTGAACGATAGCTCACGATCACGACCGAGACGCGCGGCTCACTCATGCCGCCTCTGCCACCGGCACGTCATCCTCCGCCATGCTCAGATCCTCGCGATCGAGAGCGGTCGAGACGGCGCCCAATGCGGCGGCGCTCAGCAGCAGCACGGGCACGGCGGACAGCGACGCCGAGGGCACGTCCGCAATCAACAGGCTCGAGAACCCGAGCGCGAGACCGGTCCAGCAACCGCGCTCGCGCGGACGTGCGGCGCTCACGACGATGGCGCCGGTCACGGCCACGGCGAGCAGCGCATACGGCAGGGCGAGGTGAATCGGGTCGAAGTTCGGCGCGAACACCGGCCACGTGCCACCGCGAGCGATCACGAACGCCTCGGCGGTCGCGAGTGCCGCGATGCCGACTGCGAGCAGGCCGCCGCGCTCGACGGGCCGCGAGCGGTCGAGCGCGAATCCCATCGTAACCGGCGCCACGAACAGCAGCGTATGCATCAGCGCCCGGGGCGCCTGCCAGCCGCGCTCCGCCGCGACCGCGAGCACCGCGAGCCCCGGGATCCCGTGCACCGTCAGCGCAATCGCCGCGGCCACGATGATCGCCGACGCCACGACCGCCGCCGCGCTCCACAGCCGCGACGCGCGCGGCGCGCGCGCGAAGATCACCGCCCCGACCGCGAATGCGGTCAGCCCGCGGGCCACGGCGCGGGCTTCGGCGATCCCGTTGTGCGCGGTCGATGCCGCGGCGATGGCGACGATCAGCGCGCCCAGGATCAGGTGCAGCGAGGGCTGCCGCAGGATCCGGGGAATGCGTCCCGCGCCGCCGGTGATCACCCGCGACACCGTCAGCGTGAGCACCGCCAGCACCACGAGATCGAGATGCGCGAGGCTGCCGCGGCGCGCACCGGACTGCGCGAGCAGCGGATCGACCAGGATCGCGAGCGCGGTGGCCACGGGGAACCAGCCAAGACTCAGCAGGAAGCGTCCGCTGATCGCGAGGACCAGCGCGCCGCCGAGCGCCGCCGGCATCAGTTCCGTCAAGTCCAGGCGCGCCACGACGCCGCACACCACGAGCCACAGCACGCCCGCGACCCACAGCGCCATCGCGTCCCGCGCGCCGGTGGCCACGGCCGGGTCGAGATGCGGCTCGAACAGGACGCGCGCGCGGTGTTTCAAGCGGCGGCTCGCGAAATGTCCGTTCCGGGGGCGGCGGACTCCTGTGCCGGCGCGGCGCCGGCGCGTGCTTCACGCCACACGAGATAGCCGAGCGAGGCGGCGAACGCCACCATGCAGGTCAGCGCGATGGTGATGCCGCGCGCCGGCCGCGAGGGCCGCTCCGGCAGCTCGGGTGCGTCCAGGATCGAGAACGTGGGCACCGGGTTCGATTCCTCGACGCGCGCCTGCTCGTAGAACCGCCCCAGCAACTCGGCGACGGAGCCGAGACTCGCCTGCTCGCGCGTGAGCCTCAGGTACTCCTGCTTGAGCGCCGGCAGCACACCGTTGCCGGGCAGCGCGTCCTGGCCGCCGTTCTCGATCCGGCGCGTCTGGCGCTTCAGCTCGTCCACACGGTCGCGCAGCGTCTGCACCTCGGCCGAGTTGTCGGTGAAGAACCGGCGCGTGGCCGCGAGCTCCGTCTCGAGCAATGCCACCTGCGCCTGCAGCGCGCCTTCGGCGTCGAGCGTGGCGCGCGCCTGATCGGGAAGACTCACCGTGCGGTGCAGCTCTTCGAACGCGCGCACCCGCTGGCCGGCCAGGTCCAGCTCGCGCTCGACCTCGTCGAGCCGCTGCCCCAGATACATGCGCCGCTGGGCGGCGAGGCTGGTCTTGAGCCGCACGGTCTCCATGCCGGCGAATTTCGCATAGCTCTGCGCCAGCTCGAGCGCGAGCTGGGGCGTGCGCGCTTCGACCTCGACCTCGACCTGGCCCTCCTTGGGCGTCGACACCGTCGTATAGTCGGCGAGCTTTTCGCGGGCGTGCCGCAGCTGCTTCTCGTGCCACAGCTGCTGCAGCCGGCTGGTGCGGATCAGCGAGTCCGCGAGCGCTCGGCTCTTGATCACCATGCGCAGCTGATCCTGGGGCGTCGGCTGCGCACCCAGCGTCATCGACATTGCGCTGCCGAGCCCGACCCCGGTGCCGCTCAGGTCGAGCCATGAGCCGTCCGAGCCGGGCACCAGCGTGACCGAGGCGGTGTACCAGCGTGGCAGCAGCAGCACCAAGGCGACCGCGAGCGCGGCCACGGCGAGATTCACCCGCAGCAGCCAGCCCCGCCGTTGCCACGCCAGCCGCGCGATCTTCGGCAGGTCGAATCGCAACATCGGGGCGTCCGTCACCGGTGTCACCGCTTCGTGGCGGCGAGGATGAGGGCCGCGGCCACCGAGATGTCGAGCAGCCAGCGGGTGCCCGCGCCGGCAACCTTGCCGAGCGAAGTACCGGCGCCGCGCGGCGTGATCACCACCGCGTCGCCGGCATCGAGCCTGAGGCCGGGCCGGTAGCGGAGCGCCGAGCCGTTCGCGCGCAGCACGTAACTGCGGCCCAGGTCGGCCTCGCGCGACGCACCGCCGGACTCGCGCATGTAGTCGCCCGACGAGGCGCCGGGACGCGCGAGCAGCGTGCCCGGGTTCTTGACGCTGCCGATCACCGCGACCGTGGTCGGGTGTTCGGGCACGAACAGCCGGTCGCCGTCCTCGAGCTCCGGATCGCGCACCGTGTTCTGCCAGCGCCCCCGGTCGTCGAGATTGAGCACCACCCGGCCGGGCTTGGCGCTCTTCTCGAGCGCTGCGAGCAGTTGCATCTGTGCCGTCGCCACCGCGGCGGCATTGACGCTGTCACCCTGCGCCGCCAGGTCCGCGCGCTGGCGGGCGATCTCGACCTGCTGGCGCATCAGGAAGTCCTGGCTGGCCTTGCGTTCGGTGGCGGCGGCGCTGGCGCGCGTGAACACCGCGGCCCGCAGCGACGCCATCGGGGTCAGCCCGCCCGCGCGCGCGATCACCGACGACAGCCGCTCGCCCGGCGTCAGCGTGTAGGCTCCGGGGCGCGCCAGCTCGCCTTCCATCACGATCGTGCGCGGCATGCGCGCACTCGAGAACACGGTCACGGCGTCGAGCGACTGCAGCGGCATGTCGGTGCGGCCGGCGAGCACGTCGGTCAGACTGAATGGATGCACTTCGACGGCGAACGTCACCGGGTTCAGGCGCCTCAGCTCCGCGCGATCGAGCGCGGCCTCGGGCAGCAACTGGTCGCGCGCCACGAGCGTCGACAGCTTCATGTTCGGCGCCAGCTCGTAGGACCCGGGGTGCCGCACGAAGCCATCGAGCGTCACGTAATTCTTCACGCGCTCGTTCAACGCCAGCACCGTCACGAGGTCGTAGTCCGACAGCAGCAGCGAGTCGGGATCGACGCCGTGGCCGTGGTCGAGCGGCAGATCCTGGAGCCGGAAGCCGCCGTTGGCGTCGACGCGTTCGATCTGGATGCGCGCGAGGTCGGCGAACGGCGTCGCGCCGCCGGCGAGCTTCAGCAGCCGGCGCAGCGTGAACGGCTCGTCCATCTCGTACACCGCGGGATGCGCCACCGCGCCCTGGATGCCGGCGCGCGGCCGCGCGGCGCCCACGAACACCACGTCGCCCGACTCGAGGCGCACGTCGTTCGATCGGTCGCCCTCGAGCAGGAACGGATAGCAGTCGAAGCGCGCCACTTCCCGGTTCGACCGCAGCACGCGCACGTCGCGCAGGCTGCCGAGTTCGGTGGGCCCGCCGGCGGCGATCAGCGCGTGGAACGTGGTCGCGAGGCCCGACAGCGTGCGCTTGCCGGGTGAGCGCACCTGGCCGAGCACGAAGATGTCGATCGTGCGCATGCGGCCCATCGACACCTGAACCTTGGCGTTGCGGAGCACGCTGCCGACGCGCGACACGATCAGACTCTCGGCGTCGGCATACGACAGCCCCCACAGGTAGGTGCTGCCGACACGCGGCAGGAACACCTTGCCCTCGCGGTTGATCCCGAGCGCGTAGCTGGTGTCCGACAACCCCGATATGAACACGGTGATCTCGTCGCCCGGCCCGAGCACGTACTGCGGATCGACGGGACCGCTCTCGGGCGGGGCGAACGCGTTGGCCCCCGGCAGGAACAGGTCGCGGCCGTATTGCGGCAGATCCCCCCAGCGACCCTCGGCGGACGGCGCGGTGAGGCTGCGGCGCAGTGTGCTCCCGAGCACGTCGCCCGGCTGGCCATTGCTGTCGCCGGTATGGGCGTAATACGGAACCGCGGTCTGGGCGCGCACCGCGGCTGCGAGTCCTGCGCATAGCACGAAAGTCACGGCCGCGACGCGCAGGCCATACAGCGCCGTGCCAGGCCGTCCTCGGGAACGGAACTGACTGTGGGGTGGGTACATGGGCGGTTTCTCGCGGGTACGGATGGCATGCGCGGACACTTACCCCAAGGGGAGGGTGCGCCCGATAGTGCAGATATCGGCGGGTGGCCGGGCAAAATGAATGAGTGATTCCGGGGCGCCGGACACCCGGTGCCCCGGTCCGGCTCACCGGCTCAGGCGACCTCCGGCAGCCGCAGCGGCTCGGCGTGGATGTTCGCCCGGCACGCGTCGTACATGCGCCGCGCCGCCGCATATTCGGGCAGCGTGCGATCGCGCATCGCCTCCATGTCGCGCACCAGCGCCTGCGCGCGCTCGCGGAACCCGAGATCGCTGTAGAGTTCGAGCGCCGCGGCAAGCAGCGCGATCACCTCGGCCGACGGATCCTTGCGGTAGAATTTTTCCAGCATGGCGGCCGTCGCGTAGGTGCGGGCGAAGTCGTCGAGCTCGGGCCGCGGGCGGCCGTCGAGGCTCACGATCAGGTAGGGCGCGCGCCCGCGGTACTCAGCCCCCCCGCCGGCATGCGCGAGCACAATCTGCTGCTCCGCGCCGGCTCCGCGCACGCGCAGTTCGCAGTTCGCGAGCTCCGCGGCGTCCGCGTCGTTGCACACCGCCGCCATTCCCGCTGCGACCGTCGGCATGCCGGGGGTGTCGAAGCGCAGGTCGAGATCGGCGCTCAGGCACGGCTCGCGCCGCAGTAACGCCGCCAGCAGCCCCGACCCCATCGTGAGGATGCGACCGGCCGCGAGCAGCATCATGGACGCCGGCGCAAACACCGGCAGTCCGGCCGCCAGCGGGAACAGCGCGGCGACGCGTTCGATCGAGCGCCGGTCGATGGTGCCGGCCGCGATCTCGAACGACACCAGCAGCGTGCCCGCGGTGAGCGCGCGCGTGGCGTAGACCACCGGCGAGCCCGGCAGCACCGCCGACGGCTCGAGCCGGGTGCCGTCCGCCACCCGCGGCACGATCGCGTGGATCGCGCGGGGCGCGGCGTCGAACGTCACCGGCGTGCGCACCCCCGACGCGATCAGCACGTCGGGGCGCCCCGCGACGCCGAATCGCGCGGGCAGGTCGCCCACGTAGGCGGTGAGGATTTCGAGGCTCAGCGGCTGCCCAATGCCGATCGGGCTGTATCCCGGTGCGTCCGCCAGCGCCGGCGATTCCGCAGGGGCGGGAGCGTCCGCCGGCGCCGCCACCGCCGCCATGGCGGTTGGCAAACGCGCTGCCGACGCGTCCGCGCCCACCCGTCTGCCATTTGCGACGAAGAACTGACTCATGCTACCTCCCTAGGCCAGCCGTCACGGCCGGTGGTGAGGGTCTCCCGGTTCATCGAGCACGATTTCGATCAGCGCGAGCAGCGCGGAATCCGCGAGGTCGTCGTCGACCTCGACCTCGTGGACCGCGCCGGCCCGCTCGACGGTGACGCGATACCGGATCATGTCAGGAGTGCCGCGCGTGAGCGTGTGTGGCAGCTCGAAGAATCGCGCCGCGTCGACGAGACCCTCGAGCCGCGCGCGCTCCCCTCCGCTCAGCCCGCCTGAGTCGAGCTCACGTTGCCTTCGGAGTCCGGCGAGCCCGCCGCTCCGCACCACCCGAATGTTCATGCATCCGCCTCCGCGGCCGCGTACGCCGGCTCGCATGACTGGGAACGCCGACCGCCGTCCACGCCGCCCGCACCGCGTCCGCCGCCGCCGCGCCGAACAGCTCTCCCGCCGCTTCCACCGTCGCTTCGGCGGCGTCCGTGAACTGCGCCGTCGCGTCGAGACGATCCGTGAGCGCCAGGTACCACGCGACGCCGGCCCGCTCCCACGCATGCCCGCCGAGCGCCGTCGCGGCGAGCTGGAACGCATGATTCGGGATCCCCGAATTCACGTGCACGCCGCCGCTGTCGTCGAACGTGTCGTCGTAGTCGCGCATGTGCGCCGGCTGGGGATCGCGGCCGATGCGCGGATCGTCGTACGCCGTGCCTGGCGCCTTCATCGAGCGCAGGGCTGCGCCGTGAACGCCGGGCTCAAACAGGCCCGCGCCGATCAGCCAGTCGGCCGTATCCGCGGTGTCGCCGTTCCGGAACTGCTTCACGAGCGAGCCGAACACGTCCGAGAAGTGCTCGTTCAGGGCGCCCGGCTGGTCGTGATACTCGAGCGCCGCCTCGCACTGGGTGACTCCGTGCGCGAGCTCGTGCCCGATCACGTCCACGCACCGCGTGAACCGCTGGAAGATCACGCCATCTCCGTCGCCGAACACCATCTGCCCGCCGTCCCAGAACGCGTTGTTGAATCGCCGCCGGTAGTGGATCGACGCGTCGAGCCGCCCGCCCCGGCCGTCGATCGAACGGCGCTGGAACGCGTCGCTGAACAGTTCGTAGGTGGCGCCGAGGCCGTCGTAGGCCTCGTTCGCCGAAACGTCGTCCACCGGCGCCTCGCCTTCGGCGCGCCGCTCGCGCCCCGGCAGCGACTCGCCGTGGCGCGCGTCGTAGATCGTGCGATGTTCGGCTGCGGCGGGCGCCGTGGGCGGCGCAATGCCGGCGAGCGACTCGCGGCGGCTTCGCAGGCGCTCGGTGGCGAGCAGCGTCTGGAGTGCGGCCCGGGCGATCGCGCGCAGCTCGGGATCGGCCTGGCGCGCGAGGTGCTCGAGGATGTGCGGCGGAACGATGCACAGCACCGGATGACGGACGTCGCAGTGCGCGTGGCGCATGGCGACCTCTCACGGGCGGGGCGGGCCTTGAGGCGCGCCGCATGCCTCGCCGGGTGGCGGCGCGTCCGTCCGTTAGGACGGCGTGACCTCACCCGGGGCGCTTCCCGGCATCACGCCGGCGGGGACTCGTGGGCGCCCCGTGTCCTGCACATCAAGCGTAGCAAAGCGGCGCGGACAAAGTGCAAACTATTTCGGACACCCGGCCGCGATCATCGCGTGCCTCCCGCGCAGAGCTTCGTGAAATTCTGGGAGCACGGCGCCCCGGCCGGTGTCGTAACCGTTGCGTGCCTCGGGACCGCGATCGAGCAGGTGCTCCCAGCCCGTGTGCACGATCTCGACCCGCGTCCCGCCGGCCACTGGCTCAGCCCTGCCCGGGGTCCATGCGCGGCGTGGCGCCGCCACGCTTGCGGCGGAAGAACTCGCGCAGGATCTCGCCGCAGTCGAACTCCAGCGTGCCCGCGGTGACCCGCACGCGATGATTGAGCCGCGGCTCGTGGATCACGTCGAGCACCGATCCGCACGCGCCCGCCTTGGGATCGGTCGCGCCGTACACCAGGCGTCCGATGCGCGCGAGGATCATGGCGCCCGCGCACATCGCGCACGGCTCGAGCGTCACGTACAGCGAGCAGTCCGTGAGGCGCCACGAGCCCAGCGTGCTCGACGCCGCGCCGATCGCGACGATCTCCGCGTGCGCCGTGGCGTCCTGCAGGCTCTCGGTGAGGTTGTGCCCGCGGCCGACGATGATGCCGTCGTGAACGATCACGCAGCCCACCGGCACTTCGTCGCGTTCGGCCGACAGCTCCGCCTGGCCCAGCGCAGCGCGCATGCCGGCTTCGTCGTCGCGAATCAGCATGCCGGGGCCGGAACGCACCTCGTTACCGCGGCGGCGCCGCGGCGGAATCCGGCGCCGCCCGCGCCGGCAGCTCGAGCGCCCAGCGCGTGAACAGCGCGAGCGCGACCTCGGCGAACGACGGCGCACCCGCCTGCGCGGTGATCGGCTTGAAGTCGAGCCCGCCCGACGTGACGCCGGCGACCGTGGCATTCGGATCGTTGTACGTGCCCTCGCCGCGCTGGCTGCCCGAAATGGACCACAGCACCCGGCCGGCGGCGTCGACCAGCGTCGCCTTCGCCGCGATCTGCGTGTACGGCCTGCCGGTCTGGTTCGGCTCCACTTCCTGCCGGTCCCACTGGTCGACGCGCACGCCGATCACGGCACCCGTCCGGAACCACGAACACAGCAGCACGGCGTCGGTGGAATCGACGCGGCCGCTCGTGAGGAACCGGCCGCGGAATGCGTTCACCAGCGAGTCGCCGCCACTGGCGCGCGAGCGCAGCAGGTCACGGACACCGCTGGCCGAGAGCCAGCGATAGCCCGAATTCTTGAACGCCTGACCGAACGCCTGCTCGATCGTCTTCTCCGCCTCGAGGCTGTTGTCGTACGTGGCGATCGGCAGCATCGCGATGCGATCGACCGGACGGTGGGCGAACTCGGGACTCACCGCGATCGCATCGAGCGCCTTCCCCGCACGGCTCGCGGCGAGCGCGGTGACGGTCGCGAGGGCGAGCATCGCCAGGGGAGCCAGGATCCGTCGAAGTACGCGGCGCATGGCGCTCAATGTACACGTTTTGGCCGGGACTCGAACCCGGGAAGACTACGCGGCATCCTCGCCCAGCAGGCGCCGGATGTCCGCCAGCAGCACGGCACTGTCTTCCGTCTTCTCGTGGAAGGAAATCGCGCCCGCCTTGAGCACCCTCGGGCGATGGACCGCGGGGTCCTTGGCGCTCAGCACGATCACCGGGATCGACGACAGCGTGTTCAGCCCGCGCAGGCGCTCCAGAACGACGTAGCCATCACCTCCCGGCAGTCCGATGTCGAGCAGGATCAGATCCGGGACATCCCGCCGGGCGGCGCTGATGGCCTGAGTGCCGTCTCCGGCCTGCGACACCTGATACCCGCTGGCTCTCAAGCGCACGCTGAGCGCTCTAAGCAAGTCCGCGTCGTCGTCGATGATCAGCAGCTTCTTTCCCGCCATGTCAGGCCGCCTTCCGGTTCGAATCCCCACGCAGCCGCGACTCCAGGGTCTCGGTCAGCGTGGCGAGGTCCACCGTCGCTCGAACATCCGTGAACGACAGAGTCTCCTGAGTGATACGCCACGACACTTGATCCTGCGCCAACGTCGAACAGCGCGCCAGTTGCGACTCGAGGCGCCGCGCCATCACCAGCGACCCGGCGACATCGCAGCGCGCGATGACATGGGAAGTCTCGGAGCCTGCACCGGTTCGGCGCCATGGTAGCAACACGTCGATGCTCGGCACGATGCTGCGTTCCATCGCCTCGCGGGCCGCTTCGATCGCCTCGGCACGTACATCGGACCCCACACCTTCGAACTCCACCGTGATCAGCGACAGCGGTCCGACGGCGGTGTCCGGTCCGAGCATCGCTTCCAGCGTCCGGCGCAAGGACACCGTGGGGAACGTGACCCTGAAGGTCGCGCCGGCCCCGACCTCGCTCTCGACCGAGATCTCCCCGCCCTGCCGATTCACCAGATCGCGGCAGATGTACAGTCCGAGCCCCAGGCCATGCCGGCTCTGCTTCACGGAGTTCGCGGACTGGAACAGGTGTTCGAAGATCCGGGACTGATCGGCCGCGGGGATGCCGCAGCCGTCATCGAACACCGACAGTTCGACGAACGCCTCGGACACGCTGCGGGCCTGCACGCGAATGCTCCCGCCTGCGGGCGTGAACTTGAGAGCGTTGTCCAGCAGGTTGGTCAGGATCTGGCGCACCCGCGCCGGATCCGCGAGCACTTCGGGCAACTCCGGTTCGAAGTCCGCCGACAGGCCGATCTCACGCAGACCGGCGGTCCCGCGATACGTGGTGACCGTTTCCTCGAGAATCGGGCCGAGCTGCAGGCATTGCGGGCGCACCGACAGCTTGCCGGTCTGCGCGCGGGTCACCTCGAGCAGGTCGCCGATCATGGTCTTGAGCTGCATGGTGTTGCGACGCACGATCTGCAGGTAGTCGTGCTGTTCCGCGTTGAGTTCGCCCGCGAGGCCGTCCTGCAGGATGGTGACGAACTGGTACACCGTCGCGATCGGTGACCCGAGCTCGTGCGAGACGTGCGAGAAGAACTGGTCCTTGACCTCGAGCTGCTCCGCGTTCTGGCGGGCGCGCTGGTCTTCGGCCAGACGCCGACCGGTGATGTCGTGCGCAATTCCGAACACCGCGCGTGGCTTGCCGTAGGCGTCCCTGAGCACGCCCTTGGTCGTCAGGTAGTAACGCCGACCGCCCGGCAGGTCCATGGAGCTCTCGAACGTACGGGTCTTGTCCGATTCCAGGACTTCCGAGTCCTCCGCGGCCATGGCGTCACCCACCTCGGCGCCGAGCAGCTCCGTCGACATGCGCCCCAGCACCTCCTGCTTCGGCCGCTGCAGCAATTCGCACAGGGCGCGGTTCGCGAGTTCGTAGCGACCGTCGAGATCCTTGACGAACACCAGGTCGGTGGTGCCATCCAGCACCGCGTTCAGCACCCCGTTGGCTTCCCGCACCGCCGCCTCCGCGCGCCTCCGCTCCGCGACCTCGCGCTCGAGTTCGATGGTCCGCAATGCGATCAGCGCCTCCGTGCGCATGGCGCGCGTGCTCGACATGATCAGCAGCGCCCCCAGCAGGCTCGTGAACAGGAGACCGCAGGCGAGCACCAGCCACGGCTGCCACGAGCGGTCCTCGTCGGCGGCGCCATAGGTCTGCGATTGGGTGAGACTCCAGCGCCGGCCCGCCACGATCAGCGTGCTGGTCACGGACAGCGGCCGCGCCGTCGCCCCGAGCGGTGCGATCGCGCTCTCGGCGTCGGAAGGGAACAGGCGGGTGGTGTTCGCGTCGGACACGTCGTCCAGCGACACGTCGATGCCGGAGTGATCCACGTCGTGCAGGGCCGCGGTAACGATATCGCCAACGAGGAACGCTCCCACGATGAATCCACGCAACCGCGCCCGGCGCTCTGCCGGCGTCGCGGGCGCGAGGCCGCCACGATAGATCGGTTGGAATACGAGCAGGCCGTAACGCCGGTCGGTCTGCTGCACCAGCCGCAGCAGCGGGCTGGCAACCGTACGACCTCGATCGCGCGCGGCGGAGAGCGACCTGAATCGGGCCCGTTCGCTGGCGACGTCGTACCCCAGGGCCGATTCGTTGCCCCGGGGCTCGATGTAGCGCGCTACGACGTAGTCGCCACGCCGGCGCGCCGGGATCAGCGCGCCATGGGCGTCGAGTTCGCGGATCGCGAAACCCGGCAACCCGGTGGCGCGCACTTCGCTCTCGAACCTGGATCGCTCCACATCTGGAACCCAGACGTCCCACCCCAGCACCACGATTCCGGGGGTTCGGCCGAAAATCGGACTCACGAACGCATGGAATTGCGCCTGGGACACGCTCGCCGAGGCGGCGTAGAGGCTTTCGATCGAATGCATCACGTCCAGATAGCGGTCGAGGCGGCTCCGGAACGCGATCGCGACATTGCCGGTGCGCCGCTGGAACTCCTGCTGGATACGCCGCTGCTCCCATGAGCTCGTCTGAAAGAACAGCAGCACGACGATCGCCGACGTGAGTAGCAGCGGCAGCGACACCCACAACTGCCGGCGGATCCACGCGCGCCGCGAATCCCATTGCAACTGGAACACGAGCGGCGCGAACAGGACCGTTCCGATGCAGTCTCCGACCCACCACGTCGTCCAGCTGAACAACAGGGAATCCCGGGTCAGCAGGCCGGCCGCGAACAGCGTGCTCACGCCGATCGAGGCGCTTACGACGCTGGCGATGGGACCGCCGAACAGCAGGAATCGGATCGGGCGGTGTGCAAGGGGATCGGAAGTCCCTATGAAGCGTCGGATCAGAGCCGCCCCCAGCAACGCCTGCAGCGTGGCGCCAGCCGATATGGCGAGCGGGACCGGCAGCGACCGGAACATCGCGGCGAACGACGCTGCGGCGAACGACGTGGGAACGTTGACCAGGAACGAACCCAGCAGAACGGCGGGCCACACGCGGAAGCCGAGCAGCAGCACGGCGGCGAGCGCGAGGCCCGCGGCGGGCCACACGGCGGTGGCATAGCCCGGCGGAATGGCAAGCAGCAGCGACAGCCGGCCCACGACGTAGTAGGCCGCAGCCGTGGCGAGCAGCTCGATCGAACGTCGGAGCGCTGTGGGTGATGCCGTGGCCGACATGGGATTCCGGAGGGTTGAAGGCGATCCCGGCATGGCCTACGTCTTCCACCGCGGGGCTCGTCGAGCTCCGCGGTCCCGGTCTCAACTCACGTCATCGGCGGACGCAGGAGATCGCGTGATCGGATTCGCGGGCAGGGTGCGTCATACAGACCAGTGCGTCACGAAGTACCCTCCGGCGCGAGGAACACGTCATTGATGACCTCGATGGGCGAACGCGCAGGATGTGGAAAGCGTCGGCTTCCTCCTGATGCAGCTTCGCGATCGGCAGGTCACGCTCCCAGTCGTAGGCCACGATGTACGAGTCACAGCCTCCGACAGTGTCCGAAAGGTGAGATACTACGGGTGAACGAGGAGATAGATTGGGCGTGCGACCGCGCCGCCACGACCATCACGAGCTGTGACGACGATTGCGACGGAGTCCAGGCGGGTTGGATGATAATTGGCGTCCGGGTAAAAGGTCTCTGAGTTGTTGAAGGTATTGGATTTGGTCGGATCGCCTGGATCATTGCCCTTGATGCGAAGGCGAAGGTCCGTGTCCCAATCGTAAACCAGGGTATCGCCGTCGGGATCACTTGCGATGCAGGTCACAACGGCGGAATCAGCAGGTCCAATCTCGGGAGGCGCAACGGTCAGGGATGACATCGTCGGATAGTGGTTGCGGGGAGCAGTTGAGTATTTGTGGCAGGCGCCCGACGTTACAGCTACGACGAGAAGAAACGACATGATTCCAATGATGCGTGGCATTTCAAGCCTCGCGGTGGTTGCGGCCGCGGGCGTAGAGCGCCTCAAGCCCTGCATCGGGTGACGGCAACAGATCCTCCAGGTGCAGCAGCTCGTCGTCCTGGTTCGCGACCGGCGTTGTAGACGAATGAACCGGGCGGATATTGTGGGTCGCCGGGATGGTGCGTGCGGCGGGGGCTCCGGGAGTCGTGCCCCTGAAATTCAGGGGCCGCACGCCTTCGCCGTGTCCGGGCAGGTCGAACAAAACACCGCCGACCAGTGGCCGCCGAGCGAGTCTCCGGGGATCGCCATGGTACCCGTGAGCGTGGTGCCGTTGCGCACGCCGTCGAATGGCACGGCCGGCGAGAGATGCAGCCGGGTGAACAGGTTGACGCGGAACGACACATCCGGGTCCGCGAGCGAGTTCAGTGCCACCGGGTAGCTGATGAAGCAGGTATCGGGGGGAGGCGAGAGCGATGAATCGGCGCCCTGAGCGGGAGCCATGTAGTACGTCATCGATGTGTCGCTGAACACGATCCACAGGGAGTCGCGATCCCGTGGCGACCAGCCCGACTGCTGGGTGGAGTCCGGACCTGTCAACGAGCCGATCCACGTGCCGTTGAACGCGGCGCTGAGATTCATCTGCGGCGCAGCGGGGTTCGATTTGCCCTTTCCACACCCCGCCAGAGCCAACGACGCCAGGGCAAGTCCCAACAGCCAGACACGCACGTGCGAAAACGGCCTAGCAACCATGACGTCCCCTCCGTAAGTTGGACCTGAACGGCAAGACACCGAATCCGGACTACAGTGCGTGCGCCCGTCAGCGGCGGATGCGCAACGGGCGGGTCCTCGCCGGCGACCAGTTCCCGGAGGGGTGCGGGAGATTATCATCGAAGGCCACGGTGGCGGAGCATACCACTCGGCTCGCGCGGTGCAGGCGGCGTTGCCGGCATGCTTCCGCTCACGACTTCCCGCATCCTACGTTGGTGGCGGATCCGGTCCACGCCCGGGCTGGGGCCCCCGACTGGCCGAGCGACTTGCCGGCCGGCCGCCCGTCTTGGAGAATGATGTTGTGGGATGAGCAGGCTGCGGTCTGGACTCGCTGCTCTTCCTCGTGGCTGCTGGCAACTCTGCGCGGGTGTTGGAAGTCCGCTCAACTCGACGGCCCTCAGTCACAAGTAGCTCATCCCTGAAGGTTATGACCGAAAGTCATTGCACGCCTTCAACAGCTTCACCGTTGAGTCGTAGTCGAGCTTGTCGCCCCGATAGCGGTCTCGTTCTCCATCGCGACGACGGGTGTGAACCCCGCATAGGTGAGCATGTCCTTGAGTTGATGGACGATCTCCGTGTTCCGGCCGTGGGTGATGAACACCCTTCCGCCACGCCACCCCGATAGCGTTGCCACTTCGGGAACGGAGCCCTGCGTTGTCAGTGGTCGCGCCTGTGACTGCGAGGCATCGTGTCCGAGGCCGATCTCAGCGCCGCGGTCGAGAAGCTAGCGGACCGCGATTCAGGGACGTGAGTGGGCAAGAAAACGGGCACGCGGCCCAAGCCCATCCCGCAAGGTGGTGCGCCCTGGAGGATTTGAACCCCCAACCTTCTGATCCGTAGTCAGATGCTCTATCCAATTGAGCTAAGGGCGCGCCTTGAAACGGGGCTGCGGGCCTGGGGGCGGCCGAGCAGGTTCGACGGGTCTGGCGGAGAGGAGAGGATTCGAACCTCCGGATCAGTTTTACCCGATCAACCGCTTAGCAGGCGGATGCCTTCAGCCACTCGGCCACCTCTCCAAAATCTGTGCGGCGGAGGGAGTGGATTCGAACCCGGTGAAACGGACCTTGGAGCGGGCACCGAACCGCAGTCTCATCTGCCTTGCGACGGAGCACTTTAGCCGATCGGCCGCGCGCGTCCAAACGGGCATTTCCGCGCGTCCGAACCCGCGTCACCCAGGAACGCTGCGCGCGCCGATCCAAGCCGGAAGGACCCGAAGAAATCCATGAATCGACTGCCCACGCGTGCATCTAACTGTGCTCGCCGGTGATCGGGCAAACGACATCACCAGCCAGAGCAACAGATATCCTGCCGATCTTGTGATCGCCCTTCAGGACGCTCGCCACTTAGAGCCGCTCGTTGGAGGCGACACGGATCCACGGTGGGGAGGCGAGCCTGGTTCCTCGAGGGGTTGAGGGATCAGGCTTCGCCTTTGGTCCTGGGGCGCCCCACGAATCGCCGAGAGAGAGTGGCGGAGGGAGTAGGATTCGAACCCACGGGACTTTCGTCCTCCGGTTTTCAAGACCGGCGCCTTAAACCACTCGGCCATCCCTCCGCACAGACGGATACTGTAGCCTAGCCGGTCGGTTTGCGGCTCATGCCGCAAGTGTCATCTCGGTTCTCGAGCGCCATCACCATCTCCATCCCCTTTCACTTCCGACGGGCCCGCCGCCATGCCACGCGTCAGCGTCATCGTCAGCCACTTCGATCGCCAGGCGCTGCTGCTCGAAGCGCTCGGCTCGATCGCGTCGCAGACCTACCGCGACTTCGAGGTGATCGTGGTCAACGATCATGGCGCCGATTCGCGGGCGCTGGTCGAGGACTTCGCTTTCGGTTCGGACTTCCCGGTGCGCTATCACCATTGCCCCGTCAACGCCGGCGTTGCCGCCACGCGGAACCGCGGCGTGGCGCTCGCCGGTGGGGAGTTGCTCACCTACCTCGACGACGACGACCTGTGGCATCCGAATCACCTGGAAGGGTTTGTCGGCGTGCTCGACGCTCATGCGGCCACGGGGCTGGCTTACGGAGACGCCGAGGTCCGTCGGATGGAGCGCATCCCTTCGAACGGAGGGAGCACTGACGAATGCTGGCGGCAGGCCGGCACCCGAACGCTGGCGGTGCCGTTCGACCTCGATGAGCTGCGCCGCGACGACTTCATCGTCCCCGGCGGCATGATGCACCGGCGTTCGCTCTACGACACCGTCGGCCCGTTCGACGAGAGCCTGCATGTCTCCGACGACTGGGACTGGCTGCTGCGCGCCGCAAAAGCCACGACCTTCACTCGCCTGCCTCGCGTCGTCATCACGGTGCGGATCTGGCCCGACTGCGGGAACCTGTCCGCCAACTTCGACGCCCGGCGTCTCGCCGCGCTGGCCGAGATCGAGCGCCGGCATGCGACGCCGCCGCTCGAACCGAAGACGTTCTGGGAGGTGGCCGAGACGCATCGCCTCCGCCTGGAGGCCGGCGGAACGCGGTAGGCGCGCGGGCAGGTCCGGGTAGAATGCGGCCCATGCACGAACCCTACTCCCCTGCTGCGCTGCTGGAGCTCGCGGCGGGCTACCAGCGCTCGAAGATCCTGTTCGCGATGGTCGAGTTGAAGATTCCCACGCTCCTCGCCGAAGGCCCGCGCACGGCGGCCGAGATCGCGGCGAGTCTCGGGGCCGATCCGCTGGCCGTCGACCGCCTGCTTCATGCGTGCGTGGCTCTCGGTCTGCTGATTCGGGATGACGCCGGCTTTCGCAACGCTCCCGAAGCGCAACGCTTCCTCGTGCACGGCGCACCCGACGATCTCGGCGACGTGTTCCGCCACTACGAGCGTGAATCCGCCTCGCCGGCGTGGGCCGCGTTCGCACACCGTCTGCGAGCGTGGCGGCCGGGGGCACCGCACGATTCGACCTCGCGCGAGTTCGCCCCGGTCGGCGACGAGTTGCGCGGCCAGCACCGCCTGTCGCTGCTCGCGGGAGACGCGCTCGGCAAAGCCTTCGACCTGTCCGCGCACCGACGCCTGCTCGACCTGGGCGGTGGCACCGGCGCGATGTCGATCGCGCTCTGCCGGCGTTATTCCGGGCTGTGCGCCACCATCCTCGAACGGCCGGCGATCGCCCCTGCCGCACGGACATTCGTGCGCGAGAGCGGACTCGGGGAGCGCATCGATGTGGCGGAGGGTGACTTCGTCGAGGGCACGATTCCCGTCGGCGCAGACGTCGTCCTGCTGGCCAACGTCCTGTCCATGTCGAGCGCCGCGGCCCATCGCGCACTGCTGCGACGTGTCTTCGAGTACCTGCCCGCCGGCGGTGCCGTGGTGCTGAGCGGCTGGATGCTCGATGACGATGATACCGGCCCCCTCATGCCGCTGCTGTTCAGCATGCAGGACGTTCTGCTGAGAGCGCCCGACGTGGAGCGTTCGGCCGCGAACTACGGGGAATGGCTCGCGGAGGCGGGCTTCGTGGAGATCGAGCGAATGAAGTACTTCGATCCCGCGACGCTCGTGATCGGGCGCAAACCCGGAGCCTGAAGTGCGTCAGGCGTCCGACGCATGATGCCCGCGGATGTCTCGCGCCTCGCTACCTCCCAAACCCCAGCAGCAACTGCGCGAGCACGATCTTCGCGATCGTCGCGACCGGGAACACCGACGCATACCCGACGTCCGGGCCGTCGTCATCCGAACCCAGTTTCGCGAATGCGAGCACCGCGGGCTGGGTCTGGATGCCCGACACCATGCCCTCGAGCACCGCGGGGCGGATCTTGAACACCGCGCGTCCGATCCATAGCGTGAGCCACGCCACGCTGCACGTGATTACCGCGCCGGCGACGAGCAGCGGCAACCCGCCGCTCTGGCGCAGCGTGGTGGCGAACACCCAGCCCGAGCGCGTGCCCACGCCGGCGAAGAACAGCACGAGCCCGATCTGCCGCAGCGTGAGGTTGGCGCCGTACGGCATCACCCAGATGATGGGCCCGCTGCGCCCGATCCAGCCGAGCAGCAACCCCGCGATCAGCGGCCCGCCGGCGATGCCGAGTTGGAACGTCCAGCCGCCGGGCAGCGGCAGCGGGACCATGCCCAGCAGCAGGCCCAGGCCGGCGCCGAGACCGAACGTGAGCACGTCGACCTCGGCCAGCTCGCGGTACGAATCCCCGAAGTAGCGCGCAACTTCCTGCATGCGCGCCACCGGCGCGAGCACGCGCACGCGGTCACCCGGCTGAAGGATCGTGCCGCCGGTGGGCAGCACGTCCACGTCGCCGCGCCGCAGCCGCGTGATCCGCGCCCCCAGACGCGCCAGCCCCTTGAGGTCGCGGACCCGCTGCTCGAGCACGGCGGGGTTCGAAACGAAGATGCGGCGATAGTCGAGCACGCGTCGATCGAGGTCGATGCGCTCGGACGAGCGCTCCCCCAGCGCGGCCAGCACCTCGGGCAGTTCGCCGACGGGGCCGACCAGGCTCACGAGATCGCCGATGCGAAGCGGCTCGCGCGGGTCGACGACGCGAACCTGGCTGTCACGTTCGAGGCGGCCGAACCGCGTGCGCCAGCCCGAGGATCGCGCCAGCGCGCCGAGCGGCATCCGGCACGCTTCGGCGCGTGTGACGCGCGCGATGACGACGACCACCGGCTCCCGCGTTTCGGGTGGCACGCCGCGGAACAGCGTGCGGCGCGCCAGCACGACCGCGAGCAGCGTTCCCAGCACGCCGATGGGATAGCTGACCGCGTACGCCACGACCGGCGCCGCGGGCTGGCCGGCGGGGCCGGCGGCGACACCCGCGCCGATCCGCTCGAGCACCGCGGCGAGCGCCGGGGTGTTCGTGAGACTGCCGGCGAACAATCCCGCGGTGAGCGCCGGGCTCAGGTGCAACGCGCGCTGGGCGGCGAGCGCCAGGCCGGCGCCGGCGGCCAGCGCCAGAACGGCGAGGATCACGTCGCGAACCCCGCCACGGCGCAGCGCGGAGGCGAACCCCGGGCCCGTCGACAACCCGACGGTGTAGACGAACAACACGAGACCGAGGCGCTGAATGATCTCGGGGATCTGGAGCCGCGGGTCGAGCGCGCCCACCGCGAGTCCGACGAACAGCACGGCGGCCACGCCCACGCTGACGCCGCGCACCGACACCCGCCCGAGGGCGAAGCCGAGCGCCAGCACCAGGAACAGCAGCAGCAAAGGCTGCTGCACGAGCAGTTCGATCACGGCGGCAGCTTAGCCCTTCGCCGCGGAAATGCATCGCGCGGTCCCGCCCGCGGCCGCGGTCAGCGCGACTCGCGACCCGCCAGCCGCTGCCTCAGCAGCGCGCTCGCGCCCCGGCCCGCCTTCAATCGCCGGCCATCGGTGAGCGTGATGTGATACTCGCCGTGGTCGCCGGCGCGCATGTCGCGAATGCGGTCGAGGTTCACGAGCGCCGAGCGATGGATGCGAACGAAGCGCCGGCCGTCCAGACGCGCCTCGAGCGCCTTGAGCGTCTCGCGCAGCAGGTGCCGCTCCGGACCCGCATGGATCTCGACGTAGTTGCCGGCCGCCTGCACCCAGTCGATGTCGCCGACCTCGATGAACGTGACGCGGTCGCCGTCCTTCACGACCAGCCGCAACTCGAACTCCGGGGCATGCCGCAGCGCGTCGATCAATCCCGCCACGCGCGTTCCGAACACGCCCGGCGCGGTCTCGAGGATGCGGCGCACGTGGCTCAGCGATCGAGTGAGGCGATCCTGGTCGAACGGCTTGAGCAGGTAATCCAGCGCATGGACCTCGAACGCCTCGATCGCGTAGCGGTCATACGCGGTCACGAACACCACGGCGGGCACGTTCTCCGATCCGAGAGCCGTCAGCATCGATAGCCCATCGAGTTGCGGCATCTCGATGTCGAGGAACACCAGATCCGGCCGGTCGCGGCGGATCCACTCCAGCGCCTCGAGGCCCGTGGCGCATTCCCCCACCACCTCCACATCCGGTTCCCGGACGAGCATCGAGCGCAGCTTGTCGCGGGCCGGCGCTTCGTCGTCGATCAGCAGGACGCGCAGCCGGATGCGCGGCGCCTCGGCGGCGTCCTCGCCCGGGGCGGCGTCCGGACGGCCGGCGCCTTCGCTCACGCTTTGGCCTCGGCGGCCGAGCCGTCGGCGGGCTGGACGGGCGCTTCGATCCGGAACACCGTCCCCCCCGCCGGCGGCGACGACGTCTCGAACCGGTGCGCGGGCCCATAGAAGTAGGCGAGCCGCGCGCGGGTATTCGCGAGGCCGCGCCCTGCAGGGCGCCCCGGAAACGCGGCCGTAGCTTCGGAGCCGTTTGC
The DNA here is from genome assembly GCA_038231135.1 of Candidatus Eiseniibacteriota bacterium. GTDB lineage: Bacteria > Eisenbacteria > RBG-16-71-46 > RBG-16-71-46 > RBG-16-71-46 > JANLWX01. Next base: position 69,568 of record JBBRLX010000006.1, on the reverse strand, counting down.
CGTCGCGGATGCCCACGGCGTCGCGCGGGATTCCGCCGCGGCTGCCAGGCCGACGCCGTTGTCGCGAACCTCCACGATCAGCCGCCCCCGGTCGAGACGGGCCTCGACTTCGACCACTCCGCCTTTGACGCGATTCTTGAGGCCGTGCCGGATCGCGTTCTCGACCAGTGGCTGCAGCAGCAGCGGGGGGATTCGCAGGTCGAGCGCCGCCGGGTCGATCGTGACGACGAAGCGGAAGCGGTCCCCGAAGCGGATCTTCTGGATCTCCAGGTAGCCGCTCAGGAATTCGATCTCATCCCGCAGCGACACGTCGCGCGCGTCATTGTGGTCCATGGCGAGCCGCAGCAGATCGGACAGCCGCGTCAGCACCCGGTCGGCGGCGGCGACGTCGTGGCGCATCAAGCTCGACACCGCGTTCAGCGTGTTGAACAGGAAGTGCGGCTGGAGCTGCATGCGCAGCACGTCGAGGCGCGCTTCGGCGAGCCGGGCCTCGAGCCGCGTCGCGTCGAGTTCGTGGGCGCGGACCCGGTCCCACAGCCGATAGCCGTGAGCCACGGCGACGATCGCCGCGTAGGTGAGGACATTCTGCACCAGTTTCCCGGTCACCATACCGGACAACAGGTGCGCGTAGGACCAGCGCCAGGTCTTGAACAAGCCGAGCGCGATGATGAACGGCCCGGAGATCAGGGACTGGAGGACCGACAGCGCGACGCAGGCGACCAGGTGCTTCGCCACCGACGCGGCGAGGCGTCCCCGGCGCAACGGTGCGCGGGCGTGGATCCAGAGGACCGCCGGCGTCATCAATGCCCAGAACAGCATCTCGATCCCCGGAATCCCGACGGCCCCGCGCAGGTCCGGTTTCACCCCCACGGCCCGCGCCTGCATCAGATTCTGGCTGACCTCGAGGATGCCGAGCGCGAGCCATCCGGCCACCCACGCCAGGGCGAGCCGGCGCCGCTCGTGGTGCCGCTTCGTGGTCGTCATGCGGGAAAGGCTACTGCACACCCTGCATCAGCGCAGCACGGCCACGCGCAGCGCGCTCTGCCCGTCGGCACCGCGCGCCCGCACCCAGAACACCCCGGGCTCGAGCGCCGCGGTCGCCGCGAGGCGCAGCGTCGACCGTCCCGCCGGCAGGGAGCGCACCTCGGGCGTCCCGCGCAGTCGCCCGTGGATGTCGACGATCGAGATCGAGACGCTGCCGGCCAGCGCGAGCGTGATCGCCAGATCCGCGGGCCCGCGCACAGGATTGGCGCTCGCGAGTGCGAGCCGCGGTCCCGCCGTGCCCGGCGCCGTCGGCACGCCGCCGGTCGGATGCTCCGAGATCACCACCACCTGCCCACCGGCCACTCCGGCGAGCCGCTGAAGCGTGCCGTCCGGCCACTGTATCTCGACGCTGTCCACGACCGTCGATTGCCCGAGCCCGAAATGCAGCTCCAGGTTCTGGCTGTTGTAGCCGGTGCTCGGCAGCACCTGCTGCATCTGCCAGCGCGGCGTGCCGGCCGGGCTCGCGAGCACGCGCACGCGCGCGCCGACACCGGCGGAATTCCAGGCGGGGCCGCGCAGCCGGACGCCGAGCCACGAGCCCGGCGGCGAGTCGTTGCGGAACAGGAAGCTCTGCTGGTTCGACCGGTTCGCGACGAACACGTCGAGGTCACCATCGCGATCGATGTCGGCGAACGAGCACCCGAACGAATTGCCGCCGCTCGCGACCAGCGGACCGGACGTCACGCGGGTGAACGTGCCGTGTTCCGAGTCGTTCAGGAACAGCGCTTCGTTCTGGCCGTTGTCGCACGCCACCAGCAGGTCGAGGTCGCCGTCGTTGTCGACGTCGCCCCACGCGCTCCCGACCGCGGCGGCGGCGAGTCCCGAAAACACGCTCGCGGAGACCGGCGTCAACGTCCAGTTCGGCGGTCCGTCGTTGTGATAGAGCACCGACGGCTGGTTCTGATTCGACGTCGCGAACAGATCCAGGTAGCCGTCGTTGTCGTAGTCCCCCCAGCTGCCGCCGATGGTCGACAGGCCATCGTTGAGGGAGCGCCGGACGAACGTGAGGTTGCCCTGGTTCACGTACAGGTCGTCGTTCTGCGGGCCGCCGTTCGCGACGAACAGGTCGAGATCGCCGTCGTTGTCGAAGTCCGCCCAGGTGCCGTGGATCGAGAACTCGCCGCCGATGCCGATCGTGGGCAGCACCACGCGCGACAGCGCCCAGGTGGGCGAGCCCGCGTTGCGATAGAAGAAGTCGTCGCCCTGGAAATTCACGACGTACAGGTCCAGATCGCCGTCGTTGTCGAGGTCCAGCCACGCGGCGCTGTTGCTGTTCGCGAGATCGGTGGTGACGGTGCCGCTCGTGTCGCTCACGAACGCCGTGTCGCCCAGCCCGCGAAACAGGAAATTGCCGAACGAGGAGCGGTTCGCGACGAACAGGTCGGGCCTGCCGTCGCCGTTCCAGTCGCCCCATGCGCCGCCGATCGACGAGCCGCCGGAGCCGACGACCGGTCCGGTCGTGACGGCCTGGAATACGAACGCTCCACGATTGAGATACAGCCCGTCGTTCTGGTTCGAGAGATTGCCCTTGGCGATGAACAGGTCGAGCAGGCCGTCGCCGTTCAGGTCGATCCACGAGCCGCCGGCCGATTCGGCGATCTCGGTCACGATGGGGTTCGCGGGATCGGTGATGCGGGTGAACGTCTGGGCCCGGGCGATGACGGGCACGACGGCGATCGACATGGCGGCGACGATCAGCGCGATGGCGGCGATCAGCACGCCGGTGGCGTTCCAGCTGGCACGCATACGGACGGCTCCTGGCAGAGTGTGGTCCCGGCGCTTCGACTCGCACGAGCGTAGCAACCGGACCCCGGGCGACCGTCCGGTCCGTGACGAGCGGGTGGCGGGCGGGGGCGAACCGCGGCCGCCGCCCGCTGCGGCCCCGAGACCCCTGTTTCTCGGCCCGTTCCCGGCCGATAACCCCGCACGAGGAGGGTCTGCATGCGTCTCAGGGGTTTCCTGCTGCCACTCGCGCTCGTGCTGGCGCCGCTGACGAGCGCCCGCGGCGCGCCGGCGAGTCCCACCGATACCCGTCTCGGCCACGGCGTCGTGCCCACCGCGGAGGCAGTCCGCCTCGCGGTCGACGCCGGGCAGGACGGCTATCGCGGGTCCGTGCGCATCGACCTCGACGTGCGGGAGCGCTCCGACTCGTTCCGGTTCCACGCCCGCGATCTGAGCTTCTCCGCGGCGTCGCTGCGCTCGGACAAGCACGCGTACGCGATCACGCTCGGCCCCGAACGCGACGGCATGGTCACGGCGCACGTGTCGCCTGCGCTGGAACCGGGCGCGTGCACGCTGGCGCTCGACTTCGATGCGCGATTCGGCGCCGACGGGTCCGGGTTCTACAAGCTCACGGTGGACGGCCGGAGCTACGCGTTCACCCAGTTCGAGCCGGCCGCCGCGCGCCGCGCATTCCCGTGCTGGGATGAACCCGAGTTCAAGATCCCGTGGCAGATCACGCTGATCCTGCCCAAGGATCAGCTCGCGATCTCGAACGCCGCGGTCGACAAGGAGACGCCGGTCGGCGAGCAGAAGGCCGTGGTGTTCCGCACCACGCCACCGCTGCCGTCGTACCTCGTCGCGTTCGCGACCGGGCCGTTCGAGGCCGTCGAGATTCCGGGCCTGTCGGTGCCGGGACGCATCATCACGTGCGCCGGGCAGTCCCGCCTCACCGGCCAGGCGGCGCGCGTCGTGCCGGCGCTGCTCAAACCGCTCGAGGACTACTTCGGTCAGGCCTATCCGTTCGACAAGCTCGACGTGATCGCGGTGCCGGGCTACGCCTACGGTGCCATGGAGAATCCGGGCGCCGTCATGTTCAACGACAAACTGCTGCTCATCGATCCCGACCACGCGCTGCCCGGCCCGCGCCGCCAGCTGGTGCGCGTGATGGCGCACGAACTGGCCCACATGTGGTTCGGCGACCTGGTGACGATGCGCTGGTGGGACGACCTGTGGCTGTCGGAGGCGTTCGCGTCGTGGATGGGCGGCAGGATCTCGGACCAGGTGTTCCCCGAGTACCGCACCAGCCAGGGCGACGTCGTGGGAGCGCACCGGGCGATGGCAGCCGACGCCCGGCCGAACACGCACCCGATCCGGCGCCGCGTCGACGCGCCGGACCAGCTCGGCGACCTCGCCGACGGCCTGTCCTACGACAAGGGCCAGGCGGTGCTCGGGATGTTCGAGCAGTGGCTCGGAACCGACGTGTTCCAGAACGGCGTGAGCCGCTACCTGCGGGACAACGCCTGGAAGACCGCCACCGCGGGCGACCTGTGGAAGTCGCTGGGCGAGGCGTCCGGTCGCGACATGGCGGCGCCGATGCGCACGTTTCTCGATCAGCCGGGCGTGCCGCTCGTGAGCTGCGAGCTGTTCGAGAACGGTCGCCTGGTGCTGCACCAGCAGCGGCTCCGCACCGACGGCGCGGCCGCCGGCCCACAGCGCTGGAACGTACCGGTGGCGATCAAGTATTCGGACGGCGCCACGCTGCACGCCGAAATCGTGTTCCTCACCGAAGCCACGCAGTCGGTGGATCTGCCGACCGGCCGCAGCACGCGCTGGGTGCTGCCCGACCTCGACGCGCGCGGCTACTACCGCTGGCAGGTGCCCGACACGATGCTCGACGCGATCGGCGCGGTGTCCCAGCAGCTGCTCACGCCCCGCGAGCGCGTGGCGTTCGTCTACAACCTGATCGCGCTGCTCGACGCCGGCGTGATCCATGGCGGCGAGTACCTCGCTGCGGTGCGGCGCTTCGGCGCCGACCCCGACGCCGACGTGCTGACCGCGGTGATGGCGGCGCTCGATCACGTGCGCCGGCCGTTCTCGCTGCCGGGCTCGGAGCCGCTGTTCGCGGGCTACGTGCACGCCACGCTGTCGCCGGCACTCGACCATATCGGCGCGAATCCGCGGCCGGGTGAATCCGAGGCGGTGGGCGAGCTGCGGCCCGAGTTGATGCGGCGCCTGGCATTCCAGGGCCACGACGCGGGCGTGATGGCGCGGGGCGAGGCGCTGACCGCGGCGTTCCTCAAGTCCCCCGAGTCGATCGCCCCGTCGGTGGCGGACGCGGCGCTGCAGATTGCCGCGATCCGCGGCGACACGACGCTGTTCTCGGAATATGCGCAACGCTTCGAAGTGGCGGCGACGCCCGAGGAGCGGGCGCGATTCCTCGACGCGATCGGCAGCTTCGGCACGCGGGCGCTGGTGCACCGCGCGCTCGACTACTCGATGCGCGGCCCGCTCGACGCCGGCGAGCGTCTGCGCATTCCGACGGGCATCGCGAATTCGGGCCGGTTCGACGACGACCTGTTCCTGTGGCTGGCGACGAACTACGACGCGATCACGTCCCGCATGCCGGCGAGCTACGCGGTGGCGCTGCCGCGCATCGTGCAGGGCTGCTCGCCGCAGCAGGTGGCGGCGGCGCAGACGTACTTCGACGACCCCCGCCACCATCCCGCGGGCACCGAGCAGGAATTCACACAGATGTCCCAGGCCATTCGGGAGTGCGCGGAGTTGCGCGAACGCGAAGGCGGCGACGCGGCGACGTGGCTCGAGGCGAATTACTCCCAGACCGGCGAGGCGGACCCGGCGAAGTAGCGACGCCGTTCAGAACATCGTCGTCTGGTCCAGCTTGCCCTCCCGCCGCGCCTTGCGTTCGAGCGCGCCGTAGCCGCGATAGCCGATCACCGAGATCAGCGCCGTCGTGAGCGCCAGCATCCCCAGCAACTGGACGTCGCCGAGGCGGCCGAGCATGGCGCTCGCGCCGTGTCCCAGCACGAACCGGCGCACGGCTTCGTAGCCGTAGGTGAACGGCAGCACCAGCGCCACCTCACGCAGGCCATGCGGCAGCAGGTCGATCGGGAAGATCACGCCGCACAGCAGATAGAGTCCGATCGACACGCCTTCGTTCATGCTCACGGCGGCGCGCGTCAGCAGCAGCGCGAACCCGGCGACGAGGAACCCCAGGAACAGCGTCGAGACCAGGATCATCCCGACCGCGACCGCGAGCGGCAGCCAGCGCACGTCGCCCCAGTGCCACCGCACGCCGAGCGCGAACCAGCCGAGCGCCAGCACCAGCACGGCGCTGCAGGTCGCGAGGCCGAACTTCACGCCGGCCCGGCCCAGCAGGTACGTGCGCATGCCGACCGGCGAGGTGTATACCAGCTTGAGCGTCTCGTAGTCCTCGCGTTCCTCGACCACGACCCAGCCCATGCCGACGAGCACGCGCGTGACGTACTCGTGCAACGCGTTGGCGAGGTAGAACGCCGCGAACAGCGACGCGTGGCGGGCAGCGCCGCCGACGGCCCAGTACATGCCGCCGAGGATCAGCGCGGTGCCGATCGGACGGATCAGCGTGTAGACCGAGAACGTGAACCAGTCCGCCCAGTTCGATTCGATCTGCCAGCCGAGCCAGGCGGCGGCGCGGGCGCGCTGTACGAGCGCCGTCATCGCGTCACTGCCATCGCTGGGTGAGCCGGCCTTCGCGCTTCGACAGGCCCTCGAGGTAACGCAGCGTGAACCGCGCCAGCACCAGCAGCGCCGCGCCCAGCGCGGCGAGGATCCCGGCCTCCAGGGCGACCGGCAGCATGCCGTGGGCGCCGCGGCCGAGCAGCACCTGGCGCATGGCGTCGATGCCGAGCGCGAGCGGGATGATCCCCGCGACCACGCCGCCGAGCGCTCCCAGCGTGCGCAGCGGAAAGTACATTCCCGACAGGAAGTACACCGGCTCGGTGAGCGCGTTGCACAGATGCCACGCCTCGCGGCCATACAACAGGAACAGTGACGCGAGCACCATGCCGAGCGCATACAGCGCGAACATCGTCAGCAGGAACACGCCCAGCAGTTCGCCGATCGAGAATGGCTGCACGCGCACGCCGAACACGCCGAACCCGAGGGCGATGCCGAAGATCGCGCGCACCGAGGTCATGCCGAGGCCGCCCAGCGCCATGCCGGCGAGGATCGCCATGCGCGAGCACGGCGCCGCGAAATACAACTGGAGCTGGCCCTGCTGCTTCTCCCAGTAGAGCTGGGCGCCCATGCCCCACAGCACGTTGAGCCAGAACGTGGACAGGATGCCGCCGATCACGGCCACCGCCTCGTAGCTGCGCGGCGCGCCCAGCGCGCGGTACAGCAGCACGAACGCGACCATGCCGAGTGCCGGGAACACCGCGTCGTTGATGATCCACGACGGCTCCCGCACCGATCCCACGAGCCGCACGTACGCGCGCGCCAGGCACGCGCGCACCTCGAGCGCCGGACCGCGGACGATCGTGGTGCTCACGACGGCGGCTCCAGGTCCTCGAGCCCGCGTCCCACCACCGCGATGAACACGTCCTCGAGCGTGGTCTCGTGGGTGGCAATGCCTTCCACGCGCACGCGCTGGAGCTCGAGCGCCCGCAGCACGTCGACCAGCGGCCGGCCGGGCGGCAGCAGGAACTTGAGCGTCCGCGTGCCGCGCTCGGGATGGACCGCCCCCCACGCCGTGGGCGTGTCGCCGAGCATCCGGAGATCGGCCAGCGCGCCGTCCGCGTTCCGCAGCTCCAGTTCCACGTGCTGGCCGCCCTGCACCTGGCGGCGCAGCGCGGCCGTGCTGTCGCACGCCAGCACGCGGCCGCGGTCGATGATCGCGACGCGGTCGCACAGCTCCTCGGCCTCGGCCATGTAGTGGGTGGTGAGCAGCACCGTGCGGCCGGGCCGCTCGCGCACCCACTCGGCGACGTAGGTGCGGAGCTGGCGCGCCGCGGTCACGTCCATGCCGAGCGTCGGCTCGTCGAGGAACAGCACCTCGGGGTCGCTCACGAACCCGCGCGCGAAGTTCATGCGCTGCCGCTGCCCGGTCGACAGCCGGTTGATGCGCGAGTGCTGGTGCTCCTTGAGGCCCACCACGTCGATCAGGGCATCCACGCGCGGCCATGCCACCGACGACGGCACGCCATAGTACTGGGAGAACATCCACAGGCACTCGCGCACGGTGAGAATGCCGTAGCCCGCGCTCTCGCCGCCCGACACCAGGCTGATCCGGCGGCGCACTTCGATGTCCTCGCGCACGACGTCGTAGCCCGCGACCTTCGCCTCGCCGGCGCTCGGGTACAGCAGCGTGGTGAGGATCTTGATCAGCGTGGTCTTGCCGGCGCCGTTGGGACCCAGGAGGCCGAACACCTCGCCCCGCTCGATGCGGGCGTCCACACCCGCGAGCGCCTGCACTTCGCCGCCGCCGCGCGATGCCTTGAACGTGCGGCGGATGCCGCGGACCTCGACGGCGGGGGCATGGATCGACGCTGGATCGGACATGGGCGGGGGAGGCTAGCAAGCGATCGGGCGTCCACCAAACACACACACGCGGCGGGCCCGTCGTGGGCCCGCCGCGATACTGGATGCCGTGGCCGCGCGTGAACCGCGCAGGCCCTTTGACGCGGTTAGTGCGCGCCCGCGGCCGCCGGTGCGCCAGGAGGCGGCGGCAGATTCTGCGCGTCCCATGCCGGAGGCGGCGGGAAGATCATCACCGGGCCCTTGACGGGCTTGCCCGGCGGCATGACCGCAGGCATCTGATGATGCACGGCCGGGATCGACTTGAGATAGGCGGCCAGCGCGTGGGCGTCATCGGGCGTGAAGCCGGCCCCGAAGCCGGGCCACGGCATCGGCGGCAGCAGCACGGTACCGTCGGGCCGATGGCCGGTGGTGAACGCCGTCACGATCTGATCCTCGGTCCATGTGCCGAGGCCGGTCGTGGAATCGGGAGTGAGGTTGCGCGGATACGACACACCCCACGGACCCTGCCAGCCGAGTTCGCTCCCGGACAGCATGCGCGTGGTATCCGGCGTGCCATACAGGGAGCCCGGGGTGTGACAGTCGACGCAGCCGCTCGACAACGCCAGCCGCCGCCCGTGCTCGAGCCGCTGGTCCATCGTCATGGCACTCCCCGCCGTGCCGGTGGACGCGGTTTCGCTGGTCTTCTGGGCGCACGAACTCACGAACGCGATTGCGCCGATCGCGCCGAGGGTCCCGCATGCTGCCACCACACGCGTCCATCGCATGGCTCATCCTCCTCTTAGGGGATCGAAGGCCGAAGTGTCCTGTGCGCCCGGAACTTACGCATCTCTTAGGCCCCAGGTCCAGCGGAAAAACCGGCCCAGGAATCGCGGATCAGCGCGGCTGGCGGGCGATCATCACCACGCGATCGCCGAACACGCGGAACGTGCGGGTGATCGGGACGTTCACGGCGTCGAACACGCGGAGCGCCAGGCGCTCGGGCGCCGACTTCGTGCCGTGCGGCCGCCCCGCGGGAATCTTGCTCTGGCGCATCGCAACGAGTTCGAGCCCGCAGTCCGCCACCAGCCGGCGCAGCGATGCCGGCGTGAACTCCCACAGGTGGTACGGCGGCTCGCGCAGCACGATCGTGCGGCCGGTCGCCGCCATGGCCGCGAGCGCGAGCCGGCGGGCCAGCGAGTTCGTGGTGATCGGCCCGCGCAGGTAGAGCTGCCCGCCCGGCGCCAGCAGGCGAGCGACCTCCGCCATCACAGAACGGCAGTCGGGCACGTGCTCGAGCACGTCGCCCAGGTAGATCAGGTCAAACGACGCCGCCGGGAACTGCGCGGCAAGCAGATCGCCATGGAACACCTCGGCGCCAATCGAGCGCGAATGTGCGACCGCCTCCCCGGACAGCTCGACGCCGCGCGCCTGCCAGCCACGCTCCGCGGCGTGGCGCAGCAGCCAGCCGCTCGCGCTGCCCACCTCGAGCAGCCGGCCCGGGGGCCCGAGCTTCGCGAACTCGTCGAGCAACCCGGCGTTCTCGGCCCGGAACGCGGCCTCGGCGAACGAATGGGCGTCGCTGCGGCCGCAGCGAAAATCGGTCTCGAAGTACTCGGCGCCGTAGAGTTCCGCGAACGCCTCGGGAGCGGGCTGGACGGCGAGGAACCGCATCCCGCACTCGTGGCACCGCACGGCGGGAAAGCGCCGGCCGCGGAACTCGTAGGCCATCCCGAGCGGCAGGAGCCTCGCACTCCCGCACACCAGGCAGCGTTCGAGCGTGCGCACCGCGAGCGGCGGGCTCGCGGCGGTGGCGGGTACGGTGCTCACACGCTCGCGGCGGCGGTCGCGTCCGGCGACGGTGCAGCGGCCGTCGCCGCCGTCGGCGCCGTCGCGAGCGTGGCGGCGGCCGTCGCCAGGGCGCGCACGGAGCCGGAGCCCGCCGCCTCCGCCTGGGTCGCGCCCGCGATCGTGGCGCCGCCGAGCACGCGATCGCCGCAATAGAACACCGCGAGCTGGCCCGGCGTGACCGCGGCCTGCGGCACGTCGAACCACGCCTCGACGCCGCCGTCGGGCCGCGGATGGAGCGTCACGGCGGCCGGCGTGTGATGCGAGCGGATCTGGACTTCGGCGCGCGTCCCCGCGGCGGGCGGCTCGGGCACCAGCCAGTTCATGGGACCGGTGACGAGCCCCGGTGAATCGAGCTCACTGCGGGCGCCGACCACGACCTGGTTGCGCGCGGAATCGATCGACAGCACGTAGAGCGGCTCGCCCGACCCGATGCCGAGGCCGCGCCGCTGGCCGACCGTGTAGTGGATGATGCCGCGATGCGCACCGACCTCGCGCCCCCCCGCGGTGACGAACGCGCCGGGCGCGGTGCCGCGCGTCTCGCCGAGTTTCGAGGTCATGTAGCCGGCGTAGTCGCCATCGGGCACGAAGCACAGATCCTGGCTCTCGGGCTTGTCCCACACGGTCAGCCCCAGGCGCTCGGCATGGCCGCGCACCTCGGACTTCTCGAGCGCGCCCAGCGGGAACACCGCCCGGCCGAGCGCGGCGTACGGCACCAGCGCCAGCGCGTAGCTCTGGTCCTTGGTGGTGTCGGCGGCGCGCCATAGCGCGGGCCCGTCGGGCTCCTGCGTGACGCGCGCGTAGTGGCCGGTCGCAAGCGTGTCGGCGCCGATCAGCTCCATGCGCGACACCAGGTCGCCGAACTTGAGGTGCTGGTTGCACAGCGCGCATGGATACGGCGTCCGGCCCTCGGCGTAGGCGTCGAGAAACGGCTGCAGCACGCGCGCGCGGAACACCTCCTCGGCCTCGACCGTGAAGTGCGGGAACCCCATGCGCCGCGCCACCGAGCGCGCGTCGTCGATCGCGTCGAGCGTGCAGCACGCGCGCGGCGACACCGGCGAGGTGCCGTAGCACCACAGCTTGAGCGTCACGCCGGTGACGTCGTGGCCCTGCTCCGCGAGCAGCGCCGCGGCCACCGCGGAATCGACGCCACCGCTCATCGCGGCGAGCACGCGGCGGCGCGGAGCAGGCATCGACGCGGTCACGCGCCCGCCGCCGCGGTCACGCCGCCGAGCGTGCGCGCCGCCGCCGCACTCGCCACCATCGCCGCGACCACCGCGTCGACTTCGGCCGCGGTCGTGGTGCGCCCCATGCTCAGCCGGATCGCACACACGGCGAGATCGCGGGGCACGCTCATGGCCGCGAGCACCGGCGACGGCTCCACCGCCCCGCTCGCGCATGCCGCGCCCGCCGACACCTCGACGCCGCGTGCGTCGAGGCTCATCAGCATGTGATCGCTGCGGGCGCCGGGAACCGACACATTGACGGTGTTCGGCAGCCGCGCGGTCGCGGTGGCGTGGATCACGGCATCCGGCAGCGCCGCCCGCAGGCCCTGCTCCAGCCGCTCACGCAGCACGAGCATGCGGGCGTGCTCGGCGGCGAGTTCGCGGGCCGCCAGCTCCGCGGCCACGCCGAACCCCACGATACCCGCCAGGTTCTCGGTGCCGCCGCGCCGCCCGTGCTCGTGGCCGCTGCCGCGGAACAGCGGCTCGTACGGCGCGCCATCGCGCAGCACCAGTGCGCCCACGCCCTTCGGGCCGCCGAGTTTGTGGGCCGAGATCACGAGGTAGTCGGCGCCGAGTTCCGTCACGTCGACCGGAATCTTGCCCGCCGCCTGCACGGCATCGCAATGGACGCGCATGCCGCGCGCGTGGGCACGCCGCGCCACTTCGGCCACCGGCTGCACCGCGCCCGTCTCGTTGTTCGCGAGCATCAGCGACACGAGCGTGGTCCCGGCCGGCAGCGCGTCGACGCCCGCGGGCTGGAGTGCCCCCGCCGGCGTCGCATGCAGGTGCTCCACGCTCCAGCCGCCGCGCACCAGCACCTGGGCCGCGCCGTGCACCGCGTGGTGCTCGAGCGCCGAGATCGCGATGCGCCGGCCCTGCGATTCGAGCGCCCACGCGGCGCCGATGATCGCGGCGTGATCGCCCTCGGTCCCGCCGCTCGTGAACACGATCCCGGAGGGCCGCGCATTCACCAGCGCCGCCACGTGCTCGCGCGCGCGATCGATGGCCGCGCGGGAGCGCTGGCCTTCGCGGTGGGAGCTGGACGGATTCGCGTGCAGATCGGAGAGCGCCGCGGACATCGCGGCGATCACCTCCGGCCGCACCGGCGTGGACGCGTTGTGGTCGAAGTAAATCATGGGGCCTCGTGCGCCGCCTCGGGAATCGAGGCTGTCTCAGGCCCGCCCCGTCCCGGTTGCGCTACTGCTTCACGAATTTTTCCAGGACGTCGATGCTTTCCTTGGCGCTGTTCGCCTCGGCGGAGTTGGGAGCGATCTCGATGACCTTCTTCCACATCCGGATCGCGTCGCGATAGATGCCGGCATCCGCGAACGCCACGCCCAGCGTGAAGTACGCGCAATAGGCGCCGGTGTTCTTCTTCGGGTCGCCGATCATCGAGCGCAGCAGCTTCATCGCGTCCTTGTAGTTCGCCTGCGCGTACAGCGAACTCGCGAGCCGGCAGGTGGCGACCGAGTCACCGGGAGCCGCGGCCAGGGCTTCCTTGTAGTAGGTCTGGGCGGTCGCCGGCTGGCCGGCGGCGTCGAACGCGGCGCCGAGGTTCACGAGCACCCGGTGGTTCTTGGGCCTGAGCCGGTGGGCCTTGAGCAGCACGGTCATCGCCTCGGTCACGCGATCGCGATCGAGGTACATGACGCCGAGCCGGTACAGGTTGTCGAACTTGGTGGAGTCCCGTTTCACGGCGCGCTCGAGCAGGCCGAGACTGTCGACGCCCGCCGGCTTCGCCGGCTCTGTCGAGGTCGGCATGCCGGGAGCCGGAGTGCTGGTCGTTCCCACCGGACTCGATGTCGCACCGGGCGTGGCGGATTCGGTTCCCGGGGTCGTCGCCGCGGGGGCCGTCACCGCGGGTGCGGGCGCCGCCTTAGTCTTGGTGGCGGACGCGGGCTTCTTCGGAGCCGCGAGCGTGGAGCCGGTCTGGGCAGCCGACGGTCCCGCCGCGAGACACGCGGCGAGGGCAAGCGGAACGAGCGCCAGGATCGAGCGCTTCACGGGCAATCCTCCACAGGGGGTGTACGGGGGGTCAGAGCGGCACCAGCGTAGCATGGGGCGGCGGTTTCCGGCCACAGGGCACGCAACCCGCGGAAGCCGCGGGTTCGGGCCCGAAACCGGATGCGGGATCGTCCCTCAGCGCGCCGCGGGCACCCGGCTGCGGGCCAGCGCCGACTCCAGATCGGCCCACAGATCGTCGGCGTCCTCGATACCCAGAGCGAGTCGCACGAGGCCGTCCGCGACGCCGGACTCCCGGCGCTCGGACGGCGACAGCATGCGGTGCGACGTCAGCGTCGGCAGCGTCACGAGCGACTCGACCCCGCCGAGGCTCGGTCCCACCGAGATCAGCCCGAGCCCGTCCACCACCGCCTGGGCCTGCGCCGCGTCGCGCAGCTCGAACGACACCACGGGGCCGAACCCGAGCGCCATCTGCCGTGCCGCCACCTCGTGGTTCGCATGGCCGGCGAGCCCGGGGTAGAACACGCGCACCACCTCGGGATTGGCCGCGAGCCGGGTGGCGATCGTCAGCGCGTTCGCGTTCGCCGCGGCGACCCGCAGCGGCAGCGTGTTGAGGCTGCGCTCGATCAGCCACGCCGTCGTGGGATCGGCGATGCCGCCGAACACCACGCGCGCCTTCCACACCGGTTTCACGACCTTCGCGGGCCCCACGACGACGCCGGCCAGCAGATCGCTGTGGCCACCGATGGACTTGGTGGCGCTGTACATCACGAGGTCGGCGCCCAGCTCGATCGCGCGCTGGCCGGCGGGCGACGCGAACGTGTTGTCGACGAAGAACAGCGCACCGTGGCGGTGCGTGCGCTCGGCGGTGCGCGCCAGGTCGACGATGCACAGCGTGGGATTCGTCGGCGATTCCACGTGCACGATGCGGGTGTTGGGCTTGAGTGCGCGCTCGATCGCGTCGGGCTCGCGCGCGTCGGCGAACGCGACCTCCCAGCCGAAGCGCTTCGCGCCCCAATGCAGCAGCTCGGTCGTGCCGCCGTAGCTCTGCTGCAGCGCGACGATGTGGTCGCCGGGCTCGAGATGCGCGAGGAACGCCGCGGCGATCGCGGCCATGCCGGACGCGAACAGCAGCGCCCGCTCGGCGCCGTCGAGATCGGCCAGCCGGGCCTCCACGGCCTTCAGCGTGGGGTGCCCGCTGCGCTGGTAGAAGCTGCCGTCGGCCCCGAGTTCCTGCTGGTGCATCATGTCGTCGATGCTCGCGGACGTGAACGTCGACGAGTGCACGATCGGCGTGCTCACGGCTCCCGGCGGGAGGTGCGTGGTGCCGTGAACGGCGCGGGTCCGCAGACCGCGCGGCCGCGGGGAATCGGAATCGCGGGCCATGCTGCTGTCCTTTCGAGGGCGGTTGGAACGAAGGCGGACCCCGATCATACTCCAGCGCATGCCGAACGCAGCTTCCGCGAATGTGATCCTCCCCGGGCCCGCCGGAGGCATGCGGGCCTCCGATTCCGCCCCCGGGGGTGCGGCCGGGTTCGCCTCCGCGGCGGCCGCGGCGACCGCCGCCGTGGATCCCGCGGGCGTGAGCCGCGTGCTGCTCGTGCGGCCGCGCTTCCTCGGCGATATCTGCCTGACGCTGCCGGCGCTCGAGGCGATCCGCGCCGCGTGCCCGCGCGCGCGCATCGGTTATGTCGTCGAACGCGACAGCGCGCCGCTGCTCGAGGGCGATCCGCGCATACACGAGCGCTTCGTCGTGCCGCGGAGCCCGGGCCCGCGCGAGACGCTGGAGCTGCTCGCGCGCCTGCGCCGGTTCGCTCCCGACCTCGCGATCGATTTCTTCTGCAACCCGCGCACCGCGGTGTGGACGTTCGCGTCGGGTGCGCGCGTGCGCGTGGGCTATCCCAACAAGGGCTGGCGCTCGGCGCTCTACACCCATCACGCGCGGCCGCGCACGCTGTCGGCGGTGCGGTTCCACCTCGCTTCGGTCGCGGCACTCGGCTGGCCCGCGCCCGACCGGGTGCCCGCGCTCCACATCGGCCTCGAGCGCCGCGGCGAGGCGCGGGACGCGCTGGCCGCGCTCGGCATCGGCACCGGGGCCACGCTCGTGGGATTCCATCCCGGCGCCCGCTGGCCCACGCGCCGCTGGGCGCCCGAGCGGTTCGCCGAGCTGGCGAACCGGCTGCTGGCATCCGATCCTGCCGCGATCGCGCTGGTGACGGGTGCGCTGAACGAGCGCGAGCTCGCCGCCGCGATCGTGGCCCGGCTGCCGGCGGGTCGGGCGCGGGCGATCGTCGGCTGGCCGATCGCGCGATTCGTCGCGTTGCAATCGCTGTGCGCGGCGTTCGTGTCGGGCGACACCGGTCCGCTGCACACCGCGGTCGCCTCGGGAACGCCGACGCTGGGCCTCATGTCGCGCAACCGCCCGGCGATGTTCTTCCCGTACTCCGAAGCCGCCGGCCATCGCGCGCACTACGCGCGCGTCGAGTGCAGCCCGTGCAACCGCGACGAGTGCGAGGACCTGCGCTGCCTGACGCGGCTGACCGTGGACGGGGCGTGGGAGTTGCTGCGGGAGATGCTCGGCGGCGCCCGGCAGGGCCCGTCCGGTTCCCTGGTAATCATTTCCTCAGGGGCGACGGCCGAACCCGGACCTTGACGTGTAACCAGTCCGCATATTGCCGATGGTCGGCCTCGGCCGCGGCGAATTTCCAGCGGTAGCGGGCGCAGTCGATGGCTGATTTGTATACGCCGTCCGGCCAGCGGCCGGGGTTGCCGGCGTCTCTCACGGCTCCTACGGCGGCGCCGTGCTCGTCGATTACCACGATGACGGGCACCTCGACCGCCTGGTGGATGACGCCGGAAGTATCCTCGGCATCCTCCATATGCCGGACGACGGGCTTCCTGCCCCGGCTCGCGATGACGTCCTGGGACACGCCGTTTCGGGTGCCGACCGGCAGCCAGCCTCCGGCAGCCCACACGGCGCGGCTCTGCCCGGGCCACAGCCGGGTGATCTCGGCCACGCTCGTTCCCTTGAGCCCCGGCCGCACCTCGAGATCGACGTGACCCAGATCCGCGCTGCCATCCACGTGCTCGACCCTCGCGTCCAGGCGAATCGTTGCGGGCCGGGCCCGGCTCATGACTGCGGTAAGCGATCCCCCGCAGGGCTGGGAGCAGTTCAGGATCGTATCGCCCGCCACCCAGGACACCCCGGGCGGGAACCGCAGGCGGATTTCGGCCGGTGTGGAATCCGCAGAGAACAGCGCCCAGTGACAGTGAAACGGCGCGTTCACGACGACGGAGTCGTTGATGACGGCGCCAAAGCTGAACGGGCCGTTCGGGCCGTAGCCCGCATGTGCGGGGGTCGCCAGCGCGAGCCATGCGATCGACAGTACGAGCCATCGTTGCCCCGCGTGCGCCGGGCGCTTGCAGTCTTCCAGGCTCACCTCTCCTCCCGCGGCCGCGGCGTCCGGCGGCCCGGCTGTGCCGCGCCATCCGGCCGGAGCCGGCCCTCCCGCTGCAGGTTCTGGCGCAGCAGGAATTCGATCTGTGCGTTCAGGCTGCGCAGATCGTCCCCCGCCCAGCGTTGCAGCGCGTCGAACACGGCCGGATCGAGCCTCAATAGATACGGCTTGCGCTCCGCCATGTCGCCCTCGTTCCGGCCTAGTTGTAGAGCGTTCCGGCATTGACCACCGGCTGCGCGTGCCGGTCGCTGCACAGCACCACGAGCAGGTTCGACACCATTGCGACCCGCCGCTCGTCGTCGAGTTGCACGATGCCCTTGGCGGACAACTGGGCGAGCGCCATCTCGACCATGCCGACCGCACCCTCGACGATGCGCGTGCGCGCGGCGACGATCGCGCTGGCCTGCTGGCGCTGCAGCATCGCGCTCGCGATCTCGGGCGCGTAGGCCAGGTGGCTGATGCGCGCCTCGAGCACCTCGACGCCGGCCTTCGACAGCCGCTCCTGGATCTCGTGCTGCAGCCGCTCCGCGATCTCCTGGGTGTGGCTGCGCAGCGAGATCTCGCCCTCGATGTGGGCATCGTACGGGAACGCCGTCGCGAGCGTGCGCAGCGCCGCTTCGGTCTGGACCTGGACGAAGTTCTTGAAGTCGTCGACTTCGAACATCGCCTCGGCGCTGTCGACGACCTTCCACACCACGACCGACGCGATCTCGATCGGGTTGCCGTAGTGCTCGTTCACCTTGAGCTTGGCGCTCTCGAAATTGCGCACGCGCAGCGACAACACGCGGCGCGTGGTCAGCGGGTTCACCCAGTGGAACCCGGGAGTCCGCACCGAGCCCACGTAGTTGCCGAGCATCTGCACCACCTTGGCCTCGTTGGGATTCACGACGAACAGCCCGGTGAGCGACATGACGTCCAGGAACAGCACCACCAGGCTCGTGACGGCCATCACCCAGTGTCCGCTCGCGATGTTGAGGATGAACAGCGCCACCAGCGCCACGGCGACGATCAGGAGCACGACCAGCATGACCACGCCCGGCAGGGTCCGGGCTACCCGTTCGCGGAACATGAACTCCTCCTTGGTTGATTCTCTAAAGATACTATTGTGATATCACTTGTCCAGCGAAAGATTCGGCATTTCGGGGCCGGGTTCGCTGCAGGACTGGGGATGGCCCTTCCAAGCTGGCCTGCCGCAAGCATTTGGGGCGCGGCGCGGCGCGCGGCTCCTGTGCTAGGCTGCCGCGCATGGGCGCCCCCATCGTCACGTTCACTTCCGATTTCGGCAACGCGGACTGGTTCGTGGGAGTTGTGCATGGCGTCATCCACGAGTTGTGCCCCGAGGCGCGCGTGGTGGATCTCAATCACACCGTCGAGCCCGCGGACGTGGGCCGCGCGGCGTTCCTGATCGAGGCCGCGGCCGAGGACTTTCCGCCGGGCGCCGTGCATCTCGTCGTCGTGGACCCCGGCGTGGGCACGGCGCGCCGCGCGCTCGCCGTGCATGCGCGCGGCCAGACGTTCGTGGCCCCCGACAACGGCGTGCTCGACTGGGCGCTGCGCTCGCCGGGCGCGGTGGTGCACGCGCTCAAGGACGAACGCTACTTCCGCCAGCCGGTGAGCCGCACGTTCCATGGCCGCGACGTGTTCGCGCCGGTGGCCGCGCATCTCGCGCGCGGCGTCTCGATCCAGGCGCTGGGACCGCAGATCAACGATCCCGTGCGGCTCGAGAAGGTCCTGAGCCGGCGCGTCGGCGACGCGCTCGTGGGCCGCATCGCCTACATCGACCATTTCGGCAACGCGCTCACCAACGTGATGTCGGCCGATCTATGGGCGGCGTTCCACGGCGTGCCCGAGGAGGATCTGCTGGTCGAGCTGGGAGGCCGCCGCATCAGCGGCATCGCGCGCTCCTACGGCGACTCGCCGATCGGCACGCTGGTCGCGATCGTGGGCTCCAGCAACCGGCTGGAGGTCGCGCAGGTCGGCGGCCACGCCGCGTTGCGCGTCGGCCTCGGCATCGGGGACACGGTCACGATCCGCGCGCGGTGACGGTGCGGCTCCATGCGAAGGCGGGCACCTCCGCAAGGAAGTGCCCGCCTCGATGACTCCGGAGTTCGGTGACCGCTACCGCTTCTTCGCCGGCTCCGTATTGTTGTCGAAGTTGCCCGACATCAGCCGCGTCGCGCGCGGGAACAGCTCCAGCGCCTGGTTGAGCTGGATGTCGTCCTCGATCAGCACCTTGTAGCGCTCGAGCTGGCCCATGGTGTTGCTCGCGATCTCGGCGCGGATCTGGCGCACCACGAACGGCCGGTCGTTCTGCCACACCGAGTCGGCGACCGCCACCTTGCGCGACTTCGCCACGGTCTTGAGGTCGCTCCAATCGCCATCGTTGAGCTGGAAGTTGCGCGAGTTGAGCGCGTCGGACGTCCACTTCGTGTCCTTGTGCTTGTGGACGTAGCCGGTTGCGAACTCCCAGAATACGCGGTTCTGGATCAGGTTGGCCTCGGCCTGACTCAGGTTCGGGTCGTCCTTCACGATCACGTCGGGATAGATGCCGCCGCCGCCGTACACCGTGCGTCCGCCCGCGGTCTTGAACTTGGGCAGCGTCGCCATCACCGAATCGCTCGGCACGTCGACCTTGTAGGCGTCCTCCTGATACTCCGCGCGGTCCGAGAACTTGGAGTAGTCGCGCTGGATCAGGCGTCCGCTCGGCGTGTAGTAGTGCGCGATCGTGAGCAGCAGCTTGGAGCCGTTCGACAGCCGGAGCTGGTTCTGCACCAGGCCCTTGCCGAACGAGTTCGTGCCGACCACCAGGCCGCGGTCGAGATCCTGGATCGCTCCCGACACGATCTCGGACGCCGACGCGCTGCCGTGGTCGATCAGCACCACCAGCGGCCCGTCGAGGAACTTCTTCCGCTCGCTGCTCTTGTAGTCCGCGTTCGACGACGGGATGCGGCCGCGCGTGTACACCAGCAGCTTGTTCGTCGGCACCAGCTGATCGAGCACGTCCACCGCCTGCGACAGCAGGCCGCCCGAGTTCGAGCGCAGGTCGAGCATCAGCGACTTCATGCCCTGGGCGCGCAGCGTCGCCATCGCCTTTTCGAGCTCCTCGCCGGTCGTCTGCGAGAACCGGATGATGCGCACGTAGCCCACGCCCGGACGCATCATGTAGGCGTAGGGAATGCTCTCGATCGGGATCTTCGCGCGTTCGATCGAGAACGTCAGCGGCTCGGCGGTGTCCACGCGGTCGATCGTGACCTTGACCGTGCTGCCGGTCGGCCCGCGCAGCAGCTTGAACACGTCGTCGTTCGTGATCGTCTTCGGCAGCGGCTTGTCGTCGACCGCGGTGATGCGGTCGCCGGCGCCGATGCCGAGCCGGTAGGCCGGCGTGCCCTCGAGCGGCGAGATCACCACGATCGCGCCGTCACGGATCTCGAACTGGATGCCGATGCCCGAGTACTCGCCCTGGAATTCCTCGTCCATGCGCTCGGCGCGCTGCTCGGGAACGTACACGGTGTGCGGATCGAGCGTCTTGAGCATCCCGTCGATCGCGCCCTTGATGAGCTTTTCGTTGTCGGGAACCTCGACGTAGTTGTTCTGCACCAGGCCCAGCACCTGCGAGAACACGTCGAGCTGGCTGCGCAGATCGTCGGTGGCCTGGAGCCCGCGAGCCAGCCCGAATCCGAGCAGCAGCGACAGCGCCATGGCCACGACGAGTGGACCTTTCGAGTTGCGACGAAGGAACGGCATCGATGATACCCCGGGTGTCGGTTAGTGAGCAGTACTGGAACGGGCCGCGAGGCGGCCGAGCCGTTCCGCAGCGTTTTCGAGTGTTTCGCGCCGGCGAGCGAAATGGAACCGCAACCGGTGGCGTCCCGAGCCTGGATCCGAATAGAAGCTCGACCCCGGCACCGCGGCCACGCCCACCGTTTCCACCAGGTGGCGCGCGAACTCGACATCGTTGTCGAACCCGAACTCCGAAATGTCCGTCATCACGTAATACGCGCCACGCGGACGGAACGCGCGGAACCCCGCCGCTTCGAGCGCGGGCACCAGGAACTCGCGCCGCTCGCGATAGCGATCGGCGAGGCCGCGGTAGTAATCGTCGGGCAGCTCGAGCGCCACGGAAGCCGCCTCCTGCAGCGGCGCCGGAGCACCCACGGTGAGGAAGTCGTGGACCTTGCGGATCGCGCCCGTCAGCGCCGGCGCCGCGAGGCACCAGCCGATCCGCCATCCGGTTACGCTGTATGTCTTCGACATGCCGCTGATCGTCACCGTGCGCTCCCGCATTCCGTCCAGCGACGCGAGCGGCACGTGCTCCGCGCCATCGTAGAGAATGTGCTCGTAGATCTCGTCCGTGATCGCGATCACATCCCACTTCCGGCACAGCGCGGCGATGTGCTCGAGTTCATCCCGGCTGAACACCTTGCCGGTCGGATTGTTGGGTGTATTGATGACGATCGCGCGCGTCCGGTTCGAGAACGCCGCTTCGAGCTCGGCCGGGTCGTAGACCCAGTCGGGCTCCCGCAGCCGCACGAACCGCGGCTGTGCTTCGCACAGGATCGCATCCGGACCGTAGTTCTCGTAGAACGGTTCGAACACGATGACTTCGTCGCCCGGATCGACCAGCGCCAGCATCGTCGACGCCATGCACTCGGTCGCCCCGCAGCACACTGTCAACTCGGTCTCGGGTTCGTAGCCGAGGCCCTGAAACCGCAGGGTCTTGGCCACGATCGCGTCCCGCAGGCGCTTGGCGCCCCACGTGATCGCGTATTGGTTGTGGTCTTCTAGCACTGCCCGTGCCGCGGCCTCCTTGAGGACCTCGGGAGCCGCGAAATCCGGGAAGCCCTGGGCCAGATTGACCCCATCGTAGCGCGCGCATAGCCGCGTCATTTCGCGGATCACGGACTCGGTGAACCGCAGGCTGCGCCGGGAGACGGGGTTCTTCATCATGCCAGTGTAGCGCGGGCCGGAGCGCCGCCCCAACGTGCGTTTTGCAAGATCCCGGTCAACTTGGGCTTCAGGGTGCACAGTCATAGTGTCGGGTCTCGCGACGCGCCAGGCGAGTGTATCTTTACCAGCGTGGGAACGGGCGGCCCGAGCGGGTCCCAGGCCCGTCGTTGCGGGCCGATGCTTGACACTCGCGCAACGCTTCCGCAGGTTGCCGCCATGGACGCACAACGCGGCATCGCGCGCCGGATGATGATCGGCATTCCCCTGGGCGGGCCCACGCCCGCGTGGGAGCGCGACTTCGCTGCCTATCCCCCGGCGGGCGTGATCGTGTTCCGCCGCGACTTCCAGGACCTGGACGGCCTGCGGCGGCTCACGGCCCACCTGCGCGAGCTGGCGAAGCCGCGCCGGCTGTTCCTCGCGATCGACGAGGAGGGCGGCCACGTATCGCAGCTCGCCGGGCACCTGACGGTGCCACCGAACGCGCTCACGCTGGGACGCGGCGCCGGGCCCGGCGATCTCGAATGGATCGCGCGCGTGACCGGCGCCCGGCTGCGGGCGCTCGGGCTCGACTGGGTGTTCGCGCCGGTCGCCGACATCCATTCCGAGCCGCTCAATCCGGTGATCGGGCCGCGCGCATGGGGCATGACCGCGGCCGACGTGACGGCGCGCGTGGGCGAGCTGCTGCGCGGCTACCGCGCCGCGGGCGTGGCGGCGTGTCTCAAGCATTTCCCCGGGCACGGCGACACGCGCACGGATTCGCACCTGTCGCTGCCGGTGAGCGAGGCGTCGCGCGCGCAGCTCGAACAGCGCGAGCTGGCGCCGTTCGCGGCCCACCTCGACGCCGATGCCGTGATGACCGCGCACGTGCTCTACCGCGCGCTCGATGCCGCGAGCCCGGCGACGTTCTCGCGCGCGATCACGCACGATCTGC
The DNA here is from genome assembly GCA_038231135.1 of Candidatus Eiseniibacteriota bacterium. Taxonomy (GTDB): domain Bacteria; phylum Eisenbacteria; class RBG-16-71-46; order RBG-16-71-46; family RBG-16-71-46; genus JANLWX01. The sequence goes on along the minus strand of JBBRLX010000006.1, from coordinate 46,916 downwards.
TGCGCGACCGGCTGGGCTTTCCGGGCGTCAGCATCACCGATGCGCTCGAGATGAAGGGCGCGACCGGCGATGCGGCGCCGGCCGCGGCGGCGCGGCGCGCGCTCGAGGCCGGCGCCGACCTGCTGCTGTTCGCATTCCACGACGACGAGCTGCGCCGCGTGCGGCTGGAGCTGGCGCGCGCGATCACCGACGGCACGCTCGAGCGCGACAACTTCGACGCCGCGCGCCCGCGGCTCGCGGCGCTGGACCGCGCGCATCCCGAGCCCACCGCCGCCGAGCTCGCGGCGCCGCTCGCGGCGCTCACGCCGGCCGACTGGGAGCCGCGACTAGAGGCGATCGTCGATCGCGCGCTGATCGTGCGGGGTTCGCTGCCCGGGGGCGCGGTCAACGGCCCGTGGCAGGTGGTGAACTTCGGGCCCGACACGCTGCCCCCGCTGGCGGCCGAGCTGGCGGCGCGCGGCATCACGCCGGCCGAGCCGCCGGGCGAGACTCCGCTGCTGCGCGCGTTCGCGGACGCGGGCGTGCCGCTCACCGAGGACCCGGCGCTCGCCACGGCGCGGGTGGCGGTGGTCGCCACGCGGCTGCCGCTCGAGGCCGCGCGCGTCGAGGCGCTGCGCGCCGCGTGCCGCGAGCGACCCACGATCGTGGTGGGTCTTCAGAACGACGCGTTCCTCGATGAGGTCCCCGAGGCGGCGCTCACGCTGTCCGCCGCCGACCGCACGCCGCTGACGCAGCGCGTCGTCACCCGGCGGCTGGCGGCGCTGCGCCGCTGACACGCCTGCGAGGCGCCCGCGGACGGGCGCCTCGCGCGTGACACCGGGGCGTCCACTCAGTACGAGAAGTGCGCCTGGGTGAAGAACTGCGTCTCGTCCTTGAAGCCGAACGCGGCCTCGTCCTGGTGTTGGATGCGGCGCACCGCGAACCGCAGTTCCGCGAACGGCACCGGCACCCACTCGCTCTCGAGCGCGTAGCGCTGGTGCGAGTTCAGGTCCCGGATCACCTGGATGCTGCTGCGATCGGGGTTCAGGTAGTCGTAGCGCGCCCGGAAGTTCACCGAGCGGCCGGCCGCCCAGTCGAGCTCGGCGAATCCGGCGAGCAGGTTGGTCTTCGCTCCCGTCACGGCGCCGGGCAGCACCGGCAACGCCTCGTCCGTGCCCGCCGCGATCTCGCCGACCAGCGCGACCGGGCCATGGTGGCCGAGCGCGTAGTAGCCCCAGCGCGTCGAACGTTTCAGGTTGGTCACCGGCACCTTCTGATATTCGTCGTAGAACGACACGCCGCCCTGATAGAACGAGCTGTTGTAGCCGAGCTTGATGGCCTTGGTCTCCGCGAACCCGTTCGAGAAGTTCGCATGGCCGTTCGTGAACGCGACTCGGCCGAAGAACGGCCCGCGCGCGCCGCCGACCTCGACACCCATGTCCGGATATCGCGGATCGTACGGCAGGAACCCCTGGCCACTGCTCAGGTCGAGGAACCCGTTGCGCGTCGCCACCGTGTGGTCGTCCATGCGCAGGCCGAACGGATTGCGGAACCGGCCGATCTTCACGTAATGAGTGTCGTTGAAGTGGAGGATGCCGAACGCCTCCTTCTGCTCGACGCTGGCGTTCGAGGCGTCGATCGCGAACGCATCCCGGCTGTATACGAGCGTGAGCTTCTCGTGGGGCTGGAACGTGATGTGGAGGCTGTTCTCCATGCCGAAGAACGCGAACCGATCGAGCGAGTCGGAGTGGGTCGAGGTGCCCGTCAGCAGCATGAACCGCTGATTGACGCCGAAGTAGACCGGCATGGTGTCGCCGATCCTGTTCGTGAGGTTGAGATCCTTCCACGCGCCCGTGGTGTCGGCATCCGTGCTGTGGCGGTTGCGCGCGAACATGAACCCGAAGTCGTTGCGGGGCCCGCCGCCGTTGGGATCGAAATGGCACTGCTGGCACATGTAGCCAGTGCGCGCGGCGTAGAGCGGCAGGGTGTGCGCGGCACGCGAGCCGAATAGCGAGGCCAGCGGAGCGACGAGGAGCAGCAGCACGACGGCACGTATGGCGCGATGCATCGTACCTCCGGAGAGCGGGGTGCCACGTCCGGCGCCCCATGATGCGTTACCTTCGAAATGCCGGCGCGCGGGCGGCGAGCCGCGGCCTGCTCGACCGCGCACTCTACCGCTGCGGAGCGCGACGCGCGACCCGGCGCTTCGCGCGCGATGCGGCGAAGCCCGGTCGCCCGTAGCCGCCGCCGCCGGGGCTCGTCACCGTGAGCACGGCGCCCGCCGCGAGATCGACCACGAACTTCCCGGGCATCCGGCGCGCGCGGGCGCCGGGCGACTCGCGCACGGTGTTCCGGCCCGGCGCTCCCGGCCGGCCGCCGGCGAGCCCCCACGGGCCGCGCAGCCGCCGCTCCGAGATCACGGTGACGCGCGCCGGGGCCATGAGCTCGAGCGCACGCTCGATGCCGTCGCCGCCGCGATGCCGGCCCAGGCCCCCGCTGCCACGCCGCACGCGCGTGGAGCGGACGCGCAGGGGATACGCGTGCTCCAGGCTCTCGACCGGCGTGTTGCGGGTGTTCGTCATGTGCGCCTGCATCGCCGACGCGCCATCCCCGCCCGGGCCCGCGCCATGGCCGCCGGCCAGCGTCTCGTAGTATGCGAACGGGCCGGCTTGCGGATCGCGGCCGCCGATCAGCAGGTTGTTCATGGTGCCGCTGCTCGCCGCCGGCACACGATGGGGCAGCGCGCGCGCCAGCGCGCCCAGCACGACGTCGACGATGCGCTGCGAGGTCTCGACGTTGCCCGCGGCGACCGCGGCCGGCGGCAGCGGATTCACCACGGTGCCGGGCGGCGCGATCACGCGGATGGCCTCCAGGGTGCCGTGGTTGATCGGCAGCTCGCCGCCCAGCACGATCCTCACCGCGTAGGTCGCGGCCGCGCGGGTGACGGCGGCGACGGCGTTCACCGGCCCGGCCGTCTGCGGGCTCGAGCCGGTGAAGTCGACGGTCACGCCTCGGGCCCCGAGCGTCACCGCGGCGCGGATCGGGATCGGCCCGTGGCCGAGCCCGTCGTCGTCGAGCACGTCCTCGAAGCGGAACGTCCCCCGCGGCAGGGTCCGCACGGCGGCGAGCACGCTGCGCGCGGCGTGACGCATCAGCGCCTCCGCCGCACGATTCAGCGTCGCCGTGCCGTGGGACGCGATCAGCGCCTCCAGCCGCCTTATGCCGGTGGTCTGGGCGCCGGCCTGCGCCATCAGGTCGGCATGGCGTTCGCGCGCCGTCCGCACGTTCGCGAGCACGATCGCGAGCACGTCCGCCTGGACGTCGCCGCCGCGCACCAGGTGCACGGGCGGGATACGGAGGCCCTCCTCGTAGACTTCGCGCGCGAGGGGCATCGACCCGGGCGCCGCGCCGCCGATGTCGGCGTGGTGCGCGCGGCTCGCGACGAAGTAATCGGGCCGCCGCGGGCCGCCGCGGCCGGGCGCGGAACCGGCGAACACCGGCGAAACCAGCGTAACGTCCGGCAGGTGCGTGCCGCCGGCGAACGGATCGTTGAGCATCACCACGTCGCCGGGCAATAGCGTCGAGCGCTCGAGCACCACCTCGACCGCGCGCGGCATGCTGCCGAGATGCACGGGAATGTGCGCGGCCTGGGCGATGAGCCGGCCACGGCCGTCGAACACCGCGCACGAGTGGTCGAGGCGCTCGGTGATGTTCGGCGAATGCGCGGTGCGCATCAGCGTCACGCCCATCTCCTCGGCGCACGCGGCGAACCGCGCCTGGAACAGCGCGAGCCGCGCGCCGTCGAACGCGGCGGTCATCGCGGCCCCCGGCGTCGCGGCGCGGCGCGCAGCCTTCCGGGCACGAGCACCAGGGCGCCGCTCGCGTGGCGCGTGCCCGACCACCCGGGCACCACCCACAGCGTCGCGCCGTCCTCCACCACCACCGCCGGGCCGGCCACGCGCGCCCCGCGGCCGAGCTGGGCGGCGTCCCACACCAGGGCCCTGATGTCGCGTCCCGCGTGGCGGACGGTGACGCTGCCCGGCGGCCGCGGTCCGCGGCGCGGCGCCGGCCGCATCGCCGGCAGCCGCTCGCCGGCCACCGACACCCGCGCCTCGAGCGTCACGATCTCGACCGGCGCCGCGGGATCGGCGAAGCCATAGCGGTGCTCGTGCGCGGCATGGAACCGGCGCGCGAGGTCGCCGGCGGCGGGAATCGGGAGCTCGTGCGCCTGGCCGCGGTAGCGCGCCTCGGCCCAGCGCTCCACGGTCGCGCGCCCGCGCAGCGCCGGCGCGAACTCGCGGCGCGCCGCCGCCTCGAGCGCCGCGAGCACGCGGGCGATGCGCGGGCGGTCGCCGGCGTCGAGCAGCACCGAGCGGCTCTTCTCGCGCCGCGAGCCGCCGGTCAGCGCCCCCAGCGCCGACAGCACGCCGGCGTGGCGCGGGAACACCACCGCCGTCCCCAGCTCCGCCGCGAGCGCGCAGGCGAACAGCCCGCCCGCGCCGCCGAAGCACACCAGGGCGGCGCCGCGCGGATCGTGGCCGCGCTCGACCGACACGCGCCGCAGCGCCGCCCCCATGTGCGACTCGGCGAGCGTCGCGACGCCGGCGGCGGCGCGCAGCGCGTCGCGATGGCCGAGCGACCGCGCGAGCTGCGCCATCGCCGCCCGCGCCGCGCCCGCATCGATCGGAAACGTGCCGCCGGCGAGAGCCCGCGCCGGCAGCCGGCCGAGCACCACCAGCGCGTCCGTGACGGTGGGGGGTCCGCCCCGCCCGTAGCACGCGGGCCCGGGATCGGCCCCGGCGCTGTCCGGCCCGACGTGCAGCAGCCCGCCCGCGTCGACGCGCGCCACCGAGCCGCCGCCCGCGCCGATCGTATGCACGTCGAGCATCGGCAGCTGAATCGGGATCCCGGCCACCATGCGGGCGCGCCGGCGCGGCAACTCGCGGCCGACGTAGGCGCAGTCGGTCGATGTGCCGCCGACGTCCAGCGTGAGCGCGGCCGCGAAGCCGCAGGCGCGCGCCGCGTCGCGGGCGGCGCGGACCCCCGCCGCCGGACCCGACAGCAGTTGCTTCGCCGGCTCGCGCGCCGCGACCGCCGCGGGCGCGGTGCCACCGTGCGACAGCACGACCTCGAACGCCGGTCCCGCGCGCCGCGCCACAGCCGCCAGATAGCGGCCGACGCGCGGGGCCAGCCACGCGTTCACCACCGTGGTGGCGAACCGCTCGTATTCACGGATCTCGGGACACAGCTCGGAGGAGCAGGTGACCGGCACCCCCAGACCGCGCAGCTCGCGTGCCAGCGCCCGCTCGTGTGCGGGATCGGCGTAGGAATGCAGCAGCCCGATCGCGATCGCCTCCGGCCGCGCCCGCGCGACCGCGCGGCGCACGCGCGACCGCTCCGCCGCCGACAGCCGCAGCAGGCGCTCGCCGCGCGGACCCGTGCGTTCCCGCACACCGAGCCGCCGCCTCGCCGGCACCAGCGGCGGCTCCCGCCGCGGCGTGAGCGCGTAGATGTCGGGCCGCTCCTGGCGGCCGATCTCGAGCAGGTCCTCGAACCCCGCGGTGGTGACGAACACCACACGGGCGCCGCGGCGCTCGAGCAACGCGTTCGTGGCGACGGTGGAGCCGTGGCGCACCCGGGTCGAGCGCGCGGCGCGCAACCGGTCGAGCCCCGCGATCACGGCGCGGTCCGGGCCCGAGGGCGTGGACGGCAGCTTGAACACCACCAGGCGCCGGCCCAGCACGGCCACGAAGTCCGTGAACGTGCCGCCGGTGTCGACGCCGATGGCGGCGGGCGGTTCTGCAAAGGAGGCGCCGGCGGCGCGACCCTGGACGAGCAGCGAACTCTCGATCGATCACCTCCCGGCAAGTCGAAGCGCCCGGGATCCTAGGGGATCCCGGGCGCGGGTACGAATTCGGGTGCGCCGTCTCAGGCGACCGGGGCCGAGGGCGGCGGCTCCGGTGGCTCGGGCGGCCGCGGCGGCATGTAGGCCGACGGCGGCGGTGGCGGAGGCGCGGATGGGGTTTCCCATCCCGAGCCGCCGGACGGCGGCGGTCCGGGAGCCGCATAGGGAGCCGCAGCCGGAGTCGACGCCGAGCTGGCGTAGGGATTCGCCCCATAGGCGGCGCCCGCCGCGGACGCGGGTGCGGCTCCGGGCGGGACGCCGCCCACCGGCGGCACCGGGCCGGACGAGCCGCGGCCCCACTGGCTGCCGCGCCACCAGCGCGCCACCGTGCCGGCGCGAATCTCGGTGCGCAGCCACGCCCCCGAGCCGAACGTGATCGCCACCAGGCCGGCGATGGACGCCAGCACGTGGATCAGCGTCCCCAGGGCGTGCAGCGGCCCGATCGCCTGGAACATGCGGCCCAGCAGGTTGGACGCGCCAAGGAACAGGATACCCACCACCGCGCATCGCGTGAGCGACGGCGGCGCGGGGATCCACGGTGCCATGCCGGGGACACCGGGAGCACCGGGCGCGGGAGCGTAGCCTGGCGTGGCGGCGTACCCGGGTGCCGGAGCATAGCCCGGTGCCGGCGCGTACGGCGCGGGGGCTCCGGTACCGCCCGGCGGCACCGCGCCGTAGCCCGACAGATGAGGATGAGCGCCGGTGCGGCCCAGTATGGTCTGGCCGATGACCACCGCGGCGATCACGAATCCCCAGCCCCATAACAGGCACAGGAACATGGCGTACGCCAGCAGCGCCGCGAGGCCGAACGGAATCCCGATGATCGTGATGCACAGGATCGCGACCACCAGCGCCAGCGCCACCACCGACGGCACGATCAGCGCGAAGATCAGGGCGCCCACGCCGAGCGATACCGCGGGCTCACGCCGCAGGGTGTCGGCGGCGTCGCGGGTGCGTCCCGGGCCCAGCCGGGTGAACCCCCACGCGAGCCCGAGCAGTATCAGCAGCCAGATCAGCGAGGCCACGAACCTGCCCGTGCCACGCTCCACCATGTGGCTCGTCACCTGCCGGATCCGCGTGCGGTGCGAGCCGAGCCCGCTCACGCGCTGGCCGCCCACGGACGCACCCGGTTCCTCGAGCAGCCGGCCGCCCATCGATACCACGTCGCCGTCCACGCGCGCGGTGGCCTTGAGCGACACGTCGCCGCCCATCGAGGCCACGTCACCCTCGACGTGCCCTGCGACCGTGACGTCGCCGCCGACCGCGACCACGTCGCCCACCACGACCTGGTCGGGCGCGATGTAGATGTCGGAGCCCAGCCGGGTGATGTTGCCGGACTTGCCGGGCGGCGACGGCGGCAGCGGCGTCGTGATCGAGTCGGGCGTGTCCGGCTCGTCGGGAGCATCGGGCGCGTCGGGCGCGGCGACGGCGTCGGGCGCGGGCGGAGTGGCCGGCGCCCGATGTCCGTGCATCCGCGTCCGCGTGCGCCGCTCGAACTGCGACACGCTCTCGGGCGGCACCGGCTTGAACGGCAGCACGTCCGCGGACGCCGGCGGCGCGCTCCAGTGGCCGAGCGCCCACAGTGCCTGCCGCCGCACCTGCGACAGCACGCGCGCTTCCCGGCGCAGCGGGAGACCGTTCACGACCCACGCGGGGCCACCGCACGCCGCGCGGCCCAGGGGCACCACGAACGAACCCGCGACTCCCCACACCACCACTCCCACCAGCGCCGCCGCGAGCAGCGCCTCCCATAGCCGTGGCTTCCTGTTCATCGTGCCCCCTCCGCGATGCTGATGTCTCCCGATACCGTGTGCACGACGATCGGCGTGGCGCCGTGCCGCACGACTCCCGTGAGTCTGTGGCGCGTGACGTTCTCGACGTCGAGCGGAACCTCGACCTGGATCTCGCCGCTCGATGTGGCGAGATCGAGCGAGTACGCGAGCGCCGGGGCGAACCGGAGGCGCACGTCGCCGTTGCCGGTGACGATCTGCGTGCGACGGACCGGCGCGACGAATCCCAGCGCCGCGTCTCCGCTGGTGCTCTGCACGCGGACGATGCCCGACGCGCGTCGCACGTCCACGGTGCCGCTGGTCGTGGACAGCTCGAGCCCGCGGGGCGCCGCGTCCACCGTGATGTCCCCGCTCACCGTGGCGAGGACGAGCGAGTCCGCGCTCTCGCTCACCCGCACGTCGCCGCTCGTGGTGCTTGCCGCCAGCGGGCCGCGCATGCGCTGGGCCACGAGGTCGCCGCTCACGGTGCGGACGCGTGACGGGCCGGCATCCGAGATGTGCACGTCGCCGCTGGTGCTGGACGCGTTCACGGTGGCCGCACCGGTCACCGTGACGTCGCCGCTCGTCGATTCCAGCACCTGGGTCGCGCGCACCCCCGAGGAGATCAGGTCACCGCTCGTGGATTCGAGCGTCAGCGGCAGCCCGTCGGGCACTTCGATCGCCAGCCGCACCTCGATGTTGGGGAATTCGAAGTCCGAGAACAGGTCCCAGAACCGCACCCGGATCGCCTGGCGCTGAGGATACACGACCCGAATCTCATACTCGCCGCCCCTCATGTCCGTTTCGACCTGGGTCTGCCGCGCCACCCGGCGGGCCCACGCGTCGTCCCGGGAGCGCACGATCTTGAGGGCGGTGAGGTGGATCCGGGATCCGGCGCCGCGGGACACGGTGACGAGCCCCCGGCCATTCTCGACCCGCAGCGACCGGATGCCGGCCACCGGGATGTCGAGGGTGCTCTGCTCCTGCCGGGTCTCGGCCCCCGCCATGCGGGGGAGCACCCCGAGAACCGCCAGAACCAGCACCGCCAGCCGTATGTTCCTCACCGGGAATTCCTCCTCTGTGCAGGACATACGGACGGGAGGGGCCCAGGGTTTCGGGACAGGGGCACGAACCGGCCCCGGACGGGGACAAAATGAAGGAGGGGAGCCTCCCGATGGATTCTCCCCTCCCGATGATTCTCCTCGACGACTGGCCCGATCTACTTGTGGGAGCCGGTATCGGCCATCGTGCTGTCGTGCATCATGGAGGAGGTGTCCGACATCGCCGGCGTGGTCGTCTCGGTCGAGGTGGTGGACGTCTCCTCAGCCTTCTTCCCGCAGCCTGCGACAGCCAACGCGATGGTCAGCGACAGCAGAGCCACCATCACGAGCGCGAAATTCTTCCGCATGGTTTTCATTTCACCTCCTCTCGGAATCGCCGCCGTAGCGGCCCCTGGTTTTTCTCTCACGATCAAAATCAAGGACACCCTGCTGAGGTGTCCCAAGGCGGTGGCATCGGCCCCATGGGCTGCAAGTTGTCGTGCGCGATGCTCGTTAGGCGCGATGCACGAAGGAATCATCGCCGGGATCCAGCCGACCAAAACGCGCGAAAGGCTATGAGCGACGGCTCCGATTTGTCAACTGTGTTTCTGTTCCCGGAGGTTTCGAGGGGTTCGGTCCGGGGAAAACACCACGGCACAAATGTTTATCCTTCCTGGAGCGCCTGCGCGAGGTCCGCGCGCAGATCATCGAGGTCCTCGATCCCCACGGACAGCCGCAGCAGCCCGTCGGCGAATCCCATGGCGAGCCGGTGGTCGCGGGGCACGGAGGCGTGCGTCATCGACGCCGGGTGGCACACCAGGCTCTCGACACCGCCCAGGCTCTCGGCGCGGGTGAACAGCCGGAACCGGTCGAACACCCGGCGGCCGGTCTCGAGGGATCCGTCCCCCGGGACGAACGAGATCATGCCGCCGAATCCGCTGGCTTGCCGCTTCGCCAGCTCGTGCTGGGGGTGACTGTCGAGCCCCGGATAGAACACGCGCTGGACGCCCGGGTGCGCGGCCAGCGAGCGTGCCAGCGCGATGGCGTTCGAGTTGTGCCGCTCCATGCGGAGCGCCAGCGTCTTCGTGCCGCGCAGCGCCAGCCAGCAGTCCATGGGCCCCGGCACCGACCCCGCCGCGTTCTGGAGGAACCGCAGCTGCGTCGCCAGCTCCTCGTGGCTCGTCACCAGAGCCCCCCCCACCATGTCGCTGTGGCCATTGAGGTACTTGGTGACCGAGTGCAGCACCACGTCCGCGCCGAATTCGAGCGGACGCTGGAAATACGGGGTCATGAACGTGTTGTCGACGGCCACCAGCGCCTGGCGCCGGTGCGCGGCCTCGCTCACCGCGGCCAGATCGACGAGCCGCATCATCGGGTTCGTCGGCGTCTCGACGAACACCAGCTTCGTCTCGGGCGTGAACGCGCGCTCGATCTCGGCGCTGTCGGTGCCGCTCACGTACGTAAACGTGAGGCCGAACCTGCGGAACACGCGCTCGAACAGCCGGTAGGTGCCGCCGTAGAGATTGTCGCCGGCGATCACGTGGTCGCCCGCCGACAGCGTGTGCATCAGGGTGGTGGTGGCGGCGAGTCCCGACGCGAAGCACAGCCCGTGGCGGCCGCCTTCGAGCGACGCCAGGTTGCCCTCGAGCGCGGACCGGGTCGCGTTGTGGGTGCGCGCGTACTCGAAGCCCGTGTTCTTGCCCAGCGCCTCCTGGGCATACGTTGACGTCTGGTAGATCGGCACCACCACGGCGCCCGTGGTGGGATCGGGCATCTGCCCCGCGTGCACGGCGCGCGTGGAAAAGCCCGACGTGGGGGTGAGCGCGTCGTCGGTCATCCCTCGCCTCCGGCGATGAACTGCAGCATGTCGTAGCGCGTCAGGATGCCGACCACACGGCCTTCGCGTTTCACGAGCACCGCCGGCTCCCGCACCAGCAGCCGCGTGACCTGGTCGACGTGCTCGTCCGCGTTCACCATCGGCAGCGGCGGCTTCATCCACGCGTTCACCGGACGATCGAGCGCGGCGCGATCGGACATCGCCAGCTTGAGGATGTCGCTCTCCTCGAGCGTGCCGATCACCGTGTCGCCGTCGACGACCGGGATCTGGCTGATCTCGTGCTGTTCGACCAGCGCCAGCGCCTGCTTGAGCGACGCGCCGGACGGCACCGACAGAAGATTCGGGATCTTGCGCTTCTTGGTGTCGACGATCTGCCCCGCCGAAGCGGCGGTCGGGTCGAGCAGATGGTTGTCGCGCATCCACTCGTCGTTGTGCACCTTGCTCAGGTAGCGCTCGCCGGTGTCGGGCAGCAGCACCACGACCAGGCTGTCGGCCGGCAGCGCCTTCGCCACCTCGATCGCGACCCACGTGGCCATGCCGCCCGAGCCGCCGACGAAGATCGCCTCCTCGCGCGCCAGCGTGCGCGCCATGTTGAGCCCGTTGCGGTCGTTGCACGCCACCACGCGGTCCACCACCGAGAAATCGGTCGCGCTCGGGATGAAGTCCTCGCCCACGCCTTCGATCTTGTAGGTGTGCGCTTCGCTGAGCTGTTTCGTCTCGTGGTAGTGCTTGAGGATCGAGCCGACGGGATCGGCGCCGATGGTCTGGACCTGCGGATTCTGCTCCTTGAGATAGCGGCTGGTGCCGCTGATCGTGCCGCCCGTGCCCATGCCGGCGACGAAGTGCGTGATGTGCCCCGCGGTCTGCTGCCACAACTCGGGTCCCGTGGTGAGGTAGTGCGCCAGCGGGTTCGCCGGGTTGTGGTACTGGTTCGTGAGGTAGGCGCCCGGCCGCTCGGCGGCGATGCGGCGCGCGACCGAATAGTAGGATTCGGGCGAGTCGGGCTCGACGGCGGTGGGACTCAGCAGCACCTCGGCGCCGAACGCCTTGAGCAGGTTCACCTTCTCGCTCGACACCTTGTCCGGCATGCAGAACACCGCGTGGTAGCCCCGCACCGACGCCACCATCGCGAGCCCGAGGCCGGTGTTGCCCGACGTGCACTCGACGATCGTCCCGCCGGGCTTGAGATTGCCGTCGCGCTCCGCGGCCTCGACCATCGCGAGCCCGATCCGGTCCTTCACGCTGCCGCCGGGATTGAAGTATTCGAGCTTGGCGAGCACCGGGCATGGGCAGTCCCGCGCCACGTTGCGCAGGCGGACGAGCGGCGTGTTGCCGACGGTCTGCAGGATGTTCTCGAAGTACCGAACACCCTCGAGCACGTTCGTCAAAGCTTGCGGCTCCCGGCTGGAGTCGATGGTGTGGGGCGAGGGCAGGGCCGGTGCGGCGGTCAGTTCGTGCCGCCGCTCCCCTTCATCATTCCCGGCGACATCTTGTTCTTCATGTTCTTGATCGTCTCGCCGGACAGGTTGCTGTGCGCGATCTTCGGCAGGTACTTCGCAAAGTTGAAGTCGGGATCGTTATCGCCATGGTGGCAGGTCTGGCACACCTCGGCCGTCACCGGGTGCGGCGTGGCCGCGAACGAGTCGTGCTGGGTGCCGATGCCGTGGCAGTTCTCGCACTGCACGTTCTCGAGGTGCGGCGTCGCCGTCGCGCTCGTGAAGCCGCCCGACTTGTTGAAGCCGACCGAATGGCAGCCGATGCACTCGGGCGTCGCGTCCTTCTTCACGTTCACCAGCGTCTGCCACGCCAGCGAATGCGCGGTGGTCTTCCACTGTTCACCTTCGGACGAATGGCAGCGCGTGCACAACTCGGCTCCGAGGTAGCGGTCGGGATTGTTCTCCTGCGCCACCGCCTTCGACGCCTCGGAATCCATCTGGCCCTTGCGCAGCTTCTCGTTGTAGGCGTCCTCGAAGCTCTTGACCAGCGCGAGCACTTCGGGCTTCTCGCCGACTTCGGGGCTCAGGATGAACATGTCGTCGTCCCCGGCCGTCGCCTTGCCGCCGGGCCCGAGCGTGATGATCGTGCGGCCGACGTACTGGCCCTGCTCGCCGCCGTACGCCACGACCGTGTTCTTGATCAGCCGGCCCTTCTGGATCAGCGGCACGTTGCGGCCCGCGATCACAACGTCGACGCCGTCCACCGCAGTGACGAGGTCCTCGCTCTCGACCTTGCCCAGCTGGGACAGCAGCACGATCACCGTCGCCCCGGCCTTGTGCATGTCGGCGATCGCCTTCTTCGCCGCCACCATCGGGTCCTGGGCGGTGAGCGAATCCCGCGCCGGCCCGAGGTCGACCTTGTCACTGATCAGCCCGAAGATGCCCACCTTCGCGGTGCCGACCCGCTTGATCACGAACGGCGCGAACACCGGCCTGCCGGTCTTCTTGTCGAGCAGGTTCGCCGACACGATCGGGAGTCCGGTGCGCTTCTGCTGCCCCTTGAGCCACGCGAGCCCGTACTTGAGGTCGCGCTCACCCACGCCGACGCCGTCGGTGCCGAGCAGCTTCATGGCGTCCATCATGAACCACGCCACGTCGTACTCGGTGGCGCCTTCGGGGAAGAACCCTCCGGCATCGACCAGCAGCACGTTGCTGTACTGGAGCTTTACGCTGTCTGCGAAACTGGCCCGCCGGGCCAGACCCCCCTTGGGCGTGTGTCAGCCACAGGGGCTGGTCTTGCCCTTGACGTCCGTTGTCGAGAGGATGACCAGTTTGTTCGGCTGTAGCGAGTGGGGCGCGGCGGCGGAGGCGAGCACGAGCCAGCTCACGACGGCGACCACGGCAGCAGCAAGAATTCGGGTGGTAAGAGACTTCATGGAATCTCCGGTGACGTTGGGACTCTGCAGACCAGCCTGCGGGGAGTCTACGGGGACGCCGATCGAAGCGCAAGAGCCGTCCCCGGCCCGGGTTGGGGCGCTGCGCAAGTTGCGGAATCGCTGACAGCCACCCGGACCGTCGGCAGCTTCGACCCGGTAGTTTCGGATCGGGCGCCCACGCGCGGCGTCGGCGCGCCGGGCGCCGTCCGGGCCCGCGATTGCCGCCGCCCAACCCCCGAGCGTAGTCTCGCGACCAGTGGTCCGGCGCGGTTGCCAGGCGCCACAGGTCGGCCGCGAAACGGAATTCGGGAGCGCGCGTGCACTTCGAGACACTGTCCGAGACGGACTGGGACGAGCTGAGCAAGATCTGGGACCTGCTCGAGAACGGCGACGCCGAGGCCGCCCGGCGCGAGCTCAAGATGCGGTTCCGGGCGCGGGCGCGGCACGCCGACGTGCGCATCGTGGATGCGGCGATCGCGCTCGAGGAGGGCGAGCCCACGCTGGCGCTCGCGGCGCTCGATGGCGCCGAGATGTCTGCGGATCCCGCGCTGTTCTTCCACCTGCGCGCCAGCGCCGAGTTCGACCTGTGCAAGCTCGAGTCCGCGCGGGACGACGCGGAGCGGTCGCTCGCCGTGCGCCCCGAGTTCGCCGACGCGCACGATCTGCTGTCGCGCACGCTCGAGCACCTCGGCGACGCGGGCGGCGCGGCGGAACACGCGGAGGAGGCCCACGACCTCGACCCCGAGAACTTCCCGCCGGCGCTGGAGTACACCGACGCGGAGTTCGACCAGCTCGTGGAGGACAGCCTGGCCGAGTTGCCGCCGCAGGTCCGCAAGCACCTCGACGAATTCCCGGTGCTGGTGCAGCCGCTGCCGCTGCTCGACGTACTGACCTCCGAGAATCCGCCGCTGCCGCCCGACATCCTCGGATTGTTCGTGGGGCGCGACCTGATGAGCCGCACCACCCAGGACGTGGCGAGCGGTCCCGGCGCGATCTACCTGTTCCGGCGCAACCTGCTGCGCGTGTGTCATTCGCGCGAGGAGCTGCAGAAGGAGGTGCGCGTGACCGTGCAGCACGAGGTCGGCCATCTGCTGGGGCTCGACGAGGACGACCTGGAGGAGTGGGGACTGGCCTAGCCGGGTGCGTCCCCGAGCGTCACGCTCCACCATAGCTGAACGTCGCGCGTCGCCGACGGGGTGCGCTCGTCCTCGAGCATCTGGACCACGATCCCGTTCAGCATCCCGGCGCCGAGCACCGCCCGGAATGCGGCCACGCGGGGCGCGCCCGACGCGACCGCGCGCACCGCGGCGCTGCGCTTGAGCAGCGCGATCATGCGCTCGAGCTGGGCGCCGTCCGCGGCGCTCACCGCGAACACGTGGACCTCGAACGCCCCTTCGACGTGACGGATCCACAGCTTGCCGGTCCCGGGCGGAATCCCCACGCCCACCCCCGCGCGCGGCCGCTCGGCCCGCTCGAGCGCCGCGAGCAGCGCGAGCAGCCGCTCGCGCGGCGCGTCGGCATGGAACAGCCGCAGGTCGGGGTCGTCCGCCCTGGCCCGCGCGGTGCGGCGCCGGGTCTCGATCCACGCGATCGACACGATCACGACGATCGCGGAGCCCAGGTACCCGAGCCACGCCGGCGCGCCGCCGCGCTGCGCGATCGCGCTGACCGCGGCGGCCGCGATCGCGACCGCGAGGTAGCGCACCGTAAGCCGGATCGTTCCGGTCCTGCGCGGCGCCGCGGTCATCGCCGGCGCGGCCTTGGATCCGGTCACTGGATCCCGCCCAGGCTGCCCGAGCGCGTGCCGCGCTCGATGTAGATCTCCTTCTGCTCCTTCACGCCGAGCCGGAAGTAGTACTCGGCCTCGCCGCCCGCTGTGAACGTGCGCGAGAACGTCGCCTCCCAGCAATGCAGATCGCGGGTGAGCGAGAACCGCTGCGTGCCGATCTGCCGCAGGGTGAGGTCGAACGACGCCGAATACTCGACGCCCCACGCCGGACTGAACTGATAGCTCGTCACGGCGTTCGCGTTGCGCGTCGTCGTCCACAACGGGCTCGCCTTGCCGGGCAGGTCGCCGGGGTAGCCGCCGGAATAGGAATACGTGAGCCCCACGTTCCAGTTGTCGTGGAACGCCTCGACCTCGTTCGAGCTGCGCTCGACCGCGAGGCCGGGCGCATCGTCGCGCCGCGCGCCACTGCTCGACAGATTGAGGCCCAGGTAGTACGTGAGCGACCGCAGCGGGCGGCCGTTGTAGGGGTCGGTGGTGAAGTTCATCGAAGCGTTGAAGTACTTGGGCGGCTGGAACGTGACCGCCGAGCCGATCGGAGTCAGCGGGTGCCTGGCCCCGTGCTCCGCCCACAGGAAGTCGTAGTTGCTCGACATGCTCCACGCCAGCAGGTTGTCGATGCGCGTGATCTGGTCCTTGTGGCGGAGCTTCACCTGCAGCCGCTGGTCGAGTCCGAGCGCGAGCTGGAACTGCTTGGCGCCCGACACGCCGATGCCGCCGAAGCTCTCGAACCGCTCCTGCTCGGTGCCGTTCGGGCCCGCGATCAGCAGGTTCTTGAAATCCGGGCTGTACTGCAGCGTCACGCTGGGGAACACCACGTGACGGAACGCGTCGAGCGCACCCAGGTGCGGCGTGAACGTGCCGTAGAACGACGCGCTCGCGTTCATGCCCGCCGACCACACCCCCGTCGGCACCAGCTTGTTCCCCAGCCGGTCGTGGTCGAACACCGCCACCGACGTGTTCAGCGACGGCCGCAGATTCAGCCAGCCGAACGCGCGCCGCGCGTCGGACACCGACGCGTCGGTCTGGAACCCGCGCCGCGTGTTCTGCTCCTGGCCGAGCACCAGCAGCGAATCCTGAGTGGTGTCGGCGGCGGTGGGCAGCCGGGCCTCGACGAACGCGCGCTGGGTGTGCAGCGACAGGAACCGCGCCGACATGCTGAGATACATCGTGCTGAGCGCCTTCTCGAACGGGGTGCCGCGCAGGAACCCGAGCGAGCCCGCGGTGCGCGTCGGGAACGACATGTCGAGGCTCGGCAGGCTCTCGGTGAGATTGAACTGCGACGCGCGGGTGCCCACCGGCTTCGACCGGCCCGGCCCCGCGCCGTCGGGATCGTCGAGCTCGAGATCGGCGTCGAGATCCTGGCGCCGCTCGACGAAGTTGTTGAAGCTCGCCCAGTCCGCGTTGTGGCTGATCGCGACGCTCGACGTGAGGAACCGGTTGAGGCGCTGCGACAGCGAGCGCCCGAACAGGTTGCTCGAGTTGTAGTCGCGGCTCGACACGAACGACGCCCGCGCCACGAGCCGGGAGCGCGGGGTCAGCTCCTGGGTGTGGTCGGCGTCGAAGTCCCAGTTCTCGGTCTTGATGCCCTCGTCACGCGCGAAGCTGCCGTTGAACGTGCCGTCGAGCACGTACATCAGCTTGTAATTGCCCTCGGTGCGGACCACCCAGGACGGCTCGGCCGCGTAGTAGTCGCCGTCCACCGTCAGATCCATGTAGTCGTTCGGCGCCCAGTAGTAGCCGGCGTTCCGGAAGAACTGGCCGGCGCGATTGCTGAAGCCGAGCTGGAACGTCGGCAGCATGAATCCGGAGTGCCGGCCGGGCTTGAGCGGGAACACCCAGAACGGCAGCGCCAGCAGCGGCACGTGCTTGACGTAGAACACCACCGGCTTCGCGACCAGCTTGTCCTTGAGATAGATCTTCATCCAGCGCGACGCGAAGTGATAGTGCGGCTCCGGCAGATTGCAGGTGCTGTAGGAGCCGTTCATCACGTCCAGTTCCTTGTCGCTCACCTTCCGGATCCGCTCGCCGTGATACAGCCCCGCCTCGTATTCGGTCTCGGCCTTGTAGATGTTGCCGACGCGCGATTCGAGGTCGTACGTCATCAGGTTGCCGGTCACCTTGTCGCCGTGCTCGACCAGTTCCGGCTTGCCCTCCGCGACCAGCGTCTGGCGGTTGAGGTCGAACTCCACGCGGCGCGCGGTCAGCTCCAGATCGCGATACGTGAGATGGGCCCCGGGGTCGAGCACGATGCGGTTGCGCGACACCTGGTACTCGATGGTGCGGGCGTCGTAGCGCACGCGCTCGTCGGCCGCGGCGGCGGTGTCCCCCTTCGCGACGGCGAACTGGTACTCGCCCGACGCCTTGCCCTCCACCCGGGCGCGATCGATCTTCCGCTTGAGGAAGAACACGGTGATCGTGTCGCCCTGGGCGAGATTCGTCTCGGACGCCTTCCCGGGCCGCGGCACGGCCGTGTAGTCGTTGTGCGCCTTGCCGACCGACACCAGGCTGTCGATGTCGTCGTCGGTGAAGTACACGGTCACCTGGTCGCCGCTGAGCCGGCTCTTCTCGCCCAGTGTCAGCGGCTCCCGGCCGGCGTAGTCCATCACCGCGTTGCGCTCCACGACCACGCGCTGCAGGTGATGGCCGTCCGTCCACATCTCGAGCGTGTCGCCCGTCACCACCGTCTCCTGGTCCCAGGCGCGCGGGTGGCCGGTGAGGATCGCGTAGTTCGCGAGATCGTCGAACTGCCCGTAGTCGGCGCGGGCCTGCAGCGTGTCGCGCACGATCGTGACCGAGTCCACCGCCTCGGCCACGCGCGTGTCGGTGTTCACGCGCAGCGTGCGCGCGCGGATCACGGTGTCGTGGCCCTGGTCCTCGTGCGACACGAGCTGGGGATCGCCCCACGCGATCGCGTCCCGGGCGTCGCGATCCCAGTCGACGGCGCGGGCGGTGAGTTCCAGCTTGTTGTCCTTGTCGATGCCGCGCACGTGGCCGCGGGCCTTGAGCAGCAACGAGTCCCGCAGGTAGAGCGCGCTGTCGGCGCGCATCGTCTCGTGCTTGTCGTGCGCGTCGACGCCGCCGAACAGCTCGGCCCGCCCGATGCGGCGATCGTAGGTGGCCCACGGCGCCCGCAGCGTGGCGTCGTGGTCGGTGACCACGACGTTGCCCTGCAGGCGGAGCATGTCGTCGTTCTCGGAGTAGGAGGCCTGGTTGCACGTCATCGTGGTGGTGCTGTCGACCAGCTTCACGTTCTGTTCCAGGTACAGCATGCCCTCGCTGCGCAGGTAGCGGCCGTGGTCGGAGGTGATCACGCTCCGCATGCGGGTGATCCGCACGTTGCCGTTGAGCAGAATCACGTCGCCTTCGGGCCCGTGGCTGCCGGTGACGTTGTCGGCGGCGATGTTGAGCGGCGGCGTGGGTCCGGCCGGCCGCGCCGGTGCCGACGCCGGCGGCCGCACGGCGCGCGGCGGCGTGCCGATGCCCGCCGCGGCCGGGGGCACCACCGCTCCGGAGTCGCGTGCCACGACGATCGCGGTGCCCGGCGTCCCCGGGTGGGAGCCGCGGGTGCTGTCGAACGCGGCGCCGAACCCCGGCGGCGCGGGTGTGCGGTTGGCAGGTTCGGCGCCATCGTGCGCGCCGGCGCCCGCAGTGGGTGCGATGGACCTGCCGGCGTCGGACGCGCGGCTCGTGGCCGCCGCCTGGTGCCGCGCCGCCGCTCCGGCCGTATCCGAGGGCTGCGTGACCCTCGACGGCACGATCGGCGTGACCTCGATCGGCCAGGGCGTCGGCGCCGCTGGAACGGCCGGCGCCGCGCCCGCGGCGCCCGCCGCGCTGGCGATCGCGATCGCCAGCGCCAGCCACACGCGCCTCACAGCAGTTCTCCCGGCGCGCCACCGAACGCCTGCATCGCCTCGCCCACGGCGAACAGCGAGCCGGTGAGCAATACCAGGCCGCCGGGCGCGGTGGCCGCGACCGCGGCGCGGCAGGCGGCCGCCACATCGTCCGCCACGCGCGCGCGCATGCCGGCCGCCCGGGCCGCGGTCGCGATCCGTTCCGGGTCGAGCGCCCGCTCGCTGTGGGATCGCGTGGCAACCACCTCCGCGCTCCCGGCGAACCGGCTCAGCACGGCGATCACGGCGTCGAGATCCTTGTCCCGCGACAGCGCCAGCACCAGGGCGGCCGGCTCCGGCAGCGACGCCGCGCGCCACGACTGCTCGAGCGCCCCCATGCCGTCGGCGTTGTGGGCGCCGTCCCACCACAGGCGCGGCTCGCCGGGCGCCTGCTCGAAGCGTCCCGGCCAGCGGGTGTGCGAGAGCCCCTCGCACAACGCGCGCGGCGTCACGTTCACGCCGAGCCCGGACAGCACGTGCAGCACCGCGCGCGCCGTCGCGGCGTTGGCGTCCTGGTAGGCGGCACCCACGGCACCGGAGTGGCCGCCGTCCCCCGCGGCGGCAGTCCCGAGGGCCTCGGGCTCGATCACCGGGGCGCCGCGCTCCGCCGCGATCGCCACGATCACGGCGCGGGACCGCGCGTCCACGTCGGGCGCGACGACGACCGGCACGCCCGGTTTCACGATCCCGGCCTTCTCGGCGGCGATCGCCTCGAGCGTGTCGCCCAGGAGCTCCGTGTGATCGAGGCCGATGCGGGTGATCGCGCACACGGCGGGCTCGAGCACGTTCGTGGTGTCGAGCCGGCCGCCGAGCCCGACCTCGACGACCGCCCACTCCACGTGCTGCTCGGCGAACCAGCCGAACCCGAGCGCGGTCGCCACTTCGAAGAACGTGCGGTCCGCGGCCTCCGGCAGCACGGCGATGCGCTCGAGCATCGCATGCAGCCCGGCGGAGTCGGCCCAGCGGCCGTTCACGCGGATGCGCTCGCGAAACTCCACCAGGTGCGGCGAGGTGAACAGGCCGGTGCGCACGCCCGACAGCCGCAGCGCCCGCTCGATGCGGGCGCAGGTCGAGCCCTTGCCGTTCGTGCCGGCCACGTGCACGGCGCGAAATGTCCGTTCGGGGCTGCCGAGCGCCGCCAGCAGCTTGCGCGTGCCGTCGAGGCCCAGCTTCCCCTGGCGTCGTTCGAGTCCATAGAGCGCTTCGAGAGCGCCCTGCAGCGTCGTGTGGGTCACCCGCCCTGGAATTTCGTTCGGCCGTCGGTTGCCACGGGGAGCGCGGCATCAGCATGCGGCGACGCCGACGAGTCGGCGGCGAATCCGCCCGTCGAGCGCCAGAAGAATTCGAGCACGTTCGCGACGTCGTCGTGCATCTGCTTGCGGTGGACGATCCGGTCGATGAAGCCCTTCTCGAGCACGAACTCCGCGCGCTGGAACCCCGGCGGCAGGTCCTGACCGATGGTCTGCCGTATCACGCGGGCGCCGGCGAACCCGACGAGCGCCTTGGGCTCGGCGATGATCACGTCGCCGAGCGAGGCGTAGGACGCCAGCACCCCGGCGGTCGACGGATCGACCAGGATCGAGATGAACGGCAGCCGCGCGTCGCGCAGCCGCGACAGCAGCGCCGAGGTCTTGGCCATCTGCATCAGCGACAGGATGCCCTCCTGCATGCGCGCGCCGCCGGTGGCCGACACCACGACCAGCGCGCGGCGGCCGGCGAGCGCGCGCTCGATCGAGCGCGCCACCTTCTCGCCCACCACCGAGCCCATGCTGCCGCCCATGAAGAAGAAATCCATGATCGTCAGGCTCACCGGCTTGCCGCCGATCGTGGCGTCGCCGGACAGCGCCGCGTCCATCATGCCGGTCTCGCGCTGCGCCAGCTCGAGGCGCTGCGGGTAACGCATCTTGGCGTCACGGAACTCGAGTGGATCACCCGCCACGAGATTGGCGTCCGCCTCGACGAACGAATCCGGATCGACGAGCACCGAAAGGTAGGTACGCGCCGGGACGCGGAAGTGGTGGTCGCACTTCGGGCACGTCCACAGATTGTCCTCGAGCACGGTCTGGAACAGCGCCTCGCCGCAGCCGTCGCACTTGGTCCACAGCCCTTCAGGGACCTCGGCGCGGCCGTCCTTCTTCGCGTCGTTCTTGATGCCGGTGCGTTCGCGCTTGAGCCAGGACATGGATTCCGCGTGGGGAGGGGTGGAGTTCGAGAATCAGGATCGCGTTTCGTGACGCGCCGGAGCCGGGACGCGGGGAGGCGCCGCGGCGCGCCATTCCATCACCAGCGCGTCCTCACCTCCGTCACGATAATACCGCCGGCGCAAACCGGCCACCCGAAATCCCCGGGTCCGGTACAACGCCTGGGCCTCGGCGTTCGAGACCCGCACTTCGAGGGTCACGCTTTGCACGGTCATGGCACGGGCGCGATCGAGCAGATCGTCCAGCAGCGCCGCGGCGACCCCACGGCGCCGCTGATCGGGGGCGACCGCGATGTTCCCGAGATGTCCGACACCGGAGCCGAGCCAGGTGAGACTGTAGCCCGCGAGCCGGCCCTCGCGGTCCGCGACCCGCGCGTGCATGCCCGGCTGCCGCAGCTCGCCGAGGAACGCCGCGTCCGACCAGGGATCCGGGAACACCTGGCGCTCGATGGTCGTGATCGCCGGCACGTCTGCCGGGGTCATCGCGCGCAGCAGGATCGGGATGCCGGCGAGCGCCCGGTGGCGCACGGTGTCCTCGGCCAGGGCGGGGCGTACGTAGACCGGCGCCGTCGCCGCACCCGGCACCGGCAGGCCGCGAGCGGAACCGCCCGTGGCGCACGCCGCGCGGGCGAGGTCGGCCGCCGACAGCCCCGCCGCCCGCCACGGAGGCGTGGTACTCCCGGGCCACGCGGCTTCGAGCGCCTGGCACTCGCGCGCGGCGCCGGGTCCCACGAACTTCACCGCAACCTCGCCAAGCACGTCACGCGCCTCGGCGACGCGGTCGAGCACCACCTCGACCGTGCCCACGCACGGCATCGCGAACAACCGCGTGTCGCCGCGCGCGTCGCCGCGGAAGAATCCGGCGTAAACGTCGCGGCGCCCGGCCGGCACGAGCGGCACCACGAGCGCGCGCGGCGCGCGCGTGCCGAGTGCCAGCGCGGTCAGCGACGACGCGCCCACCAGCCGCGCCCCCGACACCATCGCGAGCGCCTGCGCGGTGGCCAGCCCGACGCGGACGCCGGTGAACGAGCCGGGCCCGAGATCCGCGGCGATCCAGCCGAGGTCGCCCAGCGACACGCCCGCCACGCGCAGCGTGTCCTCGACGAGCGGCGTCAGCCGGCGCGTGTGGCCGTGGCCGACCTCCTCCACGCGCTCCGCGAGCGCCGTGCCGTCGTCGCGCTCGACGCGCACCTCGACGTGCGACGTCGCGGATTCGATCGCCAGTCCGGTCACGCGCGCTCCCGCGCCGCGGCCAGCGCCGCGCTCCAGAGTCCGAGCAGGGCGTGGCCGCGCGCGCCCGCGGCCGTGGCGTCGAGCGTGCGCGTGTCGTCGCCCGGCGCGGACAGCACGACGCCGAGCGCATCGGCACGCAGCGCGGCCGGCAGCCGCCCGGCCCATTCCACGGCCACCGCGGCGCGGTCGAGCGCCTCGCCCAGCGCCAGCGCGTAAACGTCGGCCGGCTCGAGCCGGTAGAGATCGGCGTGCAGCAGTGTGACCCGCCCGTGGTACTCGTTCACCAGCGTGAACGTGGGGCTGCGCACGCGCGCCTGCACGCCGAGACCGCGCGCGACACCGGCGACGAATCGCGTCTTGCCCGCGCCCAGCGGCCCTTCCAGCAGGATCAGGTCGCCCGGCTCGAGCACGGCGCCCAGCGCCGCTCCCAGCCGCTCGGTCTCCGCCTCCGACGCCGAGGTGAACCGCACGCTGGCCCCAGTGTCCCTAGGACTTGCGCGGCGTCAGCGTCAGCATCGGCAGGATCATCTCCTCGATCGAGATGCCGCCGTGCTGGAAGCTCCCGCGATACTGGCGTTCGAACTCGTGGAACCGCGTGGGGTAGACGAAGAAGAAGTCCTCGCGCGCGAGCACGTAGTTCTTGTTGACGCCGTCGTCCGGCAGCATGAAGTCCATCGGCTTGCGCACGATCACCGCCTGCTTGGAATCGGTGTTCAGGTTCACGCCGAACTTGTAGCGCAGGTTCGTCGAGGTGTCGCGGTTGCCGTGCACCAGCGCCGCACGGCGGCTGAGCACCGCGCCGTGATCGGTGGTGAGCACCGTCACGCAATCCTGCTGCTGCGACAGCGCGCGGAAGATCTCGTACAGCGGGCTGTGGACGAACCACGCCTTCATCACCGCGCGGAACGCCGCCTCGTCGGGGGCCAGCTCCTGTAATATTTCGCTCTCGGACCGGCCGTGCGCGAGGATGTCGAGGAAGTTGAACACCAGGCTCACGAGCCCGAGCCCCGAGAACGAATTGATCTGGCGGCGCGTCTGGTGCGCCTCGTCGGCGTCGTAGATCTTGATGTACTTGGTCGGGCGCTCCGGCACCGCGCGCAGCCGCTGCAGTTGCAGGTCCATCAGCTGGCGCTCGTAGCGGTTCTTGGTGCGCTCCTCGACGCTCGCCTCCTGCCACAGGTCCGGATGGCGCTTCCACAGCTCGGCCGGCAGCAGGCCCGAGAAGATCGCGTTGCGCGAATACGGCGTCGCGGTGGGCAGGATCGAGTAGTAGTAGTCGCGATGGATGTCGAACAGCTCCTCGAGCAGCGGCTCGAGCGAGAACCACTGGTCGAGCCGCATGCAGTCGATGATGATGAACACCACCCGCTTGCCCTGCTTCAGGTGCGGCACTACCCCGCGAGCCACGACGTCGGTCGACAGCATCGGGCGGTTGTCTGGGCTGCGCACCCAGCCCGGATACTGGTCCTCCACGAACTTCGCGAACTCCACGTTGAGCCCGCGGCGGAAGTCGACGTGCGCCTGCTTGAGCCCCGCCTCCTGCACGCTGTCGAACCGCACGTCCCAGCGGGCGACGTCGATCGCGAGATCGGTCCAGCCCTGCCAGTCGAGTTTTCTCAGGTCCATCTGCTGCCAGCGCTGCATCTCGCCCGCGTAGTCGCGGTTGCGCTGCGAGTCCTGCAGCCGGCTGCTGTCGAACACACGCTTGCAGGCCAGGAACACCTGCGACGGATTCACCGGCTTGATGAGGTAGTCGGTGATGTGGCGGCCGATCGCCTCGTTCATGAGGCTCTCCTCCTCGCTCTTGGTGACGAGGATCACCGGCACGCCCAGCTCGCGGGTCTTGATCTCATCGAGCGTCGCGAGCCCGCCCAGCCCCGGCATGTTCTCGTCGAGCAGCACGAGGTCGAAGCGCGACTTCGACAGCTCGTCGAGCGCGTCGGCGCCGTTCGTCACCGGCGTGACGCCGAAGCCCTTCTGCTCGAGGAACCGGATGTGGGGAGTCAGCAGCTCGATTTCGTCGTCGGCCCACAGCACGCGGTGTTTCGGGGATTCAGCCATGTGGCGACTGTAGCCC
Organism: Candidatus Eiseniibacteriota bacterium; assembly: GCA_038231135.1. Taxonomy (GTDB): domain Bacteria; phylum Eisenbacteria; class RBG-16-71-46; order RBG-16-71-46; family RBG-16-71-46; genus JANLWX01. Next base: position 22,325 of record JBBRLX010000006.1, on the reverse strand, counting down.
ACGGTAGCGGTGGGGCGCGAACGGCGCGGCGAGATGCACTCCGGACGCAAATGGCGAAGCGCGAACGATTCCCTGGTACTGAAAGTTCGGGGCGAACGCGCAGCGCAGCCGCACTCCCTTCGGGCTTCGGCAAACGTCACGGGCGGAAGCCAGTTCCACGTCCGTCGTCAGAGACGAATGGACCCTCTTCTTTTCCGACGGGGCAGAAACGTTGGATCCGGTCCGCGTGCGGTCACGGAAACAGATTGCGCAAATTCATGGCCCTCGGAGCTCTGTCGAATGGCCTCGATTCCCGCCGCATTTACTACGAGGTAATCCCTTTCGGCTACCCGACTAGATGCTAGGTGCTTCTCGCCGTTGGAAAGGAACTGGCTTACAGCGCCTTCCACACGTTCAAACAATTCCGGCAAGGAGATTTCAAGCCATTGATCCTCGCCAAATACAATTCCACCCTGAACCGAGCGTTCCTTGGAAAGACGGACTCCCACTCCAAGGATGGCACCGTGAGTGAGGGGATTTCTTACCTGGCTGCAAACACGCTTGACCTCGTCTCTCGTAAACATGTACCCGAAGTACGGATGGTTTAAGATGAAAAACCCCTGCGAATCGGTGCCGACCCTTCGACGCGTGCTGTCACGCACCTCGACCATTTCGTCACGACAGTACCCACCGATCACATCCACTATTCGAAAGAGCATCTCCGCCGTAGCGTACCCGAGGACACTACCGGCATGGTCTTTCTTGTGATTGAGCCCAAGGCGTGAGATTTCGATGTACTCCGAGAGACACTCCCGAATCATTTGGACGGGATCGATATGAATGGACACGTGTACCCCTCTCTGTAATGTCGCCTCACGGTCTAGGCCCTGAGTACCTTTCAGAGTCCTCTCGGCCATCTTGTTGTCTGATCAGAACTCGAACTCGCCACGCCACTGCCCCGCTGCCTCCCGCAATTAGGCCGTTTCCGCCGGTATCGCTTTTCACCACGCTGACCGAGATCGTGCGATGCCGTGCGTCCCGCACGACATCAATGCTCGCAGGACCAAGATCACCCGACAAGAGGGGCGCCCCGCCCTTCATGGCCCGTTGAGGTGGTAGAGACCCAACCCCGAGGGGTTGACCTCCCGGAACGACGAGTCAGGCAATGGTCATTGTGCTCAATTAGGTTAGCTTGTCTGCCGATGCCTAGCTAAAGCCAGCTCACCTTGTATCTGTTTCATCAAGTTATGCGGGGGTATCAAGATGAGATCTTGGGTGACAGTGTTCGCGATTCTTGCGGCCCTTCAAGGTGAGGTTTGTGCATTCCCTCAGGAGGCCAGGAGCAGCAATGACGACGACTTGAGGCTGCCGTCGCCTCCCGAGCTGTCGACGATAAGTGGACAGATGCATTTTGGTCGCCCGGTTCTCAATGCGTCGGGTTGCAACCCCTCTTGCGAAATTCACACCATCGATGACATTCAGATGCCAACGACGACGGTCAACGGCCAATTAGTATCTTGTATTGTGTTTCGGGGCGTCGAGAAGTACTACGTCGAGGTGCATCTTGCTAACCAATCTTCCCAGCCCCAGTCGATTACCGCTGACTTTATCCGCCTTGAAAAGGCGGGATATACCGTCGTAAGGGTTAACACCCTACAAGCCGCCCAAGACGTTGCCGCCACGGCGCACGAAGATGCAGGCAGAGCCATGACGAACATGGCGCCATTTGTTCCAATTCCACCGCCTGCGCCAAAAGTACCCCCGACTACCATTCGGGCTAATGCATGGACTTATGGCAATAACACGACAATATCGGGGACCGTTAGCAGCACACCGACCCTTGTTGAACAAATCGGTAACGCTCAGGCCATGGTAATAACTGGGCTAATGAATAGGGCGGCCGCGGATAGATACTATGCAACTCAGGCGCAGAACAATGCATTCCTAAACGCAGAGAGCACGCAGGAGAACAGTCTGGCGCAGCTGTTGATGAGTACCGCCAGTGAGCTGCAGTCCCCAATACTTGCCCCGGGCGAGACACGAGTCGCGACTTCCACGTTTATGTGCCCGGTAGCAAATCGATCCCCGTGTCGGGTAGTTATCACGGTTGGTGGCACCCCAGTTACGTTCTCCTTCTCTGAATAGACGTGTCCTCCCGGGTAATTGCGCTGCGACGCAGGCGCTGGCACTTTGGGCACACTCGGTCACCTTCACCCAGCACGACATTCTTGTCGCAGAGCGTTCGCGTACTCTTTTTCTTCGCAACGTGCGCCATTCCGTCTTCGCCACGGACCTGCACAAAGTCATCCCACTTCATGTCGCCCCCCCAAGATCCGAACCCGAAGCCTCTTTTTTGTCTCCTATCCGAGAGCGCTCCCCCTCACTCAAATCTGCGCCTCCGAGTCCTCGACCCTGCACACAGCCCGAGGCTCCAGCCGCGCCTTTTCGTGCGTAGCCGGGCTCGGACGCGCGGCGCTGCCCGGCGTGTCCTCGCCCCCCCCGCCTCAGGGTTCGCCGGACTCGGCGCCCTCGTCGAGACTCCGCCGCAGTTCCTCGATGCTGACCTTGGTCGACTGGTTGGAACGCAGCTGGTCCTCGAGCACCTGCTCGCGATCGCGCCGCGGAACGGTGCCCGCGCGGCGTGCCGAGTGGTCCGGCTCGAGATACCGCACAGGCGGCGGCAGCACGCTCTCGAGATACTCGAGCGCGGTGCCGCGCATTATGCGGTCGCCCGCGTGCAGCCCGCGGATGCAGCGGCTCGCGCGGCAGCACGAGCGACAGCCGCGTGAACACGTGTTCCAGCCTCGGCCCGGCGCGGTCCCTTAGGAACTCGTCGACGAACGGGTCCTCTCCGTGGTCCGCGAGTCGGTCGAGCAGCCGCTGCGACTCCCAGACCTGGCGCCCGACGGTCGCTTCGCTGCGCACGCCGCGCGCTCGCGATCCGGGACGGGAACAGCCCGCGACGCCACCTGATACGCCATGATGACGGCGGCACTGCCCATCGCCGCGGTGGCGAGCGACCGCATGCTCCGGGTCGCCGGCGTCGCGGCGGTCACGACACCCCCGGCAACCTCACCGCCATCGTCGTCCCCTCCCCGGGCGCGCTCCGTTTCACGAAGATCCGGCCCTGGTGGTAGTCCTCGACGACCCGCCGCGCCAGCGCGAGCCCCAGGCCCCAGCCGCGGCGCTTCGTGGTGTAGCCGGGCTCGAACGCGCGGCGCTGCTCCGCGGCGCTCATGCCGCGGCCGGTGTCGGCCACCGCGATCTCGACGCCGCCGGCGTCGCTGTTCACCACGCTGATCGCGATCGTGCCCGGCCGCTGATCGAGCGCGGACACCGAGTTCGAGATCAGGTTCTCGAGCGCCCACTCCATCAGCTCGGCGTTCACCATCACCTCGGGCACCTCGTCATAGCGCTCGGTCACGGCCACCCCGCTCGACCCCTGCGGCAGGCGCCGGCGCATGTACGACACCACGCCCTTCACCACCGGGCGCACGTCCTGGGCGGTCAGGCTCGGCGCCGAGCCCACGCGGCTGAAGCGTTGCGCGACCTTGTTGAGCCGGTCGAGGTCGCGCTCCATCTCGCGCACGGCCTCGGCCACGGCCGCGGCGGGCACCGCGCCCGATTCCGCCTCGCCGCGCAACATCTCGACCCACCCCATCAGCGACGACAGCGGCGTGCCGAGCTGGTGCGCGGTCTCCTTCGCCATGCCCACCCAGATCGTGCGCTGCTCGGCGGCGCGCATGCTCGCGAGGCCGGCGTAGCCGATCGCCAGCAGCAGCAGCACGCCGGCCACCGACGCGAACGGCACCCAGCGCAGGTCGCGCAGCACGGTGGGGTCGCCGTAGTGCACGGCGCCGAGCCGGATCCCCGAACCGTGGCGCATCTCGATCGGGTCGTTCGCGCGATCGAGGTTCCGCACCTCGCGCCGCACGCGCTCGATGCGATCCCTGATCACCGGCGAGATCGTCCGGCCGGCCGACAGGCTGTCGATCGATTCCGCGGGCACGAGATTGGAATTGATGCTGAGCTGGTGCCACGCGCGCGGCGTCCCGAGCGTGTCGGTGATCACGATCGGGAAATCGATGTTCTCGATCACGTCCGACAGGATGTTCTGCAGCACGGCGTCGCGCGTGGCGGGCATCGAGGCCTGGGCCAGGAACCGCGCGAGCACCCCGGAGGTGGTGGCAACCTCCAGCGACAACCGCGTGATCATGAGTTGCGTGAACACGAACACGCCGCCGACGAGCAGCACGCCGCCGGCCACGAGCAGCGTGCGATGCAGGCGCGGAAGGCTCATGCCCGCATCATCGCACGGCGGCGTGGCTGCCGGAAGATCGCACGCGAGGTGGCTGTGACATGCCCTGGGCGCCGACCCTCAAGGGATCCGCCGCCGTTACTTCCCCGCCGATTCCAGATACTCCATCCCGCCCAGGTAGGGCCGCAGCGCCTCGGGAATGCGCACGCGCCCATCCTCGGTCTGGTGGTTCTCGAGCAGCGCCGCGTAGGTGCGCGGCAGCGCCACGCCCGAGGCATTGAGCGTGTGGGGATGCTCGGCGCGGGCGCCGGGCTCGCGGCGGAACCGCATGCCCATGCGGCGCGCCTGGAAGTCCTCGAAGTTCGAGCACGACGAGCACTCGAGCCAGCTGCCGGTGCCGGGCGCCCACACCTCGAAGTCGTAGCACTTGGCGGCGGCGAAGCTCATGTCGCCGCTGCACAGCAGCACGACGCGATACGGCAGCTCCAGCGCCTCGAAGATGTCGGCCACGTCGCGCGCCAGCCTGTCGTGCTCGTCGTAGCTGGTCTCGGGCGCCACGATCTTCACCAGCTCGACCTTGTCGAACTGATGCACGCGCACCATGCCCCGTGTATCGCGGCCCGCGGCGCCGGCCTCACGGCGGTACGACGCGCAGTGCGCCGTGAGGTACATCGGCACCATGCCGGGCTCGAGGATCTCCTCGCGGTACACGTTCGTCACCGGCACCTCGGCCGTGGGATTGAGGAACAGGTCGTCCTCACCGATGTGATACATGTCGCCTTCGAGCTTAGGCAGCTGGCCGGTGCCGTACAGCACGGCGCGGCGCACCACGTGCGGCACCGACAGCTCGCGATAGCCGTGCCGCGTGGTGTGGAAGTCGAGCATGAAGCCGATCAGCGCGCGCTCGAGCCGGGCGCCGAGCCCGGTGAACAGCAGGAATCCCGATCCCGCGATCTTGGTGGCACGCTCGAAATCGAGGAGCCCGAGCGCGGTCGCGAGCTCCCAGTGCGGCTTCGGGAGGAACGTGAACTTCCGCGGCTCGCCCCACGTGCGCAGCGTCTGGTTCTGCGCGGCATCGTGCCCCGGCGGCACCGAGGCGTGCGGGAGCTGCGGGATCCACGCGGCGAGCTGCTCGCTCTCCTCCTCGAGCTGCTTGAGCTCGGCATCGAGCCCCTTGATGCGCTCGCCGACCTCGCGCATCGCGGCGATCTCGTCGGCCGCTGCCTCGCCGCGCTTCTTGCGCGCCGCGATCTCCTCGCTCGCGCTGTTGCGCCGCGCCTTGAGCTGCTCGGTCTCGTGCAGCACGGCGAGCCGGCGCTCCTCGATGCTGTAGAACCGTGCGAGGTCGACGTGCATGCCCTTGAGCGCCACCCCGGCTTCGACCTTGTCGCGATGGGTGCGCAGGAATTTCAGATCGTGCATGGGTGGTGGGACTCTGGGTTGCGAGCCGCGAGGGCTCGGTGAGTGTGCGGACCTGGGCGACGGCGGTGCGGGATCATCCGAGCTTGGGCGAACGCGGCGCTAGGGACTTCGCGCCGGAGTCGTGTCACGGGCCGCCGCCGGCGGCTGCTTTCCGCGGGCCAGCTCGCGTGCCCGCGCATACGCGGTGCGGGCTTCCTCGTCGCGGCCGAGCTTGCTCAGCGCCATGCCCATGCCGAAGTACGCCGCGGGATCGTCCTGCTTCACCACCGCGGCCGCCGCATAGCGCCGCGCCGCCAGCCGGTAGTCGCCGATGCGATACGATTCGTTGCCGGACTCGATCAGCTTTTGCGCCCGCGACTGGCGCGCGGCAGCCAGTTGCTCGGGCGTGACTCGGGGAGCGCAGCCCAGGGCGAGCACCGCGAGCAGTGCGGCGACGAGCCAGCGGCGCGACCCGCGCCCGGTGAGCATGCCACCGTGCGCGTTCGAGGCCCGGTCTTTCGACCGCATCCGTGGAGCCGTTGGTACGTGCATTCGCAGGAACCGGGCCACTGGTGCGGGCGCCCGCGTCCGATCAGGACTTCTTCGCCTTCTTCTTCTTCGCGGGCGCCACCGTTCCCGCCTTCTTCATCGCGGCCTTGTGCGCGCGCTTTTCGACCTTGCGCGCCGACAGCGTCCGCTTCACGGCACGCTTGACCGCCGGCTTCTTCGCCGCGGGCGTCGCCGGTTCGACCGTGGTGCCCGGTGCGGCCTGCGGCGTGCTCCGGACCGAGATGCCGAGCGAACGCAGCAGCGACGCGGCCTGCTCCGACGGCTGGGCGCCCTTGCCGATCCAGCTCTCGACCTTGTCCTTGTGCACGACCAGCTCGAACGGCTGGCTCAGCGGATTGTAGTGGCCGAGGATCTCGAGGAACCGGCCGTCACGCTGGCGGCGCGAATCGGCTGCGACCATGCGATAAAAGGGCCGCTTCTTCGCGCCGGCCCGCATCAGGCGAATCACGACTGCCATGAACAGCCTCCCTTAGAGGTTTCCTGAACGTCCCGGCTCGCGTCCGCCGCCGTGGCGGTGTTGACGCGGCGCTTGGGGATCGATGTGAGTGACGCTACCGCATGCGCCCGCGCAGCGCGGCGAGCCCGCGCGGGCCTTTCTTCATCTGCTTCATCATCATCCGCGCCTGCTCGAACTCCTTGAGCATGCGATTCACCTCGGGCACCGTGGTGCCCGACCCCGCCGCGATGCGCCGGCGGCGGCTGCCGTCGATCACCCGCGGCAGGCGCCGTTCCTTCGGCGTCATGCTGGTGAGGATCGCCTCGTAGTACTTGAGCTTGTTCGTGTCGGGCTTCGCCTGCTCCAGCATTTCCTTCGACACGCCGGGGAGCATCTTGAGAATGCTCTCCATCGAGCCCAGCTTCTTCACCTGCTGCAACTGCTCGAGAAAGTCGTCGAGCGTGAAGTCCGACTTGCGCATCCGCTCGGCGAGCCGCATCGCGTCCTGCTCGCTCACCGCGGTGCGCGCCTTCTCGACCAGCCCCATCACGTCGCCCATGCCGAGGATCCGGCCGGCCAGCCGCGACGGATGGAATACTTCGAGCCCATCCAGCTTCTCGCCGACCCCCAGGAACTGGATCGGCTTGCCCGTCACCTGCTTCAGCGACAGCGCGGCACCGCCGCGCGCGTCACCGTCCATCTTCGTCAGCACCAGCCCGTCGACGCCGATCTGCTCATTGAACGCCGTGCCGACGCGCACCGCCTCCTGCCCCGTCATGCCGTCCATCACCAGCAGAATCTGGTGCGGCTTGACGGCGGCGCGCACCTCGCGCAGCTCCGTCATGAGCGCATCGTCGATGTGCAGCCGCCCTGCCGTGTCGAGGATCAGGAAATCGAATCCCCGTGTTCGCGCCTGCGCCAGTGCGCCTTCGGCGATGTCCTTCGGGGCCGTGCCCTCGGGCGCCTTCCAGAATCCGACGCCCGCGCGCCCGGCCAGTTGTTCGAGCTGCTCGATCGCGGCCGGCCGGTACACGTCGACGCTCGCAAGCAGCACCCGCTTGTTCTTCTGCGCCAGCCACAGCCCGAGCTTGCCGGCGAACGTCGTCTTGCCCGATCCCTGCAGCCCCGCGAGCAGCACCACCGTCGGTACGTGCGGCGAACCCGCGAGCGTCACCGACGCGTGCCCGAGCAGCGCCTCGAGCTCCTCGTGCACGATCCCGACCACCTGCTGGCCGGGGGTCAGGCTCTTCAGCACATCCTCGCCGACCGCCCGCGCCTCGATCCGCGCGATGAAGTCCTTGGCCACCGTGAGGTTGACGTCGGCTTCCAGCAGCGCACGCCGAACGTCGCGCAGGCTGTCGCGGATGTTGTCCGCCGACAGCCGGCCCTGACCGGTGAGATTTCGAACGATGCCCTGGAGGCGATCGGAGAGTGCTTCGAACACGGACCCTTCCCAAAAGAGTCAGGTAAGTTAACATATGACGAAGATGAAAGATAGGCGGGTGGCCCCCCGGTTTCAGATGCCGGGGCGCAGCTCGGCCCCGAGCCGCGGCCCGGCGGCGCCCACGGCATCCCGGAGCTGCCCCAGGGCCCGCACCGGGCCCGGCTGGCCGAACACGGCGTTGCCGGCCACGAACACCTCGGCGCCCGCCTCGCGGGCCCGCGGGGCCGTGCCGGGATCGATGCCGCCGTCCACCCCGATCAGCCAGGCCGCGCGATGCGCGCGCTTCCACGCCGCCGCCGCGCGGATCTTGGGCAGCATCCCCTCCATGAACGGCTGGCCGCCGGCGCCGGGCTCGACGGTCATGATCAGCAGGTTGTCGAGGAGCCCGAGGAACGGCTCCGCCGCTTCGAACGGCGTCAATGGCTTGAGCGCGAGCCCCACCCGGGCGCCGGCGGCCCGCACGCGGTCCAGCACGGCCTCGACCCGTTCCCTGGGCACGGATCCGGGATCGAAGGCCGCCAGCGGCACGCCGTACTCCCGGCAGGCTTCGAGGTGCACCGTGATCTGATCGGCCCCGGCGTCGCGGAACGCCGCCGCCAGCCGCTCGGGGCTCTCGATCATCAGGTGCACGTCCACGAACGCGCGCGTGAGCGCGCGCACCGCCTTCACGATCAGGGGACCGAACGTGAGGTTCGGGACGAAGTGATGGTCCATCACGTCGCAATGCACCCAGTCGTGGGCGGGATGCACGACGGCGAGCGCCGGTGCGAGCCGCGAGAAATCGGCCGACAGGATCGACGGCGCGACGATGGGCGGCGTGAGCGGGTATGCGGGAGTGGTCATCGCGGCACAGTGTAGCGCAAGCGATGGCGCTACCGGATCACGCGCCCCGTGGCCTGCAGGCTGATCGGGCTGTCGAGCGTGATGCGTGAGCCGGCAGGCGGATCCTGGTACACGATCGCCCCCACCGACGGCGCGGCGGGCGGCGTGATCACGCGAAAGCCCAGCGACTCGAGCTGGCGGCGGATGCCGGCGATCTCGCGGCCGAGCAGCTCGGGCATTACATACTGCTCCTGTCCCGTACCCGACGACACCAGCAGCGCGACGGTGGCGTTGTGCGGCAGCACGGTCTCCGCCGGCGGATCGGTGCCCGACACGAGACCTTCGCCGACTTCCTCCGACGGCGCGCGCGTGATGCCGGTGACACGCAGCCCGGAGCGCTGCAGCAGGAACCGCGCGCTGCGCAACGATTCGCCGAACAGGCTCGGCACCGAGCTGAACTCCTCGCCGAGGCTGACCACCACCATCACGCGCTTGCGGCCGCGCACCGGCGTGTCGGGCGGCGGGTCCTGCGACAACACGAACCCGCGCGGCACCGATGGATCGAACCGCTCGCCGGCGCGCGACAGGATGAGCCCGAGCGGCCTGAGCGCCTGCTCGGCCTGGTCGTAGTTGAGGCTCGACAGATCGGGCACCTTCACCTCGGCGGTGCTGTGGATGAACCGCGGCATGATCATGTTGTTGAACACCACGAGCCCGGTCGCGAACGCCGCGAGCGCGGCCCCCAGCACCACGAGCGATCCGATGAGCCGCCGCCGCGGAGGCGTGGTGCCCCCGTGCGCCTCGATCTCCTCGTTGGTGAACACCGGCAGTTCGGTGGCCGGATCGAAATACGGGCCGGGCCTGCCGGTGGGCAGCTCCTCCTCGCGAGGCACGGCCGGTTCGGGCGTTGCGGCGGTCGGGACCGCCGGCGCGGCGGCAGGCTGAGCCTCCGGCGCAGGTCCCGATGCGGGCGCGGGCGCCGCCACAGGAGCCGGTTTGGCCGCGGGCTCCGGTGCCACCGCGGGCCCCGACAAGGCCACCGGCGGAGCGGGCTCCACCTCCGGCTGGGGAGGTGCTGCCGACGCCGCGGGCTCGGGTGGTGCCGCCGGGATGGGAGAGGCGGGTTGTAAGGAAGGCGTTGGGGGTGCGGCTGGCGGTGCCCCATCCGCCGCGACCGCGCGATCCTTGCGGTGCAGTTTGGGCTTCCGGGGCGGTTTGGCAGCCCTGGCCGGTTTCCCGGGCCTGGCCGCGTCGCGAGCGGGCCGCGGCACCTCCACGACCCGCAGCGGTTCGGCAGCGGCCGGCTGTGGCGCCGGTGCCACCGCCGGCTTCGGAGCGCGGCTCCAGGGCCAGCGCCGGACGGGTTTCGGGGCAGGCCCAGGCACCGCGGGCCGGAACAGCTCGTCGTATTCGGACAACGGTTCGCCTGCGGGTCCCGGAGATTCCTCGTCCGGGCCGCGGCCCGGGTGGGTCATATCTTGCGGAACCGGGCGGCGAACGCGCCGTCGCAACCGTGAATATGGGGCAGCACTCGCATGAATCCGTTTTCGTCCACTAGCCCTTCAGGCAACAGGTCGTTTGGATCCTCGTGCACGAACGCCGGATTGGTGTGCAGGAACCGTTCCACCAGCTCTGTCGTCTCCTCGGGCTCGAATGAGCATACGCTGTAGACCAGCACCCCACCCGGGCGGAGTCTCAGGCCCGCCGCACCCAGCAGATCGAGCTGGATCGCCGGCATCTCGGTGAGGATGTCGGGCGTCTTCCGCCAGCGGGCGTCCGCCCGCCGCCCCAGGACACCGAGGCCGGAGCATGGCGCGTCGACCAGCACGCGGTCGAACGGCATCGGGAACGCATAGCTGCGGCCGTCGCCCTGCACCACGTGAATGCTGTGGACTCCAAGCCGCGCCACCGCGGCCTCGAGGCTCTGCACGCGCTCGGGCGCGCGCTCCATCGCCCACACTTCGCCCTCGTCACCCATCAGCTCGGCGAGGTGCGTGCTCTTGCCGCCGGGCGCCGCGCACAGGTCGAGGAGCCGCTCGTGCGGCTGTGGACCCACGAGCCGGCCGACCAGCGCCTCGCTCTCGTCCTGGATCGTGCAGTAGCCCTGCTTGAACGCCGCGAGCTTGCCCGGCGACTGGTGCTCGTCGATCCAGACCAGGTCCGGCGAATACTGCGCGGGCCGTGCGGTGACGCCCTCCACGGCCAGGCACGCGATCAACTCGTCGCGGGTGCCGCGCAGCGGATTCACCCTTAGTCCCACGGGAATGTGCCGGTTGTTCGCCATCATCAGCGCGCGGGTGGCGTCGACTCCGAACCGCGCGAGCCAGCGCTCGACGAGCCACAGCGGATGCGATCCCCACGCGGCGAGCGACGGCGCGTCGTCGCCGGCGGGAATCACGAACGAGTCCTTCTCGTCGGCGAGCCGCCGCAGCACGCTGTTCGCGAGCCCGGCGGTGCCGGCGTGGCCGTACTGATTCGCCAGCTTGACCGCCTCGTCCACCGCGGCGTGATCGGGGATGCGGTCGAGGAACAGGATCTGGTAGGCGCCGAGCCGCAGCACGTTGCGCACCCACGGTTGCACCTGCTCGATGCCGATGTGGACGATCTGGTCGAGCACCCAGTCGATGCGGCCGCGCCAGCGGAGCGTGCCCTTCACCAGCTCGTGCAGCAGCGCCTCGTCGCGGGGATCCCAGCCGCCGCGCGAGTGGGCGCCATCGAGCAGCCGGTCGCTGAACATGCCCCGCGTATCCACGTCGTGGAGGATGCGCAGCGCCGCCTCGCGCGGGTTGTCAGGCATCACGAAGCGCTCTTCGGGCTCGAGCCGGTTCGGATGCGGATCGACGCGCCGCTGCGGCGACTGGGGATCGCCGAAGCGCCGCTCGGTGCGCGACGTGCGTCCGCTGCTGCGCGAGGGCTCGGCATCCGGACGGCCCGGGGGACGGCCGGTGTAGGTGTAGCCGCCGGTGAAGCCTTCGTAGCGCGGCCGATCGCCCACGGCGTCGGGGCCGTTGGCGCCCGGGCGCCGGGCCTCGGGACGCGGCCGCCGATCGTCGGGTCGCCGTCCGGCTCCCGGTCCGCGACTGCGATCGTCGCGGCGCGGGCCGCCGGGCCTTGGTCCGCGGGCCGGACGGTCGCCGCCGCCCGCGGTCGTGCCCTCGGGCCTGCGGAAACTGCGATCGCTGCCGCTCGCCGACGGGCCGCGCCCGCCGCGATCGAACGCGCGTCCGCCACTTTGAGCCGGACCCCGCGAGCCTCGATCGTAGCCGCGCCCCGCGCCCCCCGCAGACGGTCCGCGCGAGCCACGATCGCTGCTCCGCGGAGCGCCGCCCGGGGCGGGCCCGCGCGACGTGCGATCGAAACTCCGCCCGCCGCCCTGCTGAGGACGTCCGCCGCGATCGTAGCCACGCCCGGCGTCACCCCGGGAGGCGTCGCGCGGGCCGCGGCCGCCCGCAGCCGGAGCCGGTCCGCGACCGCCGCGGTCGGAGCTGCGGCCGGCGCCGCCCGCAGCCGGTCCACGGCCGCCGCGGTCGTAGCCACGGCCGGCACCGCCCTGCGATGGTCCGCGCCCGGCTCCGCCGGCCTGGGGACGATCGCGATAGGAGCCGCCGGTACCGCTGGCGCCTCCGGATCGCGGGCGGGCTCCCGGACCTCCGGCACTGCCGCCGCGAGTCCAGCGATTCGGCCGCGCCGCGGGATAGATCGGGCGCGAGCGGTTCACCGCCTGCGACTGGTCGCCGGACAGATCCTCGCCGTCATCGCGCGGCGGGCCGGCGGCGGGCGCATCGAATTCCTGCGGGCGCGGCGTGTCGTTGCCGGCATCGGCGGCGCTGGCGCGGGGCCGGCGCCCGGGGTTCCGGGGTCGTTCGTCGTTCACGTTGCTGCCTCCTCGTTGCATTCCAGTCGATTCCCCGGTACGACGCGCACTCCGCGCGCCCAAGCCATCGCATCCATCGCGCTCCGCCCGTCGGGCTTCACGCGCAGCACCGTCACGGCTCCCGTGCCGCAGGCCACCGTCACGCCGTCACGTCCGAGTTCCGTCACCGTGCCCGGCGCCGCGGCCGCCGGCAGCATGTCGTGCGGCCGGCATTCCAGAATCAGCAGCCCGCGGCCCTGGAATCCCGTGGTGGCTCCCGGCCACGGCGTCACCGCGCGCTGGCGGTTCCACACCGTCACCGCATCCACGCCGAAATCCACGCGCCCGTCGTGCTTCGCCAGCTTCCTCGCGTACGAGCCGTCGCGCGGCTGCTGCCGTCGCGGCGCCTCACCGCGGGCCGCGAGCAGCAGGCTGTCCGCCAGCAGCGGCGCCCCGATCGCGGCGATCCGCGCGGCCAGCGTGTCCGCCGTGTCCGCGGCTTCGATCGCGGTCCAGCGCTGCAGGATCAGGTCGCCGGTGTCGATGCCCTCGTCCATCCACAGCGTCGTCGCGCCGCTGCCGTTCCTGCCGTCCCACAGCGCGCGCTGCACCGGCGACGCGCCGCGATAGTCCGGCAGCAGCGAACCATGCAGATTGATGGCGCCCAGCCGTGGCACCGCGAGCCATTCGGCGCTCAGGATCGCGCCGAACGCCACCACCGCGATCAGATCGGGCCGCAACGCCGCGACTTCGGCACGCAGCGCCGGGGCCTTCAGGGTGTCGGGTTTCATCACGTGCAATCCCAGCTCCTCCGCGGCCTCCGCCACTTCCGATGCCGCCAGTTTCCGCCCGCGCCCGCGCGGGCGGTCGGGCTGCGTCACCACCAGGACCAGCTCGCAGCGCGCGGCCACCGCGCGCAGCGACGGCACCGCGAATTCGGGCGTGCCCATGAACACGACGCGCGGACGGACCGTCACGACCGGCCCGCGAGGACGGTGGGCGCCGGCGGGCACGCGCCAGGCGTGCGAGAGCGTTTCGACACGATGGGTTCCTTGGGGCTCCCTTAGCGGCCCGGGCCGCGATGGCCTTCGGGCAGCTCGCCACGCGCGAGCGCTTCGAGCGACTTGCGCAGGAACTGCCGCTTGAGCGGCGACAGGCGATCGACGAACAGCACGCCGTCCAGATGATCCACTTCGTGCTGCAGCGCCCGCGCCAGGAAGCCTTCGGCTTCGTACTCGACCGGCGCCCCGCGCTCGTCCTGGGCCTGGATCGTGAGCGTGGTCGCGCGCGCGACGTCCTCGTACACCCCGGGAATCGACAGGCAGCCCTCCTCGCCGGTCTCGGAGCCGGCGCGCTGCGTGATCACCGGATTCACCAGCGCGAGTTGCGCGCGCGCGCCGTCGTCGAGCGGGACGTCCACCACCAGCACGCGCGAGGCGACGCCCACCTGGTTCGCGGCGAGTCCCACGCCCTCGTAGGCCGCCATCGTCTCACGCAGGTCGGCGATGAACTCGCGCAGCGCGGGGTCGAATTCGACCACCGGCTGCGCCTTCTGGCGCAGCACCGGGTCGCCGAAGATGCGGACGGGACGCACCGCCATCAGTCGCGCGCCTCCCGGGTCGGCTCGCGGCGCCCGCACGAATCCGCCGGGCGGGCGTGGCACGGTCCGGGGGCGACCCGTCCCGGGTTCGAGCGGCCGGCTGCAAACCTCACTTCGCGTCTCCCGCGAGCACCTGGACGATCGACGCCTTGGTGAATTCGACCTTCGTGTCCTCGGCGATACGCAGCACGGCCTTCGTGTCCTCGAGCCCGATCACGGTGCCGATGATGCCGCCCGTGGTCACCACGCGATCGCCCTTCTTCAGGCTCTTGAGCATCTGGTCGAGCGTCTTCTGCCGCTGCTGCTGGGGGCGGATCAGCAGGAAGTAGATGATCAGGAAGATCGGCACGAACTGCAGGAACTGGAGCAGCACGGCGATCGTGGGGTTCGGCGCCCCGGCCGCGGCGCCCGTCTGGGCGAATGCATCCATCGGTTCGAATCTCCTCGAGTTGAGTGATGGACCGTCGCGGTCCCGACCATCGCATCGTGCGCCGGCCTGGCTCAGGCCGGCGGTGCTGCGCGCGGTCCCGGCTCAAGCCGCCGGGGCCAGCGATGCTCCACTGCCAAATCGTTCGAGGAACTCCGTGCGAAACGCCGCATACGTGCCGGCTTCGATCGCCGACCGCGCATCCCGCACCAGCCGCGTCATGTGATGCACCGCGTGAATCGTGGCGAGCCGCATGCCGAGCAGCTCGCCCGCGGCGAACAGGTGCCGCAGGTACGCCCGCGAGAACCTGCGGCACGTGTAGCAATCGCAGTCCGGATCGAGGGGCCGCGGATCCCGCGCGTACGCCGCGTTCTTCACCACCAGCCGGCCCGTCGAGATGAACACCGTGCCGCGCCGGGCGTTGCGCGTGGGCAGCACGCAGTCGAACATGTCGACCCCGCGCGCGATCGACTCCACGATGTCGATCGGATGCCCCACGCCCATCAGATAGCGCGGCCGGTCGGCCGGAAACACGCCGCAATCGTGCTCGACCATCTCGAGCCCCAGCGATCGTCCTTCACCCACCCACAGCCCGCCCAGCGCAAACCCGTCGAACGGCATCGCGCCGAGCCGTTCGAAGCACCGCCGCCGCTCGGCGGGATCGGTGCCGCCCTGATTGATGCCGAACAGCGCCATCGCGCCGCGCCCCTCGCCCCGCAGCCGCTCGCGCTCGTCGAGCCCCCGCGCCGCCCACTCCACGGTGCGGTTCACGGCCGACCGCACCGTGGCCGGCTCCGCCGGCAGCTGCACCAGCTCGTCGAGCGACATCGCGATGTCGGTGCCGAGCCCATCCTGGATGCGAATCGCGTCCTCGGGCGACAGCACGTGCCGGCTGCCGTCGAGGTGCGAGCGGAACTCGACCCCGCTGTCCTTCACGGTGCGAAGCGCCGACAGGCTCATCACCTGGAACCCGCCGCTGTCGGTGAGGATCGTGCCCTGCCACCCCATGAAGCGGTGCAACCCGCCCATCTCGCGCACCGTGTCGACGCCGGGTCGCAGCGACAGATGATAGGTGTTCGCCAGCAGAATCTCGACATCGGCGGCCGCGAGCTCGTCGGGGGTCACCGACTTGACCGAACCCACCGTGCCCACCGGCATGAACGCCGGAGTCCGGACGTCGCCGCGCGGCCCACGCAGCCGGCCGGCGCGCGCCGCGGTGCGCGTATCGCGCGCCTCGAGCGTGAATACCATATGTCGAGTGTCCGTCACGAACGTCGAAAAAACTCTAGGGAAGCGCCCTGCGGGGCGTCAAGCGTCAGCGCCGGCGTTCGGCGGCCAGCGTCGTGTCCGCGTAGGCGATCTTGATCTTGCCGATCGTCGAGCAGGACTTGGTGTCCGGACAGAACGTGTCGTCGGTCCAGTGGTCCACGTACCACCGCGTGGAATCGGGTGTGGCTCCGGCGGCGATCAGGTCGGCCGGAATGTGCGCCGAGTCGCCGCGGGTGACGTAGAACACCGCGTGGTCCAGCACCGAATAGTCGGGGCCGGTGCTGTTGACGTTCACGCGGACGTTCGATGTGATGCGCTTGTGCCAGCGTGCCAGGTGGCCGGGCCGATCGTCGGCGACCACGATCAGGCTGGGATCGAGCTTGAAGTAGATCGAGGTCGCGACCGGATGCCCCGGCCTGCCCGTGACGAACAGATTGTTCGCAACCGCCAGCTCCTCGGTCCGGTCGACCACCGCAGCACCCATCGAATCGGAGGGAGCGAAATCGAACAGGTAATCCTCGGTGAACACGGTCTTGTACGCCGCGGGGGAGCGCTGCTCCCACGAATACACCAGCAGCGCGAGCGCGTTTTGCGGTGAATTCGGCGTCGGCGCCACCGGAACCTCCGGCTCGGTCGACTTCTTGGACGACTTCCCACAGGCCCCGATCAGGAGGATCAGGAGCATCACAACGGGTACGACACGGCCTCGCGATGGATGCAGAACGGGCATGCAATGGGTTCCGGTTGGAATGGGGGCGCAGTCAGTCGCGGCGCAACGATGGGTCCAGCATACATCACGGGCGCTCGTTCGCCAGCGTGGCCTTGACCCCCCCTGCCACCCTCCCTAGATTCGTCGGCTCGCACCCTCACCGATTCGGCTCCGCGCCCGGCGTTCCGGCCCGCGGGCCATGTCCCGGCGGCCTTGCCGCGAAGGGGGCCCGCTTGGCGGTCCGCGGCATCGGTATCGACGTGGTTCAGGTGAAGCGGCTGGTCGAGGCGCTGGAGCGCTTCGGCGAGCGCATGGAGCGCCGCCTGTTCACGGACGCCGAGCTCGCCTACTGCCGCACTCACAAGGATCCGCTGCCGCACCTGGCGGCCCGGTTCGCGGCCAAGGAGGCGGCGTCGAAGGCGATCGGCACCGGCATGAGCGGCGGCATCGGATTCAAACAGTTCGAAGTCCTGCAGCCGGGCGGCCACCAGCCCCGGCTGGAGTTCCACGGCATCGCCCGCGAGCGGTTCGATCAACTGGGCTGCCGCGGCTCGCACCTGTCGCTCACGCACGACGGCGGGCTCGCCATCGCGTGCGTGGTGATCGAGGATTGATCGTGAAGCGCCTCCGCCGGGTGCTGATCGCGAATCGCGGGGAGATCGCGGTGCGGGTGATCCGCACGTTGCGCGAACTCGACATCACGTCGATCGCGGTGTTCAGCACCCCCGACCGGACGGCGCTGCACGTGCTGCTGGCGGACGAGGCGTACGCGATCGGCCCCGGGCCCTCGCGCGACAGCTACCTCAACCTCGAACGGGTGATCGAAACCGCGGTGCGGGTGGGCGCCGACGCGATCCATCCGGGTTACGGGTTCTTCGCCGAGAACGCCGGGTTCGCCACCGCCTGTGCCGAGGCCGGCATCACGTTCATCGGCCCCCGGCCCGAGACCATCGCGGCGCTCGGCGACAAGCTCGCGGCCCGCGCGGTGGCCGCCCGCGCCGGCGTGCCGCTGGTGCCGGGATCGACGGGACCGCTCGACACCCTCGACGCGGCGCGCGCGCTGGCGCGCGACCTGGGCTTTCCGCTCATGCTCAAGGCCGCGGCCGGCGGCGGCGGCAAGGGCATGCGCGTGGTGCGGAGCGCCGCGGAGCTCGACTCCGCGTGGCCGCTGGTGCGCGGCGAGGCGCTGGCGGCGTTCGGCGACGATCGCGTGTACGTCGAGCGGGCGATCGAGCGGCCGCGCCACATCGAGGCGCAGATCCTCGCCGACGCGTCGGGACGGGTGGTGTGCCTCGGCGAGCGCGAATGCTCGGTGCAGCGCCGCCACCAGAAGCTGCTCGAGGAGACCCCGTCGCCGGCGCTCGACCCCGCTCAGCGCGCAGCGCTCGCCGACGCCGCGTGCCGCGTGGCCGCGAGCGTGGGGTATCTCAACGCCGGCACGGTCGAGTTCATCGCCGACGAGTCGGGCGCGTTCTACTTCCTCGAGGTGAACACCCGGCTCCAGGTCGAGCACCCGGTCACCGAGATGGTGACGGGGCTGGACCTGGTCGCGGAGCAGGTGCGCATCGCCGAGGGCGGCCCGCTGTTCGCGGGCGGAGCCCCGCCCGAGCCGCGCGGCTGGTCGATGGAGGCCCGCATCATCGCCGAGGACCCGGCGGCGAACTTCATGCCGTCGCCGGGCCGCATCGAGCGCGTGCGATTTCCGCAGGGCCCCGGCGTGCGCAACGACGCCGGCGTCTATCGCGGCTACGAAGTGCCGCTGTTCTACGACTCCCTGCTGGGCAAGCTGGTGGTGTGGGGCAGCGATCGCGAGCAGGCGCGCCGGCGGCTGGCGCGAGCGCTGGACGAGTTCGTGCTCGACGGCGTGAGGACGAACATCGGCTTTCACCGCTGGCTGGTCCGGCATCCGGAGTTCATCGCGGGCCGGCTCAGCACGCGGTTCCTCGACGAGCACTTCGACCCCGCACACCTCGCGCCCGGCGCGGCAGCCGCCGACGTCGCGCTGATCGCCGCCGCGCTGCACGAGCGCCAGGACCGCGAGCGCGTCGTGCTGCCGGACGGCACCGGCGGCACGCCCTCGGCGTGGCGCTGGGCCTCAGCCGGGCGCGCGCCCGGCAGGACGCGCGGATGAAGCTGTGGATCACGCTCGAGGGCCGCGATGCCGACGTGGAGTTCCGCACCGACGGGGACGTCGTGCGGATCCTGGTCGACGGCCGCGAGCTCGAGGCCGACTTCCATCCGCTGCCCGATGGCGAGGTGTACTCGCTGCTCGTGAACGGGCGCTCGCACGAGGTGCGGATCGCTCCGAACCCGGGCGGCGGCCTCGACGTGTCGGTGCATGGTGACGTGCTGCCGGTCGAGGTGCGGCGGCCGATCGAGCGATTGATCAAGTCGATGACGCGCGCCGCCGTGGCCGGCGGCGAGACGATCGCGGCGCCGATGCCGGGCGTGGTGGTGGCGTTCCGCGTGAAGGCCGGCGACCTCGTGGCCCCGGGTCAGGCGGTGGTGGTCGTGGAGGCGATGAAGATGCAGAACGAACTCGCCGCGCGGCGTGGCGGCGTGGTGTCCGAGATCCTGGTGGCCGAGCGCGCGCCCGTCGCCGCGGGCCAGCCGCTGGTGCGGCTCAAGGCGGCGCCGTGAAGCGCGGCACGCGAAAGGCCGCGCGTTCGCGAACGCGCGCCGCGGCGGCGGTGCGTCCGGTAGCGCCGCGGCGCTCCGGCGCCAGCGCGGCGCCCGCTGCAACGGCGCGCGCGCGCTCGTCCCGGGCCGCCACGCCGCCGCCCCAGCCGGACGTGCCGCCGCGGTATACCCCGTCGTGGCTCGAGGTGCGACCGGTGTATTACGCAGCGGACGTGCCGCCCGCGGCCGCCGGCGCGGCACCCCCGGGCGAGCCGCCCTATGTCCGCGGCATCCACCCCGCCATGTACCGATCGCGGCTGTGGACGATGCGCCAGTACGCGGGCTTCGACACCGCGCGCGCCACGAACGAGCGGTTCCGGTTCCTGCTGGCGCAGGGCCAGACCGGGCTGTCGGTGGCGTTCGATCTGCCGACCCAGATGGGCTACGACTCGGATCATCCGCGGGCGCGCGGCGAAGTGGGCCGGGCCGGCGTCGCGATTTCGTGCCTTGCCGACATGGACCAGTTGCTCGACGGGCTGCCGCTCGATCGCGTGACCACGTCGATGACGATCAACGCCACCGCCCCCTTGCTGCTCGCGCTCTACATCGCCGTGGCCGACGCGCGCGGCATCCCGCGGGCGATGCTCGGCGGCACGATCCAGAACGACGTGCTCAAGGAGTACGCGGCGCGCGGCACGTACATCTACCCGCCCGAGGCGTCGCTGCGGCTGATCACCGATGTGTTCGAGTTCGCCACGCGCGAGGTGCCGCTGTGGAACACGATCTCGGTGAGCGGCTACCACATGCGCGAGGCCGGCTCGACGGCCGTGCAGGAGCTGGCGTTCACGCTCGGCAACGGCGTCGCGTATCTCGAGGCGGCGCGCGCGCGCGGGCTCGACCCGGTGCCGATCGCCCGCCGCATGTCGTTCTTCTTCAACGGCCACAACCATCTGTTCGAGGAGGTGGCGAAGTTCCGCGCCGCGCGGCTGTTGTGGGCCGAATTGCTGGCGGAGCGCTTCGGCATCACCGACCACGAGGCGCTCAAGCTGCGGTTCCACACCCAGACCGCGGGCTCGACGCTCACGGCGCAGCAGCCGCTCAACAACGTGGTGCGGGTCACGGTGCAGGCGCTCGCGGCGGTGCTGGGGGGCACGCAGTCACTGCACACGAACGGCTACGACGAGGCGCTGGGCCTGCCGGGCGCCGAGTCGGCGACGCTGGCGCTGCGCACCCAGCAGATCCTCGCACACGAGAGCGGCGTGACCGACACCGTGGACCCGCTCGCCGGCTCGTACTTCGTGGAAGCGCTCACCGCGGAACTGGCGGCGGCGGCGCGAACGCTGCTCGCGCAGGTCGATGCCATGGGCGGCATGCTGAACGCGATCCGCACCGGCTTCGTGCAGGCGCAGATCCACGACGCGGCGTATCGCTGGCACCGCGAAGTCGAGGCCGGCACCCGCGTGGTGGTGGGCGTGAACGCGCACGCCGACGGGGCGCCCGCGACGCCGCCGCCGTTCGTGCCCGGCGGCGACGTCGAGGCGGAGCGCGTGGCGTTCCTCGCCGGCTGGCGGGCGCGGCGGGCGCAGGACGGCGTCGACCGGGCGATCGCGCGCCTCGACGCGTCGGCGCGCGGCGACGCGAACCTGGTGCCGCCGATCCTCGAGTCGCTCGAGGCCGGGGCGACGCTGGGCGAGGTGTGCGACACCCTGCGCGGCGTGTTCGGCGTCTACGACGCGGGGCGGCCGGCGTGAGCGCGGAACCCAGGAGCGGCGGCGAGGCCGGCGGGCTCGGGGGCGCGGCGGGCGGTCACGGCGGTGGCGCCGGTGAACCAACGGGCGCAGCCCGGGTGACCGCACTCGCGCACGTCGCGATCGCGGTGCGCGACGCGGACGCGCTGGCGACCGTGTTCCAGCAGACGCTCGGCGCCACCCGCGGCGAGGAGGAGTTGCTCGACCAGGGCACGTTGCGCGTGCTGTTCGTCCACCTGGGGCCCGTCACGTTCGAGCTGCTCGAGCCGCGCTCCCCCGAGCACACGGTCGCGAAGTTCCTCGACACGCGCGGGCCGGGGCTGCACCACGTGAGCCTCGAAGTGGCCGATCTCGACGCGCTGCTCGCGCGCTGCCGCGATACCGGTGTGCGGCTGATCGACGACACGCCGCGGGCGGGCGCCCACGGCTCGCGGGTGGCGTTCGTGCACCCGAAGAGCGTGGGCGGCGTGCTGCTGGAATTGAGCGAGTCGCGGACGGACCCGCCGCGCGCAGGCTGACGTGGTGCGCGTGATCGCCAACCGGCGCGACCGCGACTGGAACACCTGCGGGCAGGCCGCGGTCGCCACGCTGCTCGCGCGGTTTGGCGCCGGTCCGTTCACGTCCGGCGCGGCGCCCGACGACGGCGCCGCGATCGACGCGGTGAGCGCGCGGTTCGGACCCGACGTGCCGTTCGGCCTCGGCACCAGCGCCGGTCGCATCGCGGCCGCGTTGCGTGCCCACGGGTTGCACGCCGAGATCGTCCACTCCGGGCCGTTCGGTGCGCACCCGGAACGGGCGCTCGAACGCGTCCGCCAGCACGTGAGTCTCGGCATCCCGGTGCCGGCGTGCGTCGACCAGGGCCTGCTCGGGGGTCCCGCGTGGTCGGCGCACTGGGCGCTCGTGCTCGGATTCGAGGCCGACGAGGTCGTGCTCGGCAATACCCGTCCCGGGCGGCTCGCGCTCGCGCGATTCATGGCGGCCTGGCGCTGCCGGCAGCTGCCGCCGCCGTATCATCATTGCGCGGTACTGGCGTCTCCGGATCCGCTAGTCCTCAAACAAGCGCGGTTTCACACTGGCACGCGTGCGTGTTGACGTGATTTGTATGGGCATGGCGATCCTCCAGCCGAGCCCGGCCGTTGGATCGCTACTCGTCTGGAACTGAACTGCCCCTTTCTGTCTCCTCGCCGTTG